>NZ_BARG01000022.1 GCF_000376565.1 Streptomyces hokutonensis | reverse complement strand
AGTCGCCGGGCCCAGTCCTGCGGGGGCCGCCTTCAACGAGCCTGCTTCCGAAGAGTCCGTATCCGCCGAAGCGGCTTCCGGTGAGTCCGCTGCTGTCGAGCCTGGTCCTGCGGAGGCGGTCTTCATCCGGCCCGCACGCGGCGGGTCTGCTTCCGCCGAAGCGGCTTCCGGTGAGTCCCCTGCTGTCGAGCCCGGCCCCGCGGAGGCCGCCCCCGCTCGACCCGCACCCGCCGAGTCCGCATCTGGTCGGCTCGCGCCCGGTCGGCTCGCGCCCGGTCGGTCCGCCCCCGGAGAGCCGGCGCCCGCCGACCCCCTCTCCGTTGCCCTGCGCCGGACGTTCACCACCGGCCTGCCCATGTCCGCCGACTTCACCGTGCGGCAGGGCGGTGCGCTGGTGCTGGTCGCGATCGTGGCGCGGCTCGGAGTGTCGGCGGTGGCCGCGTACGCCATCGGCTACAAGGTGCTGTACGTCGCGACGATGGCCTTCTACTCCGTGCGGCAGGCCGCCTCCATCCACACCGCACACCTGCGGGGGACGGGGAGGGACGAGAGGAGCGAGATCGGACGGCAGGCCATGCTCGTGTCCGGCACGGTTGGCGCCGTCGCGGCCGTCCTGCTCTGCGTCACCGCGCCCTGGATCATGGCCGCCTTCGGTACCGGGCCCCAAGTCGCCCACGAGGGCGCCCTGTTCCTGCGCTGCGTCGGTCCGTATCTGCTGCTGATGGCCTGCTTCATCGCGCTCGGCGGGGTCTTCGAAGGGAGCGGGGGCGCACCGGCGCTGCTCCGGGTCACCGTGCTCGGCACGGCGGTCCAACTCCCGCTGGCGTACGGCCTGTCGGGGCTCGGGCTGCCCGGGGTGTGTCTGGCGATGGCGCTCTCGATGGGGGTGCAGTGCGGAGTGGTGGCGGTGTTGTTCCGGCGGGGCGGGGGCCGTCCGGCGGGCCGGGGTGCCGTGAAGGGGCGGCGCTCCCTCGACGCCGGCGAGCAGGGGGTGGCGCGTTCGGCCGTACGGCGCGGGAGTACCTGACCTCGGCGGGGGAGCGCGCGTCGGCCTCCGCGCCCGCCGCGTGACCGGCAGGACCTGCCCGGCCTCAGGGGGAGGTCGAGGCCGCCTTCGAGCGGGTGGCCTGACTGGGGAGCGGGGGTACGTCCGCCCAGGTGACCGACGCCCGCCACAGCTCCCGTGCGGCGGTGAGCGCCGCCGCGACCAGCAGGCCGTTGCGGAGGAGCAGGAGGACGATGCCCAGGTTGTCGCTGGCGACCACGTCGGCGAACCAGACCGGGAACTCCAGGACCGTCACGAAGGCCGCCGCCAGGACCAGGCCGACGGGGAGCCGCATGCGGCTGGCGCGGAAGCAGGAGCAGACGGCCGCGAGGCCGATCAGCCAGACGACGTACTGCGGGCTGATCACCCGGCTCGTGACCGTGAACATCAGCACCGCCACGAAGGCCGCGTCCGCGAGGGTGTGCGGGAGGAAGCGGGCCGCCATCAGACGCCAGAGCATGAGCCAGCCGAAGGCGATCGCGGTGAGGCCGAGGGCGGCCGTGCTGACCCAGTTGACGTAGGGGCCGACGAACTCGACCGAGCCGTAGTTCAGGAGCACCTGGCCCTGCCAGCCGAAGTGCCGGGCCACATGGAAGACCAGGGAGCCCAGCGACTCCACCTCCGTGCCCCGCGCGCGCTGGAAGGTCAGGAACGCGAACGCGCCCGGCATCGACACCGCGAAGACGGAGGCGACCGCCACGACCGTCACCGCCGCCGCGCCCCACGCCCGGCGCTTGACCGCGCCCAGCAGGAGCAGCGCGGGCCACACCTTCAGCAGGGCGCCGAAGCCCACCAGCGCGCCCATCACACGCGGGTGCCGGGCGCCGGCGAGCAGCGCGGCCACGGCGACCGCGGTCACCATCACGTCGTAGCGCGCGTACACGGTCGGGCCGAGGAGCGGGACGCCCGCCACCCACACCCAGGCACCGCGGAGCGTCCGGCCCGGGCGCAGGCCGGTGTAGAGCAGGAGTGCCAGGACCGCCAGGTCGGCGAGGCAGGCGAGGACGAAGAACGCGGACGCGTAGTCGAGGAAGCCCAGCAGGGCGGGGGAGAGGATCGGGAGGGCGGCGGCCGGCGGGTACTGCCAGGTGACGTCGTCGAGCGGGAAGCTGCCGTGCCGCAGGGTCTCGTACCAGCCCTGGTAGATCACCGACACATCGCTGGTGACGTCCGGGCCGGGGAACACGAACACCTTGAAGACGAACAGCAGCAGAACGATCCGGGTCAGGCCCCAGGTCCCCAGCAGCACTGCCAGCCGCCGTCTCGCGCCCGCGATCTCCACCTGAGCCCCTGTTCCGTGCCGTGCCTGCCGGGTGAGGGCCACATGTTCTCCCGAGCGGCTGTGCGATGGCCATGAAGCGCGGCCGTGCCGAGCTGTGAACCCTCCCCGGGTAAGGTCTGCCGCGTGCGCAAGACCCTGATCGTGACCAATGACTTTCCGCCCCGGCCAGGGGGCATCCAGGCCTTCCTGCACAACATGGCGCTGCGGCTCGATCCCGAGCGGCTCGTCGTCTACGCCTCGACCTGGAAGCGCGGCCGGGAGGGCGCCGAGGCGACCGCCGCCTTCGACGCCGAGCAGCCCTTCAGGGTCGTACGGGACAAGACGACCATGCTGCTGCCGACGCCCGCCGCGACCCGGACGGCCGTCGGGCTGCTGCGCGAACACGGATGTACGGCGGTGTGGTTCGGGGCGGCGGCACCGCTCGGGCTGATGGCGCCGGCGCTGCGCAAGGCCGGTGCCGAGCGGCTGGTGGCCACCACGCACGGGCACGAGGCCGGGTGGGCGCAGCTGCCCGCCTCGCGTCAACTCCTGCACCGTATCGGGGAGTCGACGGACACGATCACCTACCTCGGGGAGTACACGCGCTCGCGGATCGCCGGCGCGCTGAGCCCGGAGGCGGCGGCGGGGATGGTCCAACTGCCGCCGGGCGTGGACGAGAAGGTCTTCCATCCGGGCTCCGGCGGTGCCGAGGTGCGGGCCCGGCTCGGGCTGACCGAGCGGCCCGTCGTCGTGTGCGTCTCGCGGCTCGTGCCGCGCAAGGGGCAGGACACGCTGATCCTCGCGATGCCGCGCATCCTGGCTCGGCAGCCCGACGCCGTCCTGCTGATCGTGGGCGGCGGACCGTACGAGAAGGACCTGCGCAGGCTGGTGCGGGAGACGGGCGTGAGCGACTCCGTGCGCTTCACCGGCGCCGTGCCCTGGGCCGAACTGCCCGCGCACTACGGCGCCGGTGACGTCTTCGCGATGCCGTGCCGGACCCGGCGCGGGGGGCTCGACGTCGAGGGGCTCGGCATCGTCTACCTGGAGGCGTCGGCCACCGGCCTGCCGGTCGTCGCCGGTGACTCCGGCGGCGCGCCCGACGCGGTGCTCGACGGCGAGACCGGGTGGGTGGTGCGCGGCGGGTCCCCGGAGGAGGCCGCCGACCGGATCGTCGCGCTGCTCGCGGACCCGGAGCTGCGCCGCGACATGGGGGAGCGGGGGCGGCAGTGGGTCGAGGAACGGTGGCGCTGGGACCTCCTGGCGGAGCGGCTGAGGGCGCTGTTGTAGGGGCGCCATCCGGGGTGCCAGTTGATCGACCAGGGCGGGTGCGGGTGCGTGGGGGCTGGTCGCGCAGTTCCCCGCGCCCCTAAAACCCCCGGGGCGCGAACCCCCTGTTTTTTTCAGGGGCGCGGGGCTGTATCGATATGCGGCTCCGCCGCGTGGGTGCGACCAGCCACACACAACCCGCACCCGCCCGACCACCTCACCCGGCACCCCCCACGGCGCCCCAAAACTGGCGCAGCCCCTAGGCGGAACCGAATAATCCGCACATGCTGCGCGCATGACAGCAAAACTGACGCAGCATCAGCTGACGAGACGTCAAATACTGGGCATGATCGCCCTCCAGACCGCCGCCGCGGGCGGTCTCACCCGAATCGGCCTCCAGTCGGCGCAGGCGGTCGAACCCGCGGCCGTCGAAACCGCACCCGCGATCGTCGTCGGCTCCGGCTACGGCGGAGCGGTCGCCGCCCTCCGCCTCGGCCAGGCCGGCATCACCACGCTCGTCCTGGAGATGGGCAGGCTCTGGAACACCCCGGGCTCCGACGGCAAGATCTTCTGCAACACCGCCAACCCGGACCAGCGGTCGATGTGGTTCAAGACCCGCACCGAGGCCCCGCTCGCGAGCTTCCTCTGGCTGGACGTCGTCAACAAGGACATCACCCCGTACCCGGGCGTCCTGGACCGCGTGCACTACGACAGCATGTCCGTGTACGTGGGACGCGGTGTCGGCGGGGGCTCGCTGGTCAACGGCGGCATGGCGGTCACCCCGCGCCAGTCGTACTTCACCGAGCAGTTCCCCACCGTGGACGCCACCGCGATGTACAACACGTACTTCCCGCGCGCCCGCACCATGCTCGGCGTCAACACCGTCGACCCGACGTGGTTCGAGTCGACCGAGTGGTACCAGTTCACCCGCACCTCGCGGAAGGCCGCCACGAACACCGGCCTGACGACCACCTTCGTGCCCAACGTCTACGACTTCGGGTACATGCAGCAGGAGGCGGCCGGCACCGCCACCAAGTCCGCGCTCGCCCAGGAGGTCATCTACGGCAACAACTACGGCAAGAAGAGCCTCGACAAGACCTACCTCGCCTCCGCGCTCGGCACCGGCAAGGTCACCATCCACACCCTGGAGAAGGTGCGGGCCGTCACGCGGGCGAGCGACGGGTCGTACCAGCTGACCGTCGACCGGATCGACAACACCGGCGCGGTCGTCGAGACCAAGCAGTACAGCTGCACCTATCTGTTCCTCGGCGGCGGCAGCCTCGGCACCACCGAACTCCTCGTCCGCGCCCGGGACACCGGCACGCTGCCCGCGCTGGACGCCACGGTCGGGGCGGGCTGGGGGCCCAACGGCAACACCATGGTGGGCCGCGCCAACCACATCTGGGACACCACCGGAGCCAACCAGGCGACCATGCCGGTCATGGGCATCGACGACTGGTCCAACACCGACAACCCGGTCTTCGCGGAGATCGCCCCGCTGCCCATCGGGTTCGAGACCTGGGTGAGCCTCTATCTGGCGATCACCAAGAACCCCCAACGGGCCTCGTTCACCTACGACTCGGCGAGCGGCACGGTGAAGCTGGGCTGGACCGCGGCCCAGAGCGCGGTCTCGGTCGCCATGGCGAAGAAACTGTTCGACCGGATCAACTCGGCCAACGCGACGATCTACCGCTCCGACCTGTTCGGCACGCCCAGCAAGATCTTCGCGGACGACTTCTGCTACCACCCGCTGGGCGGCTGCGTGTTGGGCAAGGCGACCGACAACTACGGCCGGGTGAAGGGGTATTCGAAGCTGTACATCACCGACGGTTCGCTGGTGCCCGGCAACATCGGCGTGAACCCGTTCGTCACGATCACCGCGCTCGCCGAGCGCACGATGGAACGGGTCCTCGCCGAGGACACCTGACCCAACTCGCCCTCTACTTCTGGTAGATGGCCTCGATCTCGTCCGCGTAGTCCCTCGCCACCACATTCCGCTTGAGCTTCAGGGACGGCGTCAGGTGGCCCGACTCCTCCGTGAACTGGGAGGACAGAATGCGGAACTTCCGCACCGATTCCGCTTTCGACACCGCGGCGTTGCCGTCGTCGACGGCGTCCTGGATCGCCTGCACCAGATCCGGGTCGTCACGCAGCGACGCCGCGGTGGAACCCGCCGGCTTGCCGTGCTCCGCCGCCCAGCGGCCCAGGAACTCGTCGTCGATGGTGACCAGCGCGCCCACGAAGGGCCGCCCGTCCCCGACGACCATGCACTCCGCGACCAGCGCGTGCGCGCGGATGCGGTCCTCGATCACGGCCGGGGCGACGTTCTTGCCGCCCGCGGTGACGATGATCTCCTTCTTGCGGCCGGTGATCCTGAGGTAGCCGTCCTCGTCGAGGGTGCCGATGTCCCCGGTGTGGAACCAGCCGTCGGCCAGCGCCTCGGCCGTGGCGGCCTCGTTGTTCCAGTAGCCCTTGAACAGGTGCTCGCCGTGCAGCAGCACCTCGCCGTCGTCCGCGATGCGCACCACGGAGCCGGGCAGCGGCTGACCGACCGTGCCGATCTTCGTCCGGTCCCACGGGTTGAAGGCCGTGGCGGCACAGGACTCGGTCAGCCCGTACCCCTCGAGGACGGTGAACCCGATCCCCCGGAAGAAGTGCCCGAGCCGCTCGCCCAGCGGCGCGCCGCCGGAGATCGCGTACTCGCCCCGCCCGCCGAGCACCGCGCGCAGCTTGCTGTAGACGAGCTTGTCGAAGGTCTTGTACTTGATCTTCAGCCCGAGGGACGGACCCGACGGCGTGTCCAGCGCACGGCTGTACGCGATCGCGGTGTCGGCCGCCTTGTCGAAGATCTTGCCCTTGCCGTCCGCCTGCGCCTTGGCGCGCGCCGAGTTGTAGACCTTCTCGAAGACGCGCGGCACACCGAGGATCAACGTCGGCCGGAACGAGGCGAGTTCATCCGTGAGGTTCTTGATGTCCGGGACCAGGCCCAGCTTGATCGGCGCCATCATCGGCGCGATCTGCACCAGCCGTCCGAAGACGTGCGCGAGCGGCAGGAACAGCAGCACCGAGCACTCGCCGGTGCGGAACAGCGGGCGCAGCCGCTCCACGATGTTGCCGCACTCCGCGAAGAAGCTGCGGTGGGTCAGCACACAGCCCTTGGGACGACCCGTAGTACCCGAGGTGTACACGATGGTCGCCGGGTCGTCGGCCTTCGCCTGCGAGCTGCGCTCCTCGACGGTCGCGTCCGAGACGCCCTTGCCCGCGCGGCCCAGCTCGTCGATCGCGCCCGCGTCGATCTGCCAGACGTGCTTGAGCGCGGGCAGCTGGTCCCGCACCGACTCGACGGCGGCGGCGTGTCCGTCCTGCTCCACGACGAGCGCGGTGGCACCCGAGTCGCTCAGGATCCACTGCACCTGCTCCGGCGAGCTGGTCTCGTACACCGGCACGGTGATCCCGCCCGCGCACCAGATCGCGAAGTCGAGCAGCGTCCACTCGTACCGCGTGCGGGACATCAGCCCGACCCGGTCGCCGGGCTGGACGCCGGAGGCGATGAGCCCCTTGGCGGCGGCGTGCACCTCGGCGAGGAAGACCGTGGCGGTCACGTCCTGCCAGCCGCCGTTCGCCTTGCGGGCGATGACGGCGACATCTGGGTGCTGCGCGGCGTTTCTGCGGACGATGTCGGTCAGGTTGCCGTCCGCAGGGACCTCGTACAAAGCCGGAAGGCTGAACTCGCGCAAGACTGCTGCTCCTCATAGGGCGCCGGCGCCACGACGTTGTGTGATGCGACGGTCCGGTCCAAGGCTCGGGCAGGTGCGTCAGGACCGGATGATTGAAATCCTGAGCACGACTGGACTGCCCGGACGTTACCCGCCGGTATGGCTCCTACGACAGGGGGGTCCGGCGAGATGTTCGCTGCGTCACACAGATTGGTGTTTCCTCGCGCACAGTAGTCCACCCCTTTCTTGACTGGCCAGTAACGGCAAGCGAGGCCGCCACTGTTCACGTTTGCCGCACACGCCTACGCTTGATCGTCATGGCACCCACACCATCCGGTAACTCCCGCACGCGCGTCCATGTGGTCAGCGACGTGCACGGCAACGCCCGTGACCTGGCCGGAGCCGGCGAGGGTGCCGACGCCCTGATCTGCCTGGGCGACCTGGTCCTCTTCCTCGACTACGCCGACCATGCGCGCGGAATCTTCCCCGAACTGTTCGGCGAGGCGAACGCCGACCGCCTGGTCGAGCTGCGCACCGCCCGCCGCTTCGAGGAGGCCCGCGAACTCGGCGCCCGCCTCTGGAGCACCGTCGGCGGCGACCGCGCCGCCCTCATCGAGAAGGCGGTCCGCAAGCAGTACGCGGAGATGTTCGCCGCCTTCCCCACCCCGACGTACGCCACCTACGGCAATGTCGACATGCCGACCCTGTGGCCCGAGTACGCCGAACCCGGAACCACCGTGCTCGACGGCGAACGCGTCGAGATCGGCGGCTGGACCTTCGGCTTCGTCGGCGGCGGCCTGCGCACCCCCATGCGCACCCCGTACGAGATCAGCGACGAGGAGTACGCCGCCAAGATCGAGGCCGTGGGCGAGGTCGACGTCCTGTGCACCCACATCCCGCCCGAGGTCCCCGAGCTGGTCTACGACACCGTCGCGCGCCGTTTCGAGCGCGGCAGCCGGGCCCTCCTGGACGCGATCCGCCGCACCCGGCCCCGCTATTCACTGTTCGGCCACGTCCACCAGCCGCTCGTGCGCAGGATGCGGATCGGCGCGACGGAGTGCGTGAACGTCGGCCACTTCGCGGGCAGCGGGAAGCCGTGGGCACTGGAATGGTGACCGCTCGCCGATGCCGCAGGTAGGGGGTGCGGTAAGGGGGTTGGCGGGGAGGTAGCCTTCACGCTGCACGCACAAGCGCACGACGACGACGCCCTGCCGGTCCGCATCTGGAGGAGCCACAGCGATGGCGGAACACACCAGTTCGAGCATCACGATCGAGGCGGCACCGGCCGACGTCATGGAGGTGATCGCCGACTTCGCCCGCTACCCGGACTGGACCGGCGAGGTGAAGGAGGCGGACGTCCTCAAGACCGACGAGCGGGGCCGCGCCGAACAGGTCCGACTCGTCATGGACGCCGGCGCGATCAAGGACGACCAGGTCCTCGCGTACACCTGGACCGGCGACAATGAGGTCTCCTGGACCCTCGTCAAGTCCCAGATGCTGCGCTCCCTGGACGGCTCCTACCTCCTCAAGCCCACGGCCGCAGGCGCCACGGAGGTCACGTACCTCCTCACCGTGGACGTCAAGATCCCCATGCTGGGCATGATCAAGCGCAAGGCGGAGAAGGTCATCATCGACCGGGCGCTGGCGGGATTGAAGAAGCGGGTGGAGTCGGGGGAGAAGTAGGCGGGGTTTCTGCCAGCTCGCTCGGCGCCCACCTTTCAGCGCGGGCCGGCACAATCCAGCCCGTCCGGCGTTTGAGGACGAGGCCCCTTCAGGGCCGACGGGGGCCCGGGGGCGGAGCCCCCGGCAACGGCGCCCAACCCCCACCGACCGACTACCGTTCACAGACATGCGCACCCTCCTGATCACCGGCCCAGGCGGCAGCGGCCGCAGCACCATCGCCGCAGCCACCGCACAAGCCGCCGCAGGCACCGGCACCCGCACCCTGCTCCTAGGGGCAGACCGAGGCGACACCCTCGGCGCGGCCCTCGCCGTGCCGACAGGAGCGGCCCCCGTACACGTCACCGAACACCTCACCGCCTGGCGCCCCGACGCCACGGAGTCGTTCCGCACGGACCTCACCGCCTTCCAGACCCGGGCCTCCTCCGCCCTCGAACTCCTGGGCGCGGCACGCCTGGACGCGGAGGAACTCACCCCCCTCCCCGGCGCCGAGGAACTGAACCTGCTCCGCGCCCTGCGCGACGCGGCCCTGTCGGAGGCCTACGACCTGCTCGTGGTCGACCTCCCGCCCACCCCCCAGGCCCTGGCCCTCCTCGCCCTCCCCGAGGAACTCCGCCGCTACCTCCGCCGCCTCCTCCCCGCGGAGCGCCAGGCGGCCCGCGCCCTGCGCCCGGTCCTCGGCCGCCTCGCCGGCGTCCCGATGCCCTCGGAGTGGCTCTACGACACCGCGGGCCGGTGGGACGTAGAACTGGCCGCGGTCGAGGCGGTCCTCGCCGACCGCAACACGTCCGTACGCCTGGTCGCGGACCCCGGACCGGCAGGCGCCGACGCGGTCCGTGCCGCCGGTCTGGCCCTCGCCCTGCGCGGCCTGCGCCCGGATGCGCTGATCGCCAACCGAGTACTTCCGGAGTCCGTCGAGGACACCTGGCTCGCCGCCCTCAACGCCCAGCAGCGCAAGACCCTGGACGAGTGGCAGGGCGCGTACGACTGCCATCCCGTCCGCCACCTCGGCCACGACCCGCGCGGCACCGACGACCTCGCCGCGCTCGCCGTGCCCGGTGTCAACGCGACCGGCTCCACGGTCGAGTGGCCCGTGACCGACCAGCTCGCCGAGGACGGCGTCCTGGTCTGGCACATTCCGCTGCCCGGCGCGATACGGGACGAGCTGGACCTCGTCCGCCGCGGCGACGAACTCGTCGTCACCGTCGGCCGGTTCCGCCGTATCGTCCCCCTGCCGTCGGCCCTGCGCCGCTGCACCGTGGCCGGCGCCGCGCTGCGGGAGGGCGAGCTGCGCATCCGCTTCACGCCCGACCCGGGACTGTGGCCGCAGGGAAGGTGAGCATTGGTGCGTGCGGAGACGTGAAGCACGTACGCCCATTCGGGTAACGTCGTAGAGACGAACCGTAGTCAGGAGTCCGTCATGAGCGAAGAGCTCCCCCCGTACGAGGCCGGCAAGGAAGAGGCGCTCGACGAGGTGCGGGCGACCGACGCCGACGCCTGGGCGACGGCGGCCGCCGAAGACCTCGCGGCGGAGAAGGCCCGCCGCCGCACCCAGTACGGCCCGCCCCCGGGCTCGGCCGCCGAGGAACTGCGCAAGCTCGTCGACACCGTCACGGACAAGCTGTCCGGCCTCCAGTCCCCGCTGCTCGGCCAGGTCGCCGGACCGGCCGCCCAGCAGGTGGTCAAGCAGGTCGTCCAGCAGGCCAAGGCCGCCGTCGAGCCCGTCATCGAACGCAACCCGGACGTCTTCGACCACCTCGCGGCGGCCGGCAGCGAACTCCTCGCCGCGTACCGCTCCGCCGTCCAGGCCCAGGAACAGCGCTGGACCGCCCGCGACACCGAACTGAAGAAGCTGCGCGACCCCGGCGACGACTCCGGCCCGGGGGAGCGCATCGACCTCGACTAGCCAGTCCCGAGGGTCCGCCGCCGCCGTCCCGTCCGCACGGTGGTGACGGTCCCGTCCTACGGACCGACGTCGCTGATCCGACGTCGGCCCCTCGGGTACGGTGGGCCGTAGCGGGGCTCGACCGAAACTGAGGGATTCATGGGACTCACCATCGGCGTCGACATCGGCGGCACCAAGATCGCGGCCGGCGTGGTCGATGAGGAAGGCAACATCCTGTCGACCCACCAGGTGCCCACCCCGGGCACGCCCGAGGGCATCGTCGACGCCATCGCCGCCGCCGTCGAGGGTGCGCGCGCCGGGCACGAGATCGTGGGCGTGGGCATCGGCGCGGCAGGGTACGTCAACCGCCAGCGCTCCACGGTCTACTTCGCGCCGAACATCGACTGGCGCCAGGAGCCGCTGAAGGAGAAGGTCGAGGCTCGCGTGGGCCTCCCCGTCGTCGTGGAGAACGACGCGAACGCCGCGGCCTGGGGCGAGTACAAGTTCGGCGCCGGCAAGGGCCACCGCAACGTCATCTGCATCACCCTCGGCACCGGCCTCGGCGGCGGCATCATCATCGGCAACAAGCTGCGCCGCGGGCACTTCGGCGTGGCCGCCGAGTTCGGCCACATCCGCATGGTCCCGGACGGCCTGCTGTGCGGCTGCGGCAGCCAGGGCTGCTGGGAGCAGTACGCCTCCGGCCGCGCCCTCGTCCGTTACGCCAAGCAGCGCGCCAACGCGACCCCCGAGGCCGCGGACGTCCTGCTCTCCCTCGGCGACGGCACCCCCGAGGGCATCGAGGGCAAGCACATCTCCATGGCCGCCCGGCAGGGAGACCCGGTCGCCGTCGACTCCTACCGCGAACTGGCCCGCTGGGCCGGCGCGGGCCTCGCCGACCTCGCCTCCCTCTTCGACCCCTCCGCGTTCATCGTCGGCGGCGGCCTCTCGGACGAGGGCGAACTGGTCCTCGACCCGATCCGCAAGTCCTACAAACGCTGGCTGGTCGGCGGCAACTGGCGCCCGGTCGCCGACGTGATCGCGGCCCAGCTGGGCAACAAGGCGGGCATGGTCGGAGCGGCGGACCTGGCGAGGGAGCCGGACCCGATCATGTGAGTTGTTTTTCAGGGGCGCGGGGAACTGCGCGACCAGCCACGAACGACCGGCAGTCGCCCACGTACCCCGCGCCCCGAGCTGTCAGGCGGCGTAAATTGATCCACATGGCGCCGCTCCCCAACTCCCGCACCGAACCCGACGGTTCCGCGATCATCCGCGTCCTGAGCTACAACATCCGCTCGATGCGCGACGACACAGCCGCACTGGCCCGGGTGATCAGGGCCTGCGCCCCGGACCTCGTCCTCGTCCAGGAAGCCCCCCGCTTCTTCCGCTGGCGCAAGAAGCTCGCCCGCCTGGCCTCCGCGTCCGACCTGGTCGTCCTCTCCGGCGGAGGCACCGCAGCGGGGCCCGCCCTGCTCTGTTCCCTCCGCGCCACGGTCGAGCGCACCGAGGACGTGCTCCTCCCCCTCACCCCCGGCGAACACCGCCGCGGTTTCGCGACCGCGGTCGTCCGCTTCGGCGGCGCCCGGCTCGGCGTCCTCAGCTGCCATCTCAGCCTCCGCGACGACGAGCGCTACGACCAGGGCGGCATGCTGCTCGACCGGCTGGCCGGCATGGGCGTGGACCACGCGATCGCGGGCGGCGACCTCAACGACCGCCCCGGCGGCCGCACCTTCACCCGGCTGGCCAAGGACCTCCAGGACTGCTGGGCCACCTCACCCTGGGGCGACGAGTACACCTGGACCCCCGGCAACCCCTTCCAGCGCATCGACGCGATCTTCGCGACACCGGGCGTCGAGGTGCTGGGCTGCGGGGTGCCGTCGGAGCAGCCGGGAGTGACGGAGACGGACTTGAGGGCGGCCACGGACCACTTCCCGGTCCTGGCCGCCCTCAGAATTCCCGCCGTTCCATAACGTCAGACGACGGCCCCGCGCCCGGGGTCGTCCCCCTCCTCGTCGTCCGTCCGCATCCGCATCACCAGCGTGCCGAAGCCGCCGAGGAAGCCGCCGATGCCGACGGTCGCCAGCCACCAGGTCATGTCCCAGCCGAGCAGCACCGCCAGCAGCAGCAGGATCGGGCCGCCGATCACCCCGAGCCAGGCGAACTTGGCCGTCGTGTCGGCGGCCGGCAGCGGAGGCGGCTCCGGCGGCACGAAGTGGCCCTCGTCGTCCTCGTCGAAGTCGTCCTCGGAGGAGTCCGGCGCGGTGTAGTCACGGGGACCGCCGACGCCGGGCGCGAAGGAGACGGAGCTGCCCAGCGGCTTGGCGGGAGGCGGCTCCTCCGCGCCTTTGTCCTTGTCCTTGCCGTTGGAGGACTGCTCCTTGGCCTTGGGCTGCTCGTCGTTCTTCTCGGGGTCGAGCAGCGCCAGGTCCTCGATCGACTTGAACGGCTTGGCGCCCGGCGGATCCTTGGGCTCGTCGCCGTATCCGGCGACGATCGCGGCCCACGCGGCCTCCTCGTCGAACGGGACGCCCTGCTCGTCCGGTTCGAGGCCCTCGCGGTCGGAGTCGTGCTCAGCCACCTGTGGCCGTCCCTTCCTGCTCGCTCACCCGGCCCGTGTCGGACGCCTGCTTGCCGACACTGGGTGCGAGCCGGCCGATGAACGTGAAGCTCTCCTCGAAAATCCGGTCCGCGTCGTGGTCCAACGTCGCGACGTGGTAGCTCTGTTCCAGCAGGATTTCCGTCACGTCGGCCGAGGAAACGCGACTGAGCACACGGGCCGAGTCGGCCGGCGGCACCACATGGTCCTGGGTGCTGTGCAGCAGCAGGAGCGGCTGGGTGACCTGCGGGAGCTCGCGGTCGACCAGCCGGAAGAAATTGCGCAGCGAGTGGGCGGAGTGCAGCGGCACCTTGTCGTAGCCGACCTCGTCGCTGCCCTCCTTCGCGATGTCGCTGGCGATACCCGGCGCCGTACGCACCAGGTGGCGGGCGACCGGAAGGGCGTACGCGGCGATGCCGTGCACCTTGATGCCGGGGTTGACGACCACGACGCCGCTGATCTCGTCGCCGTGCCTGGCGGCCAGCCGCAGGGCCAGCGCGCCGCCCATGGACAGGCCCGCGACGAAGACCTGCGAGCAGCGCTCGCGCAGAGCGCGCAGCTCGCGGTCCACCTCCGCGTACCAGTCCTGCCAGCCGGTGAGCTGCATGTCCTCCCAGCGGGTGCCGTGCCCGGGCAGCAGCGGCAGCGACACGGTGAGGCCGCGCTCGGCCAGATACTCCGCCCAGGGGCGCAGCGACTGCGGGGAACCGGTGAAGCCGTGGCAGAGGAGAACTCCGACCTCCCCGCCCTCGTGGCGGTACGGCTCGGCTCCGGGGAGGACCGGCACCTTCGGTCTCCTGTTCATGAGAGGGGCGTGTTCATGTTCATGAAGAAGGGTGTGCGTCAGTGAGGCGTGAACGAGTCCAGGTGCGGTTAACCGTACGCGACCGCACTGACACCGACCAGGGCCGTCGGGTCCTTTGACGGTGCTCCGGGTTAAGGTCTGATCGACGAGCACAGGAGGCACTCGGTTGTTGTACGGCACGATGAAGGTCGCCATCGGTGGGCCGCTGAAGGTCGCCTTCCGGCCGTGGGTGGAGGGCCTCGAGAACATTCCGGCGGAGGGCGCCGCCATCCTGGCGAGCAATCACCTCTCCTTCTCGGACTCGTTCTTCCTGCCCGCGGTCCTCGACCGCAAGGTGACCTTCATCGCGAAGGCCGAGTACTTCACGACGCCCGGGGTGAAGGGCAAACTGACGGCCGCGTTCTTCAAGGGCGCCGGCCAGCTCCCGGTGGACCGCTCGGGTGCGCGCGGGGCGGGCGAGGCCGCGATCAAGGCCGGGCTCGACGTCCTGGAGCGCGGCGAACTGTTCGGTATCTATCCGGAGGGCACGCGCTCCCCGGACGGCCGCCTGTACCGCGGCAAGCCCGGCGGCCTCGCGCGCGTGGCGCTCGCCAGCGGCGCCCCGGTGATCCCGGTCGCCATGATCGACACGGAGAAGATCCAGCCGCCCGGCAAGGTCGTACCGAAGCTGATGCGCCCGGGCATCCGGATCGGCAAACCGCTCGACTTCAGCCGGTACAACGGCATGGAGCACGACCGTTTCGTGCTGCGCGCCGTGACCGACGAGGTCATGTACGAAATCATGAAGCTCTCCGGCCAGGAGTACGTGGACATCTACGCGACGGCCGCCAAGCGGCAGATCGCGGAGGCGGCGAAGGCCGAGAAGGAAGCGGACAAGGCCACCAAGGCCGCGCTCGCACAAGCGGAGAAGGAACAGACCAGCCCCTAGGCGGGGTGGTCTGTTGGGGGTGGGGGAGTTGGCCAGGCGCGAGCGTGTGATCCGGATGTCCGTCGAGCAGCCGTTGTGGCGTGCCCTGAGCGGCTACCGGGTGCTGACCATGTTCTACGCGGTCGGGCTGTTCGCCACCGCCTACGACGAGTTCGACCGTCCGGGCATCGCGATCGCCTTCTACGTCGTCCTGTTCGTCTGGACGTTCGCCACCCTGCCCCGCGTGCAGAGCGCGGTCGCCTGCACCAAGCGCTTCCTCGCCGTCGACCTCTCGATCGCGCTGACCGGCATCGTCCTCACGCCGCTGGCGGCCAACGACCACCACATAGACAGCGGCGGCCCCACCCTGCCGTCGATATGGACCGCCGGTTCGGTCCTCGCCTTCGCCATCAAGGGCGGCTGGCGCTGGGCCGCGTTCGCCTCCACCCCGGTCGCCGTCGCCAACCTGATCGAGCGCGGCTCCCCGGCCCGCGACACCGTCCACAACGTGGTCCTCGTCTGGGTCGCCTCCATCGCCATCGGCTACGTCGTGGAGGTCGCCCGCGCCTCCGAGCGCACCCTCGCCCGCGCCCTGGAGATCGAGGCCACCACCCGGGAACGGGAGCGGCTGGCCCGGGACATCCACGACGGTGTCCTCCAGGTGCTGGCCATGGTGCAGCGGCGCGGTGCCGTGCTCGGCGGCGAGGCGGGCGAGCTGGGCCGGATGGCGGGCGAACAGGAGATCGCCCTGCGCACCCTGGTCTCCGGCGGCCTCGTACCCGTCTCCCGGGTGTCGCTGGACGCGGCGGAGGGCGCGGTCGTGAGGGCCGTGGAGGAAGAATCCGAAGAAGACGACGACGGCCCGGTGGACCTGCGCACGCTGCTCGCTCCGTACGCCGCCGCGAAGGTGAGTTTCGCCGAGCCCGGTGCCCCGGTGCCGCTGCCCGCGCCCGCCGCCAAGGAGCTGGCCGCCGCTGTCGGTGCCGCCCTGGACAATGTGCGCAGGCATGCCGGTGCGGACGCCCGTGCCTGGATCCTGGTCGAGGACGAACCCGGGGAGGTCGTGGTGACCGTACGGGACGACGGGCCCGGTATCCCGGAGGGGCGGCTGGCGCAGGCCGAGGGGGAGGGGCGGCTCGGGGTCGCCCTGTCGATCCGGGGGCGGCTGCGGGACCTGGGCGGGAGTGCCGAGCTGGTCTCGATTCCCGGGCAGGGTACGGAAGTTGAGCTGAAGGTACCGAAGGCGCGGGGGAAGGCGGGGACACGATGAGTGAGCAGCGGGGCCCGATCAGGGTCATGGTGGTCGACGACCACCCGATGTGGCGCGACGCGGTCGCCCGCGACCTGGCCGAGTCCGGCTTCGAGGTGGTAGCCACCGCCGGGGACGGCGAGCAGGCGGTACGCCGGGCCCGGGCGGCCGCCCCGGACGTCCTGGTCCTCGACCTGAACCTGCCGGTACTGCCGGGCGTCCAGGTCTGCAAGGAACTGGTGGGCGCCAACCCGGCGTTGCGCGTCCTGGTCCTTTCCGCGAGCGGTGAGCACGCCGACGTACTGGAGGCGGTGAAGTCGGGCGCGACCGGCTATCTGCTCAAGTCGGCCTCCACGGAAGAGCTGTTGGACGCGGTGCGCCGGACGGCGGTCGGCGACCCGGTGTTCACCCCCGGGCTGGCCGGACTGGTCCTCGGCGAGTACCGCCGCCTGGCCTCGGACCCGGCACCGGCCGCCGACAGCGACGAGCCGAAGGCGCCCCAACTCACCGACCGCGAGACCGAAGTACTGCGCCTGGTCGCCAAGGGCCTGAGCTACAAGCAGATCGCCGAGCGCCTGGTCATCTCGCACCGCACGGTCCAGAACCACGTCCAGAACACCCTGGGCAAGCTCCAGTTGCACAACCGGGTGGAGCTGGTGCGGTACGCGATAGAGCGCGGACTCGACGACGCGTAGACCGACCCGGTAGATCAACTACCCGACAATTCAACGGAATTGATCTCGGAATTGACCTTCCCGCCCATCCCTCTGTGACCTGGATCACCATTAGCGTGGCTGTCACAGGAAACTGCGGCGAAGGGAATTTTCCATGCGCGTCGGAGTACTGACCGGAGGCGGCGACTGCCCCGGACTCAACGCCGTCATCCGGGGCATCGTCCGCAAGGGCGTCCAGGAGTTCGGCTACGACTTCGTCGGCTACCGGGACGGCTGGCGAGGTCCGCTCGAAGGCGACACCGTCCGTCTCGACATCCCCGCCGTGCGCGGCATCCTGCCCCGCGGCGGCACCATCCTCGGCTCCTCCCGCACCAACCCGCTGAAGCTGGAGAACGGCATCGGCCGCATCAAGGCCAACCTCGCCGCCCAGGAGGTCGACGCGCTCGTCGTGATCGGCGGCGAGGACACCCTCGGCGTGGCCGCGCGGCTCTCGGACGAGTACGGCGTGCCGTGTGTCGGCGTACCGAAGACCATCGACAACGACCTGTCCGCCACCGACTACACCTTCGGCTTCGACACCGCCGTGGGCATCGCCACCGAGGCCATCGACCGGCTGCACACCACCGCCGAGTCGCACATGCGGGTCCTGGTCTGCGAGGTCATGGGCCGCCACGCCGGCTGGATCGCCATCCACTCCGGCCTGGCCGGCGGCGCCAACGTCATCCTCATCCCCGAGCAGCGCTTCGACGTCGACCAGGTGTGCGGCTGGATCACCTCCCGCTTCAAGGCGTCGTACGCCCCGATCGTGGTCGTGGCGGAAGGGGCCATGCCCAAGGACGGCGACGTGGTCCTCAAGGACGGCACCCTCGACTCCTTCGGGCACGTACGGCTGTCCGGGGTCGGTGAATGGCTGGCCAAGGAGATCGAGAAGCGGACCGGCAAGGAGGCCCGCACCACCGTCCTCGGCCACATCCAGCGCGGCGGCACCCCCAGCGCCTTCGACCGCTGGCTCGCCACCCGCTTCGGCCTCCACGCCATCGAGGCCGTCCGCGACGGCGACTTCGGCAAGATGGTCGCCCTGCGCGGCACGGACATCGTCCGCGTCCCCATCGCGGAGGCCACAGCCCAACTGAAGACGGTCGACCCGAAGCTGTACGAGGAGGTCGGGGTGTTCTTCGGCTGAGGCGGCTGAACCGGCGCTGGTGGGTTGTCGGCCGTATATTCGGCCCATAACCCACCAGAACGGGAGCGGTCGTGGAGATCCTTGCCTTCGGTGTCCAGGCCGACGAGCGGCCGCTGATCGAGAGCGCGTTCGCCGGCCACCACGAGGTCCGCTGTCTGAGCGTCTTCCTCGACGAGGACACCGCGCCCATCGCCGCCGGCCACGAGATCATCTCCACGAGCGTCAACGCCGACCTGAACCCCCGCGTACTCCAGACCCTCGCGGCCGGCGGCACCCAACTCATCGCCCAACGCTCCACCGGCTTCAACAACATCGACCTGGACGTGGCGGAACGCCTCGGCCTCACGGTCGCCCGCGTCTCGTACTACTCGCCGTACTCCGTCGCCGAGTTCGCCTGGACCCTCGCGATGGCCGTGAACCGCCGGATCGTCCGCGCGGCGACCCGCACCCGTGACTTCGACTTCCGGCTCGACGGCCTGATGGGCCGCGACCTGCGCGGCCGTACCGTCGGAGTGCTCGGCACCGGAAAGATCGGCGAGGCGTTCACCCGGATCGCCCACGGTTTCGGGATGCGGCTGCTCGGCTGGGACGTCGCCGAGAACCCGGCCTGTGTCGAACTCGGCATGACGTACGTCCCCAAGGAACAGCTCCTCGCCGAGTCCGACCTGGTCACCCTGCACGTCCCGCTGCTGCCGGAGACCCGGCGGCTCATCGACGCCGACGCGCTGAAGGCGATGAAGGACGACGCGATCCTCGTCAACTCCAGCCGCGGCGGCCTGATCGACACCGCGGCCCTCGTCGCCGAACTGCGCGAGGGCCGCTTCACGGGCGTGGGCCTGGACGTCTACGAGGCGGAGGCGGGCCTGTTCTTCCTCGACAGGTCCCTGGAGGCCGTCGACGACGACACCCTGGCCCGCCTGGTCACCTTCCCGAACGTCCTGGTCACCTCCCACCAGGCGTACTACACCGAGGACGCCGTCGGCCAGATCATCGACGCGACCGTGCGCAACGTCCTCGACTACACGGCCGGCCGCCGCTCCGAGAACGTGCTCGTGCCCCGCAGCTGACCCACCAACTCCCGTACGACAGCAGCCCCGTTGAGCGTCAGCACCGACTCCGGGTGGAACTGGACGCCGGCGAACCCCGGCCCCCGTAGCGCATGCACCTCACCACTCGCGCTACGGCTGACCTCCACACCGTGGGCCTCCAGCTCGGCGGCCGCCTCGTCGTCGCAGCGCGCCACGAAGCTGTTGTAGAAGCCGACGGTCTCCTCCCGGCCGAACAGGTCGACCGTCGTCTGCGCCCCCTGGTACGGAACCTCCTTGCGGACGATCTCCAACCCCAGCTCCGCCGCGATCAGTTCGTGCCCGAGACACACGCCGAGGACACCGTGCCGGTTCGCCCGGAGGACCTCGGCGGTCAGCGCCCTCAGGAAGCGCATCTTCGGGTCGGCCGTGTCGGAGGGGTCACCGGGGCCCGGCCCCAGCACCACCGGCCCCTCGTGCGCGAGCACCGCCTCCCGCAGCCCCTCCTCGTCGTACCGGCGCACGGTCACCTCCAGGCCGCTCGACCGCAGCACGTGCGCGAGCATCGCCGTGAAGGTGTCCTCCCCGTCGACGACCAGCGCGTGCCCGGTCAACTCCTCGGAGCGCTCCTGCATCCGCAGCCAGAAGGGCGCCAGGGAGGTGCGGCGACCGTCGAGGGCGGCGCGCACCCGAGGGTCGTCGGCCAGCCGGGGCCGCGTGCTCTCCTCGCGCGGCCGGGACGGTCGTACGCCGAGAGCCGCCAGGACTCCCGCCGCCTTCGCGTGGGTCTCCGCGACCTCGCCCGCCGGGTCGGAGCCGCGGACGAGGGTGGCGCCGACCGGGACCCGCAGCCGGCCGGCCGGGTCGATGTCGGCGGTGCGGATGAGGATGGGGGAGTCGAGGGTCTGGGCGCCGCCGGAGTCGTGGCCGACGAGGGCGAGGGCGCCGGCGTAGTAACCCCTTCCGCCCACCTCGTGCCGTTCGATGACCCGGCAGGCGTTCTGCACCGGCGACCCGGTGACGGTCGCCGCGAACATGGTCTCCTTCAGGACCTCCCGCGCATCCAGCGAGGACCGGCCGCGCAACTCGTACTCGGTGTGCGCGAGATGGGCCATCTCCTTCAGCCGCGGCCCGACCACGACCCCGCCCATGTCGCCGACCGTGCACATCATCTTCAGTTCCTCGTCGACGACCATCGACAGCTCCTCGATCTCCTTGCCGTCGGCGAGGAAATCCAGCAGGTGCTCGGGCGTGGGCCCCTCCGCCGGATAGCGGTACGTCCCGCTGATCGGGTTCATGACGACCGTCCCGCCGGACATCCGCACGTGCACCTCGGGACTCGCGCCCACCAGTGTGCGCTCACCCGTGTGCACGACGAACGTCCAGTACGCGCCCCGCTCACCCACCAGCAGCCGCCGGAACAGCGCCAGCGCGTCGGCCCTGCCGTACCCCGGGATCTCGCCCTCGTACGTCCGCCGGATGACGAAGTTGGCGCCCTCGCCGCGCCCGATCTCCTCCCGCAGCACCCGCCCGACGATCTCCCCGTACGCCTCGTCACCGACGTCGAAGCCGCCGCCCTCGACCCGCACGTCGTGCGCGGGCAGCTGGTCCAGTGCGTCGGCGAGCGGGATCTCGTACGACTCCTCGGGGGTGAGGAAGGCCAGGGGAGTGCCGTCGTCGCGGACGTCGAAGCCGCGTTCGCGGATCTGGCGGTAGGGGATCAGGGCCAGGCCCTCGGCGGGGAGGTCGGCGATGCGGTCGTGGGTGGAGACCGGGCCGAGGAAGACCTCCACCGTGTTCTCGTCGTGGCCCGGTGTGCGGCGGCGCAGCAGGGCGAACGGTCGGTCGTCGTTCAGCAGCTGTGTCAGGTCCATGGTTCCTCTGCCATCGATGGAGGAGGAACGACCCCGGAAACGCCGAAGGCCGCCCCTCGGGCGGCCTTCGCGGAGTACTGGGAGTACGCGCAGTCAGTGGGCCGCCGGATGAGCGGTCCACCACCAGTTCTGGTTCGTGTGCTGGGTCGAGTGCGCGAACATGCGAGGCACCCTACCCCACGCGCACCTGAGCATGCGGGTGTCTCACCTGTCGAGCCGTGCGAAAACGACTCGACACGACCCCGTAATGTTGAGGGCGTGACCGTGAACGCTAAGACCAGCGCCAGCGCTGGCAACACCTGGCGAGACCTGCCCGCGGCGCAGCAGCCCGAGTACCCCGACACCGAGGCTCTGCGCGCAGTGATCGCGGACCTCGCGTCGTATCCGCCGCTCGTCTTCGCGGGCGAGTGCGACCAGCTGCGTGCCCGGTTGGCGGCCGTCGCCAAGGGAGAGGCGTTCCTCCTCCAGGGCGGCGACTGCGCCGAGGCCTTCGACGCGGTGTCCGCCGACCACATCCGCAACAAGCTGAAGACCCTGCTCCAGATGGGCGCCGTACTGACGTACGCCGCCTCGGTGCCGGTGGTCAAGGTCGGCCGGATCGCCGGCCAGTACTCCAAGCCGCGCTCCAAGTCGACCGAGACCCGCGACGGGGTGACCCTCCCCACCTACCGGGGCGACTCCGTCAACGGCTTCGCCTTCACCGAAGAGGCCCGCGTCCCGGACCCCGAGCGCCTGAAGCGGATGTACAACGCGTCCGCCTCCACGCTCAACCTGGTGCGCGCCTTCACCACCGGCGGCTACGCCGACCTGCGCCAGGTGCACGCCTGGAACCAGGACTTCGTGAAGTCGTCCCCCTCCGGCCAGCGCTACGAGCAGCTCGCGCGGGAGATCGACAACGCGCTGAACTTCATGCGGGCCTGCGGGACGGACCCGGAGGAGTTCAAGACCGTCGAGTTCTACTCCTCGCACGAGGCGCTCCTGCTGGACTACGAGTCGGCCCTGACCCGGGTCGACTCCCGCACCGGCAGGCTCTACGACGTCTCCGGGCACATGGTGTGGATCGGCGAGCGCACCCGCCAACTGGACGGCGCGCACATCGAGTTCGCCTCCCAGATCCGCAACCCGATCGGCATCAAGCTCGGCCCGACGACCACCGCCGAGGACGCCCTCCAGTACATCGAGCGCCTCGACCCGGACCGCGAGCCCGGCCGGCTCACCTTCATCGTGCGGATGGGTGCGGACAAGGTCCGCGACAAGCTGCCCGAGCTGGTCGAGAAGGTCACCGCGTCCGGCGCGACCGTCGCCTGGATCACCGACCCGATGCACGGCAACACGTACGAGGCGGCCTCCGGTCACAAGACCCGCCGCTTCGACGACGTGCTCGACGAGGTGAAGGGCTTCTTCGAGGTCCACAAGGGCCTCGGCACCCACCCGGGCGGCATCCACGTCGAGCTCACCGGTGACGATGTCACCGAGTGCGTGGGCGGCGGCGACGAGATCTTCGTCGACGACCTGCACCAGCGCTACGAGACGGCCTGCGACCCGCGCCTCAACCGCAGCCAGTCCCTCGACCTGGCCTTCCTCGTCGCCGAGATGTACAGGGACCAGTAAGGGTTTCACCTGTTACAGCAGAGTGCCGTGGGGCGGGGATCACATACGATCCCCGCCCCACAGCACTTTTACAGGACCTGCGCGGCGGGTAAGGTTAGGTTAGCCTCACCGATTGTCGGGACGGCACCACAGATTTCGATCCCGCCCGGGAGGTGACCCGCGTGTACGTCTGCAACTGCTTCGGTGTGACCGAGGCGCAGGTCGCGAAGCACGCGGAGGGCGGTGCCTGCACCCCCCGGCAGATAGCGTCGGCCTGCAAGGCGGGCACCGACTGCGGTTCGTGCGTACGCCGGATCCAGGCGCTGCTGGGCCGGGGCGCCTGTCCGCGCCGGGAGACGGCCGACCAGGGCGAGCCGGTCTTCGCCGAGCTGGCCGAACTGGAAGACGCCGCCTAGGACCGGACGGGTCTCAGCTGGGCTGCTCGATCTGCTGCGCGATGTACAGCGCCTCGCCGAGCTGCTCGATCAGCTGGAGCTGCGTGTCGAGGTAGTCGATGTGGTGCTCCTCGTCCTCGAGGATGTCCTCGAAGATGTTCGCCGAGGTGACGTCGCCCTTCGCGCGCATCACCTCGATACCCCGCTTGAGCCGGTCGATCGCCTCGACCTCCACCTGCCGGTCCGCCTGGAACATCTCGGTGACCGTCTGACCGACCCGGACGTGGAACAGCCGCTGGTAGTTCGGCAGACCGTCGAGCATCAGGATGCGCTCGGTGATCCTGTCCGCGTGCTTCATCTCGTCGATGGACTCTTCACGCGTGTACTTGGCGAGCTTGGTCCAGCCGTTGTTGTCCTGGATGCGGTAGTGCAGCCAGTACTGGTTGATCGCGGTCAGCTCACCGGTGAGCTGCTCGTTCAGGAACTCGAGGACCTCGGGGTCGCCCTGCATCGCAGAGGCTCCTTCCAAAACAAGGGGAACTGGCGGGTTGCGCCGCATGATTGCACCGGCGCGAAGAGGTCGTCCAGTAAGTGCATGCTTAGTAGGAGTTGCCCGAATCCGCCCAGAGCCGGTCATGTGCACCGGCCCCCGTCTGTCAGGATGGAGTCATGGGTCAGAGAGGGGTCGAACAGTCCGAGCTGCCGCCCGGCCAGCGACTTCAGCGCGGCTGGCCGGTCACCCACTACGGCCCGGTCCCCAAGTTCCGCCCCGAGCGCTGGGAGTTCCGGGTCTTCGGCGCCACCGCCGACGGCGAGAAGCACTGCTGGAACCACGACGAGTTCACCGCTCTGCCCTACGACTCGGTCGTGGCCGATCTGCACTGCGTCACGAAGTTCAGCATGCTGGGCGCCGAATGGGGCGGCATCCCCGCCCGCACGATCCTGGAGACCGCCCCGCCGTCAGCCGCCGTCACCCATGTCATGGTCTGGGCGGAGTACGGCTTCAGCGCCAACCTCCGCCTCGCCGACTTCGCGGCCGAGGGCACGATTTTCGCCACCCACAAGGACGGCGAACTCCTCACCGCGGAACACGGCTTCCCGCTCCGCCTGGTCGTCCCCCACCTGTACGCCTGGAAGGGCCCGAAGTGGGTCCGGGGCGTCGAGTACATGACCGCCGACCGGCGCGGCTTCTGGGAGGAACGCGGGTACCACAACGTCGGGGACCCGTGGAAGGAACAGCGGTACTCGTACCAGGAGGGCCCCGGCGAGGGCCCGGAGCTGTAAGCCCCTCCGGGGCTACGAGTCCCTGAGCTTCTTCAGCCGCTCCACGTCCGCCGCGTGCCCTTCCCTGCCGCCGGGCGTCTCGATGATCAGCGGTACGCCTTCGGTCGCCGGGTGGGTCATCAGCGCGCGGAACGGATCCTCGCCGATGTGCCCGGAGCCGATGTTCTCGTGGCGGTCCTTGTGGGCTCCGACGACATCTTTGGAGTCGTTGGCATGGATCAGTTTCAGCCGCCCCTCACCCACCGTGTCCACCAGCAGATCGAGGGTCTGGTGCATGCCGGACGGGCCGGTCAAGTCGTGGCCCGCGGCGAAGATGTGGCACGTGTCCAGGCACACGCCCAGCTTCGGATGGGCGTCCAGCGCCTCGAAGTACGGCCCGAAGTCCCAGGTCCGCGAACACAGCGAGGAACCCTGACCGGCCGTCGACTCCAGCAGCAGGAACGGGTCGTCGTCATGGGTGAGTTCGTCCAGCAGCGGCAGCAGATGCTCCCGCACCTGCGCCAGCGCCACGGCCCGCTCCCGCCCACCCGTCGCACTCCCCGTGTGCACGACCACGCCGAGCGCGCCGATCTCCCGGCCGCGCCGCAGCGAGTGCCGTAGCGACTCGACGGACTTCTCCACGGTGGCCTCGGTGTGCGAGCCGAAGTTGATCAGGTACGGCGCGTGCACGTACGCCGGGATGGACTCGGCCTCGCACACCGCGCGGAACTCCTCGTCCTGGCGCGGGTTCCCGGCCGGTGTCGCCCAGCCGCGCGGGTTGGCGACGAAGACCTGCACGGTCTCGGCGGCCAGCTCACGGGCGTAGGACAGCCCCACGGAGTGGAGACCGCCGGCCACCGGGACATGGCCGCCGACGGGGTTGCGGGAAGGGATGCGGGAGGAAGAGGGGGACGCGCTGCTCACCCGACCAGGGTGTCACGCGCGCGTGCCGCCTCCGTCACCGGATCTCGATCGTGATCGTCGACCCCTTGGGAGCCTGCTCGCCCGCGTCCACGGACTGGCTCTTCACGGTGTCGCCGAAGAGGCCGAGCAGTCCGCGGTCCTCCTTGACCTTGAAGCCGGACTCCTCAAGGAGCTTGGTCGCCGCGTCGACGCTCGCGCCGACCACGTTCGGGACCTCGACCATCTCCGGGCCCTTGGACACCGTCAGCGTCACCGTGTCGCCCGCGGCGGCCTGGCTGTCGCCGGCCGGGGTCTGCTGGGCGACCTGACCGGCGTCGTACTCCGAGGTGACCTCGGTGTCCGACACCTTCACCGTGAGACCGGCCTCCTGGAGGTCCGACTTCGCCTCGTCCAGGTCCTCACCGGTGACGTCCGGCACGTCGACCGCGCTGCCCTTGCTGACGGTCAGGGCTATCGCGGAACCCGCGTGGCGCTCGGTGCCCGCCTCGGGGTCCGTGCTGATCACGAAGCCCTTGGGGACGTCGTCGCTGAACTCCCTGGTGACCATGCCGGCCGCCAGCCCGTCCGTCTTGAGCAGGGCCCGCGCCTTGGCCAGGGCGAAGCCCTCCAGATCGGGCACCTTCACGGTCTCCGGCCCGTCCGAGACGGTCAGGGCCACCGAGTCGTTGTCCCGGATGCGGGCGCCGGCCACCGGGTCGGTGCTGATGACGGTGCCGCGCTTCACGGTGTCGCTGTAGGCGTGCTTGACCGACTTGACGTCGAGACCGGCCTCCTGGAGCCGCTCCTTCGCCTGCGCCTCGGTCTTCGCAAGAAGCGGCGGGACCTTGGTGAACTGGCCGGAGTTGATGTACCAGACGCCCGTCCCGACCCCGATGATCAGCAGGATCGCGGCGATGATCGCCAGCAGCCCCCGCCGGGGCCGCCGCGCGTCGCGCCGCCGGGGCGGCAACGGAGGCCCGCTCTCGAACCGGCTGGTCCGGTTGTACGGGTCACCGGGCTCGTCGTCCTCGTTGACCGGCAGCGGACGCGGCACGGTCAGCGAGCGCGGGATCACACTCGTACGGTTCTCGGAGTAGGGATGCTCCGAGGTCAGCGCCTGCGGCGGCACCGCGTCCAACTGCTCGTCGCTCAGCGCCGCCCGCGCCTCGCGGACCAGACCGAACAGCGAGACCGCGTCGTACGGCCGGATGTCCGGGGTGCGCGCGGTGGCCGTGGCGACCAGCTCGTCCAGCTCGTACGCCAGACCCGGCACGACGGCCGAGGGCGGCGGGACGTCCTCGTGCAGGTGCTTGTAGAGCACGATCGCGGGGGAGTCCCCGTCGTGCGGCTTCTGGCCGGTGAGCATCTCGTACAGGACGACCCCGCACGCGTACACGTCGACCCGGGGGGACGCCGTGCCGCCCTCGATCTGCTCCGGCGCGAGATACGAGACCGTGCCGAGCACGTTCTCCGTGGTGCTGGTGACCGTGTCCACGGACCGCACCAGCCCGAAGTCGGCGACCTTGACCCGGCCGTCGTCCCCTATGAGCACGTTCTCCGGCTTCATGTCCCGGTGCACGAACCCGGCCCGGTGCGCGGCACCCAGCGCGGCCAGCACCGGCTCCAGGATGTCCAGCGCGGCCCGCGGCTGCAGCGCCCCGCGCTCGCGCAGCACGTCCCGCAGGGTGCAGCCGGCGACGTACTCCATCGCCAGATAGACGTACGCCCCCTGGGCGCCCTGGTCGAAGACCTGCACCACGTTCGGATGCGCCAGCCGCGCCACCGACTTGGCCTCGCGGATGAACCGGTCCACGAAGGAGGCGTCGGCCGCCAGCGTCGGGTGCATCACCTTGAGCGCGAGAACCCGGTCCAGGCGGGTGTCCACGGCCCGGTAGACCGTGGCCATCCCGCCGACGGCGATCCGCGCGTCGACGCGATAGCGGCCGTCGAGCAACTGCCCGACGAGAGGGTCATGAAGGGTCGTATCCACGCAGGTGAGTGTACGAGCCGAGGCCGACAGCGCCCCCTTTTCGGCCAGGATCGGGGCTTTACTGCAGCGGACCTGTGACGGATCGCACGCACGGGCAGCCACCGACGGCGCCGCATCCCACGCACCCACGGTCGGCCGCCGACGGCGAGGAACCCCTACGGGAGACGTCCGCTTCTTGGCCGGCTGGAAACGGTTGGTGCGTGGGTGGGAGATCAGAAGGCCGGACGCTCCGGATCCAGCCGCGCCAGCCCCTCCGCAGGAGAAGACGCCTCGGCGAAGTGCCTACGGGGGATACGCCCCGCCCGGAACGCCAACCGCCCCGCCTCCACCGCGCTCCGCATCGCGGACGCCATCAGCACCGGCTCCTGCGCCCGCGTCACCGCCGAGGCGAGCATCACCCCCGCACACCCCAGCTCCATCGCGAACGCCGCGTCGGACGCCGTACCGGCCCCCGCGTCCAGAATCACCGGCACGCGCGCGTGCTCGGTGATCAGCTGGAAGTTGTGCGGATTGCGGATCCCGAGCCCGGACCCGATCGGCGACCCCAGCGGCATGATCGCCGCACACCCGACGTCCTCCAGCTTCCGCGCCAGCACGGGATCGTCGTTCGTGTAGGGCAGCACCGTGAAGCCGTCGTCGACCAGGGTCTCGGCGGCGTCGAGCAGTTCGATGGGATCAGGGAGCAACGTGCGCTCGTCCGCGATCACCTCAAGTTTGACCAGTGCCGTCCCGAGCGCCTCCCGCGCCAGCCGCGCCGTGAGCACCGCCTCGCCCGCCGTGAAGCAGCCCGCGGTGTTGGGCAGCACCCGGATGCCGAGCCGCTCCAGGACGGAGAGCACCGAACCGTGCACGGAAGCGTTGACGCGCCGCATCGCGACGGTCGTGAGCTCCGTCCCGGAGGCCACCAGCGCGTGCTCCAGGACGTCGAGGCTGGGCGCGCCCCCGGTGCCCATGATCAGCCGGGACGTGAAGGACGTACCACCGAGGACGAAGGGGTCGTCGGCCATGGGTCAGCCTCCTTGGACGGCGGTGAGGACCTCGACGCGGTCCCCCTCGGAGAGGGCGGTCGAGGGCCACTCCGCGCGCGGGACGACGGTTTCGTTGAGGGCGGCGGCCACCCCGGAGGGCGACGGGGCCAGCGTGCGCACGAGGGCGTCGAGAGCGGTGCCGGGAGCGATCACCCGGGGCTCCCCGTTGACGGAGACGTTCATACGGGCAACTCCGTGAGAGTGAACCGCTTGGGTGTGAACGGGCGTGCCTCGTCCGGGAGTTCACCGGTGGCCAGCGCGTGCGCGAGGGCGTCGCCGGTGACCGGCGTGAGCAGCACGCCGTTGCGGTAGTGCCCGGTGGCCAGCAGCAGTCCCGGCAGGTCGGTCGGGCCGAGCAGCGGCGCGTTGTCGGGGGAGCCGGGGCGCAGTCCGGCCCGGGTCTCGGTGAGCGGCAGTTCGGTGATCCCGGGGACCAACTCGTGGGCGTCGCGCAGCAGTTCGTAGACACCGCCGGCGGTCACCGTGGTGTCCCAGCCCAGTTCCTCACTGGTCGCGCCGACGACCAGTTCGCCGTTCTCGCGCGGCACCAGATAGACGTGGCTGCCGCGCACCACGGCCCGCACGGTCCGGCTCAGGAACGGCGCGTACCGCTCCGGCACGGTCAGCCGCAGCACCTGCCCCTTCACGGGCCGTACGGGCGGCAGCACGTCGTCGGGGACCCCGGCCAGCCGCCCGCTGAGGCTGCCGCCCGCGAGGACCACCTGGTCCGCGCCCAGCACGTCCCCCTCGCGCGTGACGACCCCCGTGGCGCGGTCCTGCCCGACCGTGAGCCGCTCGGCCCACGTCCGGTGGAAGGCGACCCCGGCGCGCTCGCACGCGGCCACCAGCGCCCGCGTCAGCCGCCTCGGGTCGACCTGGTGGTCCCCGTCGACGCGGAGCCCCCCGCGCACGCCCGGCGCGAGCATCGGCTCCAGGCGCCGGCACTCGCGCCCGGAAAGCCACTCGGAGTCCAGGCCCGACCGGTGCTGCAGGGCGTGCAGTTCGCGGAGGTGGGCGCGGTCGTCGGCGTCCAGGGCGACGGCGAGGGTGCCGCAGCGCCGGTAGCCGAGGTCGAGGCCGGTGAGATCGGTCAGCTCGGCCGCGAAGTCCGGATAGCGCTGCGCCGAGGCCAGGTTGAGGGCGAGCAGGGTCTGCTCCCCGTAGTGCAGCTCCGTGACGGCGGCCAGCATCCCGGCGGCCACCTGCGCGGCCCCGCCGCCCGGCTCGGGATCCACCACGGCGGTGGCGAACCCGCGTTGCGCGGCCCGCCAGGCCGTGACCAGGCCGATGATCCCGCCCCCGACGACGAGGACGTCTGACGTACGTGTAGGCA
The DNA here is from genome assembly GCF_000376565.1 of Streptomyces hokutonensis. Classification (GTDB taxonomy): domain Bacteria; phylum Actinomycetota; class Actinomycetes; order Streptomycetales; family Streptomycetaceae; genus Streptomyces; species Streptomyces hokutonensis. The sequence continues at coordinate 90,604 of NZ_BARG01000022.1, read as the reverse complement.
TGGGCGTCCAGCCCCTCCCTTCGCCGGCATGACCCGGATCAGGTTCGTACGGTCGGAGGCCGCCAGCCTCCCTCTCAGCCCGGTGCGTCCGGACTCCCGCGAGTGCTTGTACGTTGGCCACCCTAGCCCGTACCCCATGTCCCAGTAAGGGAGCCTCCGTCCATGGCCCGCTCGCTCGACGGTCTCGTCCTCGCCCCGGTCGCGGACCAGGCACCGGGTCAGGTCGGCACCCGCACCCGGTTCGCGTACCACGAGAAGGACGGCGAGATCTGGGCCGAGTACACGGGCGGCGACGTCGTCCGCGGGCATCTCGTCGGCACGCGCGCGGGGGACCGGCTCGACTTCCGGTACGTACAGCTGAAGACGGACGGGACGACGTCCTCCGGGCACTGCGTGTCCGAAGTGGTCGAGTTGCCGGACGGCCGCATCCGCCTCGACGAGACCTGGGAGTGGGAGTCGCAGCAGGGCGGCGGGACGAGTGTTGTGGAACAGGTCACTGAACGCGCCCCCTGACTGACGATTTGTCAGGTGTCTATGGTGATCGGATGAGCGAGCAGACACCGGGACAGGGCGCGGGAGCGGGACGGCGCGTGGTCGTCGTCGGCGCGGGCATGGCCGGGGTGCAGACCGCGGTCGCCCTGCGCGAACAGGGCTTCACCGGCACCGTCACCCTTCTCGGCGCCGAACCCCATCAGCCCTACGACCGGCCCCCGCTGTCCAAGGCGGTCCTGCTCGGCAAGGCGGAGGGCTCCGCCTTCGACGTCGACTTCGAGGCGCTCGGCATCGAACTCCGGCTCGGCCGCGAGGTGTCGGGCCTGCGCCCCGGGGACCACGAACTGGACACCGCCGAGGGCCCGGTGCCGTACGACGTCCTCGTCCTCGCCACCGGGGCCGAACCGATCCAACTCCCGGGTGCCGAGGGCATCCCAGGGGTGCATCTGCTGCGCACCCTGGACGACGCCGAGCGGCTGCGGCCGGTGCTCGCGCGGCAGCACGACATCGTGGTCGTCGGCGCGGGCTGGATCGGCGCGGAGTTCGCCACGGCCGCGCGCGAGGCGGGCTGCGCGGTGACCGTCGTAGAAGCCGCCGACCGGCCGCTCGCGGGCGCACTGCCCGCCGAGGTGGCCGCGCCGATGGCCGCCTGGTACGCGGACGCCGGAGCCGTGCTGCGTACGCACACGCGCGTGGAGCGCGTCGAACCCGGCGCCGTGGTCCTCGACGACGGGACCCGGCTGCCCGCAGGAGCCGTCGTGGTCGGCATCGGCGCCCGCCCCGCCACCGGCTGGCTCGCGGACTCCGGCATCGAGCTGGGCGCCCACCGGGAGGTCGTGGCCGACGACCGGCTGCGCACCTCGGTGCCGGACGTGTACGCGGTCGGCGACTGCGCCTCCTTCCCTTCGGGAAGGTATGGCGAGCGACTTCTCGTCCACCACTGGGACAACGCCCTCCAGGGCCCGCGCACGGTCGCCGCGAACATCGTCGGCCAGACCCCGGCGGTCTACGACCCGGTGCCGTACTTCTGGTCCGAGCAGTTCGGCCGCTTCGTCCAGTACGTCGGCCACCACGCGTCCGCCGACACGACCTTGTGGCGCGGCGACCCGGCCACCCCGGCCTGGACCGTCTGCTGGCTGCGCGGGGACCGCCTGGTGGCCCTCCTGGCGGTCGGCCGGCCCCGTGACCTGGCCCAGGGCCGCCGGCTGATCGAGTCGGGCACGCCGATGAATCCCGGGCCGCTTGCTGACCCATCGCTCCCGATGAAGGCCGCTATCGCCTAGTTCGTGACCCCGAGTCGGACCGGCCCGGCTTCCGACTGTCAGTCCGGGATGGCACGCTGTTTACGTGACCGAGATTGACGCAAAGATCGATGCTCTCGTCCCCGCCTGGCTCACGCTGCCCGACATCGCAGAGATGCTCGATGTCGAGGTGACCCGCGTGCGGCAGCTGGTCAAGGAGGGCCAAGTCATCGCCGTACGGCGTGGTGAGAACCGCGCGCTGCACGTCCCCGCCGCCTTCATCGACGGGGCCGAGCAGAAGGTCGTCAAGGGCCTCACCGGGACCCTGACGCTCCTGCGGGACGACGGCTTCTCCGACGAAGAGATGCTGGAATGGCTCTTCACCCCCGACCCCAGCCTGCCCGGCACCCCCGCGCAGGCCCTGAGCGAGAATCGCGGCACGGAGGTGAAGCGCCGCGCCCAGGCGCTCGCCGTCTGACCCGGACGACCGGCTGACCCGGACGACCGACCGGTGTACGGGCCGCGGCGCGCCCGCCCGCGGCCCGTACACGGCACCACCGCGCAACGACGACGAACGACAACGGGGGAATCAGCCATGCCCGACACCGCAACCGCCGTACGCGCGGAACTCGCCGACGCCCGGGTCTACCTCTGCACGGACGCCCGCAGCCGCCAGGGCGACCTCGCCGAGTTCCTGGACGCGGTCCTGGCCGGCGGGGTCGACATCGTGCAGCTGCGCGACAAGGGCATGGAGGCCGCCGAGGAGCTGGAGCACCTCCAGGTGTTCGCCGACGCCTGCGCCCGGCACGGCAGACTCCTCGCGGTCAACGACCGCGCGGACGTCGCCCACGCCGCCGGCGCCGACGTGCTGCACCTGGGCCAGGGCGACCTCCCGGTCCCCGCGGCCCGCGCGATCCTCGGCGACGACGTCCTGATCGGCCGCTCCACGCACGCGGAGGCGGAGGCCGCCGCGGCCGCCGTCCAGGAGGGCGTGGACTACTTCTGCACGGGCCCGTGCTGGCCGACCCCCACCAAGCCCGGCCGCCACGCCCCCGGCCTGGAGCTGGTCCGGTACACGGCCGCCCTGGGCACCGACCGCCCCTGGTTCGCCATCGGCGGCATCGACCTCGGCAACCTCGACGAGGTGCTCGAAGCGGGCGCCCGCCGGGTCGTCGTCGTACGGGCGATCACCGAGGCCGACGACCCGGGCGCGGCGGCGGCCGAGTTCGCCAAGCGGCTCCGGCAGACCTGAGAGCGGTCAGGGTGTCGCGCTGTTGTCCGGTGGGTGGACAACAGGGCGACAAATCAGGCAAATTTCCGGTTCCGGTTGGGTGACCGCCGTCCCCTGACTAACCTGCGGGTATGGCCTTCGGAATCGCATCCACCAGGACCGATCGCGCACGGACGGTGCGCGACATGCTCGCGACCGGCAAGAACACGTACTCGTTCGAGTTCTCCGCGCCGAAGACCCCCAAGGGTGAGCGAAGCCTGTGGAGCGCGCTGCGGAGGGTCGAGGCGGTCGCCCCCGACTTCGTCTCCGTGACCTACGGAGCCGGCGGTTCGACCCGCGCGGGCACCGTCAAGGAGACCGAGCAGATCGTCGCCGACACCACGCTCACCCCGGTCGCCCACCTCACCGCGGTCGACCACTCCGTCGCCGAACTGCGCAACATCATCGGCCAGTACGCCGACGCCGGGATCCGCAACATCCTCGCCGTGCGCGGCGACCCGCCCGGCGACCCCATGGCCGACTGGGTGGCGCACCCCCGGGGCCTGACCTACGCGGCCGAACTGGTCCGGCTCATCAAGGAGTCGGGCGATTTCTGCGTCGGCGTCGCCGCCTTCCCGGAGCTGCACCCGCGCTCCCCGGACTGGGACACGGACGTGCGGCACTTCGTCGACAAGTGCCGGGCCGGCGCCGACTACGCCATCACCCAGATGTTCTTCCGCCCGGAGTCCTATCTTCGCCTGCGCGACCGGGTCGAGGCGGCAGGCTGTGCCACACCGGTCATCCCCGAGGTCATGCCGGTGACCAGCGTGCGGATGCTGGAGCGGTTGCCGCAGCTCAGCAACGCCGTCATCCCGGACGCTCTGAAAGAGCGAATCCTCACAGCCAAAGACGATCCGGCGGCTGTACGCTCGATCGGGATCGACTTCGCCACGGAGTTCTGCGCCCGGCTGCTGGCCGAGGGAGTGCCCGGACTGCACTTCATCACGCTCAACAACTCCACGGCGACGCTGGAAATCTACGAGAACCTGGGCCTGCACCACCCACCGAGGGTCTAGACCGGCCGCCCGGACATACGACACACTGCGTAGCGGCCACTGGGAGAGGGGCGTACATGGGCTGGACGGTCCTCTACATCGCGTTCGGCATCGTCGCACTGTGGTTGCTCGGTGAGGTGCTGCTGCAGTACAAGGCGCGACTGCGCTGGCGACTGCTCGCCTTCGTCGGCTTCCTGGGCGTCGTGCTCGGCGTCCTGATGCCCTCCGTAGTCGTGATCGGACTGGGCGCGGTGGCCTTCGCCATCGGTCAGACCTACGTCACCCTGTCGTTCCGCCGCGGCTTCGAAGCCGGCTGGGCGGTCTCCGGCCGACCCGGCGCCGGCGGCTTCATGCGCCGCGGCGGCGAACCGGACGAGCAGGACCCGGGCCTCGACGCCTCCGGCCTCGACTCGACCGGCGCCCAGCCCGCCTTCCAGGAGTACGGCCAGAACAAGTCCGACTTCGGCGCGGACGACGACTACGACCGCGACGACGTCTTCACCCCGAACCGGCCGCTCGACCCCACGGCCGCCGAGGCCGCCTCGGTCTACGAGCCGCAGCCCCTGCCGGACGACACCGGCTCCTACGGCGTCTACAGCGCCACCGCCTACGCCAACGCCGCCGACCCGAACTACGCGGGCGCGGACCAGGCCTACGCGGCAGCGGCGGCCGGCCAGACCCAGGACCAGGCCTACGCGGCGGCCGACCAGCAGCAGTACGGCTACGACACCTACGCGGGCTACGACCAGCAGCAGTACGGCTACGACACGACCGGCCAGCAGCAGTACGCGGCCTACTCCGACCCGTACATCGGCACCCAGACCTACGGCGGCGCCACGTACGACACGGGCTACGACGGCCAGCAGCAGTATCCCCAACAGGGCTACACGCAGGACCAGTACGGCAACAACGGCTATGTCGGCGAGACCCCGGCCGGCGGGGTGTGGGTCCCGCAGCAGCGCAACGACGAGACCTACGGCGGCGACCTCCCGGCGGACCAGCAGTACTACCAGGGCGACGGCCAGCAGCAACAGCAGCAGCCGCAGTCGGGCCCCGGCTACGACGAGCAGTACCGTTTCTGAAGCCTACTGAGACCCTCTGAACTGCGGTCCCTCCACGATCAGTCCGGCCACCAGCGCCCCCGACATGCCGGCGTGCGGAAGCCCGCCACCGGGGTGCGACCAGCCGCCGACGCGGTAGAGGCCGGGCAGGCGCGTGGTGTTGGCCGGGTGCAGGAAGCGGCCCCGGCCAGCTGCGAGCGACGGGGCGGGCACCGCACCGAAGTGGGCACCCGTCTCGTCCTCCGTGTGATCGGGGGTGCGCACCTCGTGCCAGAGCAGGCGCTCCCGCAGACCCGGTACGGCGGACTCGGCGGCCTTGAGGAGGAAGTCGGTGTAACGCGTGACCGTGCCCTCCTCCTCCCAGCCGGCCTCGCTCGACAGCACGGCGGACACCACCGCCGAATCGTGTTCGCCGTCCGGCCGCAGTGCGGGGTCGTCGGGCCGCAGCACCGTCACCGTGGGGCAGCGGGGCTCGTCGCCGCCCGGGGAGGCCAGGAAGTCCAACTCGGCCTCCCGGTCCGGGGCGTGGACGACCGTCCGGTGAACGGCCCCGGCCTCGCGCGGGCCGCGCAGGGCCAGCAGCAGCGTCAGGCGTGCCGGCCTGGGCGAGACCCGGTCGGCGCGCACGTCACCGTCCTCGTCCAGTGGATGTTCCGTCAGGGCCCATAGGCGCACCGGGTCCACGTCGGCGACGACATGATCCGCGTCGACCACAGTCCCGTCGGTCAGCTCGACTCCCGCCGCCCGCCCGTCCTTCTCCAGAACCCGGGTGACCTCGGCCCCGAAGACGAACTCGACCTTCCGTGCCAGACACCGCTCGTACACCGCGCGCGCCAACTCCCGTATGCCGCCGCGTACATACCAGGTACCGAAGGCGTGCTCCATGTACGGCAGCACGGCCGCGCTGGCCGGAGCGGACCGGGGATGGAGGCCGTAGGCGAGGGCGTGGCTCTCCAGGAGGGCCGTCAGGCGGTCGTCGCGCAGCTCCCAGGCGCCGATCTCGGCGAGGGTGCTCGCCCGCCGGGTGCGCAGCAGCTTCTTGTGCGGGACCGCCGGATAGGGCTCCTGGTCCGCCAGCACCGACCAGTTGGGCCACAGGGGCTCCTCCAGGAGGGGCCTGCGGGTGCGGTCCCAGGCCTCGCGGGCCCGGATCAGGAAGTCGCCCCAGCGCTGCCCCGCGCCGCCGCCCAGGGCCTCGTCCAGGGCCGTGACGACGCCCGCGCGGGAGGCGTTCGGCAGTGACACCTCCGTGCCGTCCGCGAAGACGTGCCGTGAGGACGGGTCGACCTGGACCAGCTCGACCAGGTCCTCCAGCGGCTCCTTGCCGGTCTTGATGAACAGGTCGCGGTAGACCGCGGGCACGGGCAGCAGCCCGGGGCCGGTGTCGAAGGAGAAGCCGTCCCGCTCGAAACGGCGCACCGCACCGCCGTACGTCTCCGTACGCTCGTACACCGCCACCCGGTGGCCCGCGACGGCCAGCCGGGCAGCGGCCGCCATCGCGCCCATGCCGGCGCCGATCACCGCAATCCGTGCCATGCCTGCGACTTTATCGGCCGCCACTGACAGTCCGGTCACGGGCCGTCACCAGGGCGGCCGGTCCGGTGGCCCTCCCACCTGCGAGGCCAGCCGTCTCTCCTCCCGGAGCTGGGCCCGGCGGCGCAGGAACCGGCGGATCCGCGAGACCAGGAAGAACAGGACCGTCAGCCCGGCCACGAGCAGCACGGCCGCGATGATCGCCGCCGCCTGGGGATGGAACATCGCGAACGAGACGATCCCGCCGACCCCGAGATCCTCCGCGAGGCTCATCACGATGTTGCTGAACGGCTCCGGCGAGGTGTTGATCGCCATCCGCGTCCCGGCCTTGACCGTGTGGCTGGCCAGCGCGGTCGAACCGCCGATCAGCCCCGCGACCACATCGTTCAACGATCCGCTGTGCCCGGCGAGCACCGCGCCGACCCACGCCCCGGCGGCCGGCCGGATCAGGGTGTGCACGGAGTCCCACACGGAGTCGACGTAGGGGATCTTGTCGGCGACCGCCTCGCACAGGAACAGCACGGCCGCTGTGACGAGGACCTCAGGGCGTTGCAGCGACTCGGGGACGGCGTCGCTCACCCCGGTCGCGCCGAAGACACCGAGCAGCAGCACCACCGCGTAGGCGTTGATGCCGCTGGCCCAGCCGCTGGTGAAGACCAGGGGGAGTACGGACACGGGGGCGATAGTAACCACTCGGCAACAGGGCGTCCTGGGCCTGAGTGCGTACGGCTGAGTATGCGTACCTAGGGAGTGAGTTGAGTACGCGCGCGGATGGGGTGCGACCTGCGCGAACGAGAGAGTGGAGACACGGAAAGGGGCGCGGCTCCGGTACCGCCGACACGGGGCGGCGGAACGGGGCCCGCGCCCTTGGCCGCTCCTTCCGCCGGAACATCGGCGGAAGCGAGGCACGGGGGAACCCAGGGGGACTGACCGACGGGGGTTCCGACAGGGGGAACGTACGGGGGAAGCACAAGGGAGCGCCGGTTCGGGGCGGCCCGCGGGGGACGCGGCCACAACGGACCGGCGCTTCTGCGCGTGCGCTCAGCGGTCTCCGCTCACCCGCCCCTGGAGCAGCCGGGACAGCGCCGAGTGGACGTCGTCCAGGGAGCGCTCCGGCTGGAACGACTGCCAGTCCAGCGCGGCCACCAGGACCATCCCGACGAGCGCCGCCGCGGTCAGCCGGACATCGATCTCGGGGCTGAACTCGCCGTTCGCCACGCCCGCGTGCAGCACGTCCTCGATGGCGGCGTTCACCTGCTGGCGCACCACCATGAGCGTGGACTGCCAGGCGCGGTTGGTGCGGTAGAGCTCGGCCACGTAGAGCTGCGTGAAGGACGGGTAGCGGGCGATGAAGCCGAGGCCCGCGCGGATCATCGCGTCCAGGGCGTCCACCTTGCTGCCGCCGTCCCGCGCGGTCTGCTCGGCGGCTTCCCTCAGGGATGCGGTGAGGAGGCCCACGCCGTGTCGCAGCAGCTCCTCGAAGAGGACGGACTTGCTCGCGAAGTTGTAGTAGACGGTGCCCTTCGCGACCCCGGCACGCTCGGCGATCTCGTCCACCGTGGTGGCCGAGAAGCCCTGTTCGGCGATGAGCGTGACGGCCGCCTCGTAGAGCTTCTGCCGGGTGGCCTCGCGGCGCGTGCTGCCGCCCGACGGGGTGCTGCTGCTTTCCATGGGCCTGATTCTCACAGGCCCGGCTCCTGCGGTGGGCACGGGTGCCGAGGTCCTGGGCGAGGTCACAGGCTCAGCTCCGGATGCAGCCGGTCCAGCGTCCACACCTGGCGGCGGCGCGCCGACAGCGCGGTCAGCGCGAGAGCGCCCGCGGTGAAGGCGACGAGCACCACGCACGCGTGCCACACGGGTTCCAGACCGCCGCCCGTGATGAGCCTCCGTAGTGCCTCGACGACGTAACTCATCGGCAGGAAGGGGTGGATCGCGTTGAAGAAGCCCGGGCTGGTCTGCACCGGATAGGTGCCGCCCGCCGACGTCAACTGGAGCATCAGCAGGGCGAGTACGAGGATCCGGCCCGCCGCCCCGAAGCGCGCGTTCAGCCACTGCACGATCGCCGCGAAGCACGCCGACACCAGGAACAGGAAGCCGACCGTGCCGGCCGCGTGCGCCATCTCCAGACCGATCGCCCAGTGCAGTACGGCCATCAGGGCCACCGTCTGGAGCACCCCGACCGCCACCACCGGCAGCCAGCCCGCGAGCGCGATCCGCCGGGCCGGGGCACCGGCGGCGAGCGCGCGCCGGTTCATCGGCGTGATCAGCATGTAGGCCACCATCGCGCCCACCCACAGGGACAGCGGGATGAAGTACGGGGCGAATCCGGTGCCGTAGTTGGGCGCCTTGTGCAGGTCCTGGGAGGCCAGTTGGACCGGGTCGGCCATGACCCCGGTGCGCTGCTCGCGGTCCTGCTTGTCGTAGTCGGGGATCTGCGCGGCGCCGTCGTGCAGTCCGCCGGCGAGCTTCCCGGAGCCGTCGACGAGCTTGTACAGGCCGCCGCTGAGGTCCACGGCGCCCGTCTTCAGCCTGCCGACCCCGGTGTCCAGGGCGGTCGCGCCGGTCTTGGCCGTGCCGAGCCCGGTGTGCAGGGTCTTGGCGCCCGCGGCGACCTTCCCGGCGCCGTCGTTCAGCTTGTTGATCCTGGCCACCGCGTCGTCGAGGTCCTCGGAGAGGTGCGGTGCGCGGTCGGCGAGCGCCTGGGCCTGCGTCTGGAGGGTGCGCAGGTTCGTGTCGAGCTTCTTCAGGTCGCCGTTCTGGTCGGCCACCAGGCTGTTGACGTCGTCGGCGACCTTCGCCACGTCCGAGGCGGCCTGGGCGGCCTTCTTCAGGTCGGGGCAGGCGGCGTCATCCAGGACGGCGGTTTCGCAGCGCGCCCTGTAGACGTCGTCCAGGGTGTCCGAGGCCGCGTGCGCTCCCCGGGCGGCGACCGGGGCCGCCTTCACCAGGGTGCCGAGGTTGGCGCGGATCGTCTTCGCCGAGTCGGCGACCAACTGGGCCGTGTCCCCGATGGTCTTCTCGTTGTCCTTCAGGAAGGGCCCCACCTTGCCGGCGACCCCGTTGACCGTGTCCGCGAGGGTCTGCGTCCCGGCCGCCACCTGTTTCGAACCGTCCTCCAGGCCGCCCGCGCCCGTGTCGAGCCTCTCCAGGCCCTTGGAGAGCTTCCCGCTGCCCTTCTTGGCGTCCTTCAGCCCGTCGGCGAGGTCCTTGGAGCCCGCCTCGGCCGTCCCGATCCCGCCCTTGAGCTTGTCGGCGCCGTCGGCCGCCTTCACGGTCTGGCCGTGGATGTCGGAGAACGACACGAAGATCCGGTCCAGGAAGGTCCGCGAGGCGTTGGTGGACGCGGCCGACCGCACCTCGCTGAACACCGTCCGGGAGATCTGGCCGACGATGTAGTTGTTCGCGTCGTTCGTGCGCACCTGGAGCGCGCCCGTCTCCGGGGAGTCGCCCGCACTGGAGGCGATGCGCCGGCTGAAGTCGGCCGGCATGGTCAACGACAAGTAGTACGTGCCGTCCTCGACGCCCTTCCGCGCGGTGGCCGCACTCACCTCGTGCCACTCGAACGTCCTGCTCTCGCGCAGTCCCCGGGTGATGTCGTCGCCCGCCGTGAGCTTCTTCCCGCCGGCGGTCGTTCCCCGGTCGTCGTTGACGAGCGCCACGGGGATGCGGTCCAGGCGGCCGTACGGGTCCCAGAAGGACCACAGGTACAGGGCGCCGTACAGCAGCGGCAGCAGCAGGAGGGCGACGAGCGCGGCGCGCGGCAGCTTGCCCCTGCCGAAGCGCCGCAGCTCAAGCGCGGCCAGTCGTGGCGCGTGCATCGGCCTTCTCCGTCCCCTCGGTGGACACTGCCACGACAGTCGTTCCGGAATCCGCGAGGGACCTCAACAGGTCCCAGATCTCCGCCCGTTCGGCGTCCGAGAGCTTGAGATCGACGTCGTCCACACCGAGCAGCGCCGGCCGCCCGATCAGCGCCAGCGCGATGGACAGCCGCAGCTCCTGCGGCCGTTCCAGGTCCCGTACGGCGGTCCGGGCGCCCTTGGGCAGGGAGTCGAGGTCGAGACCGGCCGCGGTCAGCGCCCGCTCGATCCGCAGCCGCGCCTCGGCCACCCGCTCGGACCGTGGCCGCAGCAGCGCGCGGACGGAGTCCCCGAACCGCTGTTGCAGCGCGGCCCGTTCGCGCAGGTGCTCGCCGACGGTCAGTGCCGGATCGAGGTCGGTGACCCCGGCGACATTGGCCAGCGCGCCGACCTGTCGTACGGCCGCCGACTGCTTCGGCAGCGCCAACTCGCCCACGCGGGCGGTCCCTTCGGACGCCTTCATCCGCCCGGTGAGCGCGAGCAGCAGGCTCGTACGCCCGGACCCCGACGGCCCCTCGACGGCGATCAGCGACCCGGGCCCGGCGTCCAGGGAGATCCCCCGGAACGCCCAGCCGCGCGGCCCCTTGACCCCGAAGTCCTCGGCCGTGACACCGACCCCACCCACGGTTCCCCATCCCCTGTTGCTGACGTCTTTTGAACTGACTGGTCAGTGCAAAAACTAACGCGAACCTTCGATCGAAGCAAAAGCGCAGGTCAGAACGGATTGTCAGTGCCATACCTCACGATGGGCACATACGGCACCAGTGCCGTCACACAGACGACAGGAGGTTCGTCATGGCCAACTCGTCCGCAGCCGCCGCCCGTCGGCGCCGCGCCCCCGGCCCTGCCCCCTCACTGACCGGCCCGGCGAGCGACGTACACCCCGTGCTCCGCCGGGCCACGGCCCCGCCCGCCGCCCTCGACCTGCTCGCCCAGGCCCGCGCCGGACTGGACGAGGCGGCCGTCCTCGAAACGCCGAACGAGCGTTACGCGACGGCCCACCTCGCCGCCCTGCGCACCGCCGCCGCGGTACTCGCCGCGCGCGCCCAGCCGGAGCCGAGCGCCCGGCGCCGCGCCCGCATCCGAAGCGCCTGGGAAGTACTCCCCGAGATAGCACCCGAACTCACCGAGTGGAGCGCCCTGTTCGCCTCCGGTGCCCGGCGCCGCGCCCGGGCCGAGGCGGGCATCCAGGGCGCGGCGACCCGCCGGGACGCCGACGACCTCATACGCGACGTGGCGATGTTCCTGCGCCTGGTGGAGCGGATGCTCGTCCTCCAGCCGGTCCTGCCCCAGCCACGCCAGGACCCGGAGCGGCCCGGGGACCGCGCCGGGTGAGCCGGCGCGGTCCGCCGCGCGAGACACATCACCGGGTACGGCACCGGAGGCAATAGGGTGGAGGGCGCCTGAAGCCCTCCCGCCGCCCGCCTCCGGGCCAGGGAGGCAGCCCGTTCGCTCCGCCGTGCACAGGCGGTGCCGCGCCGAGGAGTCAACTGCCGTGTCGGACCCGAGCCGCCCCCGCGCCTCCCTCCGTACCGCCGTGGTCTGGGACGTCCTGCAGGACGCCCTCGACCGCCGGGTCAAGGCCACGGGTCGGGACGCGCTGGACGTCCTCGACACCGGAGGCGGCAGCGGCAACTTCGCGGTGCCCGTCGCCCGCCTCGGCCACCGCGTCACCGTCGTCGACCCCAGCCCGAACGCGCTGTTCGCGCTGGAGCGCCGAGCCGCCGAGGCCGGTGTCGCCGACCGCGTGAAGGGCGTCCAGGGCGACGCGCACGGCCTCTTCGACGTGGTCGAGCGCGGCGGCTACGACGCGGTGCTGTGCCACGGAGTCCTGGAGTACGTCGAGGACCCCGCCGAGGGTGTCCGCACGGTGGTGGCCGCGCTGCGCCCCGAGGGCGTCCTCAGCCTGCTCGCCGCCGGACTCGGCGGTGCCGTCCTCGCGCGCGCCCTCGCCGGCCACTTCACGGAGGCCCGCCAGGCCCTCGCCGACCCGAACGGCCGCTGGGGCGCCGCCGACCCCGTCCCGCACCGCTTCACCGCCGAGCAGCTCACCGCGTTCGTCGAGGGCGCGGGCCTCGACGTCGGCGCCGTGCACGGGGTGCGGGTCTTCGCCGACCTGGTTCCCGGTGTGCTCGTGGACACCGAGCCCGGCGCCCTGGACGCGCTGCTCAAGCTGGAGGCCGCGGCGGCCGAGCTCCCGGCGTACCACTCCGTGGCCACGCAGCTTCATGTGCTCGGCGAGACGCGGGGTGCCGGCGAGGCGTGAGTGGCCTCCCGCGACGGAGCCCTGATCAGGGGCTCGGCCGCACATGGAGTACGCCACAGGCCCCCCGATCCCGGGCCCGGCGCCGTATGATCGAGGGAGACCGCCCGGCATGACGGGACGGCCGCTGGGGAATGGAAGCTTCAGCGAGCCGGAACGGCCATGGCGGATTCCGGTTGGTCAATTGGCGTAGAGGGGCGGGTTTCACGGGGGCGATTCCCTGCCTATCCTGAAGGGACCCCCCGGGTCGCCCCGGCGACTGCACGATGAGGAGGACTCCGTGCCGCTCTCGGAGCACGAGCAGCGAATGCTCGAGCAGATGGAGCGAGCGCTGTACGCCGAAGATCCCAAGTTCGCGACAGCGCTTGAGGGAAGCGGGCTGCGCACGTACACCCGGCGACGGGTCTACCAGGCGGTGGCCGGCTTCCTCGTAGGTATTGCGCTCCTCATGGCAGGAATGGTCGCAAAGCAGATTTGGGTCAGCGTGGTGGGATTCCTCGTCATGCTGGGCTGTGCGGTACTCGCCGTGACCGGCTGGCGCAAGGCTCCGAAGCCTGGCGAACAGCCCGCCGCGGGCGCTCCGCACGCCCGCCGCCAGGGACGGCAGCGGCGCTCGGTCATGGATCGTATCGAGCAGCGCTGGCAGCGCCGCCGCGACGAGCAACAGGGCCAGTAGCAGCACCCGGCCCCGCAGCACACGCGGCGCTCCTCAAGACACGAGTGAGGGGGTGACCACCGAAACCGGTGGTCACCCCCTCCCGTATGCCCTGCTTCTCCCTGGCCGTGCCCCTCAGCCCTGCTGTCCCGACGGCTTGCGCAGGGGCGGTCGGATCGCCGCCGCCCGCGCCGTCACGGACGCCCACCAGGCCGACAGCTCCCACACCACCCGGACGGTCGAGCGCGGGGCGATCATCGCGCGCAGTCGAGTGGAGCGGCTCGCCGTGTCCTGGAAACCGACGACCACCCGGCGCACGTCCTGAGCGAGCCCCGCCGCCAGTTGCGGCCTGGGGGCGTAGAGGACCTGCTCCACGGCGTCCGCCACCCGGTGCACCGAGGCGGCGGTCGGCGGATCGAGATGCCCGAGCCGTACGATCCGGGCGGCGGCCTTGCGCGGGGTCAGCGAACCGTCCGGCGAGATCCCGAAGTCCCAGGCCGTATCGGTCAGTTCCTCCCACACGGCCAGCGTGTGCAGGGCCGCGTCGGCCGCCGTACGTCCGTGCGCGCCCAGCCGTACCGAGCGCGTCCGGGTCCGCCAGAGCATCGGCGAGAACGGGATCGTCAGCAGCAGCAGCGCGCCCAGGCTCAGCAGCGACGTCCGCACATACCACCACGGGCCCCTGCCGTCGTCGCCCGCCGCGAGTGCCGGAGCCTCGCTCGCGCAGCCCTCGATCTTCTTCAGCTGGGCCGTGCAGCTCTCGCTCGCCGAGGGGGCGGCCGAGGGCGCCGCGCTCGTCGCGGCCGAGGAGCCGGCCGGGTCCGGGATGTCGCTGCCGGGGGTGGTCGACTGGGTGTACGACGGCACCGAGCCCCGGTTGGGGGTCGGCTCGAAGCGGGTCCAGCCGATGCCCTCGAAGTACAGCTCGGGCCAGGCGTGCGCGTCCTTCAGGCCCACCGACACCGTCTGGTTGGCCTCCGGGGTGCCGGGCGCGAAGCCCACCGCGACCCGGGCCGGGATGCCCAGGGTGCGGGCCATCGCCGCCATCGCGAAGGAGAAGTGGACGCAGAAACCCTGCTTGTCCTTGAGGAACTTCGCTATCGCGTTGCGGCCGGTACCGACGTCCACCTGGGTGTCGTACTGGAAGCCGCCGGTCACCGCGAAGTAGTCCTGGAGCTTGACCGCCTGCTCGTACGCGTTGGCCGAGCCCGCGGTGACCCGGCGGGCGGTCTGGGCCACCACCGCCGGCAGCGAGTCCGGCACCTTGGTGTACTGGGTCTCCAGAGCCTTCGACGGGGCCGGAGCGGTGGCCAGCTGCTCTGCGGTCGGCTCCACGTCCAGACTGGTGACCGTGTAGGTCACCCCCCGCGTGTTCTGGCCGTGGTCACCCACGACCGTCATGCCCACGGGCTCGTAGCGCCAGCTGCCGTCGATGTTCACCCCGCTGGGCGGGTACGGCATCGGCAGCCAGTCCTGGGCGTACCAGTCGGCGGCGGAGATTCTGGTCGTGATCTTCGCGCGCTTGACGTCGGCGCCGAGACCGGTCGGCGTGGGGAACTTGTCCGGCACACCTTCGATATGCCGCTGCGACGGCTTCCAGGTGATGCCGTCGAAGTCGTCCAGGGACACGATCCGCAGATACATGTCCGAGAGGTCGTTCGAGTCGGTGCGCAGGGACAGGACCTGGCGGTTCTCGTCCACGTTCAGGCTGTCGCGCAGCGAGACCAGCGGGTTGACCGCGGAGATGGTGCCGCCGCCTCCGGTGCCCGCGCCCACACCGGTCCCGGCGGCGTCCAGCAGGCCGCCCGAGATCGTGGGCAGCGGCAGCAGCGCGACGGCCAGCGCGACCGCGCCGATCCGCCGTCCGGTGCGGACCGGGGCGAGTGGTCCGGAGGAGTCCGAGCCCGGCGCGGTGCGTGGCGCCCCGCCGAAGACGCGGCCCCACTGGGCGAGCCGGTCCCGGCCCTCGGACAGCAGCAGCATCAGATAGCCCGCCGCCGCGAACAGGAACCACAGCCAGTCGTAGCCGCTGTTCGACAGCCCGGCGGCCACCGAGTACAGGGCGAGCAGCGGCAGTCCGGCCGGGGCCGCGCTGCGGAAGGTGACCGCGAGCGTGTCCACCGCGAGGCCGATCACCAGCACACCGCCGATGATCATCAGCCGGATGCCGTCGTGCAGCGGTGCCGGGATCGCGTACCGGGAGACGTCGTCCGAGCCCTGCTGCAGCAGGTCGGCGAAGTGCTGGAAGGCCTCGGGGCCCGGGACGATCCCGGCGAAGGCCTGCGCCCGCGCGAAGACCAGGGTCAGCATCAGCAGTGTGACCAGGGCCTGCGCCGCGACGGTCAGCGGCCGGGCCAGCGGGACCCGCCGGGTCGCCGCGCCCACCCCGGCCTGGATCGCCAGCATGAAGCCGGCCTGGAAGATCCAGATCGCCGGGGAGACCAGGGGGATCAGCGCGGTGGACGCCAGCATCGTCGCCGCCCAGGCGCAGAGCGCCAGTCGTGCCCGCCCGCTCATCCCCATCCCTCCCCGAGACCGGCCGCGGTGATGCCGTTGCGCTCCTGGTCGGCCTGGCGCCACAGCTCGTTCAGGGACGCGCCGCGCGGCACGCCCAGGGCGGTCCAGCCTGCGTCGCGCAGCATCCGCAGCCGCTCCTCCTGCTCGTTCTCCGGTCCGGGTACGTCGGTCGGCTCGCGCACCCAGCCGCCGCTGTCCAGCACGAAGGCGAGGGCGCCCCCGCTGCGCTGCCGCATCCGGGCGACGATGGCCGCCTGTTCCTCGTCGAGGTCGCCGAAGAAGGCCACCAGCAACCCTTCGTTTCCGCCGCGCAGCAGGTCGTAGGCCCGGGACAGGCCGGCGCCGTCCGAGTGGTCGATCACCGCGAGGGTGTCCATCATCAGCCCGGCCGCGTCCGCCGACTCCTGGCTCGCGCCCGCGAACCCGTCGGCGCCCTCACCGGGCACCGAGTTGCCGGTGTCGGTCAACAGCCGTACGGAGAAGCCCCGTTCCAGCATGTGCACCAGGACGGAGGCGGCGCCCGACACGGCCCACTCGAAGGCCGAGTCCGGGCCCTGGCCCGCGAAGGCGATGCCCCGGGTGTCCAGGAGCACCGTGCAGCGGGCGCGCTGCGGCTGCTCCTCGCGGCGCACCATCAGCTCGCCGTAGCGGGCGGTGGAGCGCCAGTGCACGCGGCGCAGGTCGTCGCCGTAGCGGTAGCCGCGCGGGATCACGTCGTCCTCGCCGGCCAGGGCCAGCGAGCGGTTGCGTCCGTCGCCGTACCCCTTGGCCTCGCCGCTGAGGCGGACCGGGGGCAGGGCCTCCACGCGCGGGATCACGGTCAGGGTGTCGAACGTCGAGAAGGAGCGCGTCAGTTCGCACATCCCGAACGGGTCCGTCAGCCGCAGCTGCAGCGGGCCCAGGGGATAGCGGCCCCGCAGATCGGAGCGGACCCGGTAGGACACCTCGCGCCGGCCGCCCGCCTCCACCCGGTCCAGGACGAACCGGGGGCGCGGGCCGAGCACGTACGGCACCCGGTCCTGGAGCATCAGCAGGCCCGTGGGCAGCCGCGAGACATTGTCCATCCGCAGATGGACCCGGGCCTCGGAGCCCGCGGGCACGCGCGCGGGGGAGAGCCGGCGGCTGCCGGCGACCCGGTAGCGGGTGCGGTAGAGCACGGTCGCGCAGACCAGGGGCAGCACGGCCAGCAGCAGTCCGACCCGGAGCAGATCGCCCTGCCCCAGGACGTAGGCGCAGACGGCCGCCGCGATACCGGCGGCCAGGAACGAGCGACCGCGGGTGGTCAGCCCCGCCAGGGCCGTACGGACACCGCCCTTCTCGTCCCGCTCGGCCTCCGGGACCCCCGGCCCCCCGGCGGCCATCACAGCCTCCGGGGCGGCTGCTCGCCGTAGGACGCCGGGCCGCGGCCCATGCCGAAGCTGCTCTGCTGCGGGGGCGCCGCGGGCACGGGGGTGCGCTGCAGGATCTCCTGGACGACCTGCTCCGCCGTGCGGCGGTTCAGCTGCGCCTGGGCGGTGGGCAGCAGGCGGTGGGCCAGGACCGCGACCGCGAGCGCCTGGATGTCGTCCGGCAGCGCGTACTCACGGCCGCTCAGGGCGGCGGACGCCTTCGCCGCGCGCAGCAGATGCAGCGTCGCGCGCGGGGAGGCGCCGAGTCTGAGGTCGGGGTGGGTGCGGGTGGCGGAGACCAGGTCCACCGCGTATCTGCGCACCGGGTCGGCGACGTGGACGCCGCGGACCGCCTCGATCAGCTTGACGATGTCGTGCGCGTGGGCCACGGGCTGGAGGTCGTCCAGCGGGCTCACCCCGCCGTGGATGTCCAGCATCTGCAGCTCGGCCTCCGCGCTGGGATAGCCGATGGAGACCCGGGCCATGAAACGGTCGCGCTGGGCCTCGGGCAGCGGATAGGTGCCCTCCATCTCGACCGGGTTCTGCGTGGCCACCACCATGAAGGGGCTCGGCAGCTCGTAGGTCTGGCCGTCGCTGGTGACCTGCCGCTCCTCCATCGACTCCAGGAGCGCGGACTGCGTCTTCGGCGAGGCGCGGTTGATCTCGTCGCCGATCACGATCTGCGCGAAGATGGCGCCCGGCTTGAACTCGAAGTCCTGCCGCTGCTGGTCCCAGATGGACACACCGGTGATGTCCGAGGGCAGCAGGTCCGGCGTGAACTGGATTCGCCGCACCGAACAGTCGATCGACCGCGCCAGCGCCTTGGCCAGCATTGTCTTGCCCACGCCCGGAACGTCCTCGATCAGAAGATGTCCCTCGGCGAGCAGCACGGTCAGCGAAAGCCGTACGACCTCGGGCTTGCCCTCGATCACTCCTTCCACCGAACTGCGGACTCGCTCCACAGTGGCGGTCAGATCTGTAAGGCTCGCTCGATCGTCATAGGTCGTCACCCGGCCCTCCTCGGCCCGTTCTTTCCATGGGCCGACGCGCGTACCGCGGACCGGCCCACCCCGAAACACGGACGGCACGCGGGAAAAGTTCCGCGTGACGCCACACCCGCATTCTTGTTGCCGTTACCGGTTCGTGTCACTCGCCTGTGGACAACTGCCTTCGCTTTGTCGGGTCTTACGACCTTTTGGGCGGTCCGAGGGGCGAACTTTTCGAAGTTTCGGGGCGGGCGGGTGCGTCAGGCGGGGTCGATCTCGCGCAGCAGTCCCGACTTCACGTCGAACACGAAGCCGCGCACATCATCAGTGTGCAGCAGGAACGGCGAGGTGCGCACACGCTGCATGGACTGCCGTACGTCCTGCTCCACGTCCCGGAAGGCCTCCACCGCCCAGGCGGGGCGCTGGCCGACCTCCATCTCCAGGTCGTGCCGGAACTCCTCGGTGAGGGACTCCAGGCCGCAGCCGGTGTGGTGGATGAGCACGACGCTGCGGGTGCCGAGCGCCCGCTGGCTGATGGTGAGGGAGCGGATGACGTCGTCGGTGACCACACCGCCCGCGTTGCGGATGGTGTGGCAGTCGCCGAGCTGGAGGCCGAGCGCCTTGTGCAGGTCGAGACGGGCGTCCATGCAGGCCACGACGGCCACCTGGAGGACGGGGTGGGCGTCCATCCCGGGATCGGTGAACGCGGCGGCGTACTGGGCGTTGGCGTCGACAAGGCGGTCCGTCACGGTCCCGCCGTGGGCTATGGCGCCTTCGGACTCTGTGGGTACGGATGCGGAGGTCGTCATACCTATGACGGTACTGGTCACCGGCGGTGCGGTCTTGGTGTGAGATGGGAAAAAGAGCGTCATCGTGTCCTCTTGTGAGGTAACCCACACGGGTGGCGGGGGTGCACCCGCGTGGGTGATTCTTCCCGTTTTGAGGCTTCGCACGCGCCCCGGCCCGCGACGCGCAGGCCGGTTGATTGACCGTGAGACAGCGTGGACTAAAGTTGCGCGAAGCGGGAGGCGAGGCCTCCCTGCTGGACTTTTCCCGGAGACCCCGGCGACCTTCCGGATTCTCCCCACGTGCGCGGCGCGTACGTACGGCTCGGCCTCCTCCCGCTCCCGGTCGGCTGACGCTTCCGGCGCCGGCAGGCCTTCCCCTTCCTGAGCGGGCGGGGACCCGGCGGTGCGTACGGGCCCGCCGGACCTGAGAGGGCCCCTTGAGCAACAGTCGACACGTCCCGGTGATGCTCCAGCGGTGCCTGGACCTGTTGGCACCCGCCCTGGAGCGGCCGGGAGCTGTCGTCGTCGACTGCACCCTCGGCCTCGGCGGGCACAGCGAGGCACTGCTCGCCCGCTTCCCCGAGGCCCGCCTCGTCGCCCTCGACCGCGACAAGGAGGCCCTGCGCCTCTCCGGCGAACGCCTCGCCCCCTTCGGGGAGCGCGCCACCCTCGTGCACGCCGTCTACGACGAGCTGCCCGAGGTCCTGGAGCGGCTCGGCCTCGCGCGCGTGGAGGGCGTTCTCTTCGACCTCGGTGTCTCCTCCATGCAGCTGGACGAGGCCGACCGCGGCTTCGCCTACGCCCAGGACGCGCCCCTGGACATGCGCATGGACCAGACGACCGGCATCAGCGCCGCCGAGGTCCTCAACACCTACCCGGCGGGCGAACTCGTCCGCATCCTGCGGGCGTACGGCGAGGAGAAGCAGGCCAAGCGGATCGTGTCCGCGGTCGTCCGCGAGCGCGACAAGGAGCCGTTCAGCAACAGCGCGCGGCTCGTCGAGCTGATCCGCGACTCGCTGCCGCAGGCCGCCAAGCGCACCGGCGGCAACCCCGCCAAGCGCACCTTCCAGGCGCTGCGCATCGAGGTCAACGGCGAACTGTCCGTCCTGGAGAGGGCGATTCCCGCGGCCGTGAAGTCCCTTGCCGTGGGCGGCCGGATCGCCGTCCTGTCGTACCACTCGCTCGAAGACCGCCTGGTGAAGCAGGTGTTCGCGGCCGGCGCCGCCAATACCGCGCCTCCTGGACTGCCGGTGGTGCCCGAGCAGTACCAGCCCCGGCTCAAGCTCCTGACGCGCGGTGCCGAACTTCCCACCGAGGAAGAGGTCGCCGAGAACCGGCGGGCGGCACCCGCGCGGCTGCGGGGGGCCGAGCGCATCAGGGAGGACATCGGGTGAGTACGTACCAAGTGAGTGCGGGGTGCGTGAGTGAGTAGGAAACCCGAACTGAGGGGCAGGGCCGCCCGGCTCGCGCGGCTCTTCCCGACCGGCCCAGGACAGGCGGCCCGTACCCCGTTCGTCCTCCTTGTCGTGCTCCTCCTCGGCGGCGGCCTGATCGGACTGCTGGTGCTGAACTCCGCACTCAGCGAAGGGCAGTTCAAGCTGGACGACCTCCAGAAGCAGACCAAGAGCCTCACCGACGAGGAACAGGCCCTCCAGCGGGACGTCGACGCCTACTCCGCCCCCGACGCCCTCCAGCGCCGCGCACACGAACTCGGCATGGTGCCCGGGGGAGACCCCGCCTTCCTCGACCCGAACGGCACCGTGAAGGGTGTCCCGGAGCAGGCCGCCGAGAAGACCTCGGCGGACGCACCGGTGGTCCTCGCCCCGGAGGCGCTCATCAGCAGGCCGAGCCCGAGCCCGACCCCCGCGCCCGGCGCGGCGGCACCCGTGGCCACCCCCACCCCGGCCCGGTCCGTACCGCCCGTGCGGTCCACGGCAGTTCAGTCCTCCACCCCGACTACACCCGGCAGGTGACGGAAGTGTCCGACAGGGAACCGCCGCGCCGCCGAGTGCCCGGACCGGCCAGGCCCGAACGGCCCGATGCCCGGCGCCGCCCCGGCCCCGGCGCCCGCCCGGCCCGCCGCCCGGCGCCGGCCCCGCCCGCCGCCCGCCCGGGAGGCCCGCGCTCCCTCCGGCTCGGCAGCCCCCGCCCCCGGCTGCGGATGATCAGCCTCGCGCTGACCCTCGTCCTGATCGCCTTCGTCGTACGGCTGCTCCAGGTGCAGGCAGTCGACGCGAGCGCGTACGCCGCCAAGGCCGCGCAGAACCGGTACGTCGACTACGTCCTGGCCGCCGAGCGCGGCGAGATCACCGACCGCTCCGGGGTGGCCCTCGCGACCAGCGTGGACGCGTACACGATCACCGCCGACCCGACGCTCTTCACCCGCAAGCAGCTGAAGATCGACGACGGGCCGGAGCAGGCGGCCGCCCTGCTCGCCCCGATCCTCGGCGTGGACCAGGACTCGATCGTCAAGAAGCTCAGGCCCGCGAACAAGAACCTGCGCTACGTGGTGCTCGCCAACCGGCAGACCCCGCAGGTCTGGAAGCAGATCAAGGACCTGAAGAGCGCGCTCACCACCAAGTCCGGAACCGACCCGACCACGGTCAACGTCCTTGCCGGTGTCCTCGCCGTCCCCACCACCAAGCGCGTGTACCCGAACGGTGATCTCGCCGCCGGGATACTGGGCTGGGTCAACGCCGACGGCAAGGGCGGCGGCGGGGTCGAGCAGCAGCTGAACAAGGACCTGACCGGCAAGGACGGCAAGGTCCGCTACGCCCAGTCCGGCGGCCTCCAGGTGCCCACCGCGGGCTCCACCGAGACGCCGGCGGTGCCCGGTTCCGACGTCGAGCTGACGATCGACCGCGACATCCAGTGGGCCGCCCAGAACGCCATCACGGAGCAGGTGAAGAAGTCCAAGGCGGACCGCGGGTACGTGATAGTGCAGGACACCCGCACCGGAGAGATCCTCGCCATGGCCAACGCGCCCGGCTTCGACCCGAACGACCTCGCCCAGGCCAACGCGGCCTCCCTGGGCAACGCGGCCCTCCAGGACGCCTACGAGCCCGGTTCCACCGCCAAGGTCATGACGATGGCCGCCGTACTCCAGGAGAACGTGGCCACCCCGCTGACGCACGTCGTCGTGCCGAACCGGCTGCACCGGGGCGACCGCCTCTTCCAGGACGACGTCGACCACGCGACCTGGAACCTCACGCTCAACGGCGTCCTCGCCAAGTCCAGCAACATCGGCACCATCGAGGCGGCCGGCCAGCTCGGCAAGACGCAGGCGCAGGCCAACGAGGTCCTCTTCTCGTATCTGCACAAGTTCGGCATCGGCACCTACAGCGGGCTCGACTTCCCCGGCGAGACCAAGGGCATCCTCGCGACCCCGGACAAGTGGTCGACCTCGCAGCAGTACACGATTCCTTTCGGCCAGGGCATGTCCCTCAACGCGCTCCAGGCGGCCTCCGTCTACTCGACGGTCGCCAACGGCGGAGTCCGCGTCGAGCCCACCCTGGTGCGCGGCACGAAGGGCCCCGACGGCCGCTTCACACCGGCCGCCACGCCCAAGAAGACCCGGGTCATCAGTGCGAAGACGGCGAAGACCCTCGCCCAGATGCTGGAGTCCGTGGTGGACGACGAGCAGGGCACGGGCGGTAAGGCCGCGATTCCGGGGTACCGGGTCGCGGGCAAGACCGGCACCGCCAACCGCGTGGATCCGGCCACCGGCAAGTACAAGGGCTACACCTCGTCGTTCGCCGGGTTCGCGCCCGCCGACAACCCCCGCATCACCGTCTACTGCGCGATCCAGAACGCCACCAGCGGAAGCTACTTCGGCGGTCAGATCTGCGGACCGATCTACAAGCAGGTGATGGAGTTCGCCCTCAAGACCCTCCAGGTCCCGCCCACCGGGGCGAAGGCCGCGAACCTGCCCGTGACCTTCACTCCCTGATCAGCGCAACAGCCAGGAACCGATCCGTGACCATGATCACCTCCCACTCCGGGAACCAGGACGAGCCCCGCCCCTCGCTTCGCTCCGAGGCGGGTGCGCCCGGTACGCTCACCGCCGTGCCACCCGCCGATCAGTCCCAAACCCCCCAGAAGGGCGCATCCGTGACATACCCGGGGCCGCCCAGGCCGGCGCAGCTCTCCGCCACACCCCTCGCGGAACTCGCCGACCAACTGGGCACCGCCGAGCCGGTGTCGACCGCCGAGGTCACGGGCATCACCCATGACTCGCGCGCCGTCCGCCCCGGCGACCTGTACGCCGCCCTGCCCGGCGCCCGCCTGCACGGCGCCGACTTCGTCACCCAGGCCGCAGGCCTCGGCGCCGTAGCCGTCCTCACGGACCCGGCAGGCGCCGACCGCGCGACCGCGACCGGCCTGCCGGTGCTGGTCGTGGCCGATCCGCGCGGGCAGATGGGCGAGCTGGCGGCCACCATCTACGGCCACCCCGGCCGCGACCTGCTCCAGATCGGCATCACCGGAACCTCCGGGAAGACGACCACCGCCTACCTCGTAGAGGGCGGGCTGAAAACGGTCCGGTCCACCGGTCTGATCGGCACGGTCGAGACCCGCATCGGCGACGAGCGCATGAAGTCGGAGCGCACGACCCCCGAAGCCACCGATCTCCAGGCCCTGTTCGCGGTCATGCGCGAGCGCGGGGTCGACGCGGTCGCCATGGAGGTCTCCAGCCACGCGCTGGTCCTCGGCCGGGTCGACGCCTGCGTCTTCGACATCGCGGTCTTCACCAACCTCAGCCCGGAGCACATGGAGTTCCACTCCGGCATGGAGGACTACTTCCAGGCCAAGGCGCAGTTGTTCACGCCGCTGCGCAGCAGGCAGGGAGTAGTCAACCTTGACGACGAGTACGGCCGCAGGCTCGCGGCCGAGGCCACGGTCCCCGTGATCACCTACTCCGCGGAGGGCCACCCGGACGCCGACTGGCGCGCCCAGGACGTCGAAATCGGCCCCATGGACTCGACGTTCACCGCGGTCGGCCCCAAGGGCGAGCTGATCACCGCTCGTTCGCCGCTGGCCGGCTCCTTCAACGTGGCCAACACCCTCGCCGCGATCGCCGCCCTGGCCACCGCGGGCCTCGACCCGCAGCTCGCCGCCGACGGCATCGCCGCCGTGCCGGGCGTGCCGGGGCGTCTGGAGCGCGTGGACGCCGGGCAGCCGTATCTCGCGGTCGTCGACTACGCCCACAAGACGGACGCCGTCGAATCGGTCCTGCGCGCGCTGCGCAAGGTCACCGAGGGCAAGGTGCACGTCGTGCTCGGCTGCGGCGGGGACCGGGACAGGACGAAACGTGAGCCCATGGGTGCCGCCGTGGCCCGGCTCGCCGACACCGCCGTACTGACGTCGGACAACCCCCGCTCCGAGGACCCCCTCGCGATCCTCGCGACCATGCTCCAGGGCGCGGCGTCCGTGCCGGCGCACGAGCGCGGCGAGGTCCAGGTCTTCGAGGACCGGGCCGCCGCCATCGCCGCCGCCGTCGCCCGCGCGCGGCCGGGGGACACCGTGCTGGTCGCGGGCAAGGGCCACGAGCAGGGCCAGGACATCGCCGGAGTGGTCCGTCCCTTCGACGACCGCCAGGTGCTTCGCGAAGCTATCCAGAAGACCCAGGGATGAACTTGTGATCGCCCTCTCCCTCGCCGAGATCGCAGCAGTCGTCGGCGGGCAGACGCACGACATACCGGATCCGTCCGTCCAGGTCACCGGCCCGGTGGTCCGCGACTCCAGGGAAGTGCAACCAGGCAGCCTCTTCGTCGCCTTCGTCGGCGAGCGCGTCGACGGCCACGACTTCGCACAGGCGGTCGTCGAGGCGGGCGCGGTGGCCCTCCTGGCCTCCCGCCCGGTCGGCGTGCCCGCGATCGTCGTGGACGACGTCCAGAGCGCCCTGGGCGCCCTCGCCCGCCATGTCGTACGACGGCTCGGCGCGACCCTCGTCGCCCTCACCGGCTCGGCGGGCAAGACCAGCACCAAGGACCTCATCGCCCAGGTGCTCGCCCGCAAGGCGCCCACGGTGTTCACACCGGGATCGTTGAACAATGAGATCGGGCTGCCGCTGACCGCGCTGAGCGCCACCGACGAGACGAGGTTCCTCGTCCTGGAGATGGGCGCCCGCGGGATCGGTCACATCCGCTACCTCACGGATCTGACGCCCCCGCAGATCGGCCTCGTCCTCAACGTCGGCACCGCCCACATCGGGGAGTTCGGCGGCCGGGAGCAGATCGCGCAGGCAAAGGGTGAACTCGTGGAGGCGCTCCCTTCAGTTGAAGACGGCGGTGTCGCGGTCCTCAACGCCGACGATCCGCTCGTACGGGCCATGGCATCCCGTACGAAGGCGAAGGTGATCCTTTTCGGAGAGTCCGGCGAAGCGGACGTACGGGCCGAGAACGTGAGACTCACGGACAGCGGACAGCCCGCCTTCAGCCTTCACACACCCTCCGGGTGCAGCGAAGTGACCATGCGCCTGTACGGTGAGCACCACGTGTCGAACGCGCTCGCCGCGGCCGCCGTCGCCCATGAGCTGGGCATGTCCGCAGACGAGATCGCCACCGCGCTCTCCGAGGCGGGCTCCCTCTCCCGCTGGCGGATGGAGGTCACCGAGCGACCGGACGGCGTGACCATCGTCAACGACGCCTACAACGCGAACCCCGAGTCCATGCGAGCCGCCTTGCGCGCGCTCGCGGCCATGGGCAAGGGGCGGCGGACCTGGGCGGTGCTCGGCAAGATGGCCGAGCTCGGGGACGAGGCGCTCGCCGAGCACGACGCGGTCGGACGGCTCGCCGTCCGGCTCAATGTCGGCAAGCTCGTCGCGGTCGGGGGCAGGGAAGCGTCCTGGCTGCAACTGGGCGCATATAACGAGGGTTCGTGGGGTGAGGAGTCGGTGCACGTGTCCGACGCACAGGCGGCGGTCGACCTGTTGCGCAGCGAGTTGCGCCCGGGAGACGTCGTTCTCGTGAAGGCGTCCCGGTCGGTCGGTCTGGAGAGCGTGGCGCAGGCGCTCGTCGAGGCCGGTACCGAGGGTGAGGTTGCCGCCCGATGATGAAGCAGATCCTGTTCTCAGGAGTCATCGGCCTGTTCCTGACCCTGGTGGGCACCCCGCTGCTGATCAAGCTGCTGGCCCGCAAGGGCTACGGCCAGTACATCCGCGACGACGGCCCGCGCGAGCACGCCAGCAAGCGCGGTACGCCGACGATGGGCGGTATCGCCTTCATCTTCGCGACGGTCGCCGCGTACTTCCTGTCCAAGGTCATCACCGGTTACGCGCCGACCTATTCGGGTCTGCTGGTGCTCGGTCTGATGGTCGGGATGGGCCTGGTCGGCTTCCTCGACGACTACATCAAGATCGTCAAGCGGCGTTCGCTGGGCCTGCGGGCCAAGGCGAAGATGGCCGGCCAGCTGATCGTCGGCATCAGCTTCGCGGTGCTCGCCCTGCAGTTCCAGGACGCCCGCGGCAACACCCCGGCCTCCACGAAGCTGTCGTTCATCACGGACTTCGGCTGGAAGATCGGCCCGATCCTGTTCGTGATCTGGGCGCTGTTCATGATCCTCGCGATGTCGAACGGCGTGAACCTGACGGACGGTCTGGACGGCCTCGCCACCGGCGCCTCGGTGCTGGTCTTCGGCGCCTACACCTTCATCGGTGTCTGGCAGTTCCAGGAGTCCTGCGCCAACGCGCAGACCCTGACCAACCCGAACGCCTGCTACGAGGTGCGCGATCCGCTCGACCTCGCTGTCATCGCCTCCGCGCTGATGGGCGCCTGCCTGGGCTTCCTGTGGTGGAACACCTCGCCGGCCAAGATCTTCATGGGGGACACCGGTTCGCTGGCCCTCGGCGGTGTCCTCACGGGTCTGGCGATCCTCTCCCGCACCGAGCTGCTCGTCGCCATCATGGGTGGCCTCTTCGTCCTCATCACCATGTCGGTGGTCATCCAGGTCGGCTCCTTCAAGCTCACCGGCAAGCGGGTCTTCCGAATGGCCCCGCTCCAGCACCACTTCGAACTCAAGGGCTGGTCCGAAGTGCTCGTGGTGGTCCGTTTCTGGATCATCCAGGGCATCTGCGTGATCGTCGGCCTGGGCCTCTTCTACGCGGGATGGGCAGCGGAAAAGTGACCGAAGGGCAGGGGCTCTCCTGGGAGGGCAAGCACGTCACCGTCGCCGGACTCGGAGTCTCCGGGATCCCGGCCGCCAAGGTCCTGCACGGCCTCGGCGCGCTCGTCACGGTCGTCAACGACGGCGACGACGAGCGCTCCCGGGCCCAGGCGGCCGACCTGGAGGCGCTCGGCATCACCGTCCGCCTCGGCGACGGAGCGACCCTGCCCGAGGGCACCGAACTGATCGTCACCACCCCCGGCTGGCAGCCCGACAAGCCGCTGTTCACGGCGGCGCGTGCAGCGGGCGTCCCGATCTGGGGCGACGTGGAGCTGGCCTGGCGCCTGCGCGGCCCCGACGCGGCCCCCTGGCTCGCCGTCACCGGCACCAACGGCAAGACCACCACCGTCCAGATGCTCGCCTCCATCCTGAAGGCGGGCGGCCTGCGCACGGCCGCCGTCGGCAACATCGGCGTCTCGGTCCTGGACGCCGTACTCGGGGACGAGGAATACGACGTCCTCGCCGTCGAACTGTCGAGCTATCAGCTCCACTGGGCGCCTTCGGTGCGCGCCCACTCCGCCGCCGTTCTCAATCTGGCGCCCGATCACCTCGACTGGCACGGCTCGATGGAGGCGTACGCCGCCGACAAGGGCCGTATCTACGAAGGCAATCGGGTCGCCTGCGTCTACAACGTCGCCGACAAGGCCACCGAGGACCTGGTCCGCGAGGCCGACGTCGAGGAGGGCTGCCGGGCGATCGGGTTCACGCTGGGCAGCCCCGGACCGTCCCAACTCGGCGTCGTGGACGGCATCCTGGTCGACCGCGCCTTCGTCGAGGACCGGCAGCGCAACGCGCAGGAACTCGCCGAGGTCTCGGACGTCAACCCGCCCGCCCCGCACAACATCGCCAACGCCCTTGCCGCCGCCGCCCTCGCGCGCGCCTTCGGGGTGCCCGCCAAGGCCGTACGGGACGGGCTGCGGGCCTTCACGCCCGACGCGCACCGCATCGCGCACGTCGCCGATGTGGACGGTGTCGCGTACATCGACGACTCCAAGGCCACCAACACCCATGCGGCGGAAGCCTCGTTGGCGGCCTACGAGTCCATCGTGTGGATCGCGGGCGGACTCGCCAAGGGCGCCACCTTCGACGAACTCGTCGCCAAGTCGGCAAAGCGACTTCGGGGCGTGGTGCTGATCGGCGCCGATCGTGCGCTCATCCGGGAAGCCCTGGCGCGACACGCCCCGGAAGTACCCGTCGTCGACCTCGCCCGGACCGACACTGGGGCGATGCTCGCGGCTGTCCAGGAGGCACAGCGGCTCGCCGCCGCCGGCGACACGGTGCTGCTCGCCCCGGCCTGCGCCTCCATGGACATGTTCGCCAACTACAACAAGCGCGGTGACGCGTTCGCCCAGGCGGTTCGCGAACTCGGCGCCTGACCGACGTGAGCGGAGGCGCTGATGCCCAGTAGCCGTACCGGCCGGCCGCCCGTGCAGCAGCGGACCCCCAGACGTCCCGCAGCCGCACGGACCGTACGGGACAACCCCGTACGCCGGCTGTACGCCAACGCGCGACGGGCCTGGGACCGGCCGCTGACCGCCTACTACCTGATCGCCGGCGGCAGTGTGCTGATCACCGTGCTCGGTCTGGTGATGGTCTACTCGGCCTCCCAGATCACGGCGCTCCAACTGTCGCTGCCCGGCTCGTATTTCTTCCGCAAACAGTTTCTCGCCGCCTGCATCGGCGGGGTGCTGGCGCTGGCCGCCTCGCGGATGCCGGTCAAACTGCACCGGGCGCTGGCCTATCCGATCCTCGCGGGCGCCGTCTTCATGATGGCGCTGGTGCAGTTGCCGGGGATAGGGATGTCGGTCAACGGCAACCGCAACTGGATCTCGCTCGGCGGCTCCTTCCAGATCCAGCCCAGCGAGTTCGGCAAACTCGCCCTCGTCCTGTGGGGCGCCGATCTGCTCGCCCGCAAGCAGGACAAGGCGATGCTGTCCCAGTGGAAGCACATGCTGGTGCCGCTGGTGCCGGTCGCCTTCATGCTGCTCGGACTGATCATGCTCGGCGGCGACATGGGTACGGCGATCATCCTCACCGCGATCCTGTTCGGCCTGCTCTGGCTGGCCGGAGCGCCGACCCGGCTGTTCGCCGGCGTGCTGTCGATCGCGGGCGTGATCGGTGTGATCCTCATCAAGACCAGCCCCAACCGGATGGCCCGGCTCGCCTGCATCGGCGCCACCGAGCCCAAGACCGGGGTCGCCGACTGCTGGCAGGCCGTGCACGGGATCTACGCGCTGGCGTCGGGCGGGATCTTCGGCTCCGGACTCGGCGCGAGTGTGGAGAAATGGGGTCAACTCCCCGAAGCCCACACCGACTTCATCTTCGCCGTCACCGGTGAGGAACTGGGCCTGGCGGGCACGCTGTCGGTCCTCGCCCTCTTCGCGGCTCTAGGCTATGCGGGTATCCGCGTGGCCGGACGCACGGAGGACCCCTTCGTGAGGTATGCCGCGGGAGGCGTGACCACCTGGATCACCGCTCAGGCGGTGATCAACATCGGTGCGGTGCTCGGCCTGCTGCCGATCGCCGGCGTCCCGCTCCCGCTGTTCTCCTACGGGGGTTCCGCCCTGCTGCCGACCATGTTCGCCATCGGGTTGCTGATCGCCTTCGCGCGCGACGACCCCGCTGCGCGGGCGGCGCTTGCGATGCGGCAACCCCGCTTTGGTAGAAAACGGGGGGCCAGGGGACCCGGTTCCGGCCGGAGTCCCCGCAGATGGAACACGATGCGACGGCGTGCCTCGGCGGCGCGTTCGTCCGGAGAGCGGTGAATTTCGGTGCATGTCGTACTCGCCGGTGGGGGGACCGCCGGCCACATCGAGCCCGCGCTCGCCCTCGCGGACGCCCTGCGCAGGCAGGACCCCACCGTGGGGATCACGGCGCTGGGCACGGAACGCGGCCTTGAGACCCGCCTCGTACCCGAGCGGGGCTACGAACTCGCGCTGATCCCCGCCGTACCGCTGCCCCGCAAGCCCACCCCGGAACTGATCACCGTGCCGGGCCGGCTGCGCGGCACGATCAAGGCCGCCGAGCAGATCCTGGAGCGCACCAAGGCGGACGCGGTCGTCGGCTTCGGCGGCTATGTGGCGCTGCCCGGCTACCTCGCCGCCAAGCGCCTCGGGGTGCCGATCGTGATCCACGAGGCCAACGCCAGGCCCGGGTTGGCCAACAAGATCGGCTCGCGCTACGCGGCCCAGGTCGCCGTCTCCACCCCGGACAGCAAGCTGCGGGGCGCCCGTT
This sequence comes from Streptomyces hokutonensis, assembly GCF_000376565.1. Taxonomy (GTDB): domain Bacteria; phylum Actinomycetota; class Actinomycetes; order Streptomycetales; family Streptomycetaceae; genus Streptomyces; species Streptomyces hokutonensis. The sequence goes on along the minus strand of NZ_BARG01000022.1, from coordinate 60,164 downwards.
ACATCGGCATCCCGCTGCGCCGCTCCATCGCCCTCCTGGACCGCGCGGCCGTACGGCCCCAGGCCCGGGCCGCGTTCGGCCTCGACCCGAACCTGCCGACGCTGCTGGTCTCCGGCGGCTCGCAGGGCGCCCGGCACCTCAACGAGGTGGTCGAGCGGGTCGCGCCCTACCTCCAACAGGCCGGAATTCAGATCCTGCACGCGGTCGGCCCGAAGAACGAACTGCCGCAGGTGCACCAGATGCCGGGGATGCCCCCCTACATCCCGGTACCGTACGTGGACCGGATGGACCTCGCGTACGCCGCGGCCGACATGATGCTCTGCCGCGCGGGCGCGATGACCGTCGCCGAACTCTCCGCCGTCGGACTCCCGGCCGCCTACGTCCCGCTGCCCATCGGCAACGGCGAACAGCGGCTGAACGCCCAGCCGGTGGTCAAAGCCGGCGGCGGACTCCTGGTCGACGACGCGGAACTGACGCCCGAGTGGGTCCAGGGCAACGTCCTGCCCGTGCTCGCCGATCCGCACCGGCTGTACGAGATGTCGCGCGCGGCAAGCGAGTTCGGCCGCCGGGACGCCGACGACCTGCTCGTCGGCATGGTGTACGAGGCGATCGCCTCGCGGCACCGCTAGCCCTATGTGAGAGAGGCAGGGGATCGTGGCCGGACCGACGACCGCCGAGCGCGGTGAACGCCAACAGGAGTCGTCCGGCCCGCCCCTTGTCCGGCGCCTGGGGCCGCGACGCCTTCGTCTGATTGTCGTACTCGCCCTCGCCGCAGTCCTGTTGGGCGCCGCCACGGTCTGGCTGCTCTACGGCTCCCAGTGGCTGCGGGTGGAGAAGGTGTCGGTCTCCGGGACCGAGGTTCTGACGCCGGAGCAGGTGCGCGAAGCCGCCGGAGTTCCGGTCGGCGGACCGCTCATTTCCGTCGACACCGATGCGATCGAGGCCCGACTCCGCAGGAAATTGCCCCGAATTGACACTGTTGAGGTAGTCCGTTCCTGGCCTCATGGAATCGGGCTGAAAGTGACCGAACGCAGCCCGGTCCTGGTCGTGAAAAAGGGCGGAAACTTCGTCGAAGTGGACGGCGAGGGCGTCCGATTCGCCACCGTTTCCACGCCGCCGAAGTCCGTCCCCACCCTCGAATTGGCGCTCTCTCCCACGGCTTCCTCCGCCGTCGGCCTGCGCCGTTTCGGCGAGGACCGACTCGTCCGCGAGGCGGTGCGCGTAGCGGGTGACATTCCGGCCGCCGTCGCGCGCGACACACAGGTCGTCAAGGTCCGTTCCTACGACGACATCTCACTGGAGTTGAGCGGCGGCCGGACCGTCTCCTGGGGAAGCGGCGACAAGGGCGCGGCGAAGGCGCGTACGCTCACCGCTCTCATGAAAGCAGCTTCCGGAGCCCGGCACTTCGACGTAAGTGTTCCCACCGCCCCTGCGTCAGCCGGGAGTTGACGCACATTCGCGCAGGCCAGCACCCTGGTTGGGCAGCGCTACGGCTGATCACATAGGGTGAAAAGAAAAACGGGAGGTTCGGCGTGTTCGTTGAACGTGCGCCACTTGTCGACTTAGTGTCCTGTTCAGAAGACTTCAAGGAACGGACACACTGGTAACCCTAAACTTCAACGTTAGGGTTCGGGTCGGCGCTACGGACCGTCCCATTCGGCATCCGTCGTCGGATCGTGGAACACCGCGATCGACGACACGTAACTCGAGGCGAGAGGCCTTCGACGTGGCAGCACCGCAGAACTACCTCGCAGTCATCAAAGTCATCGGTGTCGGCGGCGGTGGTGTCAATGCCATCAACCGGATGATCGAGGTCGGTCTCAAGGGCGTCGAGTTCATCGCCATCAACACCGACGCGCAGGCGCTGTTGATGAGCGACGCCGACGTCAAACTCGACGTCGGCCGCGAACTCACCCGCGGACTCGGCGCCGGCGCCAACCCGGCCGTCGGCCGCAAGGCCGCCGAGGATCACCGCGAGGAGATCGAGGAGGTCCTCAAGGGGGCCGACATGGTCTTCGTGACGGCCGGCGAGGGCGGCGGCACCGGCACCGGCGGCGCCCCCGTCGTGGCCAACATCGCCCGCTCCCTCGGCGCCCTCACCATCGGCGTGGTCACCCGCCCCTTCACCTTCGAAGGACGGCGCCGGGCCAACCAGGCGGAGGACGGCATCGCCGAACTCCGTGAAGAGGTCGACACCCTCATCGTCATCCCGAACGACCGGCTGCTGTCCATCTCGGACCGCCAGGTCTCGGTCCTCGACGCCTTCAAGTCGGCGGACCAGGTCCTGCTCTCCGGCGTCCAGGGCATCACCGACCTGATCACCACGCCCGGCCTGATCAACCTCGACTTCGCCGACGTCAAGTCCGTGATGTCCGAGGCCGGTTCGGCCCTTATGGGCATCGGCTCGGCCCGCGGCGACGACCGCGCGGTGGCGGCGGCCGAGATGGCGATCTCCTCGCCGCTCCTCGAGGCCTCCATCGACGGCGCCCGCGGCGTCCTGCTCTCCATCTCCGGCGGCTCCGACCTCGGCCTGTTCGAGATCAACGAAGCGGCCCAACTGGTCAGCGAGGCCGCCCACCCCGAGGCCAACATCATCTTCGGCGCGGTCATCGACGACGCCCTCGGCGACGAGGTCCGGGTCACCGTGATCGCGGCCGGCTTCGACGGCGGCCAGCCGCCGACCCGCCGCGAGTCCACGATGGGTTCGTCCTCGGCCCGCCGCGACGAGCCGACTCCGGTACGGCAGAACGAGAGCCGTCCGTCCTTCGGCTCGCTCGGCAGCGTCAAGCCGAAGGAGGAGCCGGAGCCCGCCCAGGAGCCGGTCGCCGACCTCCCGGTCGCCCCGCCGGTCCCGCCGTCGCGGACCTACTCGGACAGTGCCGCCGAGGAGCTGGACGTACCGGACTTCCTGAAGTGATAGGACAGTTCGACACCGTGAGCGGCGCGCACTTCGCCTTCACCGACAGGTGGGGCGGGGTGAGCGCCGTTCCGTACGAGGAGCTCAACCTCGGCGGCGCGGTCGGCGACGACCCCGACACGGTACGTACCAATCGCGAACTGGCCGCCAAGTCACTGGGGTTGGACCCGGAGCTGGTGGTCTGGATGAACCAGGTGCACGGCGCGGACGTGGCGGTCGTCGACGGGCCCTGGGGTGCCGCCGACATCCCCTCCGTGGACGCGCTCGTCACCGCCCGGCGCGGCCTCGCCCTCGCGGTCCTGACCGCCGACTGCACGCCGGTCCTGCTCGCCGACCCGGTCGCCGGGATCGCGGGCGCGGCCCACGCCGGACGCCCGGGCATGGTGGCAGGGGTCGTACCCGCCGTCGTACGGGCCATGACGGAACTCGGCGCCGATCCCGCCCGGATCCTCGCCCGCACCGGACCCGCCGTCTGCGGCCGGTGCTACGAAGTGCCCGCGGACATGCGCGCCGATGTCGCCGCCGTGGAACCCGCGGCGTACGCCGAGACGAGCTGGGGCACTCCCGCGGTCGACGTGACCGCCGGGGCGCACGCGCAGCTCGACCGGCTCGGGGTGCGCGACCGGGAGCAGTCTCCGGTGTGCACCCGTGAATCGGGCGACCACTTCTCGTACCGCCGCGACCGCACGACCGGGCGGCTCGCGAGCTATGTGTGGCTGGACTGATCGGGCATGACGGACCGTAAGCAAGAAATCGCCGTGAATCTGGCGAGAGTCGAGGAGCGCATCGCCGCCGCCTGTGCCGCGGCCGGGCGGAAGCGCGACGAGGTGACCCTGATCGTGGTCACCAAGACCTATCCGGCGAGCGACGTACGGACGTTGGCCGGACTCGGTGTGCGTCATGTCGCCGAGAACCGGGACCAGGACGCTGCCCCCAAGGCGGCCGAATGCGCGGATCTGGCGCTGAGTTGGCACTTCGTCGGCCAGTTGCAGACCAACAAGGTGCGATCCGTGGTCGGTTACGCCGATGTCGTGCAGTCGGTCGACCGGGCCAGGCTCGTGACCGCGCTGTCGAAGGAGGCCGAGCGGTCCGGGCGCGAACTGGGCTGTCTCATCCAGGTCGCGCTCGACGCGGGAGTGAGCGGGCGGGGCGAGCGCGGTGGCGTGGGGCCGGGCGGCGTAGGGGAGTTGGCCGACCTGGTGGCCGCCTCCCCGGGGCTGCGGCTCGACGGTCTGATGACTGTCGCCCCGCTCACCGGGGAGTACGCGGGACGCCAACAGGAGGCGTTCGGGCGGTTGATGGATTTGTCGACTGACCTGCGCCGAGCCCATCCGGCTGCGAACATGGTGTCGGCAGGGATGAGTGCGGACCTCGAACAGGCCGTGGCAGCCGGAGCGACACATGTACGCGTCGGCACTGCGGTACTCGGCGTCCGCCCCAGGCTCGGGTAACGTCGCCAGGAAGTCGGACCACAGCAGAAAATATGGTCATTGCCGCCGAAGGCGGGCACAACGACCTCGTGGATCGCGGGCACTTGGCAGTCGTCAGCCGATCCACCACAGAGCGGAGGACTCAGAGAATGGCCGGCGCGATGCGCAAGATGGCGGTCTACCTCGGCCTCGTGGAGGACGATGGGTACGACGGCCGGGGTTTCGACCCCGATGACGACTTCGAACCCGAACTGGACCCGGAGCCCGAGCGGGACCGGCGGCGGCACGAGCCGTCGCACCAGGCGCACAGTTCACATCAGTCCCAAAGGGACGAACCGGTACGAGTGGTGCAGCCTCCGGCCCCTCGTGACCCGGTGTCCCATTCCGCTTCACTGGGTGCGGAATCAGGGCGTCCGGCGCGCATCGCGCCCGTGGCATCCATCACACAAGAACGCCAGTCCCTGGAGAAGAACGCACCGGTGATCATGCCCAAGGTCGTGTCGGAACGAGAGCCTTACCGGATCACCACACTTCACCCCCGGACCTACAACGAGGCCCGTACCATCGGGGAACACTTCCGTGAAGGCACCCCGGTGATCATGAATCTGACTGAGATGGATGACACAGACGCCAAGCGACTTGTCGACTTTGCGGCCGGTTTGGTGTTTGGTCTTCACGGCAGCATCGAGCGGGTGACGCAGAAGGTGTTCCTGTTGTCGCCTGCTAACGTCGATGTCACGGCGGAGGACAAGGCCCGCATCGCAGAGGGCGGGTTCTTCAATCAGAGCTGAGACAGACAGCCGCTAGGAAGCACGGAACAGGGGAGAGGGAAAGACAGACCATGAGCGTGTTCGCGCAGGTGATCTACATCGCGCTGATGGTGTTCCTTATCGTGCTCATCTTCCGGTTGGTCATGGACTACGTCTTCCAGTTCGCCCGCTCATGGCAACCCGGCAAGGCGATGGTGGTCGTTCTGGAGGCCGCCTACACTGTCACCGATCCACCGTTGAAGCTTCTACGGCGGTTCATTCCGCCGTTGCGTCTCGGGGGCGTGGCGCTCGACCTGTCCTTCTTCGTCCTGATGATCATCGTCTACATCTTGATCTCTATCGTGGGCAATCTCGCGGGGTGACAGTGGACGATACGGTCTTGCCGACTGCCGATGACTACGTTGAGGTGAAGAGATGCCGTTGACCCCCGAGGACGTGCGGAACAAGCAGTTCACGACCGTCCGCCTCCGAGAAGGCTATGACGAGGACGAGGTTGATGCCTTCCTCGACGAGGTCGAAGCCGAACTGACGCGCTTGCTCCGCGAGAACGAGGACCTGCGCGCCAAACTGGCCGCGGCCACGCGTGCCGCTGCCCAGAACCAGCAGAACATGCGCAAGCCCCCGGACCAGGACCAGCAGCAGGGCGGCATGCAGCAACAGGGGATGCCCCAGCAGGGCATGCCCCCGCAAGGCATGCCGCAGCAGGGCATGCGCGGTCCGGGCGCCCCGGTGCCCGCCGGCATATCGGGCCCGCCGCAGCAGCAGATGGGCGGCCCCATGGGCGGCCCGCCCCAGCTGCCGAGCGGCGCCCCGCAGCTGCCGCCCGGCCCCGGCGGCCAGGGTGGCCCGCAGGGCCAGGGTCCGATGGGACAGGGCCCCATGGGCCAGGGTCCGATGCAGGGCCAGATGGGCCAGGGGCCCATGCAGGGCCAGATGCAGCAGATGGGCCAGGGCCCGATGCAGGGTCAGATGGGCCAGCCCCCCATGCAGCAGCAGATGGGCATGGGCGGTCCCATGGGCGGCGGCATGCCGCAGCAGGGCCCCGGTGGCGACAGCGCCGCCCGTGTCCTCTCGCTGGCCCAGCAGACCGCCGACCAGGCGATCGCCGAGGCCCGTTCCGAGGCCAACAAGATCGTCGGCGAGGCCCGTTCGCGCGCCGAGGGTCTCGAGCGCGACGCCCGTGCCAAGGCCGACGCCCTGGAGCGGGACGCGCAGGAGAAGCACCGCGTCGCGATGGGCTCCCTGGAGTCCGCCCGCGCCACGCTGGAGCGCAAGGTCGAGGACCTGCGCGGCTTCGAGCGCGAGTACCGCACGCGTCTGAAGTCCTACCTGGAGTCGCAGCTGCGCCAGTTGGAGACCCAGGCCGACGACTCGCTCGCTCCGCCGCGCGCTCCGGCCGCCGCGTCGCTTCCGCCGTCCCCGGCGCCCTCGATGGCCCCGGCCGGCGCGAGCGCCCCGTCGTACGGCGGCCCGCAGGGCATGGGCGGCATGGGAGGACCGGCCCCGGCCGGACCGTCCTACGGCGGCCAGCAGCAGATGTCCCCGGCGATGACCCAGCCGATGGCTCCGGTCCGCCCGCAGGGCCCGTCCCCGATGGGCCAGGCTCCCTCGCCGATGCGCGGCTTCCTGATCGACGAGGACGACAACTGACCGGCCTTTAGTACGCCTTCGGCGTCGGCAGCGTTCAGGGCGGGGCCCCGGATTTCGATCCGGGGCCCCGCCCTTTTGCGTGTGTCGCGGGGAGCACGGCGTTAGCGTGCGGTGCATGTTCAGCAAGCGCCGAGAGAAGCGGGCCGCCGCGGAGACGCAGGCGCGAGTGGTGGCGTATATCCACAACTGCCTGGCGGGCGCCGGTCTGCCGTTGCAGCCCGCGGGGGCGGATGCCGAGCCGGGCGTCATGGTCTATGTCCGTCCTTCGGACAAGGACGATGAGTGGACCGTGTGGGTCGGCTGGAATGTCGCGCCCGCGCTCCGCCAGGCAGCAGACGAGGCCGCGTTCGGCACGGCGGAGGACGTATACACGCGGTCGTACGCGCACCTGGTTCTCACCGCGATGACGCAGGCGATGGCGCTCATCCTCACCGCCAGAGGCTTCAGTGTGAGCGTGTTTCCCGCGGGTGGGTCGGACTCCACCCTCCAAGTGGTGGGCGTGCCCGCCGACCTGCTTGCGGTGCTGGAGCAGGGGTCTTCGTAGGCATGCGAAGGCCCGGCTCCCCTGGAGGAACCGGGCCTTCGGCCGGGCGTGCTTACGCCTTACGCAGGCGGAACACCAGCGACAGACCCTCATCGGTGAACGGCACGCCATACGTGTCGTCCGCCTCGCCCTGGGCGAAGTCCGTCGCCAGGACCTCGTCGGCGATCAGGGCCGCGTGCTCGGCCAGCGCGGAGATGACTTCCGGGTCGGTCGACGTCCAGCGCAGTGCGATCCGGTCGGCCACGTCCAGGCCGCTGTTCTTGCGGGCCTCCTGGATCAGCCGGATCGCGTCACGGGCCAGGCCCGCCTGCCGCAGCTCCTCCGTGATCTCCAGGTCGAGGGCGACCGTCGCACCCGAGTCGGAGGCCACGGACCAGCCCTCGCGCGGGGTCTCTGTGATGATCACCTCATCCGGAGCCAGCGTGATGGTCTCGCCGTCCACCTCGACGGTCGCCGTACCTTCGCGCAGGGCGAGGGACAGGGCGGCCGCGTCGGCGTTCGCGACGGCCTTCGCCACATCCTGGACGCGCTTGCCGAACCGCTTGCCCAGGGCGCGGAAGTTGGCCTTCGCCGTGGTGTCGACCAGCGAACCGCCGACCTCGCTCAGCGAGGCGAGCCCCTCGACGTTCAGCTCCTCCGTGATCTGCGCGTGCAGTTCGCGGTCCAGGGCGGCGAAGCCCGTCGCCGCGATCAGCGCGCGGGACAGCGGCTGGCGCGTCTTGACGCCCGACTCCGCGCGCGTGGCCCGGCCCAGCTCCACCAGGCGCCGTACGAGGACCATCTGCTTGGACAGCTCCGGGTCGATGACGGACAGGTCCGCCTCCGGCCACGAGGACAGGTGGACGGACTCGGGGGCGCCCGGGGTCACCGGGACGACGAGGTCCTGCCAGACCCGCTCGGTGATGAACGGGGTCAGCGGGGCCATCAGCCTGGTGACCGTCTCGACGACCTCGTGCAGCGTGCGCAGCGCGGCCTTGTCGCCCTGCCAGAAGCGGCGGCGGGAGCGGCGGACGTACCAGTTGGACAGGTCGTCGACGAACGCCGACAGAAGCTTGCCGGCGCGCTGGGTGTCGTAGGCCTCCAGAGCCTGCGTCACCTGGTCGGTGAGCGCGTGGAGTTCGGACAGCAGCCAGCGGTCCAGGACCGGGCGGTCGGCCGGGGCCGGGTCGGCCGCGCTCGGTGCCCAGTCGGATGTGCGCGCGTACAGGGCCTGGAAGGCGACCGTGTTCCAGTACGTCAGGAGCGTCTTGCGGACGACCTCCTGGATGGTGCCGTGGCCCACGCGGCGCGCCGCCCAAGGTGAACCGCCCGCCGCCATGAACCACCGCACCGCGTCCGCGCCGTGCTGGTCCATCAGCGGGATCGGCTGCAGGATGTTGCCCAGGTGCTTGGACATCTTGCGGCCGTCCTCGGCGAGGATGTGGCCGAGACAGACCACGTTCTCGTACGACGACTTGTCGAAGACCAGGGTGCCGATGGCCATCAGCGTGTAGAACCAGCCGCGGGTCTGGTCGATCGCCTCGGAGATGAACTGCGCCGGGTAGCGGGACTCGAACATCTCCTTGTTCTTGTACGGGTAGCCCCACTGCGCGAACGGCATCGAACCCGAGTCGTACCAGGCGTCGATGACCTCGGGCACGCGCGTGGCGGTCTCGCCGCACTGGGGGCAGGCGAAGGTGACCGCGTCGATGAACGGGCGGTGCGGGTCCAGGTTCGACTGGTCGGTGCCGGTCAGCTCGGTCAGCTCCGCGCGGGAGCCAACGACGGTGAGATGGTCGTCCGCGCAGCGCCAGATCGGCAGCGGGGTGCCCCAGTAGCGGCTGCGGGACAGCGCCCAGTCGATGTTGTTGTTCAGCCAGTCGCCGTACCGGCCGTGCTTGACGGTGTCCGGGAACCAGTTGGTGTTCTCGTTCTCCTCGAGGAGGCGGTCCTTGACGGCCGTGGTGCGGATGTACCAGGAGGGCTGCGCGTAGTACAGGAGCGCGGTGTGGCAGCGCCAGCAGTGCGGGTAACTGTGCTCGTACGGCACGTGCTTGAAGAGCAGACCGCGGTCCTTGAGGTCCTCGGTGAGCTTTTCGTCGGCCTTCTTGAAGAAGACACCGCCCACGAGCGGGACGTCCTCGGCGAAGGTGCCGTTGGGACGGACCGGGTTCACGACCGGCAGGCCGTACGCGCGGCAGACCTTGAGGTCCTCCTCGCCGAAGGCGGGGGACTGGTGGACCAGACCCGTACCGTCCTCGGTCGTGACGTACTCCGCCTTCACCACGTAGTGGGCGGGCTCCGGGAACTCCACGAGCTCGAACGGACGTTGATAGGTCCAGCGCTCCATCTCGGCGCCGGTGAAGGTCTCACCGGTGGTCTCCCAGCCCTCGCCGAGGGCCTTGGCGAGCAGCGGCTCGGCGACGACGAGCTGCTCCTCGCCGTTCGTCGCGACGACGTAGGTGACCTCGGGATGGGCGGCGACGGCGGTGTTGGACACCAGCGTCCAGGGTGTCGTCGTCCAGACCAGGAGCGCGGCACGACCGGCCAGCGGACCGGAGGTGAGCGGGAAACGGACGTACACGGAGGGGTCGACGACGGTCTCGTAGCCCTGCGCCAGCTCGTGGTCCGACAGGCCCGTCTCGTCGCGCGGGCACCACGGGGCGACGCGGTAGTCCTGGACCAGCAGGCCCTTGTTGAAGATCTCCTTGAGGGACCACCAGACCGACTCGATGTACTCCGGGTCCATGGTCCGGTAGGCGTCGTCGAGGTCGACCCAGTACCCCATGCGGTTCGTCAGCTCGGTGAAGGCGTCGGTGTGCCGGGTCACGGACGCACGGCACTTGTCGTTGAACTCGGCGATGCCGTACGCCTCGATGTCCTGCTTGCCGGTGAAGCCCAGCTCCTTCTCGACCGCCAGCTCCACCGGGAGGCCGTGGCAGTCCCATCCGGCCTTGCGGCCCACGTGGTAGCCGCGCATGGTGCGGAAGCGGGGGAAGACGTCCTTGAAGACCCGCGCCTCGATGTGGTGGGCGCCCGGCATGCCGTTGGCCGTGGGCGGGCCCTCGTAGAACACCCACTCGGGGCGCCCCTCGGACTGGTCCAGGGTCTTGGCGAAGATCTTCTGTTCGCGCCAGAAGTCGAGCACGGCGTGCTCGAGCGCGGGCAGGTCGACCTGGGCGGGCACCTGGCGGTACGTCGGCGTTGTCATCAGCGAGCTTCCTCCGGCGGACTATCTGCCTTCCGTCCGGAGGGACGAGAGCTACGACTTTCCGTACGCCGTGTGCGGCGCGCTCCCGCGGTACCACCCTCCTTGGCTCCCCGGTGCACCCTGCGCACCAATGAGCCCCCTCATTGGGGTCGCGATACCGGGTCTACTCACCGCGGCCGGTCGGCTGCGGCTTTCTTCCGGCGGCTCCGGGGTGATCTTCACGTCGCGCTCGCCCCCGGGCTTCCACCGTCCCCGGGTCGCTCTTGGCTGCGTACGCCGCTACTCGTCCCCATCCACGCTTCTCGCTCCGCCCAGTGTACGGGCCCGCGCCGACAGCGGCCGACCGGTTTTGCGGGGGCCTCGGCCCGGGGCTTCCCGGCCCGCCGTATGACTCGAATGGCGCTGAACGCGCGTTCGAGGTCCAGGGCGGCGGGCTCGGCGGATTACCCGGCGGGGAGCTGGGCACAACGCATGAAGGCTCGCCGCGCGGGGCCGGAGGGGTGGACGAATCGGGCGGCGTGCCCCGTTGCCGCGGGACTCAAGTCGATTTATCGTCCCAGCACGATTCGCGTGCGTGATCACAAAATGTGAAGGGGCCGCGGCCATGGTGGCGAAGAAGACCGCAACGAAGAAGACCGCGGCGAAGAAGGCGGTCGCTACGAGGGCGGCTTCTTCGGAGAAGGCGACCGGTGCGAGGACGACCGGTTCGGAGAGGACGACCGGTTCGGAGAAAGTGACTGGTTCGGAGAAGGCGACCGGCTCGAAGAAGACCACCGGTTCGCAGAAAGCGACCGGTTCCGAGACGGTGACCGGCTCGAAGAAGACGACCGTGAAGAGAACGGCCACGAAGTCGACGGCCACGAAGTCGACGGCCGCGAAGACGACGGCCGCGAATGCGAAGAAGACGGCTGTGAAGAAAGCGGCCGTGAAGAAGACGGCAGCCCCGAAGGCGGCCGTCGCCCTGAACGAGTCCCCGAAGGGGACCGCCACCAGGACGGCCACGAAATCGACCGCGAAGAAGCCGACTGCGAAGAAGGCGGCCGCGAAATCGACGGCCGGGTCGACGGCGACCGCCAGGACGACGAACAGCGCGAAGCGCACGAAGAGTGCGGCCAAGAAGGCAACGGCGGGCGCGGCGCGGGCCGCGGAGCAGACGGGAGCCACGACGGTGGTTGCGAAGAAGACTCCTGGCACGGCCACGGCGGCGAAGACACCGGTTCCGAAGGCACGGCTCGCCGCGGCGGCCGGGCCGGGCGAGCTGGCGGTCCGCCCGGGCGAGGACCCCTGGACGCCGCAGGAGGTCGAGGAGGCCCGTACCGAGCTGCAGGCCGACGCCGAGCGGCTGAGCGAGGAGATCACGTCCACCGAGCGGGCCCTGGCCGGTCTGATGCGGGACTCCGGGGACGGCGCCGGCGACGACCAGGCCGACACCGGCACCAAGAACATCACGCGGGAGAGCGAGATGGCGCTCGCCGCCAACGCGCGCGAGATGCTGATCCAGACCCAGCGCGCCCTCGGGAAGCTGGACGCGGGCACCTACGGCCTGTGCGAGAACTGCGGCAACCCGATCGGCAAGGCGCGCATGCAGGCCTTCCCGCGGGCCACCCTGTGCGTCGAGTGCAAGCAGAAGCAGGAACGCCGGTACTGAGCGCCAGTACCGAGCGCCGGTACTGAACGCCGGTACAGAGGGTGCCGAGAGGTGTGCCGTACCCTCTTCCTCAGTCAGGTACCTAGGTTCGAGGGACTCACGTGGCAGAGGCGGAGCGCATCATCGGTACGCCGGATACCCCAGAGGCGGCGGGGGCCGAGCCGGAGCGGGGCGAGACCGCGCGCCCCAGGGGAAAGCGCCGGATCGCCGTGCTGTTCGCGGTGGCCGCGTTCGCGTACACCCTCGACCTGGTGAGCAAGCTGCTCGTGGTGGCCAAGCTGGAGCACCACGCGCCGATCGAGGTCTTCGGGGACTGGCTGGAGTTCCACGCGATCCGCAACCCCGGCGCGGCCTTCGGCTTCGGCGCCGCCTTCACGGTCATCTTCACGATGATCGCGGCCGCCGTGATCGTGGTGATCGCCCGGCTGGCCCGCAAGCTCTACAGCCTGCCCTGGGCGATCGCGCTCGGGCTGCTGCTGGGCGGTGCCCTCGGCAACCTCACCGACCGGATCTTCCGCTCGCCCGGCATCTTCCAGGGCGAGGTCGTCGACTTCATCGCGCCCAAGGGCTTCGCCGTCTTCAACCTCGCCGACTCGGCGATCGTCTGCGGCGGCATCCTGATCGTGCTGCTGTCGTTCCGGGGCCTCGACCCGGACGGCACGGTCCACAAGGACTGAGCCCACAGGCTGAGGTAAGGCGGTGTCGGACCCGTCCGGCATACTCGACCGGGTGAGCACAGTTCCCGAGATCCGAAACCTGCCCGTGCCCGACGGCCTGGAGGGCGAGCGTGTCGACGCCGCCATCTCCCGCATGTTCGGCTTCTCCCGTACGAAGGCCGCCGAGCTGGCCTCGGCGGGGAAGGTCACGGTCGACGGCTCGGTGGTCGGGAAGTCCGAGCGGGTGCACGGCGGGGCCTGGCTGGAGGTCGAGATGCCGCAGGCGCCCGCGCCCGTGCAGATCGTCGCCGAGCCGGTCGAGGGCATGGAGATCGTCTACGACGACGACGATGTGATCGTGATCGTGAAGCCGGTCGGCGTCGCCGCCCACCCCAGCCCCGGCTGGACCGGCACGACCGTCATCGGCGGACTGGCCGCCGCCGGATACCGCATCTCCACCTCCGGTGCCGCCGAGCGCCAGGGCATCGTGCACCGCCTCGACGTCGGCACCTCCGGCCTGATGGTGGTCGCGAAGTCGGAGCGGGCGTACACCTCCCTGAAGCGCCAGTTCAAGGAGCGCACGGTCGACAAGCGCTACCACACGCTGGTCCAGGGCCACCCCGACCCGACCAGCGGCACCATCGACGCCCCCATCGGCCGCCACCCGAACCACGACTACAAGTGGGCGGTCACCGCCGAGGGCAAGCCGTCGGTCACGCACTACGACCTCATCGAGGCCTTCCGCGCGGCCTCCCTGCTCGACGTGAAGCTGGAGACCGGCCGCACCCACCAGATCCGCGTCCACATGGCCGCCCACCGGCACCCGTGCGTGGGCGACCTGACGTACGGCGCCGACCCGACCCTCGCCAAGCGGCTGCGCCTGACCCGCCAGTGGCTGCACGCCGTACGGCTCGGCTTCGAGCACCCCGCCGACGGCCAGTGGGTGGAGTTCGAGAGCGGCTACCCGGACGACCTCCAGCAGGCCCTGGACCTGGTGCGCGAGGAGACCTACGCATGAGTCCCACGCCCTACGCGGTGCGCGTCGCCGAGGACCCGGCCGACCAGGAGGCCTGCTTCGCGGTCCGCAAGGAGGTCTTCGTCGCCGAGCAGGGCGTGCCCCAGGAGCTCGAGTACGACGAGTACGACGCCGTGGCGACGCATGTGCTCGCCGTGCGGGACGACGGGCTGCCGTTGGGCACCGGGCGGCTGCTGTACGGCGAGGCGGCTGCCGCGAAGACCGACGGGGATCCCACCGTGGGCTCCCTGGGGCGGCTCGCCGTCACCAAGGAGGCGCGGGGGCTCGGGGTCGGGATCGCGCTGGTGCGGGCCATCGAGGACGCGGCACGCGCGCGTGGGCTGGCCGCGGTCGACCTGCACGCCCAGACGCATGCGCTCGGGTTCTACGAACGGCTTGGCTACGAGGCGTACGGCCCGGAGTTCCCGGACGCCGGGATACCGCACCGGGCGATGCGGCGCGTGTTGTAGGTCATGCGGCGCGTAGGGCGTCGAAAAGGCTGGTCGGGCGGGTGGCGTGGCAGGCTTTGGGCGTCCGCTGTGTGAACCGAACGTCGAGATCCCGCCGGAGCCCTGACCGTGGATCAATTGGCCCTGCTTTTCGTCCTGTTGCTCGGGGCCGTGGTGAGCGTCCCGCTGGGGGACCGGTTCGGTCTGCCGGCGCCCGTGCTCATGACGCTCCTCGGGATGGCCCTCGCGATCGCCGACTTCGTGCCGAACGTGAACGTCCCGCCCGACCTGATCCTGCCCCTGCTGCTGCCACCGCTGCTGTACGCGGCCGTACGGCGCACCTCCTGGCGGCAGTTCACCGCCAACATCCGGCCCATCTTCCTGCTCGCCGTGGCGCTCGTCTTCGTCACCACTCTCGCTGTGGCCGCCGTCGCGAGCGCGATCGTGCCCGGGCTGCCGATCGCCGCCGCCGTGGCGCTCGGCGCGCTGGTGGCACCGCCCGACCCGGTCGCCGCGACCGCCGTCGCCGGCCAACTCGGGCTGCCGCGGCGGCTGGTGTCGATCCTGGAGGGCGAGGGCCTCTTCAACGACGTCACGGCCATCGTGCTGTACCACGTGGCGATCGCCGCGGCCGTCAGCGGGAGCTTCCACTTCTGGCGCGCCGGGCTCGACTTCGTGCTGTCCGCCGTCGTCGCCGTGGCGGTCGGACTGGCCCTGGGCTGGGCCGCGAACAAGCTGATGTCGGTCCTGGACGACGCCACCCTGCAGATCGGCCTCACCCTCCTGGTGCCGTACGCCTCGTACGTCCTGGCCGACGAACTGCACGGCTCCGGGGTGCTCGCCGTGCTCACCACCGCGCTGTTCCTCGCCGAGTACTCGCTCGGCGCCGACGACGTGCTGACCCGGCTCGCCGGGGCGACCGTGTGGGACGTGGTGGACACACTGGTCACCGGGGTCGCGTTCGGGCTCATCGGGCTGGAGCTGCACAACGCGATCCGTACGGCGTCCGGGCGTTGGGGCGAGATGCTCGGCTGGGCCGCCGCGATCGTCGGTGTCGTCGTGGTCGTACGGCTGGCGTGGCTGCTGCCGGCGACCTGGCTGACCAAACGGCTGCACGCCAAGCGGGACTACGACGAGGAGATCCCGACGTCCTGGCGGGAGACCGTGATCATGTGGTGGTCGGGGATGCGCGGGGTGGCGTCGGTCGCGTTGGCGCTGGCGATTCCGCTGACGATGGACGACGGGTCGGCGTTCCCCGACCGGGACGAGATCGTGTTCATCGCGTTCGGCGTGATCATGGCGACGCTGGTGTTGCAGGGGCTCACCTTGCCGTGGCTGGTGAAGCGGCTCGGGGTGCGGGCCGATGTCGACAGCGAGAAGGCGTTCGAGAAGGAGCTCGCGGTGCGGGCGGCGAAGGCCGCGAAGCGGAGGCTGCGGGAGATCGAGGATGTGGAGGAGTTGCCGGAGGAGGTGTCCGAGCAACTGCTGCGGCGGGCGTTCGACATCGGGGTGCGGATCTCTCCCGAGGTGGGGGACGGGGAGCGGCGGGAGGCGTACGAGAAGAGGGTGAAACGGGTGAAGCGGATGCGGCGGATCCAGGGCGAGATGATGAGCGCGGCGCGGCACGAGGTGCTGGCGGCGCGGAGTGAGCCGGGGGCGGATCCGGAGATCGTGGACCGGGTGCTTCGGCATCTTGACGTGCGCAGCTTGCGCTGAGTCCTTGTACAGACATGGCAGTCGTGTAAACGCGGGAGAGGGCCACCCGGTTTCCTTTGTACGCTCGGACCATGGCTCGTAACGTCGTGATCAGTGGTGGGGGTACGGGAATTGGGCTCGCCGCGGCGCATGCCTTCGTCGCCGGTGGGGATCGGGTGTTGCTGCTCGGGCGGCGGCGTGAGGTGCTGGAGAAGGCCGGGGTGCCCGGGGCGCTGACGTACGCCGGGGATCTGAGTGAGCCCGAAGTGGTGCGGGGCGTCGCACGGTTCGTGGCCGAGGAGTTCGGCACGGTGGATGTGCTGGTGCACAGCGCGGGTGGCAACGGGACGTTGGAACCCGGGAGCGGCAGCGGCGATGCGCTGGACGCCGTCGCGCACGACTGGACCGTCAACTTCCGCATCAACACCCTGAGCGCCGCGCTGCTGACCGAGGCCCTGAAGTCGCGGCTCGCGGAGCCGGGTGGGCGGGTGCTGTTCGTCAGTTCCATCGCCGCGTACCGGGGGTCGGGGAGCGGGGCGTACGGCGGGGCCAAGGCCGCGTTGCATCCGTACGCCCATGATCTGGCCCGGGATCTCGGGCCGCGCGGCATCACCGTGAACGTGGTCGCGCCCGGGTACATCGAGGACACGGAGTTCTTCGGGCCGGAGATCGCGGAGGCCCGGCGTGAGCGGCTCATCAATGACACGTCGACCGGGCGGGCCGGGACGCCAGGGGATGTCGCCGGGACTCTGCACTGGCTCGCCTCGCCTGCCGCGGGGCATGTCACTTCGCAAGTGATTCAGGTCAACGGTGGGGCTGAGCGGGGGCGTTGAGGCGGTGGTCGGTCGGGTGCGGCGCCGTCGTGGCCGGGCGCGCAGTTCCCCGCGCCCCTAAAAGCCTGGGCGTCGCCGCCGAAGCCAGCTTGAGCAGGAACTGCGCGACCAGCCACCACAGCCCCGTAGGCTTCGGAGCTGCTCCGCGCCCTCCGTCACCCGCGCCCCGCCCCCGGCGGCTCATGCGCCGCCCGCCCACCACCCCCGTTGGGTGACGTGTCCTCGCCCGGTACCGGTGCCGCGTCCGCCGTGTTCACGCGCGGGAGGGCGTACGGGTGTTCCACGTACAGCCAGCGGATCATCTGTTCGCGGACCGTGACGCGGACCGTCCAGATGTCGTCCGCGTCCTTGGCCGTGACCAGGGCGCGGACCTCCATGGTGTTGGGGGTGGTGTCGGTGACGACCAGGCCGTAGCTGCGGCCGTCCCAGGCCGGGCAGGCACGCAGGATCTCCTGCAACTGCTCGCGCATCGCGTCGACCGGGGCCGAGTGGTCGACCTGGAAGTAGACGATGCCGGTCATCTGCGGGGTGCCGCGCGACCAGTTCTCGAAGGGCTTGGACGTGAAGTACGACACCGGCATGGTGATCCGGCGCTCGTCCCAGGTCCGTACCGTGAGGAAGGTCAGGGTGATCTCCTCGATCGTGCCCCACTCGCCGTCCACGACGACGGTGTCGCCGATGCGGACCATGTCGCCGAAGGCGATCTGGAGCCCGGCGAAGAGGTTGGCGAGCGTGGACTGCGCGGCGACACCGGCGACGATGCCGAGGACGCCCGCCGAGGCCAGCAGCGAGGCGCCGGCCGCGCGCATCGCGGGGAAGGTGAGCAGCATCGCGGCTACCGCCACCACACCCACGATCGCGGCCACCACCCGCGTGATCAGCGTCACCTGGGTCCGCACCCGGCGGACCCGGGCCGCGTCGCGGGAGGCGCGGGCGTAGCGGGCGTACGAGGACTCCACGATCGCCGCCGCGACCCGGATCATCAGCCAGGCGGTGGCGCCGATCAGCACCAGGGTCAGGGTCTGGCCGATGCCGACCCGGTGTTCCTCGAGGAGTTGTGCCTGGTCGTAGGAGCCTCTGAGGAAGGCCGCGCAGATGAGGAGTTGGTAGGGGACTCGGCCTCGGCGCAGCAGGCCCCACAGGGTGGTGTCGTCGTGGCGGGCGTCCGCCTTGCGCAGCAGCAGGTCGGTGACCCAGCCGATGAGCAGCGTGAGGACGACGGAGCCGCCGATGACGATCAGCGGGCGCAGTACGTTCTCCATGTGTCCGACCGTACTGGCACGATGGCTTCATGAACATCATGCTCTTCCACTCGACGTACGGACTCCGGCCGGCGGTGCGCGAGGCCGCCGACCGGCTGCGCGCCGCGGGCCACGAGGTGTGGACGCCGGACCTCTTCGAGGGGCAGACGTTCGAGACGGTCGAGGAGGGCATGGCCTTCAACGACGGGATCGGCAAGGACGAGCTGCTGAAGCGGGCCGTGCTGGCCGCCGCTCCCTACTCCGAGCGCGGGCTCGTCTACGCCGGGTTCTCGCTCGGTGCCTCCATCGCCCAGACCCTCGCCCTCGGCGACGAGAAGGCGCGCGGGCTGCTGCTTCTGCACGGCACCTCGGACATCGCGGCCACCGCCACCGTCGACGACCTCCCGGTCCAGCTGCATGTCGCCGAGCCGGACCAGTTCGAGACCGACGACTGGCTCAGCTCCTGGTATCTGCAGATGGGCAGGGCCGGCGCCGACGTCGAGATCTACCGGTACGCCGGAGCCGGCCACCTGTACACCGACCCCGGCCTCCCGGACTACGACGAGGAGGCCGCCGAGGCCACCTGGCGGGTGGCCTTCGGCTTCCTGGAGAGCCTCTAAAAGACCTACACCGGGTCGTACGTCCGCTCGAC
This sequence comes from Streptomyces hokutonensis, assembly GCF_000376565.1. Lineage (GTDB taxonomy): Bacteria > Actinomycetota > Actinomycetes > Streptomycetales > Streptomycetaceae > Streptomyces > Streptomyces hokutonensis. The sequence goes on along the minus strand of NZ_BARG01000022.1, from coordinate 41,474 downwards.
CTTCTGCGTGCCGCTGCGCGTGCGGTACGAGCGCTCCCAGGACGAGGTCGCGGTGGCCGAGGTGCGGTCGGACAGGACGTAGTAGTCCATCTGCGCGCGGTCGGCCGTGATGTCGAGGACGCCGTAGCCGTGGCGGTCCGTGTCGACCCAGTGGACGTGCCGGTTGGCGACCTGGATGAGCGGGGCGGCGAGCGCGGAGACCGTGCCCTCGGGCACCTTCACTATGTCGTCGAGGTTGTCGGAGGTCACCGAGGTGATCACGAACTCCGTTGCCGCGGACGGCGAGAGCGGGTAGGTGCCGGCGTCCACGGGCACGTCGTTGGCCCAGGACATGTGGATGTCGCCGGTGAGGAAGACCGTGTTGCCGATCGCGTTCGAGCGCAGATGGGCGAGGAGTTCACGGCGGTCGTCGGTGTAGCCGTCCCACTGGTCGGTGTTGACGCCGATGCCGTCCTGCGGCAGGTCCAGCAGCTTCGCGAGCGGCTTGAGCAGGTCGGCGGTGAGCGAGCCGATGACGAACGGCGCGATCATCACCGAGTTGCCGACAAGGCGCCACTTGGTGTCCGAGGCCTTCAACCCGGCCTTCAGCCAGTCGAGTTGGGCGCGGCCCGTGATCGTACGGTCCGGGTCGTCGACCGAGCCGCTGCCCGAACTCGCCTGCTGCGAACGGAAGGAGCGCAGGTCGAGGAGGGAGAGATCGGCCAGCTTGCCGAAGCGCAGGCGGCGGTAGGTGGTGCCCGCGATGGCCGGGCGGACCGGCATCCACTCGAAGTACGCCTGTTTCGCGGCCGCTTGGCGGGCCGTCCAGGTGCCCTCGGCGCCCTCGGTGTGGTTGACCGCGCCGCCCGACCAGGCGTTGTCCGCGAACTCGTGGTCGTCCCAGATCGCGATGACCGGCGCCTTCAGGTGCAGCGCCTGGAGGTCGGGGTCGGTCTTGTACCTGCCGTGCCGGGTGCGGTAGTCGGCGAGCGTGATGATCTCGTTCAGCGGCGCGTGCGGCCGTACGACCGTGCCGCGCGCCGCGTACTCGCCGGACTTGTACTCGTAGATGTAGTCGCCCAGGTGCAGCCAGGCGTCGAGGTCGTTGCGGTTCGCGAGATGGCGGTACGAGGAGAAGTAGCCCGCCTCCCAGTTGGCGCAGGTGACGACGCCGAAGCGGAGGCCGGTCACGGTGGCGTCCGCCGCCGGCGCGGTGCGGGTGCGCGCCGCCGGGGAGTCGGTGCCGCCGGCCGAGAAGCGGAACCAGTAGTCGGTGGCCGGGGCCAGGCCGCGGATGTCGGCCTTGACGGTGTGGTCGGAGGCGGCGGTCGCGGTGAGCGAACCCCTGGAGACGATGTTCGTGAACGCCTTGTCGGTGGCGACGGTCCAGCTCACCTCGGTGTCCGGGCCGAGCCCCGAACCGGGGACAGCCTCGGCGGTGGGCGTCACCCGGGTCCACAGCAGGACGCCGTCCGGGAGCGGGTCCCCGGAGGCGACCCCGTGCAGGAAGGCGGGGGTCTCGGTCGCGGCCCCGGCGGGCAGCGCGGCGACGAGCGGGCCGGCCAGCACGGCGGTGGCGGCAGCGGCCTTGACGACCGTACGGCGGCGCGGGAAGGGCGAGTTGGCGCCCTCGGTTGCTCTGTATCGACTGGTCACGAGCGAACAGGTTACTGACCGGTATTAACAACAGCGGGCGAACTCGTAAAAGTTCGCCCGCTGTTGTACTGCGTGTCTCACAAAACCGCGTGGCTCACGAAGAGGTGGCCGGACGGTCGGCTCAGGCCTTGAGGGCCGCCGTGATCGCCGTGGTGAAGTCGGCCACCGTCATCGGCGCGTTGGTGCCGTCCGAGCCGGTCAGCGTCTTGCCGTCCATCTTCAGGGTCGGGGTGCCGGTGACCCCGCTCTTGTCGAAGGTGGCGGACATGTCCAGCGCCCACTTGTCGTAGGTGCCGTCCTTCACGGCCTTCTGGAAGGCCGCGTTGTTCTTCAGGGCGGGGACCGTGTTCGCGACCTTGATCAGGTACGAGTCGTCCTTGAACTTGTCGGTCGTCTCGTCCGGGTGGTACTTCGTCGAGTAGAGCGCGGTCTTGTACTCCAGGAACGCCTCGGGGCTGACGTTCAGCGCGGCGCCCATGGCGCTCAGCGCGTTCTTCGAACCCTCGCCGTTGTCCTTGTTGTCGATGAACGTGGCACCGACGTACTGGATCTTGAACTTGCCGGCGTCCCAGTCGCTCTTCACGGTCGAACCGACGGTCTGCTCGAACTGGGCGCAGATCGGGCAGCGCGGGTCCTCGTACATGACGAGGGTCTTCTTGGCGGTGCTCTTGCCGAGGACGACGGTGGTGCCGTTGGTGCCGGTGGTGTTGGCCGGCTTGACGAGCTTGTCGTCCTTCGCCGCCTCCCAGTAGCCGGGCTTGTTGCCCTGCACGACGGCGTAGCCGATGCCGCCGGCTATCGCGAGGACGCCGACGACCGAACCGGCGACTATCAGCTGCCGCCTGACCTTCGCGCGCTTGGCCTCGCGCTCGCGCTCGGCGCGCAGCCGCTCACGGGCCGCCGTCTTCGCCGCCGCGCTGTTCCGCTTGCTCATGGTGGTGATCTCCATCAGGGACGCGCACTTGGTGTGCGCGGAATACGTATGGGGGGACTACACAGGGGTGCTCGTGGTGCCGGTGCGCGGCCTGGTTTCAGACCGCGAGGAGGAACGAGCACGGCGGTCCACGCCGTCCCAGGGAGTGCACCAGCAGGCGCTCACGGGCGCCGGCCGTGCGGTGCGTGGTGCGCGGCAGCCGGCCGACCGCGAGGGTGCGGCGGCCCGTCATCGCGGTGACGGCGAGCAGCAGCGGCCGGAAGCCCACCGCCGTCGCCGCACGCAGCAGTTCGGTCAGCGCGCGCTCGCCCCGGCGCAGATACGCGGCGGCCAGCAGCCCGACGCCGATGTGCGCGCCGAGCAGCAGCCAGGCGGCGGTGGCGTCGGTGTGCGCGAGCAGCGCAGCAGCCTGCTGGGGGTTGTCGGTCATCCGGGCCAGCGGGGTGCCCACGCTGCCGCCGCTGCACAGCACGTCCAGGCCGACCGCGCGCAGCGGTCCGGCGACCGGGCCGCCCGCCCTGCCGTAGCAGGCGTGCTGGCCGGTGGTGAACACCGTGTCGGCGGCCAGTTCCAGCGGGATGAGCAGGGCGGCGATCCGGCCGAAGCCGCGCTCGCGGCCCGCCAGCGCGTACGCGAGGACGAACACGGTGGCCGCGATCGCGGCCACCGTGCCGAACGGAAGGGGGACCCGGGACAGCAGCACGTGCGACGCGGTGCTGAGCGTCACGACCAGTGCCGTGAACAGCGCCGCGCGTACGGCCCTGAGCTGGATCCCGGATATGTCCATAGCGGAGGTGAGTCTGTCATGTGCTCCGGTAAGGGACCCCTAAAGGGTTCCTGTGAGCGTACGGATGGTTACAGACCCGGAATCCGGCCGTTGCGGAACAGGTCGACGAAGATCTGGTGATCGGCACGCGCGCGTGTGCCGTAGTCGTGGGCGAAGTCGACCAGGACGCCCGCGAAGCCGTCCTCGTCGGCCGCGATCGCCGCGTCGATGGCGCGCTCGGTGGAGAACGGCACCAGGGACTCGCCGGACTGGTCGTCGGCCGCCGCGTGCATGGTGGCCGTGGCCCGCCCGAGGTCGGCGACGACGGCGGCGATCTCCTCCGGGTCGTCGATGTCGCTCCAGTCCAGGTCCACCGCGTACGGCGACACCTCGGCGACCAGCTGCCCCGAGCCGTCCAGCTCGGTCCAGCCCAGCCACGGGTCCGCGTGCGCCTGGAGGGCCCGCTGCGAGATCACCGTGCGGTGGCCCTCGTGCTGGAAGTAGTCCCGGATCGCCGCGTCCGTGATGTGCCGCGAGACGGCCGGCGTCTGGGCCTGCTTGATGTAGATCACGACGTCGTTCTCCAGGGCGTCGCTGTTGCCCTCGAGAAGGATGTTGTACGACGGCAGCCCGGCCGAGCCGATGCCGATTCCGCGGCGGCCTACGACGTCCTTCACGCGGTACGAGTCGGGGCGGTCCAGGGAGGACTCGGGGAGGGTCTCCAGGTAGCCGTCGAAGGCCGCGAGGACCTTGTAGCGGGTGGCCGCGTCCAGCTCGATGGAGCCGCCGCCCGATGCGAACCGGCGCTCGTAGTCGCGGATCTCCGTCATCGAGTCCAGCAGCTCGAAGCGGGTCAGCGAGCGGGCGGTGCGCAGCGCGCCCAGGAGCGGCCCGTCGGCGGTGTCCAGGGTGAACGGCGGCACCTCGTCGCTCTTCGCGCCGGTCGCCAGCGCGTGCACCCGCTCGCGGTACGCGCCCGCGTAGATCTTCACCAGCTCGGTGATCTGCTCGTCACTGAGCGCCTTCGCGTACCCGAGGAGGGCGATGGAGCCCGCGAAGCGCTTCAGGTCCCAGGTGAACGGGCCGACGTAGGCTTCGTCGAAGTCGTTGACGTTGAAGACCAGGCGGCCGTTCGAGTCCATGTACGTGCCGAAGTTCTCGGCGTGCAGGTCGCCGTGGATCCACACGCGCGAGGTGCGGTCGTCCAGGTACGGGCCGCCCCGCTTCTCCGCGTCGAGGTCGTGGTAGAAGAGGGCCGCCGTGCCCCGGTAGAAGGCGAAGGCGGAGGCCGCCATCTTCCGGAACTTCACGCGGAACGCGGCCGGGTCGGCGGCCAGGAGCTCGCCGAAGGCGGTGTCGAAGACAGCGAGGATCTCCTCGCCGCGGTGCTCGTCGTTGAGCTGCGGAACCGACATCGCTCTGTGCCTCCTGGTACGGGTGGTGCATGACATGTGACGGGTCTGTCGTCACCTTCCAACGCTCGAAGGTACGTGGGAGTGCCCGCCGAGTGTCAGTCCCGAGGCATAGGATTCGGTCTCGTCCCCCCAGACCGCCCGCTGTCTGTTGTCGACTGTTTTCCCTGGAGGCCAAGCCGTGTCAAAGCCGCCGTTCACGCACCTGCACGTCCACACCCAGTACTCGCTGCTGGACGGTGCCGCGCGGCTGAAGGACATGTTCAACGCGTGCAACGAGATGGGCATGACCCACATCGCGATGTCCGACCACGGCAACCTCCACGGTGCCTACGACTTCTTCCACACGGCCAAGAAGGCGGGCGTCACGCCGATCATCGGCATCGAGGCGTACGTCGCCCCCGAGTCGCGGCGCAACAAGCGCAAGATCCAGTGGGGCCAGCCGCACCAGAAGCGCGACGACGTGTCCGGTTCCGGTGGTTACACCCACAAGACGATCTGGGCGGCGAACAAGACGGGCCTGCACAACCTCTTCAAGCTGTCCTCGGACGCGTACGCCGAGGGCTGGCTCCAGAAGTGGCCGCGCATGGACAAGGAGACCATCTCCCAGTGGTCCGAGGGGCTCATCGCCTCCACCGGCTGCCCCTCGGGAGAGCTGCAGACCCGGCTGCGCCTCGGGCAGGAGGAAGAGGCCCTGAAGGCGGCGGCCGAGTACCAGGACATCTTCGGCAAGGACCGCTACTTCCTGGAGCTGATGGACCACGGCATCGAGATCGAACGCCGGGTCCGTGACGGCCTGTTGGACATCGGCCGCAAGCTCGGCATCCCGCCCCTGGTGACGAACGACTCGCACTACACGTACGCGCACGAGGCGACCGCCCACGACGCCCTGCTCTGCATCCAGACCGGCAAGAACCTCTCCGACCCGGACCGCTTCCGCTTCGACGGCACCGGCTACTACCTGAAGTCGACGGACGAGATGTACGCCGTGGACTCCTCGGACGCCTGGCAGGAGGGCTGCCGCAACACCCTCCTGGTCGCCGAACAGATCGACACCACCGGCATGTTCGAGGCCAAGAACCTCATGCCGAAATTCGACATCCCGGACGGCTACACCGAGGTCACCTGGTTCAAGGAGGAGGTGCGCCTGGGCATGGAGCGCCGCTTCCCGGGCGGCGTCCCCGAGGACCGCCAGAAGCAGGTCGAGTACGAGCTGGACGTCATCATCCAGATGGGGTTCCCGGGCTACTTCCTCGTGGTCGCCGACTTCATCATGTGGGCCAAGAACAACGGCATCGCGGTGGGTCCAGGCCGTGGTTCCGCCGCCGGTTCGATCGTCGCGTACGCCCTGGGCATCACCGACCTCGACCCGATCCCGCACGGTCTGATCTTCGAGCGGTTCCTCAACCCCGAGCGCGTCTCCATGCCCGATGTCGACATCGACTTCGACGAGCGCCGGCGCGTCGAGGTGATCAGGTACGTGACGGAGAAGTACGGCGCCGACAAGGTCGCCATGATCGGCACCTACGGCAAGATCAAGGCCAAGAACGCCATCAAGGACTCCGCGCGCGTGCTGGGCTACCCGTACGCGATGGGCGACCGTCTCACCAAGGCGATGCCCGCCGACGTCCTCGGCAAGGGCATCGACCTCGACGGCATCACCAACCCCTCGCACCCCCGCTACGGCGAGGCGGGCGAGATCCGCGGGATGTACGAGAACGAGCCGGACGTCAAGAAGGTCATCGACACCGCCAAGGGCGTCGAGGGCCTGGTCCGGCAGATGGGTGTGCACGCGGCCGGCGTCATCATGTCCAGCGAGCCCATCGTCGACCACGCCCCGATCTGGGTGCGGCACACGGACGGCGTGACCATCACACAGTGGGACTACCCGCAGTGCGAGTCGCTCGGCCTGATCAAGATGGACTTCCTGGGCCTGCGCAACCTCACCATCATGGACGACGCCGTGAAGATGGTGGAGAGCAACAAGGGCGTCAAGCTCCAGCTCCTCGACGTCGCGCTGGACGACCCCAAGACCTATGAACTGCTGTGCCGAGGCGACACGTTGGGCGTGTTCCAGTTCGACGGCGGCCCGATGCGTTCGCTGCTGCGCCAGATGCAGCCCGACAACTTCGAGGACATCTCCGCCGTCTCGGCCCTGTACCGGCCCGGCCCGATGGGCATGAACTCGCACATCAACTACGCCGAGCGCAAGAACAAGCGCCAGGAGATCACCCCGATCCACAAGGAGCTGGAGGAGCCTCTCGAGGAGGTCCTCGCGGTGACCTACGGCCTGATCGTGTACCAGGAGCAGGTGCAGAAGGCCGCCCAGATCGTCGCCGGTTACTCGCTCGGCGAGGCCGACATCCTGCGCCGCGTCATGGGCAAGAAGAAGCCCGACGAGCTGGCGAAGAACTTCACCATCTTCCAGGAGGGCGCCCGGAAGAACGGCTACAGCGACGCGGCGATCCAGGCTCTGTGGGACGTCCTGGTCCCCTTCGCCGGCTACGCGTTCAACAAGGCGCACTCCGCCGCGTACGGCCTGGTCTCGTACTGGACCGCCTACCTCAAGGCCAACTACCCGGCCGAGTACATGGCGGCGCTGCTCACCTCGGTCAAGGACGACAAGGACAAGTCCGCGATCTACCTGAACGAGTGCCGGCGCATGAAGATCAAGGTGCTCCCGCCGAACGTCAACGAGTCGGTGCACAACTTCGCGGCCCAGGGCGACGACGTGATCCTCTTCGGCCTGGAGGCCGTGCGCAACGTCGGTACGAACGTGGTCGACTCGATCATCAGGTCCCGCAAGGCGAAGGGGAAGTACGCCTCCTTCCCGGACTACCTGGACAAGGTCGAGGCCGCCGCCTGCAACAAGCGCACCACCGAATCCCTCATCAAGGCAGGCGCGTTCGACACCCTCGGGCACACCCGCAAGGGCCTCACCGCGCACTTCGAGCCGATGATCGACAACGTGGTGGCGGTCAAGCGCAAGGAGGCCGAGGGGCAGTTCGACCTCTTCGGCGGCATGGGCGACGAGGACACCAGCGAGCCCGGCTTCGGACTCGACGTGGAGTTCACCACCGACGAGTGGGAGAAGACCTATCTCCTCGCCCAGGAGCGGGAGATGCTCGGTCTCTACGTCTCCGACCACCCGCTGTTCGGCCTGGAGCACGTGCTGACCGACAAGGCCGACGCGGGCATCGCCCAGCTCACCGGAGGTGAGCACGCGGACGGCGCGGTCGTCACCATCGGCGGCATCATCTCGGGCCTCCAGCGCAAGATGACCAAGCAGGGCAACGCCTGGGCGATCGCCACCGTCGAGGACCTCGCGGGCTCCATCGAGTGCATGTTCTTCCCGGCGACCTACCAGCTCATCTCGACCCAACTCGTCGAGGACACCATCGTGTTCGTCAAGGGGCGCCTCGACAAGCGCGAGGACGTGCCCCGTCTGGTCGCGATGGAGATGCAGGTCCCGGACGTGTCGAACGTGGGCACCAACGCGCCCGTGATCCTCACCATCCCGGCGACCAGGGTCACCCCGCCGATGGTGAGCAGGCTCGGCGAGATCCTCAGCCACCACCGCGGCGACAGCGAGGTCCGCATCAGGCTCCAGGGCCCGACCAAGACCACCGTGCTGCGCCTGGACCGGCACCGGGTGAAGCCCGACCCGGCCCTGTTCGGCGACCTGAAGGTGCTGCTCGGCCCGGCCTGCCTGGCGGGCTGAGCAAGGGACTTGCAGAAGTGACTGAGGGGCGCGTCCGCCAACGGACGCGCCCCTCAGTCGTTCAACAACCCTTGAAGCGGGCCTCAGTTGTGGCCGAAGCGCTTCTGTTTGCCCTTGCGGGCCATGTCGCTCGGCGTCGCCTGGGATATGCGCTGTTCGGCCTGTGCCTCCATCGAGGACGACGTGGCCTGCTCCTGGGCGCGCTCCGACTGCGGCTGCTTACGGTCACGGTGCTTGTTCTTGGCCATGGTGATCTGCCTCCTGAAGGGGATCTAGGGGCCAGGGCCGCGACCAGATTCACATAGGCTGACGAAGAACGCATTTCGGATAATTACCGTGTGTGACATGGTTGGTGCGAGACGGAAGCCCCGAAACGCCACGCCGAAGATCGAGTTTCGGGCCGTTAACCCCAGTGCGGTCGGGCAGACTCGAAGCGAGCCCGAAGCAAAACCGACCGGGAAGAGGGTGAGTCGCGTGGACCGCTGCATCGTCCTGGTGGACGCCGGGTACCTGCTGGGGGCGGCGGCAAGTCTCCTCGCCGGAGAGCCCTCGCGTTCCCGTATCACCGTCGATCACGCCGCCCTCATCCAGGGCCTGCGCGAGCGCGCCGAGTCCGACACGGAGCGGCCCCTGCTCCGCATCTACTGGTTCGACGGCGCCCCCGACCGCGTCCCGCAGCCCGAGCACCGCAGGCTGCGCGTGATGCCCCGGGTCACCGTCCGCCTCGGCGCCCTGACCCGCAGCGACGGCCGCTGGGCGCAGAAGGGCGTCGACGCCGCCATGCACGCCGAACTGACCGAGCTGGCCCGCAACCGCGCCTGCTCCGACGTCGTCCTCGTCACCGGCGACGGCGACCTGCTGCCGGGCATGATGGCAGCCAAGGAGCACGGCGTCGCCGTACACCTGTGGGCCGTGCAGGCCGCCGACGGGGACTACAACCAGTCCGAGGACCTGGTCGCCGAGGCCGACGAGCGGCGGGTGCTCGACCGGACGTGGATCACCAAGGCCGTACGGGCGAAGGATCTCGGTGGGGTGTGCGCGCCGCAGCCGGTGCCCAGGCCGGAGATCGCGGCGATCCTGTCCGCGCCGCTGCCCGAGTCCGCGCCGGCGACACGTGAGCGGCCCGTCGAGGACGGCGAGCACGCCGCCGCCGAGGCCGGTTCGGAGAACGGCACGCAGGAGCGGGTGCCCGCGCCCAAGGGCGTGCCCACCCCGAAGGACCTGGCGAGCCTCAAGGCCCCGGGGGCCGCCGCGCCCGCGCAGCAGCCCGCGAGCGCGACCCTGCGCTGGTCCTCCGACAAAGGGTGGGTCGACCGGCCGGGCGGGGCCGCCGAGCCGCCCGAGGTCGCCTCTATGCCGACGCTGGCGCAGCTGACCACCGCCGAGCAGCGCTGGGCCGACCGCGAGGAGGACATCACCACGGTCGGCGGCGACCCCTTCGAGGTCGGGCAGGTGTTCGCCCGCCGGTGGATGGGCCGCCTCGGCGACCAGGGCGCCCACCTGCAGAAACTCTCGGGAATGTATCCGCGAGTGCCGCATCGCATCGACGGGGAACTGCTGCGCTACGCGGCCCGCTTCGGACTCCTCGCCCACAAGGACGACCAGATCGACGAGCACGACCGGTACGCGATCCGCGCCGGGTTCTGGCGCGAGATCGACGTCCGCACGGCGGCCGAGCACGCCCCCGCGGGGGATTGACGCTCTTTACCGGGGTATTTGCGGTTCTCGACCGACCCGCGAGCGGGCGGGGGCCGCGGACCCCGTAGTCTCGTCCCTTGTGAGTACGCGCGCGGGACAGGCACTTCGACACGGTGGGGATGTCGTGTGCGCGGTGCGCGGACTCAGCAAGACCTATCCCGCGGTGCGCGGCCGGCGCGGTGCGCCGGGCACCCCCGAGGTGCGGGCCACCGACGCGGTGACCCTGGACATCCGCCGGGGCGAGATCTTCGGACTGCTCGGACCGAACGGCGCCGGCAAGTCCACCCTCGTACGCCAGCTCACCGGCCTGATGCGGCCCGACGCGGGCAGCGTCGAGATCCTCGGGCACGACATCGTGCGCCACCCGGAACGGGCCGCGCGGATCCTTGCCTACCTCGGCCAGGAGTCCACCGCGCTCGACGAACTGACCGTGTCGCTCGCCGCCGAGACCACCGGCCGGCTGCGCGGCCTGGAACTGCGCGAGGCACGGGCCGAACGGGACGCCGTACTGGACGAGTTGGGGCTTGCGGCCATTGCCGGGCGGCCGCTCAAGAAGCTGTCCGGCGGGCAGCGGCGGCTGGCGTGCGTGGCCGCGGCGCTGGTCGGGGAGCGCCCGCTGCTCGTGCTCGACGAGCCGACCACCGGGATGGATCCGGTGGCGCGGCGGGCCGTGTGGTCCGCCGTCGACCGGCGCCGGGCCGAGCGCGGGACCACCGTGCTGCTCGTCACCCACAACGTCATCGAGGCCGAGACCGTCCTCGACCGGGTCGCCGTCCTCGACCAGGGCCGGGTCATCGCCTGCGACAGCCCCGCCGGGCTCAAGGAACAGGTCGCCGGAGAGGTCCGGGTCGAGCTGGTGTGGCGGGAGAAACCGCCGCTGGACGTCCCGGAGGTCGCCGCGCTGCGGGACCGTGCCGTCGAGTCCGGCCGCCGCTGGACGCTCCGGCTCGCCCCCGAGGAGGCCCGGGTGGCCGTCGCCACGGTGACCGGCGGGGCCGCCTTCGCCGCCCTGGACGACTTCACGCTGGCCACGCCCAGCCTGGAGGACGTGTATCTGACGCTGGGCGGCAACGGGCAGGGGCTGGTGAAGGCATGAGTACACGGGCCGTCGTATCCGTATGGGACAGCGCGACTGCCGGCGTCGAGAGGAGCAGCGCGACGTGAGTGTCGTATCCGCCGATGTTCTGCCGAGTGGCCCGCTGGCCGTGCCACAGGCCGCCGGGGCAGGCGCTGCCGAGCTCGGGCCGAAGGCGCGGCTGTGGCCCTCGATGGCCGCCGTGTACCGGGCGCAGCTGTCCCGGGCGCGGGTCGCGCGGATCCCGCTGATGTTCGTGGCGACCTTCCAGTCGGTCGGCATCCTGATCATGATGCGCGGGGTCGTCGACGGCGGCAGCCACGACGCCCGGTTCGTCGTCGCCGGCTCGTCCGTGCTGGTCGTCGCCTACGTCGGGCTGAACCTGCTCGCGCAGTACTTCGGGCAGCTGCGCGGCAGCGGCGGGCTCGACCACTACGCCACCCTGCCGGTGCCGCCCGCCGCCGTCGTGCTCGGCGCCGCGGGCGCGTACGCGTCCTTCACCGTGCCGGGGACCGCGCTCACCGCCGTCTTCGGGTGTGTGCTGTTCGGGCTGCCGATGGGGAACATCTGGATCCTGGCGGCGGTGGTCCCGCTGGCCGGAGCTGCCCTGGCCGGGCTCGGCGCGGCTCTGGGGCTGCTTGCGCCGCGCCCCGAACTCGCCACGCTGCTCGGGCAGTTGGGCATGTCGGCGGCACTGCTGCTCGGTGTGTTGCCGGCCGACCGGATGCCCGACGCGGTGCGGTTCCTGCGGGACCTGGTGCCCTCGACCTACGGCGTCGAGGCCTTCGCGCAGACCTTCGCGGCGCACCCCGACTGGGCGCTCGTCCTCGGTGACCTCGCCGTATGCGCCGCGGTCGGCGTCGTTTCGCTGGCCGTCGCCGCCTGGGCCTACCGTCGGGCTGCCGTCCGGTGACGCGCCGCACAGCCGGGCCTGGCACGATGGCGTTGTGACCGCACCGCTGACTCCGCCTCCGCCACCGCGTGACCAGTCCTCGCACGATCCGTGGCAGCCGCCGGGCGACCAGGGCCCCCAGGGTGACCCCGGTGCCCCGAGCGCCGGGTATCCCGCCGGGTATCCCGTGTACGCCCCGCAGGACGCGTCCTACGGCGCGGACGGGCCCGGAATGAAGACCGAACTGATCGAGGCCGTCGTCGCCACGGTCGTCGTCGCGCTCGGCGGGGTGCTGCTCGGGCTGCTGTGGTGGTGGCTGGCGCCGCATGTGCCGCTGGTCGGGGACGTGGTCGACAAGAGCTGGGTCGTCTACCTCAAGGACTCCGAGGGGGAGCAGGCGGTGGGGGTGGACGGAACGTTCACTCTGCTCGCGGTGGGTTTCGGTGTGCTGAGCGCCCTTGCCGCGTTTCTGCTGCGGCGGCGTGGGGGAGTGCCGCTGGTGGTCGCTCTGACCGTGGGTGGGCTGCTGGCCTCGCTGCTCGCCTGGCGGCTGGGGATGTGGCTGGGGCCGACGAAGGACGTGCTCGCGCATGCGAAGTCCGTGGGCAAGGGGGTTACGTTCTCGGCGCCGCTGAAGTTGGGGGCGAAGGGGGCGTTGCTGGCCTGGTCCATCGCGGCGCTGGTCGTTCATCTGGGGCTGACCGCGTTGTTCGGGCCGCGGGATCCTGAGCCGCAAGGTGTTGCGACCGACGTTTACGGGGCGCCGATGTCGTAGGGGCGGGGGGTTTCTTCGCCCCCGCCGCCCCTACCCGTCCCGTCCCTGGGGGCTGCCGCCCCCAGACCCCCGCTTCGGCCTGAACGGCCTCGTCCTCAAACGCCGGACGGGCTGAAAGACCTTCCTACGCCGGCCGGTGTCCATGGTTCGAGCGGCGTTTCTTGATGCGCCACTTTCGTTTCCTGGTTTTCTTCGACATGCCTCTTGTGCTTAACCGAGGACGGGGGCGGCGTCGAGGGGTTACGCACGGCCGATGGGGGCCAGTACGGCGGCGGTGAGGGTGGCCAGGTCGTCGGGGGAGAGTTCTACCTCCAGGCCGCGGCGGCCGGCCGAGACGCAGATCGTGGGGTGGGTGGCGGCGGAGTCGTCGAGGACTGTGCGGAGTTTCTTGCGCTGGCCGAGGGGGGAGATGCCGCCGCGGACATAGCCCGTGGTGCGTTCGGCGAGGGTCGGGTCGGCCATTGCGGCCCGCTTGCCGCCCACCGCCGCGGCGAGGGCCTTCAGGTCGAGTTGGCCCGCCACCGGGACCACCGCGACCGTCAGCGCCCCGTCCACGTCCGCGACCAGGGTCTTGAAGACCCGGTCGGGAGACACCCCCATCGCCTCGGCCGCCTCCTCGCCGTAGGACGGGTGGGCGGGGTCGTGGTCGTAGGCGTGCACCTCGTACGGCACTCCGGCGGCCGTCAGGGCGACGGTCGCCGGGGTGCCGCCGGACTGGGGCTGTTGTTGCTTCCTGGACTTCTTCGCCATCGGGGTCTCAGTTCAGGCTCGTCGGGTTGCGCGTCAGGTCGGAGGCGGGCAGGGACGGCAGGTTGCGGATGATGGCCGTCTCGGAGCGCAGGAGCTTCAGCTCGTCGCGGAGGCGGGAGGCGGTGTCGGGGGCCTGGAGAAGGCGTTGTTTCGTCGCCGTGTCGAGCATCATCGCGGCGGCTACCAGGTACGACACCACCGCCGGTTCGTCGGGGAGTTCCGCGTCGCCGGTCGACAGGGAACGCTCGCGGGCGCCCGCGAGGCGCTTCTGGTACTGGCGGAACGCGCGTAGCACTCCCTCTGCCAGCGCGCCTGCCTCGTCGCCCTTCTCCTCGGGGAGCTCCTCCAGCTCGGCCGTGAGGAACGGGCCCGAGGCGTCGACGGTGAGCAGCCGCATCCGGGTGGTGCCCGTCGCCAGGACCTCGAAGGTGCCGTCGGCGCGCTCGCGGATGGTGGCCGCGTCGGCGACGCAGCCCACGGAGTGGAAGGCCTTGAGCGGGTCGGGGCCGAAGCCGGCCGTGGGTCCGCGCTCGGGCAAGGCGGTCTGGTCCGGCATGCCCTGGGCGGTGTGGGCCACCTCGTGGCCGTCACGGATGGCGACGACGGCGAATCGGCGCGGTTCCTCCTCGGGGGTCTTGAGCAGTTCGCGCATCATGGCGCGATAGCGCTCCTCGAAAATGTTCAGAGGAAGCACGAGCCCCGGGAACAGAACCGAGTTCAGGGGGAAGAGCGGCAGCCGGACGGTGGTCACGGCGCAAAAGCCTAGTGGTCGCCGGAGCGGGCGCGACCGTCGTGCTCACTCCGTGGATACGGCGGCGCGTCCTCGAAGCCCCACGGCTGCCGCGGAACCGCCGTGAGACCGGGCGGAACCGGCCCGCCCAGGGGCAGTTGCGAGGCCACCGCGATCCGCACCCCGTCCCGCACCTCCAGGAACTGGCCGAGCGGGTCGTCCGAGATCCGGTCCCAGGGGAAGGACGTGGCGTGCGGGCCGATCAGGCGCAGCTGGTCGAGGGCGTCCGGCCAGCGTTCGAGGCGGACGAGGACGTAGGCCAGCAGGTTGCGGACCTCGGCGGGCCAGGGGTCGCCCGCCGGGTAGCCGGCCGAGAGGGCGATAGCGAGGTCGGCCGCCGCGTCCAGCCGGGCGCGCGGCACCGCGGCTCCGCCCGCGTCCGGCCGGGCCTGCGCCATTGCCTCCCCGCCCGCGTCCGGCAGTGCCCGCGCCACCGCCGTCCCGCGCGCGTCCGGCCGGATTCGCGGCACCGCGGCGCCGCAGCCGTCGGTCAGACAGGCGAAGGCGGCCCGCACGGGCAGCGCCTGGACGAGCGAGCAGGGCAGGGCGTCCTGTGCGGCCCGTTCGGCGAAGTCGAAGCACTCGCGGTGGGAGGGCCGCTCGGTGTGGGGCGTGTCGCCCCACTGGGCGCAGCAGGCGGCCGAGAGGTACTGGAGGGCGGCCACATGGCAGCCGTAGTGGTGCGGGGCGCGGCGGACCGCCTCGCCCCACAGCCGTTCGAAGGCGGCGTGCCCGGCGTGGGTGCCCCGCGCGTGGTCCAGGGCGATCCGCCAGGGCACCGGGTCGCGCGGTTCGGCCTCGGCCGCCGCCGTGATCAACGGGCCGAGTTCGCCGAGCAGTTCGGCGCGGGCCGGCGACTCCCAGCAGCGGTCCACCGCCAGCTGGGCGCCGACCAGCAGCGCGTCGGGGTCGTGCGGGTCGGCGGCGCGCCAGTCGGCCAGCCACTCGGGACGGGAGCGGGCGAAGGCCGCGAGCCTGCGGGTGCAGCGGTCGCGGTCCTCCCACTCGGCGGCCGCGCGGGTGGTGGCCAGCAGCTCGGCGGCCGGCCCGTACTCGCCGCGGCCGGCCGCGACCAGCGCGGGGCCGAGCCGGTCGTCGGGCGCGTCGAGGAGTACCTCGTCGTCGGCCGGCAGTCCGGCGGCGAGCCGCGAGGTGTTCCTTGCCATCCGGGCGGTACGGATGAAAGCGCGCAGCAGAGCCATGGTGCCGACCATTGAAGGACCGGGATCCGGAGTGCGCCAGACCGTTTGGGCACCCCGTGGAAAGTTGTACGCCTCTCGGTCAAGCCCCGGTAAAAGGTGACTTTTGCTCACCTGTTCGATAACTGTGCCCGGACAGGCCCTAGCCCCGCCTGAGCAGCCGGGTCGCCCCCGCCGCCACCGTCGTCGCCAGGATCCAGCCCAGCAGGATCAGCGCCACCGACAGCCACTGCCAGCCCCCGTGCAACTGCCACTGGCCCACCTGCCCCAGATCGATCACCGGCAGCAGCAGATCCAGCGCGAACAGGGCGGGACTCCACGGCGGATGCCCGCTGCTGCTCACCGGCACGTGGTCCGCGTGTGCGAAGGCCAGCGAACCGGCCGCCCACAGCACCGCCATCCATACCGCGGCCCGGCCCGGCCGGTACCCGTAGGCGACCGTCCAGTCCTGCGCGAACCCCCACAGCTTCGCCGCGACGGGCAGACTCTCCCGGCGCCGCCGCTGCTTGGCGAGCAGCACCTCGCGCGCGTCCTCGTCCTCCCCGGCGTTGCGCAGCACGGTCGCGAGCCGCTCGTACGGCTCCGGGTTGTACTCGGCGGTCGCGGCGGCCACCCAGTCGAGCCGGGCCTCCAGCGGGAACGGGCCCTGCGGTACGAGGTTCTCGTACACGAAGCCGCCCATGTGGAGGTTGCCCGGACCCGGCCAACTGTCCTTGCCGTCGATCAGGTTGACGACCCGCGCCCCCGACAGCACCACCTTCCCGCGCTGCGGTTTCTCCCCGAGGAAGCGCAGTTCGGGCGCCTGGACCCGCAGCAGCGACAGTTCCTGGTCGTCCGTGAAGGTGAACCGGGCCCGCTCCAGGTCCACCGCGTCCCCGAACCGCCCGTCGTCCAGGCGCACCCCGCCCTGGCACGTGAAGCGCTGGATGCGGGTCCCGCGCGCGGGTGTGGTGCCGCTCAGCCAGGGGCCGCCGACGCCCGCCGGGGTGAGGTACAGGGTGCGGCCGACGGTCAGCTGCGGCGCGTTCAGCGCGAGCCGCGAGTACGGGTTGGCCAGCCGGGCGCCGCGCAGGCTCAGCGAGACGCCGACCTTCGCGCTGCGCAGGCTCAACTCACCGTGTGATTCGAGGAGTTCGGCCTGGAGGTCCTGCCCCACGGTCATGCCGTCGGCGGCGATCGAACGGCCCGTGCGGTCCCTGTACACGATCGCCTGGTTGAGCAGCAGATCGGTGCCGATGTGCGCGTCGGTCAGCCGCACCCCGTTGTGGAAGCGGCAGCGCGGCAGATGCAGGTCACCCTCCGTGTGCACCCGCGCCGCCTCCAGCCGCGGCACCGAGCAGTTCACCAGCCGTACGGTCTGGAAGCGGGCCTCCGGCAACAGGATCTCGTGCTCGAAGCGGCAGCCCTTCAGCTCGACGAAGGGGGTGATCGTGCCGCCCGCCAGGTCCAGGGTGCCGCTGATCTGCACTCCGGTGAGTTTCAGCGAGGCCACCCGGCCCGACAGCGCGGGCGGGCCGTCCAGGAGGAGCCAGCACACGAACCGTGCCCGTACGGTGCGCTCCGGGCCCCACGGATGTCCGCCGTGCGGATCGTCGACGACGGTGTCGCCGCTGCTCAGGTCGTACACGCTGCCGTTGCGGAAGGCCTGCCACATACCGGCCTCGGCGGCGGTCGCATCGTCCGGCACATCCCCCGCGCGGAGGCCGGCACCCTCGGTCACTGCTCTGTCATCCCTCTCGACTGCTCACGGGTTTCGCACAGCTGTTCATGCCCGCTGAGTAACGCCCGGAACACTAGACGTGAAGGGGATCTTCCGGGTTCCGGCCACGTTCTGTATCAGCCATTGATACGCGCGGACGACGCCCGATCGCCGTCTGAGAGAATTGGCTCGTGATCTCCCGAATCGATCTGCGCGGCGACGCCCTCCCCGAAGGGCCCGCCCTGCGCGACCTGCTGCCCCGAGCCGACTTCGACGTCTCGGCCGCCCTGGAGAAGGTGCGGCCGATCTGCGAGGCCGTGCATCATCGGGGCGACGCGGCGCTGATCGACTTCGCCGAGAAGTTCGACGGCGTGCGGCTGGAATCGGTACGGGTCCCGGCCCAGGCCCTCAGCGACGCGCTGGAACAGCTCGACCCGGCCGTCCGCGCGGCCCTGGAGGAGTCCATCCGGCGCGCCCGTCTCGTCCACCGCGAGCAGCGCCGTACGACCCACACGACCCAGGTCGTGCCGGGCGGTTCCGTCACCGAGAAGTGGGTGCCGGTCGACCGGGTGGGGCTGTACGCACCCGGCGGGCGGTCCGTCTACCCGTCGTCCGTGATCATGAACGTGGTGCCCGCGCAGGAGGCCGGCGTCGGCTCCGTAGCCCTCGCCTCGCCGCCGCAGGCGGACTTCGGCGGGCTGCCGCACCCCACGATCCTCGCCGCGTGCGCACTGCTCGGCGTCGACGAGGTCTACGCCGTCGGCGGCGCCCAGGCCGTCGCGATGTTCGCCCACGGCACCGAGTCCTGCGCGCCCGCCAACATGGTCACCGGTCCCGGCAACATCTGGGTCGCCGCCGCCAAGCGCTACTTCACGGGCAAGATCGGCATCGACACCGAGGCCGGTCCCACCGAGATCGCGGTCCTCGCCGACGACACCGCCGACCCGGTGCACGTCGCCGCCGACCTGATCAGCCAGGCCGAGCACGACCCGCTCGCCGCCGCCGTCCTGGTCACGGACTCCGTGACGCTCGCGGACGCGGTCGAGAAGGAACTCGAACCGCAGGTCGCGGCCACCAAGCACATCGAGGACCGGATCGCCCCGGCGCTGGCCGGCCGGCAGTCCGCGATCGTCCTGGTCGACGGCATCGACGAGGGGCTCCGGGTCGTCGACGCGTACGGCGCCGAGCACCTGGAGATCCAGACGGCCGACGCGGCTGCCGTCGCCGACCGGGTGCGGAACGCGGGCGCGATCTTCGTCGGCCCCTGGGCGCCCGTCTCCCTCGGCGACTACGCGGCCGGCTCCAACCACGTGCTGCCGACCGGCGGTTGCGCCTGCCACTCCTCCGGGCTCTCCGTGCAGTCCTTCCTGCGCGGCATCCACATCGTCGACTACACCCGCGACGCCCTCGCCGACGTAGCGCATCACGTGGTGACGCTGGCGGAGGCGGAGGACCTGCCCGCGCACGGCGCGGCGGTCAAGGCGAGGTTCGGATGGAAGGTTCCAGAGAGCAAGTGACCGGCATCGACGATCTTCCCGTACGGGACGAACTGCGCGGCAAGTCCCCTTATGGCGCGCCCCAGTTGGACGTCCCCGTACGGCTGAACACCAACGAGAACCCCTACCCGCTGCCCGAGGCGCTGGTCGAGCGGATCACCGAGCGGGTCCGCGAGGCCGCCCGCGGCCTCAACCGCTATCCCGACCGGGACGCGGTCGAGTTGCGCATCGGGCTGGCCAACTACCTGACGAAGACCGGCGGTTACCGGGTCGGCGTCGAGAACGTGTGGGCGGCCAACGGCTCCAACGAGGTCATCCAGCAGCTGCTGCAGACCTTCGGCGGCCCCGGCCGCAGCGCCATCGGCTTCGAGCCGTCGTACTCGATGCACGCGCTCATCGCGCGCGGCACGGGCACGGGCTGGATCTCCGGGCCGCGCAACGAGGACTTCTCGATCGACCTCCCGGCCGCCGAGCGCTGGATCGCCGAGAACAAGCCCGACGTCGTGTTCGTCACGACCCCCAACAACCCCACAGGCAACGCCGTTCCGCCCGGGACGGTGCTCGCGCTGTACGAGGCCGCGCAGGCCGCCAAGCCGTCGATGGTGATCGTCGACGAGGCGTACATCGAGTTCAGCCACGGCGACTCGCTGCTGCCGCTGCTCGAAGGTCGGCCGAATCTCGTCGTCTCGCGCACGATGTCGAAGGCGTTCGGGGCGGCCGGGCTGCGCCTGGGCTATCTCGCCGCGCACCCGGCGGTCGTCGACGCCGTCCAACTCGTCCGGCTGCCCTACCACTTGTCGGCCGTCACCCAGGCGACCGCGCTGGCCGCCCTGGAGCACACCGACACGCTGCTCGGGTATGTGGAGCAACTGAAGGGCGAACGGGACCGGCTGGTAAGGGAGTTGCGGGCCCTCGGCTGCGAAGTCGTCGAGTCCGACGCCAACTTCGTGCAGTTCGGCCGGTTCGCGGACTCCCACACCGCCTGGCAGGCGATCCTCGACCGGGGCGTCCTGGTCCGGGACAACGGCATCCCGGGGTGGCTGCGGGTCTCCGCCGGAACCCCCGAAGAGAACGACGCGTTCCTCGACGCGGTCCGTGAGTTGATGAAGGAGCAGAGCACATGAACCGCGTAGGACGTGTGGAGCGGGCGACCAAGGAGACGTCGGTCCTCGTCGAGATCGATCTCGACGGCCACGGCAAGGTCGACGTGTCGACAGGAGTCGGCTTCTACGACCACATGCTCGACCAGCTCGGCCGGCACGGTCTGTTCGACCTCACCGTGAAGACCGAGGGCGATCTGCACATCGACTCCCACCACACCATCGAGGACACCGCCCTCGCCCTCGGCGCCGCCTTCAAGCAGGCGCTCGGCGACAAGGTCGGGATCTACCGGTTCGGCAACTGCACGGTCCCGCTGGACGAGTCCCTCGCCCAGGTCACCGTCGACCTCTCCGGCCGCCCGTACCTCGTGCACACCGAGCCCGAGAACATGGCGCCGATGATCGGCGAGTACGACACCACGATGACCCGGCACATCCTGGAGTCCTTCGTGGCCCAGGCCCAGATCGCGCTGCACGTGCACGTGCCCTACGGGCGCAACGCGCACCACATCGTGGAGTGCCAGTTCAAGGCCCTCGCGCGCGCCCTGCGGTACGCCTCCGAGCGCGACCCGCGCGCGGCCGGCATCCTCCCCTCCACGAAGGGCGCGCTGTGACCAGCCTGTCGAGCCTCCTCATCGTCGTCGGGCTCTTCCTGCTCGGCGGGGTCTACTCCTTCGTCAAGCAGAAGATGCCGCGCCAGCTCATCGTGCTGATCTCCATCGCCGCCGGGATGTGCCTGGTGGCCGGGGTCATGAGGCTGGAGGTGTGGAATTGAGCGCAGCCACGAGCACATCCAAGAAGGCGTCGAAGAAGGTGGTCGTCTTCGACTACGGCTTCGGGAACGTCCGTTCCGCCGAGCGTGCCCTCGCGCGCGCGGGTGCCGAGGTCGAGATAACGCGTGACTACGACAAGGCCATGAACGCGGACGGCCTGCTGGTGCCCGGCGTCGGCGCCTTCGCCGCCTGCATGGAGGGCCTGCGCTCGGCGCGCGGCGACTGGATCGTCGGCCGTCGGCTGGCCGGCGGGCGCCCGGTGATGGGCATCTGCGTCGGCATGCAGATCCTGTTCGCGCGCGGCATCGAGCACGGCGTGGAGACCGAGGGCCTGGACGAGTGGCCCGGCTCGGTCGAGCCGCTGCAGGCCGAGATCGTGCCCCACATGGGCTGGAACACCGTAGACGCCCCGGCCGGCTCCCAGCTCTTCGCGGGCCTGGACGCCGACGCGCGCTTCTACTTCGTGCACTCCTACGCCGTCCACGACTGGTCCCTCGAAGTCTCCAACCCGGCGATGCGCGCCCCCCTGGTGACCTGGTCGACGCACGGCAAGCCCTTCGTGGCCGCCGTGGAGAACGGCGCCCTGTGGGCCACCCAGTTCCACCCCGAGAAGTCCGGCGACGCCGGAGCGCAGCTGCTCACCAACTGGATCGGAACCCTGTAGACCATGGCCAAGCTCGAACTCCTCCCCGCCGTCGACGTCCGTGACGGCCAGGCCGTCCGCCTCGTCCACGGCGAGTCCGGGACCGAGACCTCCTACGGCTCCCCCCTGGAGGCCGCCCTCGCCTGGCAGCGCTCCGGCGCCGAGTGGCTGCACCTCGTCGACCTGGACGCCGCGTTCGGCACCGGCGACAACCGCAAGCTCATCGCCGAGGTCACCGGCGCCATGGACATCAAGGTCGAGCTGTCCGGCGGCATCCGCGACGACGACACGCTCGCCGCGGCCCTCGCCACCGGCTGCACCCGGGTGAATCTGGGAACGGCCGCCCTGGAGACCCCGGAGTGGGTCGCCAAGGTCATCGCCGAGCACGGCGACAAGATCGCGGTCGGCCTCGACGTACGCGGCACGACCCTGCGCGGGCGTGGCTGGACCCGCGACGGCGGCGACCTCTACGAGACCCTGGACCGCCTCAACTCCGAGGGCTGCGCCCGCTACGTGGTCACCGACATCGCGAAGGACGGCACCCTCCAGGGCCCCAACCTGGAGCTGCTGCGCAACGTCTGCGCGGCGACCGACCGCCCGGTCGTGGCCTCCGGCGGCGTGTCGTCGCTCGACGACCTCCGCGCCATCTCCGAGCTGGTACCCCTCGGTGTCGAGGGCTCCATCGTCGGGAAGGCCCTGTACGCGAAGGCGTTCACGTTGGAAGAGGCCTTGGAGGCGGTGGCCCGGTGACCGAGCTACGACGCGTCACGACCGGCGCGCCCTGGGAGGACGCCTTCGGCTACTCCCGCGCGGTGGAGCTGCCGAACGGCCTGGTGCTGGTCTCCGGGTGCACGTCGATAGTGGACGGCGAGATCGCCGGGGGCGGTCCCTACGAGCAGACGGTCAACGCGTTCAACGTCGCTTTCGCGGCGCTGGAGCAGCTGGGTCTGGGCCGTGGGGATGTGGTGCGCACCCGCATGTACATCACCCACGCGCGGGACGTCGAGGACGTGGGCCGCGCACACAAGGAACTCTTCGACGCCATCCGGCCCGCCGCGTCCATGATCATCGTGTCCGGTTTCGTCGACCCCAGCCTGGTCGTCGAGGTCGAGGTGGAGGCGTACCGAGGGGAGGGTTCCTCATGACCCTCGCCGTACGCGTGATCCCCTGCCTGGACGTCGACAACGGCCGGGTCGTCAAGGGCGTCAACTTCCAGAACCTGCGCGACGCGGGCGACCCCGTCGAGATGGCCAAGGTCTACGACGCCGAGGGCGCCGACGAGCTGACCTTCCTGGACATCACCGCGTCCTCCGGCAACCGCGAGACGACGTACGACGTGGTCCGCCGCACCGCCGAGCAGGTCTTCATCCCGCTCACGGTCGGCGGCGGCGTCCGCACGGCCGAGGACGTGGACAAGCTGCTGCGGGCGGGCGCGGACAAGGTCGGCGTCAACACGGCGGCGATCAACCGGCCCGAGCTGATCAAGGAGATCGCGGAGCGGTTCGGGCGGCAGGTGCTGGTGCTGTCGGTCGACGCGCGCCGGACTCCCGAGGGCTCCTTCGAGGTGACCACCCACGGCGGTCGCAAGGGCACCGGCATCGACGCCGTCGAATGGGCGCACCGGGCCGCCGAGTTGGGCGCCGGGGAGATCCTCCTCAACTCGATGGACGCGGACGGCACCAAGGACGGCTACGACCTGGAGATGATCGCGGCGGTCCGCAAGCACGTGACCGTGCCGGTCATCGCCTCCGGCGGTGCGGGCAAGCTCGCCGACTTCCCGCCGGCGGTCGCGGCGGGCGCGGACGCGGTGCTGGCGGCCTCCGTCTTCCACTTCGGGGATCTGCGGATCGGCGAGGTCAAGCAGGCGCTGCGGGAGGCGGGGCACCCGGTGCGGTGACCCCTCCTGTGGAGGCGTTGTAAGCCCCGACCGCCTGGCGGTCGGGGCTTACGCATGCTTCCTCTTGGGCAGAAGCGAAAGGAAATTTGCGCAATAAATATTGCGCAACTTTCCTTTCGCTTCTAGCGTGAGGGGGTGGCTGACAAGAAGAGAGACCGTCGCATCACGGATGTGGGCACGCTCAAGGCCATCGCGCACCCGCTGCGGGCCCAGCTGTACCGGCTGTTGTTCCTCGCCCGGGTGGCGACCGCCTCGCAGCTCGCCGAGCAGGTCGACGAGGCCGTCTCGCTGGTCAGCTATCACCTGCGCAAGCTGGCCGAGCACGGGTTGATCGAGGAGGCCGAGCCGCGCAGCGGGGATGGCCGGGAGCGGTGGTGGCAGCCCGCCTCGGACGGCGTGAGCGTCCGTGACGAGGATTTCCGGGACGCCCCGGAGAAGGCGGCCGTGCACACTGCGGCCAGCCGTATGTTCCTCGACCAGCGGACCGACATGTACCGGCGCTACATCGACGAGCGTGCCTACTGGAGCGACGAGTGGACATCGGCCGCCGACAACTCCGAGTGGCTGCTGCGGCTCACCCCGGCCGAACTGGCCGAGCTGTCCAAGGAGTTGGGCGACGTCGTGCGCCGATACCAGGAGGCGAGCCGGGCCGCCGTCGCCGACGGTGACACCGAGGGCCGCGAGAACGTCGCGGTGCACACGTACGGCTTCCCCTTCCGAGTCTGAGTCTCCGAGAGGGCCAACTCCCTTGACCACCGCGCTCATAGCCCCCGGCAGACCCGCTCACCGCGACCCCAACGTCCTGCGCTGGCTCGGTGCCTACGCGGCGTCGATGGCAGGCGACGGCGTCTACTACATCGCCCTGTCCTGGGCCGCCGTACAGGCCGGATCCCCGGCGCAGGCGGGCCTGGTGATGTCGGTCAGCGCGCTGCCGCGTGCCGTGCTGATGCTGGGCGGCGGAGTGATCGCCGACCGCTTCGGACCGCGCCGGGTCGTCATCGGCAGTGACGCCGTGCGCTGCGCGGCCGTACTCGCCGTGGCCGCGCTGCTGTTCCTCACCGGCCTGGGGCTGTGGCCGCTCGCCGCGCTCGCCCTGGTCTTCGGCACCGTGGACGCCGTCTTCGTACCCGCCGTGGGCGCGTTGCCCGCCCGCATCACCGGCAAGGCGCAGCTCGCCAGGGTGCAGGGCATGCGGGGCCTCGCGTACCGGTTCGCCGTGATCTTCGGCGCCCCGCTCGGCGGTCTCGCCGTGGCGTTCGGGGGCGCGGCGACCGCGTTCGGGTTGGCCGGGCTGCTGATCGCGACATCGGTACCGCTGCTGATCTCCGTACGGGTCCGGGAACTGCCGCCGGACGACACGGCCACCGGGACTCCGACCACCGCCTGGCGCGACCTGGTGACCGGTCTCCGCTACATCCGCCGGCACCGCGTCCTCGCCCCCTTGATGCTCGCGATAGCCCTCGGTGACCTGGGTTTCGTCGCGCCGTTCAACGTGGGGCTGACCCTGCTCGTGGACCAGCGCGGCTGGGGAGCGTCCGGAATGGGCTGGGTGCTCGCCGGCTTCGGGGTCGGTGCGGGCAGTGCCTCGATGACGCTGGCCGTACGGGGCAGGCTGCCGCGCGCGGGGCAGGTCGCCGCGTGGTCGATCATCGCGGGCTCGATCACGATCGCCGCCCTCGCCTACGTCCCGAGCGTTCTCGCGGCCGTAGGGGTGGCCCTGCTCGTCGGGCTGTTGGCCGGGCTCAGCGGAGCCCTGTGCGTCGCCCTGCTCCAGACCCACTCCGACCCCGCCTACCTCGGCCGCGTCACCGCCCTCTCCAGCCTGGTCAGCCTCGGCCTCGCCCCCCTCACCATGCCACTGTCGGCGGCGGCGATCGGCGTGTGGGGCACCGGCCCGGTGTTCGTGGTGAGCGCGGTGGTCTGCGGTCTCGGCGGGGTCGTCGCCCTGTCCGTACGGGACCTGCGTCGGGCCGAACTGCCCGACTGAACCTCAGATTCCCAGCTGCTTGGCCTCGTGGAGCTTGGCGATCGCGTTCTCGTCGCCGTCCAGTTCCACCTTGGCCACGTTCTGCCGTCCGTGTGCGAACAGCAGCAGCTCCGAGGGCTCGCCGGTCACCGTCACGACCGGCGCTCCCTTGTGGGCGACCGCGGTCTGCCCGTCCGGGCGGCGCAGCACCAGCCCGGTCGGCGCGCTCCGGCCCACCAGCCGGGCCATGCGCTCCAGCCGCGACCACAGGGCGTCCTGGAACACCGGGTCCAGCTCGCGCGGAGTCCAGTCCTCCTGGGCCCGCCGTACGTCCTCGGTGTGGACGTAGAACTCGACCGTGTTGGACGCCTCGTCGAGCTGCTTGAGCTGGAACGGCGAGAAGCGCGGCGGGCCCGTACGGATGAGCTGGATCAGCTCCTCGTACGGCTTGGCCGCGAACTCCGCCATCACCCGGTCCAGGCGCGGCGCGAGCTGCTTGATCATGATGCCGCCGGCGGCGTCCGCGCGGCGCTCGCGCACCACCACGTGCGCGGCCAGGTCACGGGTCTGCCAGCCCTCGCAGAGGGTCGGGGCGTCCGGGCCCGTCGTCTCCAGGAGGTCGGCGAGAAGAAGTCGTTCACGCTTGGCGAAGGTCGACATACCGTCAGCCTACGACCGCCCACCGGGTCCGCACAGTGGACGTCGGCCTGGGCTGTCGGTGCCGCGCGGCACAATGGGCCCATGACCAGCGCGCCCCAGTCCAGCAGCCTCGACCCCGAGATCGCCGCCCGCCTCAAGCGGAGCGCCGACGGGCTCGTCCCCGCCATCGCCCAGCAGTACGACACCGGTGAGGTGCTCATGCTCGGCTGGATGGACGACGAGGCGCTGCACCGCACCCTGACGACCGGCCGCTGCACCTACTGGTCCCGCAGCCGCCAGGAGTACTGGGTCAAGGGCGACACCTCCGGCCACTTCCAGCACGTCAAGTCCGTCGCCCTGGACTGCGACGCGGACACGGTCCTGGTGAAGGTCGACCAGATCGGTGCCGCCTGCCACACCGGCGCCCGCACCTGCTTCGACGCGGACGTGCTGCTCAAGGAAGAGCTGGTTGACGAGAGTCTTCTTAAAGAAGGCGTTGATTCCAGCACCACCGCCTCGGATCAGTAGGGTCAGCCGCCATGGACCTTGACACGTTCCGCAAGCTGGCCACCGACCGTCGCGTCATCCCGGTCACCCGCAAGCTCCTCGCCGACGGCGACACCCCGGTCGCGCTCTACCGCAAGCTCGCCGCGGAGCGCCCCGGCACCTTCCTCCTGGAGTCCGCGGAGAACGGCCGCACAGCTTTTCAATGGTCTCGGTACTCCTTCGTGGGCGTCCGCAGCGCCGCCACCCTCACCGCGCGCGACGGGCAGGCCCACTGGCTCGGCACCCCGCCCGTCGGCGTCCCGGTCGACGGCGACCCCCTCGCCGCCCTGCGCGCCACCATCGACACCCTGCACACCCCCCACCAGGAGGGCCTGCCGCCCTTCACCGGCGGCATGGTCGGCTATCTCGGCTACGACATCGTCCGCCGCCTGGAGAAGATCGGCCCCGGCGAGCGGGACGACCTCAAGCTCCCCGAGCTGACCATGCTCCTCACCAGCGACCTCGCCGTGATGGACCACTGGGAGGGCTCGGTCCTGCTGATCGCCAACGCGATCAACCACAACGACCTCGACACGGGCGTCGACGAGGCCTACGCCGACGCGGTGGCCCGCCTGGACGCCATGGAGGCGGACCTCTCCCGCCCGGTGGCCCAGCCGCCCGCCCAGCTCCCGCCCTCCGAGCTCCCCGAGTACACCGCGCTGTGGGGCGGCCCCGACTTCAAGGTGGCCGTCGAGGACATCAAGGAGCGCATCCGCGCGGGCGAGGCCTTCCAGGTCGTCCCCTCCCAGCGCTTCGAAACCCCTTGCACGGCAAGCGCGTTGGACGTGTACCGGGTGCTGCGCGCCACCAACCCGTCCCCGTACATGTACCTGTTCCGCTTCGACGGCTTCGACGTGGTCGGCTCGTCCCCGGAGGCCCTCGTCAAGGTCGAGGACGGCCGCGCGATGGTCCACCCCATCGCCGGCACCCGGCACCGCGGCGCCACCCCGCAGGAGGACCAGGCCCTCGCCGACGAACTCCTCGCCGACCCCAAGGAGCGCGCCGAACACCTCATGCTGGTCGACCTCGGCCGTAACGATTTGGGACGCGTCTGCGAGCCCGGCTCGGTCGAGGTCGTCGACTTCATGTCGGTGGAGCGCTACTCGCACGTGATGCACATCGTCTCGACGGTCACCGGCCGCGTGGCCCCCGGCCGCACCGCTTTTGACGTCCTCACCGCCTGCTTCCCGGCCGGCACCCTCTCCGGCGCGCCCAAGCCCCGCGCGATGCAGATCATCGACGAACTGGAGCCCTCCAGAAGGGGGTTGTACGGCGGCTGCGTCGGCTACCTCGACTTCGCCGGCGACTCCGACACCGCCATCGCCATCCGTACGGCCCTCCTCCGCGACGGCACGGCCTACGTCCAGGCGGGCGCCGGCATCGTCGCCGACTCGGACCCGGAACTGGAGGACCAGGAGTGCCGCAACAAGGCGGCGGCGGTCCTCCGCGCCGTGCACACGGCGAACCGGCTCGGGCAATAGGACGAGGGTCATATGAACCCCGGGTGACGGTTCGCCCGGGGTTCGAGCGATAGTGGACTACGTGACTGCAGCTGTTCCTCACCCCCGTTCCGAAGGCGAAGGCCCCGCACGCGCCGGCCGCCGCAGCCTCGCCGTAGCGCTGATGAGCGGTGCGCTCGGCGCGGCCGTGGCGCTGCTGGCCACCCGTCAGCGCTGGTCGGAGGGGATCGCGACGGTGGCGGGCGACCCGTTCCCGCTGTCCGCCAAGGGCAGCGACGTCACGGGTGTGCCCGCGGCGCTCGCCATAGTGGGCCTCGCCGCGCTCGTCGCCGTCTTCGCCGTCCGCAGGACCGGCCGCTTCGCGGTCTCCGCCCTCCTCGCGCTCTCCGGCGCGGGCATCGTCGTCGCCGCCCTCCTGGGCGCCTCCGACAGCTCGGCACTGGACGACAAGGCCACCCAGGCCTCCGGCGGCACCTCGTCCGCCGTGCACGCCTTCGACCACACCGCCTGGCCCTACGTCGCCGCGGTCGGCGGCGCCCTGATCCTGCTGGCCGGCCTCCTCGCCCTCCTCTACGGCCGCCGCTGGCCCGCCATGTCCGGCCGCTACGAACGCAACGGCGCGCTTCGCCCCCGGCGGGCTCCGGTGGTTGACCCTGACCGTCCCGAGGACATCTGGAAGGCGTTGGACCGGGGCGAGGACCCCACCGGGGCGTAGCCGGGCCGACGCGCGAGACGACCCACCCCGAAGCACCGCACACGCACGCGTGCGGAACAATGAGCCGTGAGCGTCTGCTCACACACGTACACAGCAACGAGGAGCACGTCATGGCGGGCAACAGCCACGGTCACACTTTGGCCGCCTGGACCGGTACCACCATCATCTTCATCGGGTTCCTGGTCGCCGGCGCCTTCATGGTCATGGCGCAGCCGATCGGCTTCTGGGCCGGTATGGCGATCACGGTCATCGGCGGCATCGTCGGCTGGGTCATGAGCGCGATGGGTATGGGCATGCCCAAGGACCGTCCCCAGGACCTGACCGAGCTGCTCGGCAAGACGGCGCACGCCGACAGCTGAGCCGTAGCTGCTGTCGGCCACCACTTCGTGGAGGGGCGGTCCCGGACACACCGGGAACCGCCCCTCACGCGCGACAGGGGGCACAATGCGTGACGTGAACGCCGACAGCGACAGCCGGAGCATCCCGACCCGCGCCCCCGGTTCCGCCTCCGTGCTGAACCGCGTAGCCGTGCCCGCGGGCATCCTGGCAGCCGTCGCGGGAGCCTTCGCGTACGTCGGCACGGTCGACCCGAACCAGCCCGGCCACTACCCCGTCTGCCCCCTGTACCGCCTCACCGGCCTGTACTGCCCCGGCTGCGGCGGCCTGCGCAGCGCGCACGAGTTCATCCACGGCGACTTCCTCGCCGCCCTCCAGGACAACGCGATCGCCGTGGTGGGCTATCTGGCCTTCACGGTCGTATGGACCGTCTGGGTGGTCCGCGCGGCCCGCGGCCGACCGCTGCGGATCGAACTCGGCGGGGTCCAGCTCTGGACTCTGGGCGCATTGGTGCTGGTCTTCACGGTTGTCCGGAACCTGCCGTTCGGTGGCTGGCTACACCCTTGATCAACCCACCGCTGTCCAGGTACTGGGACCGCCGTCAACCGGATGCGAGGCCTACGCCTTCCTCCGGATACCATCGAGGTCAGATGTGACCATTGCTTTTCCACCGTCAGGAAGGGGGCCGCTCGCGTGAGTGTGCTCGACGAGATCATCGACGGAGTCCGTGCCGACCTGGCGGAACGGCAGGCGCGCGTCAGCCTCGACGAGCTCAAGGAGCGCGCGGCGAAGGCACCCGCGGCCAAGGACGGCGTCGCGGCCCTGCGCGGCGACGGCGTCAAGGTCATCTGCGAGGTCAAGCGCTCCAGCCCCTCCAAGGGCGCCCTCGCGGCGATCGCCGACCCGGCGGGCCTCGCGGCGGACTACGAGGCGGGCGGCGCCGCCGTCATCTCCGTCCTCACCGAGCAGCGCCGCTTCGGCGGCTCCCTGGCCGACCTGGAGGCCGTCCGCGCGCGGGTGGACATCCCGGTCCTCCGCAAGGACTTCATCGTCACGTCGTACCAGCTCTGGGAGGCCCGGGCCTACGGCGCCGACCTCGCCCTGCTGATCGTCGCGGCCCTGGACCAGCCCGCCCTGGAGTCCCTCATCGAGCGCGCCGAGTCCATCGGCCTCACGCCGATCGTCGAGGTCCACGACGAGGACGAGGTCGACCGCGCGGTCGACGCCGGCGCGAAGATCATCGGCGTCAACGCCCGCAACCTCAAGACCCTCGAGGTCGACCGCTCCACCTTCGAGCGCGTCGCCCCCGAGATCCCGGCCCACATCGTCAAGATCGCCGAGTCCGGAGTCCGCGGCCCCCACGACCTCATCGCCTACGCCAACGCCGGCGCCGACGCGGTCCTGGTGGGCGAGTCCCTGGTCACCGGCCGCGACCCCAAGTCCGCGGTCTCGGACCTGGTGGCAGCAGGCGAACACCCGGCACTGCGCCACGGCCGCAGCTGATCACCCGGTAGAGTTTTCCGCGATGACTCCGACGACCTCTCCCACGGACCGGTACGCCCGCCTGGCGCGCGGCTGCCGCCCCCGTGGTTGCCGTGCGCCCGCCCGCCGGGTGCACGGCCGCAGAGTCCGGTACGTCATCGGAGACGAACCAGGGCAAGTGAACGGCATGCGATGGCACGAGGTCTTCAGGGGCGCGGGGCGCTTCTAATATGCGGCTCCGCCGCGTGGGCGCGACCAGCCCCAACGGGCCCGCAGCCAACTAACAACCCCCCGTCCCACGGCGATTAGTGATTTCCCACAAACTCACCGTGAGGTTTCCGCATGCCCAGCGAGTTCTTCATCCCCGACCCCGACGGTCAAATCCCCAGCCCCGAAGGCTACTTCGGCGCCTTCGGCGGCAAGTTCATCCCGGAGGCCCTCGTGGCCGCCGTCGACGAGGTGGCCGTCGAGTACGACAAGGCCAAGCACGACCCCGAGTTCGCCCGCGAGTTGGACGACCTCCTGGTCAACTACACCGGCAGGCCAAGCGCGTTCACAGAGGTCCCCCGCTTCGCGGAGCACGCGGGCGGCGCCCGGATCTTCCTCAAGCGCGAGGACCTGAACCACACCGGCTCCCACAAGATCAACAACGTCCTCGGCCAGGCCCTGCTCACCAAGCGCATGGGCAAGACCAGGGTCATCGCGGAGACCGGAGCCGGCCAGCACGGCGTGGCGACGGCCACCGCCTGCGCGCTCTTCGGCCTCGAATGCACCATCTACATGGGCGAGATCGACACCCAGCGCCAGGCGCTGAACGTGGCCCGTATGCGCATGCTCGGCGCCGAGGTCATCGCCGTGAAGTCCGGCAGCCGCACCCTCAAGGACGCGATCAACGAGGCGTTCCGCGACTGGGTCGCCAATGTCGACCGCACGCACTACCTCTTCGGTACGGTCGCGGGCCCGCACCCCTTCCCGGCGATGGTCCGCGACTTCCACCGGGTCATCGGCGTAGAGGCACGCCGTCAGATCCTGGAGCGCGCCGGCCGCCTCCCCGACGCGGCGATCGCCTGTGTCGGCGGCGGCTCGAACGCCATCGGCCTGTTCCACGCCTTCATCCCGGACGCCGGCGTACGCCTCATCGGCTGCGAGCCCGCAGGCCACGGCGTCGAGACCGGCGAGCACGCGGCGACCCTCACCGCGGGCGAGCCCGGCATCCTGCACGGCTCCCGTTCCTACGTCCTCCAGGACGAGGAGGGCCAGATCACCGAGCCGTACTCGATCTCGGCCGGACTGGACTACCCCGGCATCGGCCCGGAGCACTCCTACCTCAAGGACTCCGGCCGCGGCGAGTACCGCGCGGTCACCGACGACGCGGCCATGCAGGCCCTGCGCCTGCTGTCCCGCACGGAGGGCATCATCCCGGCCATCGAGAGCGCCCACGCGCTCGCCGGTGCGCTGGAGGTCGGCAGGGAGCTGGGCAAGGACGGCCTGATCGTCGTCAACCTGTCCGGGCGCGGCGACAAGGACATGGACACGGCCGCGCGCTACTTCGGCCTGTACGACAACGGGACCGACGCCACCGTCGCGGCCAACGCGGCCGACACCGCCGAGATCGAGGGGGACGCCAAGTGAGCGGGAACATTCAGCTGCTGTCCGACACCCTCGCCGCCGCCAAGGCCGAGGGACGCGCCGCGCTCATCGCCTATCTCCCGGCCGGGTTCCCGACCGTGGACGGCGGCATCGAGGCCATCAAGGCGGCCTTCGACGGCGGCGCGGACGTCGTGGAGGTGGGCCTGCCGCACAGCGACCCCGTCCTCGACGGCCCCGTCATCCAGACCGCCGACGACATCGCCCTGCGCGGCGGCGTCAAGATCGCGGACGTCATGCGCACGGTCCGCGAGACCCACGCGGCGACCGGCAAGCCCGTACTCGTCATGACGTACTGGAACCCCATCGACCGCTACGGCGTCGAGCGCTTCACCGCCGAACTGGCCGAGGCGGGCGGCGCCGGGTGCATCCTGCCCGACCTGCCCGTCCAGGAGGCCGGGCTGTGGAGGGAGCACGCGGAGAAGCACGGGCTCGCCACGGTCTTCGTGGTCGCGCCCAGCAGCAAGGACGCGCGCCTCGCCGAGATCACCAAGGTCGGCACCGGCTTCGTCTACGCCGCCTCGCTCATGGGCGTCACCGGCACCCGTGAGTCCGTGGGCGCGCAGGCGCAGGACCTCGTCGAGCGCACCCGGGCCACCACCGACACGCCCGTCTGTGTCGGCCTCGGTGTCTCCGACGCCCGGCAGGCCGCCGAGGTGGCCCGCTTCGCGGACGGCGTGATCGTCGGCTCGGCCTTCGTCAAGCGGATGCTGGACGCGCCGGACGACGCGGCCGGCGTCGAGGCGGTCCGCACGCTCGCCGGTGAACTCGCCAAGGGCGTGCGCGGACAGGCGTAACCGAACGACTGGTCCCTCGTATGGGTGGACCTGGGACCGGGGAGGCGCGCTGCGCCTCCCCGGTTCGTTCTGCGGGGTGTGAGCGAGAAGAACCGTGACGGAAAGCGCACCGCCCGCGAGCGGCTGGCGGCAGAGCGTGAGAAGCAGAAGTCCGCGGAGCGGCGGCGGCGCACGCTGATCGTGGCCGCGAGCGTCGTCTGCGTGCTGGGGTTGGCGACGGTGGTCGGCGTCCTCGCCGCGAACCACAAGAAGGACGACAGCGGCAGCAAGAGCACGGGCCCGGTCGTGGCGCCCTCCGGGGCGACCGGCAAGGACAGCCTGGCGATCCAGGTCGGCAAGGACAGCGCCAAGCCGACGCTCACGGTGTGGGAGGACTTCCGCTGCCCGGCCTGCCAGGCCTTCGAGACGGCGTACCGCCCGACGCTCCACGAGCTGACCGACTCCGGGCAGCTCAAGGTGCAGTACCACCTGGTCACGATCATCGACGGCAACCTCGGCGGCACCGGCTCCAAGCGCGCGGCCAACGCGGCGGCCTGCGCCCAGGACGCCGGAAAGTTCCGCGACTTCCACGACGTGCTGTACGAGAACCAGCCCAAGGAGACGGACGACGCCTTCTCCAGCAACGCCAAGCTGATCGAGCTGGCGGGCAAGGTGAAGGGTCTCGACACGCCCGCCTTCCAGAAGTGCGTCAACAGCGGTACGCACGACAGCTGGGTCACCAAGTCCGCCGCCGCGTTCCAGGCCGGCGGATTCACCGGCACCCCGACCGTCCTCTTCGACGGCAAGAACATCTACGCGGACCAGACGATGACCCCGGCGAAGCTGAAGCAGCTGGTCCAAGCCGCCAACAAGGGGTAAGTGGCGGGCCGGTTTTCACACCGGCCCGTTATGGAGCCGTAGCCGGGCCGCTTGCCGAGGTCGCGGTCCGGCACGGTAGCGTCGACCCTGCCATGGAACTTGCCTACATTCCCAGCCCGTCGCGCGGGGTCTACCACCTCGGCCCCATTCCGCTGCGCGGCTACGCGTTCTGCATCATCATCGGCGTCTTCGTCGCCGTCTGGCTCGGCAACAAACGCTGGGTCGCCCGCGGCGGCAAGGTCGGGACGGTGGCCGACATCGCTGTCTGGGCCGTGCCGTTCGGCCTCGTCGGCGGCCGCCTGTACCACGTGATCACGGACTACGAGCTGTACTTCAGCGAGGGCCGCGACTGGGTGGACGCCTTCAAGGTGTGGCAGGGCGGCCTCGGCATCTGGGGCGCGATCGCGCTCGGCGCGGTGGGCGCGTGGATCGGCTGCCGCCGCCGTGGCATCCCGCTGCCGGCCTGGGCCGACGCGCTGGCCCCCGGCATCGCCTTCGCCCAGGCCATCGGCCGCTGGGGCAACTGGTTCAACCAGGAGCTCTACGGCCGCGAGACGCACCTCCCCTGGGCGCTGCACATCACGTCCTCGACGGACGGCCGCGTCCCCGGCTACTACCACCCGACCTTCCTGTACGAGTCCTTGTGGTGCGTCGGCGTCGGCTTCCTCGTCATCTGGGCCGACCGCCGCTTCAAGCTGGGCCACGGCCGGGCGTTCGCGCTCTACGTCGCCGCGTACTGCGTGGGCCGCGGCTGGATCGAGTACATGCGCGTCGACGACGCCCACCACTTCCTGGGCCTGCGGTTGAACGACTGGACCGCGATGATCGTCTTCGTCCTCGCGGTCACGTACTTCGTGATCTCCGCGAAGAAGCGCCCGGGCCGCGAAGAGGTCGTCGAACCGGATGTCTCCGACGACGGAACCGACGGCGACGGCGACGAGCCCAAGGCGAAGGAAGACCCGGAGACCGACGAGCCCGAAGCCTCCGAGGCCAAGGAAGACGCGCCGGAAACCGAGGATGCGGACGTGGACCTGAAGAAGGACGAGCCCGAGTCGGCGAAGAAGAGCTGACGGCTGGTTCTACGACGACGAGGGCGCCCTGTGATCGACAGGGCGCCCTCGTCGCATGTCAGGTCCGGCGCGCCGACGCCAGCGTGCGCTGCGCGGCCGCCACCACCGCCGCGTCGATGAACCGCCCGTCCGGAAGAGCCTGGGCGCCCTCCTCCCGCATGGCCGCCTTGACGATCGTCTCGGCCTGTTCGAGTTCGTGGTCGGTCGGGAGGAAGGCGCTCTCGATCACCGGGAGTTGACGGGGGTGGATCGCCGCCCGCCCGAGGAAGCCGAGGGCGCGGCCGTGGGCGCAGGAGGCCGCCAGGCCCTCCAGGTCGCGGATGTCCGGGTGGACGGACTGGGGCGGCGGGGCCAGATCTGCCGCCCGGGCGGCGACGATGACCCGCGAGCGCGACCAGTCGAGGCCCGCGTCGTCGCGCACACCCAGGTCGGCCCGTAGATCCGCCTCGCCGAGCGCGATGCCGTGCAGGGCGGGGTGTGCGGCGGCGATCGAGAAGGCCCGCTCGATGCCGAGGGCCGTCTCCAGGAGGGCGAACAGGGGAACGCCGTCCGTCCTTTCCGCTACGGCTACGACCTCCTCGGCGGACGTGACCTTCGGGAGCCGTAGGCCCGAAACGCCAGGCAGTGGGGCGATCGTACGGAGGTCGTCCGCCGCCCACGGGCTGTCCAGGGCGTTCACCCGGACGTGGACCGGGACGCCAGGCCCAGGCTCCGCGAGGAGTTCCGCCGTCGCCGCGCGGGCGTACTCCTTGCGGTCCGGGGCGACCGCGTCCTCCAGGTCGATCACGACCACGTCGGCGCCGGCGGCGAGGGCCTTGGTGACGACCGCGGGGCGGTCGCCGGGGACGTAGAGCCAGGTCAGGGGATACGGGGTCACAGGGCGCCCGCCTGGCGGAGTGCGGTCAACTCGGCTTCCGTCAGGCCGAGTTCGGTCAGGACCGTGTCCGTGTCGGCGCCGTGGGGGCGGCCGGGCCAGCGGATGGCGCCCGGGGTGGCGGAGAGCCGGAAGAGGACGTTCTGCATGCGGAGGGGGCCGAGTTCGGGGTCGTCGACGGTGGTGATCGTGTCGAGGGCTTGGTACTGGGGGTCCGTCATCACGTCCCGTACGTCCTGGATGGGGGCCACGGCCGCCTCCGCCTTCTCGAAGGCGGCCAGGACCTCGGTGCGCGAGCGCTGGGCGATCCAGTCACCGACCGCCGCGTCGAGGATGTCGGAGTGCCGGGCCCGGTCCGCGCCGGTCGCGAACCACGGTTCGTCGATCAGTTCCGGGCGGCCGACCAGGCGCATCACGCGCTCGGCGATCGACTGGGCGGAGGTGGAGACGGCGACCCAACTGCCGTCCGCAGTGCGGTAGGTGTTGCGCGGGGCGTTGTTCTGCGAGCGGTTGCCGGTGCGCGGCTGGACGTGGCCGAGCTGGTCGTACCAGAGGGGTTGCGGGCCCAGCGCGGTCAGGATGGGTTCGATGATCGCCATGTCCACCACCTGGCCCTCGCCGGTGCGGTCGCGGGCCGCGAGGGCCGTCATCACCGCGTACGCCGTCGCCAGGCCCGCGATCGAGTCGGCGAGGCCGAACGGAGGGAGCGTCGGGGGCGCGTCCGGTTCGCCGGTGATCGCGGCGAAGCCGCTCATCGCCTCGGCGAGGGTACCGAAGCCGGGGCGGTGGGCGTAGGGCCCGAACTGACCGAAGGCGGTGACCCGGGCGAGGATCAACTTCGGGTTGGCGGCGGAGAGTTCGGCCCAGCCGAGGTCCCATTTCTCCAGGGTGCCGGGGCGGAAGTTCTCGATGACCACGTCGGCGGTGGCGGCGAGGCGGAGGAGGGTGTCGCGCCCGCCCGGGGTCGACAGGTCGAGGGTGATGGTGCGCTTGTTGCGGCCCAGCAGCTTCCACCACAGGCCGACCCCGTCCTTCGAGGGGCCGTGGCCCCGGGACGGGTCGGGCTTCGTCGGGTGCTCGACCTTGATGACCTCGGCGCCGAAGTCGCCGAGCATGGTGGCGGCGAGGGGGCCGGCGAAGAGCGTGGCGAGGTCCAGAACGCGCAGGCCGGACAGGGGAGTTGTGGTCGTCGTCTCGGTCATGAGGCGTACTGCTTGTCGATCTCCGCGCGGAACGGCATCGAGGCCGTCGCACCCGGCCGCTGCACGGAGAGTGCCGCCGCCGCTGCCGCCCATCCCAGCGCGTCCCGCATCGGGCGGCTCTCGGCGAGGGCCACCGCCAGCGCGCCGACGAAGGTGTCGCCCGCGCCCGTCGAGTCCACTGCGGTCACTTGGGGTGCGGGGACGGTGAAGGGCTCGGCGTCCCGGGCCGCGTACAGGCTGCCGGCCGCGCCCAGGGTGACGATCACCTCGGGCACCTGGTCGAGCAGGGCCGCCGCTGCCTTGCGCGGGTCGGTGTGCCCGGTGAGGGCGGTGGCCTCGTGCTCGTTGGGGACCAACAGGTCGGTGGCGGCGAGGAGTTCGGGCGGGAGGGGTTGCGCGGGGGCGGGGGTGAGGATCGTACGGACGCCGTGGCGGCGCGCCGCCTCCGCGCCCGCGACCACGGCCGCGAGGGGGATCTCCAGCTGGAGGAGCAGGGCGTCGGCGGAGGCGATGAGGGCCTCGTCGCCGGGGGCGAGGTGGTCGACGGTGCCGTTGGCGGCGGGGATGACGACGATCGCGTTGCCGCCCTCGTCGTCCACGACGATGTGCGCGGTGCCGGACGGCCCCTGGACGGTGCGCAGATGGTCGGTGTCGACGCCCGAGTGCTCGAAGGTGGACCGGAGTTGGGCGCCGTAGGCGTCGTCGCCGACCGCGCCGATGATGGTGACGTCGGCGCCCGCGTGGGCCGCGGCGATCGCCTGGTTGGCGCCCTTGCCGCCGGGGATCGTACGGAACTCCCGTCCCGTCACGGTCTCTCCGCGCAGCGGGGCCTTCGTGACGTAGGCGACGAGGTCCATGTTCGTGCTGCCGAGCACGGCGATGAGGGTCATGGGCGGGCGGTCTCCTGGTGGGTGAGCCGGGCGAGGGTGTCGAAGCCGATGCCGTTGAAGTCGCCTACGGAGGTGGCGAGTCGGTTCTTGAGAGGGGTCGTCCAGCGGTCGGGGAGTGTGGCCGGGCTGCCGGCCAGCAGGGCTGAAACGGAGCCGACCGTGGCCCCGTTGGAGTCGGTGTCCCAACCACCCGACACCGCACGGCAGATGGAGCCGGTGAAGTCGCCGTCCGCGTGGGTGAGGGCGGCGGCGATCAGGGCGGTGTTGGGGATCGCGTGGACCCAGTGGTGGGTGCGCGCGTGGGTGGCGTGGAGTTCGTCCACCACGGCGTCGAAGTCCCGGTGTTTCCGGGCCAGTTGGAGGGCGTGCTGGAGCGCCTTGGTGAGGCGGGAGGCGGGCGGGACGACCGTCAGGGCGGTGCGCAGGCAGGTGTGGATGTCGTGGGTGCCGGTGGCCGCGGTGGCGATGACGGCGGCCGTGAACATCGCCGCGTAGACGCCGTTCGCGGTGTGGGTCAAGGTGGCGTCGCGGTGGGCCTGTTCGGCTGCCGCGCCCGGGTCTCCGGGGTTGGTCCAGCCGTGGACGTCGGCGCGGATCAGGGCGCCGATCCATTCGCGGAACGGGTTGCGGTGGCGGGCCGTTCGCGGGGGTTCCAGGCCGGAGAGCAGATTGCGGTAGGCGATGCGTTCGGCGGTGAAGGTGCGGCCCGCGGGGAGTTCGTCGAGCCAGAGCTTCGCCACGTCGGCGGTGGTGAAGTCCTTGCCGTGGCGCTGCAGCAACAGGAGGTTCAACAGGGGGTAGTTGAGGTCGTCGTCCTCGGGCATGCCGTCGATGTTCTCGGCGAGGGAGGTGGGGGCGGAGCGGCGGTTCCAGGGGTGGGCGGCGAGGAGTTCGGCGGGGACGCCCCGGGCGGTGAAGTAGGTGTTCAGGGGCCAGTTGCCGGTGGCTCGGGCGAGTTGGCGGATGCCGTCGAGAGGGAGTTTCTCGACCGGCTTGCCGAGAAGACAGCCGACGGCCCGGCCCAGCCAGGCGGCCTGGAGGGTGGCCGGGCGGGGTGGGGAAGTGGCCTGTGGGGCGGGCCAGTTGGGGCACAGGGCCTTGATCCGCGCCAGGTCCGTCGGCTCCTGGTCCGCCAACCGGCTGGGCAGATCGGCCAGTTCGTCCAGCAGGTCCTCGGCGAGCAACCTGAGGTAACGGGAGGCCGGTTGGCCCGACGCGCCCGCCCGGGCCGGTGCCTCCGCACCACCCGCCGCGCGCCAGCGGGCCGCGATCGCCGACGGCTCGCGGCCGTCCTGGACCGCCTGGCGCAGTTCGTGGCCGAGCAGGTCCTCCGGCTGGACCCAGGTCAGTCGGAGCACCGGAGCCCTCCGATCTCGGTGAACGCGGCCTCGTGGGCACGGCGTTGGCGGACGTCACGCTCGAAGACCTCACGGGTGACGGCGGTGAGGGTCGTCGCCGGTTCCCAGAGGTCCAGGCGGCTGGCCTCGGCGACCGTCTTCGACCAGTCCCGCGGAACGGGCGAGCCGAGCGCACCGGCCACCGCGCCCGCCATCGTCGCGATCGAGTCGCAGTCCCGGCCGTAGTTCACCGAACCCAGCACCGCGTGGCGGTAGTCGCCGCCGGAGACCACCAACATGCCCAGCGCGACGGGGAGTTCCTCGATCGCCTTGGTGCGGGAGGGGCGGCGGGCGTCCAGGGAGGGGGAGCGGTAGACGGGGCCCACCGTGTCGTACGGCGCGATCGCCTCCCGCAGCGGGGCGAGCGCCGACTCGAAGTCCGAGTAACGGGCGGCCACTTCGCAGACCTTCTCGATGGCCGTGTGCGTGCCGTCCTTCGCCAGGGCGAGGCAGGCGGTCACCACCGAGTCGGGGGTCGCGCCGGGTGCGCAGGCCGCCGCGACGGCCGCCGCGAAGACACCGGCCGCCTCACGGCCGTACGACGACTGGTGTGCGCCCGCGATGTCGACGGCCTCGGCGTAAGCACCGGCGGGATTCGCCGCGTTGACCAGGCCGACCGGTGCCATGTACATCGCGGCACCGCAGTTGACGATGTTGCCGACGCCGGCCTCGCGGGGGTCGACATGGCCGTAGTGGAGCCGGGTCGC
The DNA here is from genome assembly GCF_000376565.1 of Streptomyces hokutonensis. Classification (GTDB taxonomy): domain Bacteria; phylum Actinomycetota; class Actinomycetes; order Streptomycetales; family Streptomycetaceae; genus Streptomyces; species Streptomyces hokutonensis. Next base: position 1,633 of record NZ_BARG01000022.1, on the reverse strand, counting down.
GAGCCACTTCTCGGCGAGGAAGAGGCGCTGGAGCGGGATGGCCTCCGTCTCCAACTCCGGGATCCAGCGCGGGTTCTGCATCAGGTCCGGGACGAGGTGGTCGGCGAGCGCGTACGCGTCGAGGTGGTCGCGGACGGTCGCGTAGACCCGTACCAGAGCGTGCGTCATCAAGGTGTCGTCGGTGACGTGGCCGTCGCCCTTGTGGTACGGCGCGATGGGGCGGGCGGTGCGCCACGCGTCGCCGTTCCAGGGGCCGACGATGCCGTGGACGCGACCGCCGTGGCGTTCCAGGATCTGGTCGGGGGAGTAGCCCTCGACGGGACCGCCGAGGGCGTCGCCGACCGCCGCCCCGACGAGGGCTCCGGTGATCTTCTCGTCAAGGCTGCTTTCTGGTTCTTTGGGCGTCATGCACCGAATCATCCTCCTGGTGGGGGCGGTTGTGTGGCTTCCAGGAGTTCGGCGAGTTCTACGAGGTCGGTGCCGGTGAGACGGGGGAGGGCGCAGCCGGAGAGGGTGCGGCAGGCGTCCCGCCAGGTGGACGGGATCGCCCGTCCACCGCTCAACGCGCCGGTGAGGGCGCCCGCGAGGGCGGGTGCGGAGTCCGCGACGCGGGAGAGGCAGGCCGCGGCGGGGACCGCTTCCGCGATACGGCCGCGGGACGCGGTGGCGAGAGCGAGGGCGACCGGGACGGTTTCGGCTGCGGCGATGCCGTAGCTGTAGACGTGGTCCACGATCTGGTGTTCCAGGAGGGGGATCAGGGCGAACGCGTTGTCGCTGTCCCGGGCCAACTTCAGGGCGTGGCGGGCGTTGCGGCCGATCTCGGTGGCTTCGGGGAGTTCGGCGAGGGCGGCCGCCACGCATTCGTCCACGTCCGCCCCGACCAGCGCGAGTGCGAGGGCCGCCGCCATCGCTCTGGCGCCGTGGACTCCGTCGCCGTCCTGGGTGTAGCGGGCGTCGAACTCGGCGAGGGCGGCGGCGCGTTGGGGGTCGCCGGGGTGCGCCACGGCGAGGACGCAGGCTCTTACGCAGGCCGCGTCGTCGAAGTAGTGGGGGTTGTCGTGGCCGGTGGCGGGTGGGCGGAGGCCGGCGGCGAGGTTGCCGAGGCCCGCTCGTACGGAGATGCGGGCGCGGAGGGGGAGTACGGCGGATTCGACCTCGGGGGCGCGGTCCGCTGCGGCGGCTACTTCGCTGGCTACGGCGTTCCAGCTGAGGTCGATGGAAGCGCGCGTACGGCGTTCTCTGCTGAGGTCGCCCAGGACTGTGTCGTCGCCGGCTCGCAGTACGGCTTCTGCGGCGAAGGCCGCCCACTCGGCGTCGTCGGAGGGGCCCAGGCGGAGTGGCTCAGGGGGTTGGTTGAGGGCGATGGGGACGGGGAGTGTCGTGGTCGCGTTCTGTTCGGCGAAGGTGTCCAGCTCACGGGTGAGCCGGCGAGTCCACTCCGGCATCCTGGCGGCGCGGTGCCTCGCGGCGGGCCAACCGGCGGCGTCCCCTGCGGCGAGTCCGATCAGCAGCCCCTCGATCCGACACGCCTCGGCTCCGCCATCGGCTTTCGTTTTCCCACCCGCACCGCCCGTGCGACTTTCGTTGTCGGGTGCGGGTGGCCCCTGTGGGGCGTAATCGCCGTCGGCGGCTG
>NZ_BARG01000023.1 GCF_000376565.1 Streptomyces hokutonensis | reverse complement strand
GCTCCCGTTCTTCTCCTTCATGACGTTCCTCATCGCCGTGCCGACCGGCGTGAAGTTCTTCAACTGGATCGGAACGATGTGGAAGGGGTCCTTGAGTTTCGAGACCCCGATGCTCTGGGCGACGGGCTTCCTGATCACCTTCACCTTCGGTGGTCTGACCGGTGTCATCCTGGCCTCGCCGCCGATGGACTTCCACGTCTCGGACTCGTACTTCGTGGTCGCGCACTTCCACTACGTCGTGTTCGGCACCGTGGTCTTCGCGATGTTCTCCGGCTTCCACTTCTGGTGGCCGAAGATGACCGGCAAGATGCTCGACGAGCGCCTCGGCAAGATCACCTTCTGGACGCTGTTCATCGGCTTCCACGGCACCTTCCTGGTCCAGCACTGGCTGGGTGCCGAGGGCATGCCCCGTCGTTACGCGGACTACCTCGCGGCCGACGGCTTCACCGCCCTGAACACGATCTCGACGATCAGCTCCTTCCTGCTCGGTCTGTCGATCCTGCCGTTCCTCTACAACGTGTGGAAGACGGCCAAGTACGGCAAGAAGGTCGAGGTCGACGACCCGTGGGGCTACGGCCGTTCGCTCGAATGGGCGACGTCCTGCCCGCCGCCGCGGCACAACTTCCTCACCCTGCCCCGCATCCGCAGCGAATCCCCGGCGTTCGACCTGCACCACCCGGAGATCGCCGCTCTCGACCAGCTCGAGAACGCGCACCACGCTGACAAGGCCCTCGCCGGCGGCAAGGAGGCGGGCAAGTGAAGGTCCAGGGCTGGATGTTCATGTGGTTGAGCGCCTTCGTGCTCGCCATGGCGGTTGTCTACGGCCTCTGGTCCAAGGAGGCGGCCGGTACCACGGCCCTCTTCATGGCCTTCGGCCTCTGCGTCATGATCGGCTTCTACCTGGGCTTCACCGCCCGGCGGGTCGACACCCTGGCGCAGGACAACAAGGAGGCTGACGTCGCGGACGAGGCCGGCGAGGTGGGCTTCTTCAGCCCGCACAGCTGGCAGCCCCTCGCCCTCGGCATCGGTGGCGCGCTGGCCTTCCTCGGCGTGGCCATCGGCTGGTGGCTGCTGTACTTCTCGGCGCCGCTCATCATGATCGGTCTGTTCGGCTGGGTCTTCGAGTACTACCGCGGTGAGAACCGCACGCAGTAGCACACGCCGAACGCACACGAGCCCGGACACTCCGTCAGGAGGTCCGGGCTCGTGCTTTTGCCGCACGGCCGGTCCCTCGTCCGAGTGACCCACCGCGCCGTCGCTGACGAACCTTCATAGCCTCGGCTCATGAACCACTCTCCGCGCATCCGCACCGTCGTCAGCTGCACCCTGCTGGTGATCTCCGTCGGCGCGGGCGCCACCGCCTGCGGGTCCGGCGGCGGCAACCCGCTGTCGGACAGGCCGTACGACGCGGCGGGGCAGATCTCCTTCAACGGCCCGTCCGGCAAGGGCAAGAAGGCCGACCCCGACAAGCCCCTGGAGGTCACCACCTCCGAGGACGACGGACGGATCACGGACGTCACGGCCACGGACGCCACGGGTCGCTATGTCACGGGCGAACTCAACGCCGACGGCACCCGCTGGCGCAGCACCTCCCCGCTGGCCGCCAACGCCCACTACACGGTGCGGGTGAGCACGGAGGACGAGGACGGCGCCCCCGGCCGCAAGGTCCTCACCTTCGACACCACCAGGCCGACCTCCAAGAAGAGCCTGACCGTGAAGTTCGGTCCGGACGCCGGCAAGTACGGCGTCGGCCAGCCGGTCACCGCCCAACTGAACAAGCCCGTCAAGGACAAGGCACAGCGGGCCATCGTGGAACGCGCCCTCAGGGTGGACTCCACGCCCGCCGTGGAGGGCGCCTGGCACTGGGTGGACGACAAGGAACTCCACTACCGCCCCAAGGAGTACTGGCCCGCCCACGCCACCATCCAGGTCCACAGCGACCTCGACGGCGTGAAGATCAGCGACCGCCTGTGGGGCGGCAAGTCCAAGGGGCTCAAGCTCACCACCGGCGACAAGATCATCGCCGTGACGGACGCCGCGTCCCACGAGATGACGGTCTACAAGAACGGCGAGGAGATCAACGAGATCCCCGTCACCACCGGAAAGCCCGGCTTCGAGACCCGAAACGGCGTCAAGGTCGTACTGGGCAAGGAGTACTTCGTACGGATGCGCGGTACCACCGTCGGCATCTCCGAGGGCTCCTCGGACTCGTACGACCTCCCCGTGTACTACGCCACCCGCGTCACCTGGAGCGGCGAGTACGTCCACGCCGCCCCCTGGTCCGTCGGCTCCCAGGGCTCCGCGAACGTCAGCCACGGCTGCACCGGCATGAGCACCAGCAACGCCGAGTGGTTCTTCGACACCATCCACGAGGGCGACGTCGTCAAGGTCGTCAACTCCGACGGCGACGAGATGGAACCCTTCGGCAACGGCTTCGGCGACTGGAACCTGGGCTGGAAGAAGTGGCGGGGCGGCAGCGCGCTGGTAGGCGGAACACCGGACGGCCCGAGGCCCGAGGACGCGGCAAGACTCCGCCCCGAGTCAGTGTGACCCACCCAGGGGTGACCCACCCAGGGGCGCGGGGAACTGCGCGACCAGCCACAACGGACCCGCAGCCGCCACAGACCTCGCGCCCCGAGCTACTAGGCGCTCAACGCCCGCTTCTCCCGCAGCAAAGAGGCCAGCGAGGCAGCGAACTCAACAGGGTCGACAGGCAACGTCACAGCCGCGTCCGCACGGCTCCACGTGGCAAGCCACGCATCCTGGGGCCGCCCGATGAGGACAAGCACAGGCGGGCAGTTGAAGATCTCGTCCTTCACCTGACGGCACAGCCCCATGCCACCCATCGGCACGGACTCCCCGTCGAAGACACAGACGTCGATCCCACCCCGGTCCAGCTCCTTCACGACCGCCGCCTGCGTCGCGCACTCCAGGAACTCCACCAGCGGCGCGTCCGGAGCCGGCCGGCGCCCGGCGGCCAGCCGGACTTGCTCGCGGGTGTTGGAGTCGTCGCTGTAGACGAGCACCGTGGCAGTCGGCTGCATTGTTCCTCCGCGTCGTCGATCGGGAACTCCAGGTACCGATGCGGCGGATGCTACTCCCTTGAACACCCCGTCAACACCTGTTGGAACACCCCTGCGATGGGCCATACGGGCAGTACACACGCTGCGAACACTCCGAACGGCACCCCCCGGAGTGAGGGCGGGATAAGCGACCGACATAATGTCGGTCGTGGCGACAGCAACGACAGTAGAAACCGGGCACGCGCACCCGTCGGTCAACCGGCCGAACCTCACCAGCGTCGGAACCATCATCTGGCTGAGTTCCGAGCTGATGTTCTTCGCGGCCCTCTTCGCGATGTACTTCACCCTGCGATCGGTGACCGGTCCGGATCACTGGAAGGAGATGGCGAGCCATCTCAACCTTCCGTTCTCCGCGACCAACACCACGATCCTGGTGCTCTCCTCCCTCACCTGCCAGCTCGGCGTGTTCGCCGCCGAGCGCGGGGACGTGAAGAAGCTCAGGGGCTGGTTCATCATCACGTTCGTGATGGGTGCGATCTTCATCGGCGGTCAGATCTTCGAGTACACGGAGCTGGTGAAGAAGGACGGCCTGTCGCTGTCCTCCGACCCGTACGGCTCGGTGTTCTATCTGACCACCGGCTTCCACGGCATGCACGTGACGGGCGGCCTCATCGCCTTCCTGTTCGTTCTCGGCCGCACCTACGCGGCGAAGAGGTTCACCCACGAACAGGCGACCGCGGCCATCGTCGTGTCCTACTACTGGCACTTCGTCGATGTCGTCTGGATCGGCCTCTTCGCCACGATCTACTTGATCAAGTAGTCGGGCCCGATCCCGCGCGCAGCCAAGAAGCGCACATTCCAGAAGCATCGACGCAGAAGATCCTGACACCGGGGTAATCCGTGAAAAAGCTCTCCACACGACGACGCCATCCGCTGGCGGCGGTCGTCGTACTACTCCTCGCGCTGGCGGCAGCCGGGGGGGCGTTCAGCCTGCTCGCGCCCGCGAGCAAGGCGCAGGCCGACGAGTCGGCTCAGTCCCTCTCCATCGACGAGGGCAAGAAGCTCTTCGCCGTCGGTTGCGCCAGCTGCCACGGCACCGGCGGTCAGGGCTCCTCCGACGGGCCGAGCCTCGTGGGCGTCGGCGCCGCGGCGGTCGACTTCCAGGTGGGCACCGGCCGTATGCCGGCCCAGCAGCCGGGGGCTCAGATCCCGGCCAAGAAGGTCATCTACTCCCAGGCCGAGATCGACCAGCTCGCGGCGTACATCGCCTCGCTGGGCGCCGGCCCGGTCATCCCGACGAAGAACGAGTACGGGCCGGAGGGGTCGGACATCGCCAAGGGCGGCGAGCTGTTCCGCACCAACTGCGCCCAGTGCCACAACTTCACCGGCAAGGGCGGCGCGCTGACGCACGGCAAGTTCGCGCCGAGCCTCGAGGGCGTTGCCCCGAAGCACATCTACGAGGCCATGCAGACCGGCCCGCAGAACATGCCTTCCTTCCCCGACACCACGCTGTCGTCGAAGAACAAGAAGGACATCATCGCGTACCTCAACGCGGTCAACGGCGACAACACCGAGAGCCCCGGCGGTCTTGAGCTGGGCGGTCTCGGTCCGGTCAGTGAGGGTCTCTTCGCCTGGATCTTCGGTCTGGGCGCGCTGATCGCGGTAGCCGTCTGGGTCGCCGCTCGGACCGCAAAGGCCAAGAAGTCATGAGTAGCCAAGACATTCCAGAAGAGAACCTGCCCGCTGAGCAGGACGCGCACGGCGCGGTGTCGGTCGCGGACGAGCAGAACCCGTTCGCCGACCCGGGACTGCCGCCGCACGAGCACCGGGTGCAGGACATCGACGAGCGGGCCGCCAAGCGGTCCGAGCGCGTCGTCGCCTTCCTGTTCACGGTCTCGATGCTCGCCACCGTCGGCTTCATCGCCTCGTACGTGGGCATCCCGCACAACAAGGCGATCTTCGTCTTCCCGATCGGTCACATCAACGCGCTCAACTTCGCGCTGGGTCTGACCCTCGGTACGGCGCTCTTCACCATCGGCGCGGGCGCGGTCCACTGGGCCCGCACCCTGATGTCCGACGTGGAGATCGCCGACGAGCGGCACGCCATCGAGGCGCCCCCCGAGGTCAAGGCCAAGGTTCTGGCCGACTTCAAGCAGGGTGCCAAGGAGTCCGCGCTCGGCCGTCGCAAGCTGATCCGCAACACGATGTTCGGCGCGCTGGCCCTGTTCCCGCTCTCCGGCGTCATGCTGCTGCGCGACCTGGGCCCGCTGCCGGGGACGAAGCTCCGCCACACGCTGTGGTCCAAGGGCAAGCTGCTCGTCAACATGAACACGAACCTGCCGCTGCGTCCCTCGGACGTGGCCGTCGGCTCGCTCACCTTCGCCAAGCCCGAGGGCCTGGAGGAGACCGACGAGGAGTTCCAGACCGAGATCGCCAAGTCGGCGCTGATGATCGTCCGGCTGCAGCCGGAGAACATCAAGGACAAGCGCGAGCTGGAGTGGGCGCACGAGGGCATCGTCGCCTTCTCGAAGATCTGCACCCACGTGGGCTGCCCGATCTCCCTGTACGAGCAGCAGACGCACCACGTGCTGTGCCCGTGCCACCAGTCCACCTTCGACCTCTCCGACGGTGCCCGAGTGATCTTCGGCCCGGCCGGTCACGCCCTGCCGCAGCTGCGCATCGGCGTGAGCGACGAGGGTTACCTCGAAGCGCTCGGCGACTTCGAGGAGCCCGTCGGTCCTGCATTCTGGGAGCGCGGATGAGCACCAACGAGACCAACGAGCGGCGCGACAAGGCACCGGCCGGCGAGCGTGTCGCCGACTGGGCGGACGGACGCCTCGGGATCTACTCCCTGGCCAAGTCCAACATGCGCAAGATCTTCCCCGACCACTGGTCGTTCATGCTGGGCGAGGTCTGCCTCTACAGCTTCATCATCATCATCCTCACGGGTGTGTACCTGACGCTGTTCTTCCACCCGTCGATGAACGAGGTGACGTACCACGGCAGCTATGTCCCGCTCCAGGGGCAGCTGATGTCGGAGGCGTTCAACTCGACGATGCACATCTCCTTCGATGTGCGCGGCGGTCTGCTGATCCGTCAGATCCACCACTGGGCGGCGCTGATCTTCCTCGCCGCCATGTTCGTGCACATGATGCGCGTGTTCTTCACGGGTGCGTTCCGCAAGCCGCGTGAGGTCAACTGGCTGTTCGGCTTCCTGCTGTTCGTCCTGGGCATGTTCACCGGCTTCACCGGTTACTCGCTCCCGGACGACCTGCTCTCCGGCACCGGTGTCCGCTTCATGGAGGGCGCGGTCCTGTCCGTGCCGATCGTCGGCACGTACCTGTCGTTCTTCCTCTTCGGCGGAGAGTTCCCGGGCGGCGACTTCGTCGCGCGGTTCTACTCGATCCACATCCTGCTGCTGCCGGGCATCATGCTCGGTCTGGTGGTCGGCCACCTGATCCTGGTCTTCTACCACAAGCACACGCAGTTCGCGGGCCCCGGAAAGACGAACAACAACGTCGTCGGCATGCCGCTGCTGCCGGTCTACATGGCCAAGGCCGGAGGCTTCTTCTTCCTGGTCTTCGGTGTCATCGCGGCCGTCGCGGCGATCGCCTCGATCAACCCGATCTGGGCCATGGGCCCCTACCGGCCGGACATGGTCTCCACGGGCGCCCAGCCCGACTGGTACATGGGCTTCTCCGAGGGCCTGATCCGTGTCATGCCGGGCTGGGAGATCAACTTCTGGGGTCACACGCTCGTCCTGGGCGTGTTCATCCCGCTGGTGATCTTCCCGCTGGTCCTGGTCGCGATCGCGGTCTACCCGTTCATCGAGTCCTGGGTCACCGGCGACAAGAGCGAGCACCACATCCTGGACCGCCCGCGCAACGTCCCGACCCGCACGGCCTTCGGTGCCGCGTGGATCTCGTGGTACTTCGTCCTGCTCGTCGGTGGCGGCAACGACATCTGGGCCACGCACTTCCACCTGTCGATCAACTCGATCACCTGGTTCGTGCGCGTCGGCTTCTTCGTCGTGCCGGTCCTGGTCTTCCTCGCCACCAAGCGGGTCTGCCTCGGCCTCCAGCGCCGCGACAAGGACAAGGTGCTGCACGGCCGCGAGTCCGGCATCATCAAGCGCCTGCCGCACGGTGAGTTCGTCGAGATCCACGAGCCGCTCAGCCAGGACGCGCTGCACACGCTCACCGCGCACGAGCAGTACGTGCCGGCGGCGATCGGCGCGACGGTCGACGAGAACGGTGTCGAGCGCAAGGTCAAGGGCACCGAGAAGCTGCGCGCCAAGCTGAGCGAGGCGTACTACGGCGAGGAGTCCCAGATCGCCAAGCCCACCGTCGAGGAGTACAAGGAGATCACGAGCGGCCACGGCCACCACTGATCGCTGAGGCGTCGCCACGCCACAGTCGAAGGGCCCCGTCCGAACACCGGACGGGGCCCTTCGCCGTGTCCCGCGCTGGATAGGGTGGGGACACATCGTTGAACCATTTTTCTACGACACCCAGGAGCGGCCGTATGAGCGCTGTGACCCCCGCTGGAGGCGACACCGCGGCGGCCCGTTCCTGGCCCGACGTACTGAGCGCGCTGCTGGCCGGACAGGACCTGAGCACCGCCGACACGGCGTGGGCGATGGACCGCATCATGAGCGGTGAGGCCGCGGACGCGCAGATCGCGGGCTTCCTGGTGGCGCTGCGGGCCAAGGGCGAGACGGTCGAGGAGATCACCGGTCTCGTCGAGACGATGTACGCCCACGCGAAGCCGCTGGACATCCCGGGTCCTGCCGTCGACATCGTCGGTACGGGCGGCGACCGGGCCAAGACGGTCAACATCTCGACGATGTCCGCGATCGTGATCGCCGGTACGGGTGCGAAGGTCGTCAAGCACGGCAACCGGGCAGCGTCCTCGGCGAGCGGCTCCTCGGACGTGCTGGAGAAGCTCGGCATCAATCTGAACCTGCCGACCGAGCAGGTGGCGCGGGTGGCGTCGGAGGCCGGGATCACCTTCTGCTTCGCGGCCAAGTTCCACCCGTCGATGCGGTTCGTCGGCGCGGTCCGCGGGGCGCTGGGGATTCCGACCGCGTTCAACCTGCTCGGCCCGCTCACCAACCCGGCGAAGGTCACCTCGTCGGCGGTCGGCTGTTTCGACACCCGCATGGCCGGGCTCATCGCGGGCGTACTGGCCGAACGCGGCTCCTCCGCGCTGGTGTTCCGGGGTGACGACGGCCTCGACGAGCTGACGACCACCGCGACCTCCCGGGTGTGGATCGTCCGGGACGGCAAGGTCACCGAGGAGTCCTTCGACCCCCGGGACGTCGGCCTCGAACTCGTCCCCGTCGAGGCCCTGCGCGGCGCCGACCCCGACTACAACGCGGGCGTCGCCCGCCGCCTCCTGGACGGCGAGCCGGGCCCGGTACGGGACGCCGTACTCCTGAACTCGGCGGCCGCCCTGGTGGCGCTGGAGCGCGGTGACGGGCCGCTGGCGGACCGGATCCGGAGCGGGATGGAGAAGGCCGCGGAGTCGATCGACTCGGGGGCCGCCAAGCGGACCCTGGAGCGTTGGGCCGCCGCCACCAACGCGTAGCGGCACGGCGGTCGTCGTCCCGCGATCCGGACACGGGTTGCGGGACGACGATCACATCGCGTAGGTTTTTGGACCAGGTCATGAGTGACAGTCATGAGGCCCCGGCCGACTGTCCGGCAACCCTCCGTCCGTGGCGGGGTGCCCCGGGTGAAGACCAGGCCGTAGGCAGCGAGGTCTGCGGCAAGCGCGGGCCCCTCGAAAGACACCAGGGGTCCTGGTCATCGAGGGAGCCCTCTGTGAGCAAGCGAATGCGATAGGGCGTCGAGCCCCGCCTCCGCATACCCCCTTTCACCCCCTCCGTGCTCGAGCCCTGCGCGCTCGCACGGCGGAACCGCCTTGCCTCTCACAGGAGTTCGCCATGTCTGTCTCCACCACTGCCGCCGCCCAGACCATTTGTGCCCAGCTGCCCGTTCTCGGCCGGGATGTCACCGTCCCGCTCGTCACGGGCGGCGAGGTCACCTACGCGGCGCTCGACTATGCGGCCAGCGCCCCCGCCCTCCAGCGCGTCTGGGACGACGTGGCCGCCTACGCCCCGTACTACGGCAGCGTCCACCGCGGCGCCGGCTACCTCTCCCAGCTGTCGACGGACCTCTTCGAGAACGCGCGGAAGACCGTCTCCGAGTTCCTCGACTGCCGCGCCGACGACCAGCTGATCTTCACCCGCTCGACCACGGACTCCCTCAACCTCCTCGCCGCCGCCCTCCCCGCCGACTGCCAGGTCTTCGTCTTCGAGACCGAGCACCACGCCTCGCTGCTGCCCTGGAAGGACGCCCGGGTCACCTACCTCAACGCCCCGCGCACCCCGGCCCAGGCCGTCGAGACCCTGGAGCAGGCGCTCGCCGCCCGTGACCCCTACGGTCCGGCCCTGGTCTGTGTCACCGGCGCCTCGAACGTCACCGGCGAGCTGTGGCCGGTACGGGAGTTGGCGGCCGCGGCTCACGCCCACGGCGCCCGGATCGTCCTCGACGCCGCCCAACTCGCCCCGCACCACCCGGTGTCCGTCCAGGACCTCGACGTCGACTGGATCGCCTTCTCCGGCCACAAGCTCTACGCCCCCTTCGGCTCCGGCGTCCTCGCCGGCCGCGCCGACTGGCTCCGGGCGGCCGACCCCTACCTCGCGGGCGGCGGCGCCAGCCGCAAGGTCACCCGGCGCGAGGACGGGGGAGTCGACGTGGAGTGGCACGACAGCGCGGCCCGGCACGAGGCCGGCTCCCCGAACGTCATCGGCGCCTACTCCATCGCGTCGGCCTGCAAGGCGCTGACGGAGGCGGGCTTCGACACGCTCGTGGCCCGCGAGCAGTACCTGATCGAGAAGGTGCGTGCGGGCCTGGCCGAGGTCCCGGCGGTCCGCGTCCTGTCCCTCTTCGGCGACGACGCCCCGCGCGTCGGCGTCATCTCCTTCGTCGTCGAGGGCTGGAACAGCTCGCACTTCGCCGCCGCCCTCTCCGCCGAGTACGGCATCGGCGTCCGCGACGGCCTCTTCTGCGCCCACCCGCTGGTCCGCACCCTGCTCGGCAGCGACCCGGGGACCCAGGGCGAGTGCGGTGCCCCCGAGGCCGCCCCGGGCGAGAAGTCCCTCAACGCGATCCGCGTGAGCTTCGGCGCGGGCACCCCGGACGAGCACGTCGAGCGCTTCGTGACGGCCGTACGGGAGCTCGTGACCGACGGCGCGAAGTGGAACTACCGTACGCAGGACGGCCGTTGCGTGCCCGCTGTGTGACCATCCAGGGGTGGGCACCGAGACGGGACTGGGCGAGCCGCTGGGCGAGGCGGTCGTACGGCGTGCGCCGCGTCTGCTCGGCGGCAGGCCCGTCCAGCTGTATGAGGAGGGGTTCGTCCGCGGGGCGCGGGTCCGTCGCTGGGCGGATGTGACGCACTGGCGCTCCACCGTCGACGTGAACATCAGAGTGGCAGACGAACGCCACGACATGGCCTGGTACACCTTGGGCCACCGTCACCGGCTGCGGTTCGCCGACGGGACGGAGCAGGGCTTCCTTCTCGACGAGTGGCAGATCGAGGTCGGGGCGGTGGACCAGGAGCGTCCCGAGAACCGGCTCATACGGTCCGTCGTCGACCACGTACGGCATCGAGTGGCCGACGCTCAGGTGCCCGCGATGCTGGACCGGATCGAGGCGGGCCGGCAGATCACCTTCGGCCCTCTCACGGCGGACGTGCGGGGGGTGTTCGTCCCGGGCGGTCGGTCGATGTACCGGTGGGACGAACTGCGGGAGCCGTGTCTCGACATCGACGTGCCCGACTGGCCGGTGCCGTCCTCATGGTGGCTGCGGCCGCACGACGCCAGGTTCTCCCTGCGGGGCGGTGATGGTCACCGCACCGAGCTGCCGGCCTGGGACGTCGTGAACTGGGGCGCGCTGGTCGCCCTGTGGAAGCTGCTGGGCGCCCGCTAGGAGTCCAGGCCGATCGCGAACGCCGCCTCCAGGTCGTGCTGGGAGTACGTCCGGAACGCCACGTGTGTGTCCGTGCCCTCGACGCCCGGAATCTTGCTGATCCGGCCCGGGATGACCTCGGCCAGGTCCTCGTGCTGCCGGACCCGCACCATCGCGATCAGGTCGTAGGTACCGGTGACGGAGAAGACCTCGCTCACGGATTCGAGCGCGGCGATCGACTCGGCGATCTCCGGAATCCGGTCCACGCTGGTCTTGATGAGGACGATCGCGGTGATCACGGCTGGTTCTCTCCCTCGGGGACCGTTGCTGGGGCGGCCCTCACTCTAGTCGTACGGCCGAATCTGACCCACGCGTAACCGAAGCCCAGCGTGAAGCCGACCAGGTGGGCGAGGTACGCCACCCCGGGTCCCTGTGCGGCCTGCCCTGCCGCCAGCCATTGGAGGGCCGCCCAGAACGGAAGTACGACCCACGCGGGGAAGCGCAGCGGCAGAAAGAAGAGGAAGGGGAGGAGGCTCGTCACGCGGGCCCGGGGGAAGAGGTAGAGGAACGCCCCGAGGACCGCCGAGATCGCCCCGGACGCGCCGACCAGGGACTGTGCGGAGTCGGCGTTGGCCAGCGCGTAGCCCAGCAGCGCCAGATAGCCGCAGACCACGTAGAACAGCGTGAACTCGACCCGGCCCAGCCGTTCCTCGGTCATCGCTCCGAAGACGTAGAGGAAGAGCATGTTGCCGAGGAGATGGATCCAGCTGCCGTGGACGAAGAGGGCCGTGACGGGGGTGAGGGCCTCTCGGGCGGGGTGCGCGAAGAGGTCGGCCGGTACCACTCCCCAGCGGTGGAAGTACGCCCGCTGGGTGGCGAGCAGCGCGTCCCCGGTGCCGTAGGACGGGACGAAGCCCGAGGCCGGGCCCAGGACGAAGATCAGACAGCACAGGGCGATCAGGGCGTAGGTCATCGGTGCCGAGGTGTTCCGGAGGGCTCTGAAGGCCGCTGTCGCCCAGTTGCTGATCATGGACACAGAGCATGGCGTAACGGGACGTACCGGGACAGGGCGCCTCGCCGCTGTGGACGGCCGAGCGGCGAGTACCCGCCAGGCCGTAGGGTTACGAGCCACACTCGCCGGGGAAACCGGCGATCACGGAAACTGGAACAAGAAGGAAGCGGACAGCCACGATGACGGTACCCCTGCCGACCGCCTCGACGCGGTGGCGCTGCACCCTCTGCGGCAACCTCACGCGCTTCGACGTGACGCGTTCGTCGAAGGTCGTGGAGTACCTCCACCTGGACCTGGCGGGTGAGCCGAAGGTGGAGGAGCGCGAGGTGGTCAGTGAGACCATCGAGTCGGTGCGCTGCCGCTGGTGCAACGCCGTGGATCAGGTGGAACTCGTGGACAGGCCGGGCGCCGGCTCCTGAGAGGGAGCGGCCCCGCACACGTATAGGGGTGTGAGGGATGGTGGAGAACTCAGGCGGGGGGCCGGGCGACGGCGCCGCCGAGGTGCTCGACCGCCCGCTGCCCGACGGCGTGCGGAGGAGGGTCGTACAGATCGTCTCCGACGGCTTCGGCGGCCTCACCGTCTCCGAACTGCCCGCGCAGCTACGACAGTACGCCCGCTTCGCCCCCAACCGGCGCGCCAAGTTCGCCGGCAACGCCATGGCCGCCGCGCTGGAGACCGATCCGCTGTTCCGGCAGCGGATCGGGGAGAAGCTGAGAGAGGCCCAGTCGGAGCTCGCCGGCGCGCTCGACTCCGGCTCGCCGCCCCCGGCCGCGGATCCGCTCGACGTGGCGGCCGCGGCCTATGTTCTGCGCCCCACCGGCTGGGTCAAGCTGGTGACCGCCGCCGGTGAGGAGGCGCTGCGCGCCGACGCCGAGCGCGCCGACGAGGAGAGCCGGGCCGAACTGGAGCGGCTGCGCGAGGAGTTGGCGCAGGCGCGGGACGCGACCCGGACCGAGACCGAGCGGCTGCGCACCGAGCTGGACGCGGCGAAGAAGGAAGCGGAATCGCTTCACCGCAAGCTGCGTTCCGCGCACAGCGACATCAAGCGCGGCGAGGCCGCCCTGCGCAAGCTGCGGGCCGAGACGGACGCCGCGCGCGCCGAGGGCCAGGCCCAGCTGTCCGCGGGCGAGGTCGAGACCCGGCGGCTCAAGGCCCGGCTCGCCGAGGCGGAGGCGGCCCTGGAGGCCACCCGCAAGGCGGCCCGGGAGGGGCGCAGCGTCGAGGACATGCGGGTACGGCTGCTGCTCGACACCGTGCTGGAGGCGGCTCAGGGGCTGCGCAGGGAACTGGCGCTGCCACCCGTCTCCGTACGGCCCGCCGAGACCGTCGACGCGGTCGAACCGGGACGAATGACCCCGAAAGACATCGCGGCGCGGGCGCTGTCCGAGAACGACCCCGCGATCCTGGACCAGTTGCTCGCGCTCCCGCAGGCCCATCTGGTCGTCGACGGCTACAACGTCACCAAGACCGGCTATCCCCAAATGCCCCTGGAGAAACAGCGGTTGAGACTGCTGGGGCAGCTCTCCCAGCTGGCCGCGCAGACCGGGGCCGAGGTCACCTGTGTCTTCGACGGGGCCGAGCTGGCCGCGCCGGTGCTGCTCGCGCCGCCGCGCGGAGTGCGGGTGCTGTTCTCCAAACCGGGCGTCACCGCCGACGAGTTGATCCGCCAGCTGGTGCGCGCGGAGCCGCCGGGCCGGCCGGTCATCGTGGCGTCGACCGACCGCGAGGTGGCCGACGGCATCGCGAAGGCGGGCGCGCGGCCCGTCGCTTCTGCGGTACTCCTCAAGCGACTGTCGTGAAGGTCAACGTACAGGTTTAATGCCGGAATTGACCGATCGGTCACGCAACGTAGCGTCAATCGGCCATCACTGCATGTTGGTTATGTGCAAAGAATGCTTTGAGTGACGGCATTTTTTCGTGTGAGGATTTGAACTGATCACAGGATCATCACTAGGGTCATGCCTCGAACCTCCGAACGGGTGATCACTCAATAGAAGGAGCTCGACTCCGTGGCGTCCCATCGTCGACCGAAGCAGCCGAGCCGCACGCGTGTCACCGTGCTGACCACCGCAGCCGCTGCCGCCGTTGCCTTCAGCGCTCAGGCCGCCAATGCCGCGCCGAGCGAGAAGCCCAGCAAGGACGAGGTCAAGTCGAAGGTCGACGCCCTCTACGAGCAGGCCGAGCAGGCCACCGAGAAGCTCGACGGGGCCCAGGAGAAGCAGGAGAAGCTCCAGAAGGAGATCTCCACCATCCAGGACAACGTGGCCCGCGGCCAGGAGGAGCTCAACAAGCTCCGGGACGGCCTCGGCACGATGGCCAGCGCCCAGTACCGCACCGGCGGCATCGACCCGTCGATCCAGCTGTTCCTGTCCTCGGACCCGAGCGACTACCTCGACAAGGCGTCCACCATGGACCAGTTGAGCGCTCAGCAGGTCGAGGCGCTCACGAAGATCCAGGGCAAGCAGCGCGAACTCGCCCAGGAACGCGCGGAGGCGAGCACCAAGCTCAAGGACCTCTCCGCCACCCGCACCGAGCTCAAGAAGAAGAAGGACGAGGTCAAGGCCAAGCTGGCCGCGGCCCAGAAGCTCCTCAACACCCTGACGGCGGCGGAGAAGGCGTCCCTCGCCCAGGAGCAGGCCAACGCGGCCAGCCGTTCCACCTCCCGCGTGAACCTCGGCAACACCGGTTCCGCCTCCGGCCGCGCCGCCTCGGCCTTCGCCGCCGCCCAGTCCGTGATCGGCTCCCCGTACGTCTACGGCGCCTCCGGCCCCTCCTCCTTCGACTGCTCCGGCCTCACCTCCTGGGCCTACGCGCAGGCGGGCGTCTCCATCCCCCGCACCTCCGAGGCGCAGGCCAACGCCGGCACCCGGATCTACAGCGAGAGCGACCTCAAGGTCGGCGACCTGGTCATCTTCTACGGCGACTACCACCACGTCGGTCTCTACGCGGGCAACGGCCAGGTGCTGCACGCCCCGCACACCGGTGCCGTGGTGCGCTACGAGTCGATCGCCAACATGCCCTTCCAGTTCGGCGTCCGGATCTGATCCGGTCCGTATCCGGTCGTTCCGGACCGCCCGAACGGGCGAATTACGACACACCACGCTGACTCCACGCCCCGCCCATGACCTGCGTCATAGGCGGGGTGTCACGTTGTGTGCCCGCGGAGGTCTTTGGCCCGCACCCCTTCACAGAGCTACTGTCTGGCGCGTTTCCCCGCATCGGGGGAGCGGTCCGTGTCCGCCAGCGGAAGGAGTGCGGCTTCCCGTGGGATCCCGTCGTCGCCAAGCACCGTCCGGGTTCGACCGAGGCGCCAGTGCCGCGGTCTGTGTGATGTCCGCCGCCGCAGCGGCACTGGGCGCCCTTCCGGCCACCTCCGCGGTGGCCGCGCCGCACGACGACGCCCGGGCCGAGGTGGACCGGCTCTACCAGGAGGCCGAGAAGGCGACCCAGGCCTTCGACAAGGCCGACGAGCGCGCCGGGCAGCTGCACCGGCAGGTCAGCGACGCCCAGGACCGGATCGCCCGGCAGCAGCAGCGCATCAACACCATGCGGGACGCGCTGGGTTCACTCGCCGGCGCCCAGTACCGCTCCGGCGGCATCGACCCCACCGTCGCGCTGCTGTTCTCCGACGACCCGGCCGACTACCTCGACAAGGCCTCCGTCCTCGACCGCATCACCACCGAGCAGGCGGGTGAGCTCAAGGACCTCCAGGACGCCATGCGCGAACTCGCGCAGGAGCGCAGCGAGGCCACCGGCCACCTCGCCGAACTGGAACGCAGCCGCAAGGCCGTCGCCAGTCACAAGAAGACCGTCGAGAGCAAGCTCGCCAAGGCCCGGCAGGTCCTCAACGGGATGCCGCTCGCCGACCGCGCCGCCTTCGACCGGGCCTCCCGCTCCTCCCGCGTGGACATCCCCGACCTCGGCGCCGGCGTCCCCTCCTCGGGCCGCGCCGCCGCCGCGGTGGCCGCCGCCCAGTCCGCACTCGGCAAGCCCTACGTCTGGGGCGCCACCGGCCCCAGCGGCTTCGACTGCTCCGGCCTGATGCAGTGGTCGTACGCCCGGGCGGGCGTCCACCTCCCGCGCACCTCGCAGGAGCAGCGCTACGCCGGCCACCAGATCCCGCTCTCCCAGGCCCAGCCCGGAGATCTGGTCGTCTACCGCGCCGACGCCAGCCATGTCGCGATGTACGTGGGCAACGGCCAGGTCATCCACGCCCCCTACCCCGGCGCGCCGGTGCGCTACGACCCGGTCGGCATGATGCCCGTCTCGTCGGTCACGAGGGTCTGAACCGGCGCGAAAGGGTCGTACGATCGGGAAGTGACTGGTCGTAGGCGGGCGTCGCGCTCCGGAGTGCTCGCGCTGTGTCTGCTGTTCGGCTCGCTGGTGGCGTGCGGCGGGCAGCCGGCGCCGGACAGCGCTCAGGCGGTGGTGCAGCGCCTGCTGGACACCCGGGCGACGGCCGTCCTGCGCCACGACGAGACGGCGTACACCCGCACCGGCGCGCGCACCGCGTACGAGAACCTGAGCGCCGTACCGCTGGCGGCCTGGTCCTACCGGCTGACCTCGCTGCACCGCACCGGCGCCACCGCGACCGCCGACGCCGACCTCAGCTACCGCGTCCGGGGCTACGACACCTCACCCGTCACCGTCGGCCGGGCGCTCACGCTCCGCCTCACCGCGGACGGGCAGTGGTACGTCGCCTCCGACAGGCCCGCGAAGAAGTCGGGCCAGCAGCTGTGGGACCAGGGGAAGGTGAGCGTCGTCAAGGGTGCGCACAGCCTCGTCATGGGGGTCGGGCAGTCCGCCGCCGGTCTGCGCGAGTACCGCACGCTCGCTGACCACGCCGTACCGGCCGTGTCGGGCGCCTGGGGCACCGACTGGACCCGGCACGTCGTCGTTCTCGTTCCCGACTCCCTGGACGGCATGGCGGGGCTCCTGGGCGCACCCGCCGCGTCCTACCGGGGCATCGCCGCGGTGACGACGGGGGAGGCGGGCGGTTCCGGTGACGCCCCGGCCGACCGGATCATCGTCAACCCGGACGCGTACGCCATGCTCGGCTCGGTCGGCAAGCAGGTGGTGCTCACCCACGAGACGACCCATGTGGCCACCCGCGCCCACACCACCTCCGCGACCCCGCTCTGGCTCTCGGAGGGCTACGCCGACTGGATCGGCTACCGGGGCACGGGGCGCACCCCGGTCCAGGCCGCTCCCGAGCTCTACCGCGCGGTCGAGGACGGCAACCTCCCGACCGCGCTCCCCGCCGACAAGGACTTCGGCTTCAGCAGCGAGGCCGGCGAACTGGCGCAGTCCTACGAGGGTGGCTGGCTGGCCTGCCGGATGATCGAGGACCGGTGGGGAGTGGTCCGACTCGGCAAGTTCTACCGCGCAGTTGGCGCTCACAAGAAGCGGGCCGGGGCGGTGGAGGACGCGATGAAGAAGGTGCTCGGAGTGAGCCTGGACGACTTCACCGCGCAGTGGCGGGACTATCTCAAGACTCAACTCGCCTGATCCAGTTGGGCGATGGCCTCCGTGAGCCACTCCCGCTCGGCCGCGCCCGTCGCCCGCGCGACCCTCAACATGCCCTGCCGGAACAGGTCTTGGGTCTCCTCCGCCCGCACCGGCTCGCCGTCCCGGTAGAAGAAACTCGCGGGGGTCTGAAGGAACTCCAGCCGGCGGCGCAGCACGTCCGCCTGCTCCTTCCGGTCCGGCAGATGCCGTAGGAAGGCCAGCACCGTGTTGAAGCGGACGTGGTCGGTGATCTCGGTCTGCTTGGGGTGGCGGAGGCGTTCCAGGAGGTCCTCGCGGCCCGTATCGGTGAGGGACAGGACGCGGCGCGGGGCCGCGCTCGTGCCGTCCTCCGTGTGCTGGTCGAGCTTGCCCGCGGTGACCAGGCGGGTGATCGCCGGGTAGAGCGCGCCGTCACTGACCGGGCGGACATGGCCGCTGAGCGCCTTGATCCGCTCCTTCAACTCGTAGCCGTGGAGCGGCTGTTCGGCGAGGAAGCCGAGGATCGAGAGCTCCAGCATGTGTCCTCCTTGCGGGCACGATGCCCTCATGGTACCTCTTATCGAGCTACCTCGTTTAGAGGTAGCTCGTATCGAGGGGGTAGCCCATGAACACCCACCGCCGACAGCTCATATCGCTCGCCCATCCCGTCTACCTCTCGCTCCTGGCTTCCGTCGCCGCCGGGATCATCAACACCGTCTGGGTCGCCCGGCTCGGCGGCCCGGCCGTCGCCGCGGTGGCCGTCGCGACCTCCACCGAGAACGTGCTGCTGGGCATCGCCCTGGTCTTCGCCTCCGGTACGACCGTGCTGGTCGCCCACGCGAGGGGAGCCCGCGACCCGGCGGCGCTGCGCTCGGCGGTCCGCGGCGGCTGGGCCCTCTGCGCCCTGGTCACACCGGCGGTCGTCACGGCCGGCTTCCTGCTCCGCGCCCCGCTGTCCCGCCTGCTCCTCGGCGGCGCAGGGCCCGAACTCCCCCTCACAGTCGCCTACTTCACGATCTCCCTGCCGGGCATCGCCGTCTTCTACGTCCAGCAACTCGTCGACGGCATCCTCAAGGGCACCGGCGACACGAGGACCCCGATGCGCCTGGCCCTCCTGGCCAACGGCCTGATCCTGGTCTGCGACCCCTTCCTCATCCACCTCTACGGTGTCCGGGGCGCCGCCGCGTCGACGGTGCTGTGCCGGGTGCTCGCACTGGGGGTGGGACTGCGCGCGCTGCGCCGCAACACCGTGCTGCGGACGGCGACGAGGCCCACCGAGTCCGTCCCCACCGTGTGCGCTCCCACCGGACCTGCCTCCGAAGAGTCCGCTTCCGCCGAAGCGGTTTCCGGTGAGTTCGCTGTCGTCGGGCTCAGTCCTGCGGAGGCCGCCTTCACCGAGCCGCCTTCCGCCGAGTCCGTATCCGTCGAAGCGGTTTCCGGTGAGTCGGCTGCTGTCGGGCCTGGTCTTGCGGAGGTTGTCTTCATCCGGTCCGCATCCGGCGGGTCTGCTTCCGCTGAACC
>NZ_BARG01000024.1 GCF_000376565.1 Streptomyces hokutonensis | reverse complement strand
TACGTTCATGGTGAGTTGGTAGCTGAGCATGCTCGCGGTGAGCGCGGAGGTGATGACGGCGACGCCGGCGGAGAGGTCGAACTCCCCGCCGATCATCAGCAGGGCGACCGGCAGGGCCATGATCCCGATGGTCGACGAACCGTAGAGGATGTTCGCCATCGACGCGCCCTCACGCACCGGCGGAGCGGCGATCAGGAAGAACACGTACACCGCTGCCGCACCGAGGAAGACTCCGACCTCAGGACGGGCCAACAGCTGGATCAGCAAAGGCCGTTCGGAAGTCCGCCCGTCCTGTTCGGGGACCGGCGGAGCCGGCGACGGGGAGCCCGTCGCCGGTGCCGTGATCTGGGTCATGGGCGTCACCGCGTTCCCTTGGCGGCGAACTCGGCGACCTTGGCGACATTCGTCTTGTCGACGAACGCCGGACCAGTCAGCACGGGCTCCTGGCCGCCGCCGCTGTAGTTGCCGTTGTTCTTGTAGAGCCATAGCGAGTCGACGGCCAAGTAGCCCTGGAGGTAAGGCTGTTGGTCGATGGCCCACTGGATCTTGCCGGCCTTGATGGCGCCGACCGCGTCCTTGTTGAGGTCGAACGTGGCGAGCTTGGCCTTGCTGCCGGCATCGGCGATGGACTGGATCGCGGTCATCGCGAACGGGGCGCCGAGCGTCGTCACGTAGTCGATGCTCTTGTCCTGCTGGAGCTTGGCCGTGATCGTCGACTTCACCGACGGCATGTCCGTGCCGTTGACGTTGATGATCTCGGTCTTGCCGGTGAAGGTCTTCTTCACGCCGGCGCAGCGGGCCTCCAGGGCCACCTGACCCTGTTCCATGATCACGCAGATGGTGTGCTTGGCCCCGGCCGCGTTGAGCTTGCGGCCGAATGCCTCGCCCGCGATGCTCTCGTCCTGGCCGAAGTACTCGAGGAGGCCCTGCTTCTTCCAGTCCTGCACGCCGGTGTTGAAGCCGACGACGGGGATGCCGGCCTTCTCGGCCGTGGCGACCACGGACTTCATGGCGTCGGGCTTGGCGAGAGTGACCGCGATGCCGTCGACCTTCTGGTCGATCGCGTTCTGCACCAGGTTCGACTGGTTGGGCCCGTTGGGGTCGCTGGAGTAGACGAGCTTGACGTTGTCCTTGGCCGCGGCGGCCTCGGCGCCCTTGCGGATCGTGTCCCAGAAGGTGTCACCGGGGGCCGCGTGGGTGATCATCGCGATGGTCATGCGGGGTGTGGTGGCCTTGCCTGCCGAGACACCGGCCCCACTGTCGTCGGACTGCTTGCCCCCGGAACTGCTGGAGCAGCCGGCCACGAGCAGTGCGGCGGCTGCGGCCGCAGCGACGACGGGAACGATTCTGCGGGAGCGGGGGTGGGATGTACGGTCCATCTTTCCGGCACCTCACTGTGCTGCGGAGGATCACATGCCGTTAACACGGCTGTTGCTTATGACGAGATAGAACCGTCACGCCACCCCAGGGTCAACGCTTGTCATGACATCATTTATCCATCACGCCAAGATGTCTGAACATTTCCTCAGCAGCCACAAAAACGTGCCCCGTACATCAAAATAGAAATGAAAACAGGGGCGGCGGAAACGACCGTGGTTTCGTTCCCGCCACCCCTGTGGCCCGTTATTAGTTCACGAGTGCCGCGGCACTCCGATATGCCGCCGCGGCGGCCTCCCGCACCGGCAGCGCGCGGTGCGCGTCGGAGAGGATCTCCACGCCCCAGGGGCCGCGGAAGCCGGCCGTGCGGAGCGCGGCGATGACCCCGGGCAGGTCGAACGAGCCCTCTCCGCACAGGCGCCGGCGGTGCACGGTGTCCTCGAAGAGCGTGCCGACGACCTCACTGTCGGCGTCGTTGAGCTCCACGCCGACGATCCGCGATCCGGGTACCTCCGCCAGCTCGGCGGGCGGGGTGTGGGCGCGCTCGGTGTGCCAGATGTCGATGATGAGGCCGCCCGCCGGATGGCCTGCGGCCTCGACGAGCCGTAGCCCGTCGTGCACGGTCTTCAGGTTGGACCAGGGCAGCGGCTCGACGCCGAGCCGGGCGCCGACCCCGTCGGCCTGCGCGGCCAGTACGGCGAACTCCTTGGCCCAGACGTCGAGGTCCCAGGGTTCGTCCGCCACATCGGGGCCGATCTTGAAGGTACGGGCGCCGAGTGTCTCGACGGCCTTCAGCATGCCGGTACGGATCTCGTCCGAGGCGGCCCGCCGGGGTCCGTCCGCCCACCAGTCGGTCAGCAGCTCCAGCTCGACGTGGTTGATCCCGTTGTCCGCGAAGAGCGACCGGATCCCGGCCATTCCGTACTCACGCTCGGCCTCCACCAGGTCCACGTACAGCAGCCCGAAGGCGGTGAATCCGGCCTCGCGCGCCGCTTCCACCCGTTCCCGCAGATTCAGCGGGCTGCGCTGATCCTCCTCGTCGGGAGCGGCGTCACCCGCCGTGGTCCAGCAGGTGGCCAGAAATTCGTCAGCGGTCATTTACTTTTTCCTGGATTCCTCACACTCGGAAAAGACACGGCGCCCGATCGCTTGGGCATTCTGAGATCAACTCGACACATCAGTCAATCCCTCAGAATCCATCAAAAGCACATCAGGCCCGTATACGGGCTAGGCGACGCCGCGCAGCACCGAGCGCAGGTGCTCGGCGCTGGCCCACACGTCCTCGACCGGGCCCTTCGCCTTGGGCTCCTCGGTGAGGATGGTGTCCTGCTCCAGGACGTACCAGCCGTCGTAGCCGCGGGCGCTGAGGTGGGTGACGATGGCCTGCACATCCACGTCGCCGGCGCCCAGCGGGCGGTACATGCCCTTGCGGACGGCGTCGGTGTAGCTGAGCTGTCCGTCCTGGACCTTGGCGGCGAGGGAGGCGTCCACGTCCTTCATGTGGGTGTGGGCGATCCGCTCGGGGGCCTGGCGGGTGAGTTCGGCCGGGTCGGTGCCGCCGATGAGGAGGTGGCCGGTGTCGAGACAGAGGGAGATCGCCGAGTGCTCCAGGACGCGCCGGACCTCGTCGCCGTTCTCGATCATCGTGCCGACGTGCGGGTGCAGGACGGCGCGCACCCCGCGTTCGGCGGCGAGCGAGGCGAGCCGGTCGAGGTTGGACAGCAGCAGCTTCCAGCCGTCGGCGTCGAGTTCGGGGCGCGAGTCGTAGCCGTCCTGGCCGGTGACGGCCGACAGGACCAGCACCTCCGCCTTCGAGGCGTCGTAGCCCGCGAGGAGCTGTTCCGCCTCGGGCAGCGGGTCGTGGCCGGGCACGTGCAGCAGCAGCGGGGTGAAGCCGCCGACCGCGTGCAGGTCGTGGTCGGCGAGGGTGCGGGCCATGGCGCCGGGCTCGGCGGGCAGGAAGCCCTCGGGGCCGAACTCGGTGGCGGACAGGCCGACCTCGCGCATCTCGTTCAGCACCCGCTCGGGCGTCAACTGGTAGCCCCAGCCGGGCACTTCGCACACACCCCACGAGATGGGAGCACCGGCGATCCTGTTCAGGGGGGAGGTGGTCATGCTGTGGCCTTTCTGAGATTCCAGTCGGAGTCGGCGACCGCGGCCGGCGGCCGCCCCGCGAGAACGTCCGCGACACCACGCGCCGCGTCGACGAAGGTCAAGGTCATCGCCCGGCGCGTCATACCCATCAGATGAGGGGTGAGAACCACGTCGGGATGATCGAACAGTGGATGGTAGAGAGCCGGTTCCGGATCGAACACGTCCAGTCCTACGCCCGCCAGCCGTCCCGATTCCAGTGCGGCGAGGGTGGCATCGGGGTCGAGCAGCCCACCGCGTCCGCAGTTGATCAGGATCGCGCCCGGTCTGACGCGGGCCAGCAGCCGCTCGTCGACGAGGTGCCGGGTCTCCTCGACCAGCGGGGCGTGGAGGGTCAACACGTCGCTGGTCGCGGCCAGTTCATCGAGGTCCACGACGGAGAGCTCGGCCGGGGGCGGGCTGAACGGGTCGTAGGCGCGGGTCACCATGCCGAAGGCGGCGGCCAGTTCACCCACCCGGCGGCCGATGCGGCCGTAGCCGACGATGCCGAGGGTGGCGCCGTCGAGGTCGCCGACGGGGACGGTGTTCCGTGCGGCCCAGCGGCCGTCGCGGACCAGTTCGGTCAGGGGTGCCAGCCGCTTGGTGAGGTGCAGGGCCATGGCGAAGACGCCCTCGGCCACGGCCCGGCTGCCGCTGTTCGGGGTGATGACCACGGGGATGCCACGGGCGGAGGCCGCCCTCACGTCGACCAGGTCGACGCCGACGCCGGTGCGGGCGATCACCCGCAGCCGCGGTGCCCGCCGCAGCAGCTCCTCGTCGACCCGCCGGTCGGCGCGGACGATGGCGCCTTCGGCGACCGCGAGGTCCTCGGGCGTGGGATCGGCGACGAAGGTGACCCCCTCCCCCAGGACGGGTCCCACCGTGTCGGTGTCGACGGGACCGAGGCCCACCACCACATGTTCGGTCATACGATCAACTCCGCACCGGATGGCCGAAGTTCGCCCCCGGCACGGCGGGCACCGGCTGCCAGGCGCCGCTCTCCGCGGAGGCCGCGGCCGCCGCGATGACCTCGGCGACGGCGTGCGCGTCCTCGATGGTCGAGTTGTGGTGCTCGATGCCCGCGACGGCGGCGAGGAACTTCTTGGCCTCGATCACCTTGAGGTCGTCGTAGCCCATGCTGTTGCCGGGGCCGGGCTGGAAGCTGGCGTAGTCGCCCATGTGTCCGTTGCCGAGCACGGTGGTGTAGCCCTGCTGGGGGCCGCTGCGGTCGAGGGCGACGCGCAGTTCGTTCATGCGCTCGAAGTTCCAGGTGACCGACCCGTCGGTGCCGTAGATCTCGAAGCCGATGCCGCACTGCGGGCCGACGATGATGCGGGAGGCCTCCAGGGTGCCGACGGCTCCGCCGTGGAAGCGGACGAGGGCGGCGCTGTAGTCGTCGTTCTCCACGGGCGCCATCTCGCCGTCCTCGATCACCGCGAAGTGCGTGCCCGAGCCCATCGGCAGGAGCGGGCGTTCGGTGTAGACGGTGCTGGTGAGGGCGGAGACCTCGTCGATCGGGGCGACGACGTAGCTGACGAGGTCCACGACATGGCTCAGCAGGTCGCCGAGCGCGCCGTGTCCTGCCAGGTCCCGCTTGAAGCGCCAGGACAGGGCGCCCTTGGGTTCGGAGGCGTAGCCGGAGAAGAAGGTGGCGCGGACATTGGTGATACGGCCGAGGCGGCCCTCGGCGATCAGTTCGCGGGCGCGTTCGACGGCGGGGGCGTGGCGGTAGTTGTAGCCGATGGAGGTGACGACCCCGGCCGCGCGGGCGGCGGCGGCGACCTCGGCGGTCTCCTCGGCGCCGCGCCCGACGGGCTTCTCGATCCAGAACGGCTTGCCGGCCTTGGCGGCGGCGATGCCTATCTCGTGGTGGAGGAGGTTGGGCGCGCAGATCGAGACGACCTCGACCTCCGGGTCGTCGAGGACGGCGCGGTAGTCGGTGCCGGCCCGCGCGTAGCCGAGGACGTCGCGGGCGTAGGCCGCGCGGTCCTCGGCGGTGTCGGCGGCGTGGACGAGGCGGGGCTTGATGCCCAGCTCGGGGTAGACGGACGGGAGGGCCTGGTAGGCGCGGCTGTGCAGCTTGCCCATCCAGCCGACGCTGATCAGTCCGACGCCGATCTCGCGTGCGGCGCCCGGGGTGTCGGGGGTCATGATCGTGCCTCCTGGGAATCCTGAGAGACCTGCGAGTCCTGGGCCCGGGCCTCGCCGAGCGCGGCGGACAGGGCGGCCGCGAGCAGGGTCGCGTCGGAACCGATGCCGATGAACGTCCAGCCCTCGGCTCGTTTGGCGGCCGCGGCCGCGCCGTCGTGGACGAGCAGTCCGCAGGCCTTGCCGTGCGCGGCGGCGGCCTTGCGGACGCGCTCCAGCGCCTCCCGGTAGACCGGCGCGGCGAAGTCGCCGGGCACGCCGAGGTCGTGGCTGAGGTCGCGGGGGCCGACGAACAGGACGTCGACGCCGTCCAGGGCGGCGATCGCCTCGACCTCCGCGAGGGAACTGGCCGATTCGATCTGGACCACGCCGAGGAGTTCGCCCTCCCGGTCCAGGGCTCCGGCGTCGAGGCCGAAACGGCAGGCCCGGTTGTAGGTGGCCACGCCCCGGTCCCCTGCGGGCGGGTACCTCAAGTGCCGTAGCGCGGCGGTGACTTCGGCCGCCGTGTCGAGGCGGGGCAGCATGATTCCGGCGGCGCCCAGGTCGAGGACGCGGCCGATGCGGATGCGTTCTGCGGACTCCACGCGTACGACGGTCGGGACGCCGTAGGCCGCCGCGGCCGGGACGGTCGTCCGGACCTGTTCCTCGCCGCCCGCTCCGTGCTCGAGGTCGAGCAGCAGCCAGTCGGCGCCCGCGGCGGCGCACACCTCGGCCGAGACCGGGGAGGCGGTGCCGACGAAGGTGCCCAACGTGGCTTCTCCGGCGGCGAGTCGGGCACGCAGGCGGCCGTGGTCGAGAGGTGAGCGAGTCATCCGTACCACCTCTGGGACGCGAGGCCCTCTTCGTACTCGGCGCGCAGCTGGGCGACGGCCTCCTGCTCGGAGACCTCTGCCGGGGCCACGTCCCACCAGACACCGGCGCCGGGCAGGTCGGCGTGCGGGATCACGGGGACGACCAGGACGACCGGGCCGTTGTGGTCGCGCGTGTCGGCCAGCGCCGTACGCACCTCGTCGGCGGTCGTGGCACGCAGCGCGCGTGCGCCCAGGCCCTCCGCGGTCTTGACGAGGTCGACCTGGAGGTAGTCGCCCTCCAGGCGTGCGGACTTGCCGGAGCCGATCTCCAGGCTGCCGTCGCGGTAGCGGAACTCGTTGCCGAACTCCCTTCCGTTGCGGCCCATTTGGAGTCGGTGGATGACCTGGTAGCCGTGGTTCTCGGGGATCACGATCGTGATCGGGAGCCGTTCCTGCGCGGCCGTGACCAGTTCGGTCGGCGCCATGAGGAAGGTTCCGTCGCCGAGCAGCGACAGTACGCGCTTGGCCGGGTCCGGTTCGGCGAGGCGGACGCCGATCGCGGCGGGCAGTTCGTATCCCATGCAGGAGAACCCGAACTCCAGGTGGGCGTACCGCCCTTCGGTGGCGTCCCACACCTTCTGCAGGTCACCGGGCGGACCGCCGGCAGCCGCGATGATCGTGTCACCGGACCGTGCGTGCTCCTGGAGGAGACCGATCAACTGCCCCTGGGTAAGGGCTGCTTCGGTGTCGCGCACGACGTCGGAGTCGGCGGGCAGCGAGGCGAGGTCGAAGGGGGTGTCCGGGTCGATCGCGGCGCTGCGTTCCTCCTGCCACCGCGCGTCCAGCGTGCGTACCTTCTCCTGCCAACCGGCCGACGTGGTCGTGCCGTTGGCCCGTACGACCTCCGTCAGCGCGGCGAGGGCGCGCTTGGCGTCGGCCACGATGCCGGTCGCGCCGAGGCGGCCCGCGTCGTGCACGTTGACGTTGATGCTGGCGAAGCGCACGTCCGGGTTCTCGAAGAGGGAGTGCGAGGCGGTGGCGAAGTCCGTCAGCCGCGAGCCCACGGTGAGCACGAAGTCGGCTTCCCGGGCAAGGGTGTTGACCGCCGGAGTGCCTTCGAGTCCGATGCCGCCGAGCTGCCACCAGGCGCGGCGCTGGACGGCGCCCTTGCCCGCGAAGGTCTCCACGACGGGCACGCCCGCCGCCTCGGCCAGCGCCTCCAACTCCTCGCCCGCGCCGGAGTACACGACCCCGCCGCCGGCGATGACGAGCGGCTTCTCCGCCTCGGCGAGCAGTCGCGCGACCTCGGCGACCTCGTCGGCGTCCGGCGCGGGGCGGCGGATCGGCCAGTCGTGCTCGGCGAAGAACGCGACCGGGTAGTCGTAGGCGTGGGACTGGATGTCCTGCGGGAGCGAGACGACGACCGCGCCGGTGTCGACGTCGGTGAGGGCGCGCATCGCGGCGGGCAGCGCGGTGAGGAGCTGCTCGGGGCGGGTGATGCGGTCGAAGAAGCGGGAGACGGGCCGGAAGGCGTCGTTCACCGAGGCGTCGGCCTCGATGGGGTGCTGGAGCTGCTGAAGTACCGGGCCCTGGTGGCGAGTCGCGTAGGTGTCGCCGGGCAGCAGCAGGACGGGCAGCCGGTTGACGGTGGCGAGGCCCGCGCCGGTCACCATGTTGAGGGCGCCCGGCCCGATGGAGGCGGTCACGGCGAGGGTCGAGTGCCGCTTGGTGGCCTTGGCGTAGGCGGTCGCGATGTGGACGAGCGCCTGCTCGTTCCGGCCCTGGACGAAGGGGAGTTGGTCGCTTAGCTGGTCGAGGGCCTGGCCGAGGCCCGCCACGTTGCCGTGCCCGAAGATGCCGAGTGCGGCCGGTACGAGCCGGCGGCGTTCGCCGTCGGCCACGGAGTACTGGCGGGAGAGGTAGGTGACGACGGCCTGGGCGACGGTGAGGCGGACCGTGCCCTGTTGCGTCCGGTCGGTCATGAGTCGGCTCCTGAATGCGGGGATGTGCGGGGACGCGCTGGCATCACCACGGGCGGCCGTGCAGCACGATGGTCTTGACCTCGGTCATCTCGCTGACCGCGGCGCGCGGGCCTTCCTTGCCGTAGCCGCTGCCCTTGAGGCCGCCGTAGGGCATGAGGTCGGCACGCCACAGGGGCGTCCAGTTGATGTGGACGGAGCCGGCGTCTATCTCCCGGATGGCGCGGACGGCGCCCGCGACGTCGGAGGTGAAGATGCCGGCGCCGAGGCCGTAGTCGGTGCCGTTGGCCTGGGCGATGGCGGACTCCCAGTCGGCGGCCGGGCTGACGGCGACGGCGGGTCCGAACAACTCCTGCTGGCTGAAAGGGGAGTTGGGGTCGACGTCGGCCACGACGGCCGGGCTGACGACGGTTCCGTCGCGCTCGCCGCCGGTCAGGACGCGGGCGCCGTCCGCGCCGGCCTGGGCGATGGCCCGCTCCACGCGTTCCGCCTCGGCGGTCGTGATGAGGGAGCCCACGGTGGTGTCCGGGGAGGACGGGTCGCCGGTCCTGATGGCCTTGACCTTGGGGACCAGGGCGTCGAGGAAGTCGCCCGTGATCGACGGGTGGGTGATCACGCGCTGGACGGAGATGCACACCTGTCCGGCGTTGACGTAGCCGCCCAACGCGACGGCGCTCGCGGCCAGTTCGATGTCGGCGTCGGGGAGGACGACGACCGGGCAGGAGGCGCCCAGTTCGAGGGAGAGCTTCTTGACTCCGGCGACGCGGGCGATGTGTTCGCCGGTCGCGGTGGAGCCGGTGAAGGAGATCTTCCGTACCCGGGGGTCGGTCACGAGGAGGTCGCCCAGCGCACCGCCGGATCCGACGAGCACCGAGAGCACGCCCTCGGGGAGCCCGGCGTCCACGAAGCACTCGGCGAGAGCGAGCGCGGTCAGCGGGGTCGAGGTGGCCGGCTTGAGGACGACCGCGTTGCCGGCCGCGAGCGCGGGGGCGAGTTTGTGGAGCACGAGCAGCGCGGGGTAGTTGAACGGCGTGATGGCCACGACCACTCCGCACGGCTGGCGCAGGGTGAAGCCGACTTTGTCCTGGCCGGTGCCGCGGTTGGCGTCCAACGGCAGTGTCTCGCCGTAGAGCTGGGTGCCCTCGAAGGCGGCGAGGCGGATGAGGTCGCCGGACCGGGACGCCTCGCCGGTGGCCTCGGTGATGGTCTTGCCCGACTCGGCGCTGATGGTCCGGGCGATCTCGGCGGCCCGCTGGTCGGCGAGTTCCGCCGCGCGCATCAGGATCGTCATGCGTTCGTGGGCGGGTGTGCGCCGCCATGTCGCGGCGCCCCGCTCTGCCGCGGCGAGGGCCCGCTCGACGTCCTCGGGTCCCGCCACCGCCACGGTGCCGACGGTCGATCCGTCGAAGGGGGACGTGACGTCCCGGGTCCGTCCCTCCCCCGCCGATGCCTGCCACCGGCTTCCGATGAGTAGTTCCACAGGCGCCATTGCCTTCTCCCTCCAGAAACCCTCGCGACCGTCACAGCTGGTCCGAAGCGCCGATCGACCGGCGACCAGGCCGTTTACCTGGGCGTAACGGTAGGTGCGGCGCAGGGCATTGTTGAAGGGGTGGAATCCATCATTATCCCGTCAACGGGCACATCTTTTTTCCATCATCGCTACGGCCGCTTCAGGAACAGCTCCAGTCCGGTGAGGAGCCGGTCGACGTCCTCGGTGTCGGTGTAGGGCGCGAGGCCGATGCGCAGGCCGCCGGAGTCGCCCAGACCCAGGCGGCGGGAGGCCTCGATGGCGTAGAAGGAGCCGGAGGGGGCGTGGACGTGGCGTTCCGCGAGGAAGCGGGAGGCGTCCTGCGTGGCATGCGCGCCGAAGGCCTCGTCGAAGGTGAGGAGCACGGTGGGGGTGCGGTCGGCCGCGTTGGAGTGGACGGTGATGCCGTCGAGGGCGGCGAGTCCCAGGTCGATGCTCGTGCGCAGGACCTCCTCGTGCCGGTGGAGCGCGGTGAGACTGGCCGACAGGCGCTCCCGGCGGCTCCCGGCGGCCCCCGCGTCGAGGCCGGCGAGGACGTCGACCGCCGCGCTGGTGCCGGCGAGCAACTCGTAGGGCAGAGTGCCGAGTTCGAAGCGCTCGGGGACCGCGTCGGAGGAGGGGAGCAGCTTGTCCGGGCGCAGGGTCTCCAGCAGTTCGGGCCGGGCGGCGAGGACGCCGAGGTGGGGGCCGAGGAACTTGTACGGCGAGCACACGAAGAAGTCGGCGCCGAGCTGCCCGAGGTCGACCAGGGCGTGCGCGGTGTAGTGGACGCCGTCGACGTGGAACAGCACTCCCGCCTCGTGTGCGAGGCGCGCCATTTCGGGGATCGCGGGCCGGGTGCCGATCAGGTTGGAGGCGGCGGTGACGGCGACCAGCCGGGTGCGTGCGGAGAGGGCGGCGCGGAGGTGGTCGGGGGTCAGTTCACCGGTCGCCGGGTCGAAGTCCGCCCAGCGGACGGTGGCGCCGGCCCGCTCGGCCGCCTGTATCCAGGGGCGGATGTTGGCGTCGTGGTCGAGGCGGGTGACCACCACCTCGTCGCCGGGCGCCCAGGTCGTGGCGAGGGTGCGGGCGAGGTCGTAGGTGAGCTGGGTGGCGCTGCGGCCGAAGACGATGCCCGCCGGGTCCCCGGCGAGGAGGTCGGCCATGGCCTGGCGGGCGCCGGTGACGATGGTGTCGGCGTTGCGTTCCCCCGCAGTGACCTGGCCCCGGTTGGACAGGGGGTTCGACAGCGCCCGGGTGATGGCCTCGATGACCGGGCGGGGTGTCTGGGTGCCGCCGGGGCCGTCGAAGTGGGCGGTCCCGGTGGCGAGGGCGGGGAAGAGGGCGCGCAGGGCGGTGATGTCGTACGTCACGAGGGTGAGCTCCTGTCGGTGCGGCGGCTCGGGAGGTCAGCGTCCCGTGCGGAGTGGGAGCAGGCCGATCTCCTGCGCCCGTAGCACCGTACTCACCCGGTCGCGTGTGCCCAGTTTCCGGTACAGGCTCTCCACGTGCTTGTGCACCGTGCGCACGGAGATGCCCAGGCGGTGGGCGATGGCCGAGGCGGTGAGGGCGTCGGCGAGGAGCAGCAGGACGGTGACCTGGCGGGGAGTGAGCCTGCAGTCCTCGGGCAGCTCGGGCGGGGCCTGGGTGGCGTGCCAGCGTTCGAGGAGTTGCCGCTGCTGTTCCACGCCGGCCAGCAGGGGCTGGATCATTTCGGCTGCCCGGACGTGGTCGTCGGTGAAGTCGGCGCCGGCCCGGTAGACGAGGGCGCCGGTGACCGGGGTGGCCGTGCCCGGCAGCGGGACGGCCAGGACGTGGTCGGCGTCCATGAGGCGGCTGATCGTGCCCGCCATGCGGCTGTCGGCCCAGCCCTTGCCGGCCATCCGGTGGGCGGTTCCGGGGCGGCGGGCGGCGCCGGCCGTGACGTAGTGGTCCGCGAAGGGATAGCCCCGGCGCAGCACCGCCATCGCCTCGTCGTCGATCCGCCCGAAGTGTGCCGCGGCGGCGGGCGAGAGCCCCATCGCGCCGGTCCGGTCCGTCCACTCGCCGAGCTTGTAGATCAGCGCCTCGCCCCCGCACAGGCCGGGCAGCGCCGCGGCGACCATCGGCCACAGCCGTGCGGGATCCCGTTCGTGCAGCGCCGCCACCGCAACCGCCAGCATGCGCTCGTACGCCCCGGTCACCCCGACCGCCATACGCCCTCACGATCCCGCTGTGTCACATTCACGTACGTACTTCTCCCCATACCACCACGGCAACGGCTTGCAGCAAACTTCACAGCGTGCCTGCAAGGCCCGGGTCCGTAAGGATCAAGAGAGTTGACGGTACGGATCCGCCTGCGCGGGGGACAGGCGGACTCCTCCTCTACGACTGTTTCCGGTCAGGGGACAGTCAGGCGACGGTCAGGGCACGGGAAACAGCAGGCAGCTGCTGGTGGCGTGGGCGAGCAGCCGGTCCTTCTCGTCGAGCAGCTGGGCCTGGGCGAGCGCGGTGCGCCGTCCGCCGTTGAGGACGGTGCCGACGGCGCGGATCCGCCCGGTGTCGGCGGTGACCGGGCGCAGGAACTTCACGGTCAGGTCGAGCGAGGTGTAGCCCATGCCCTCCGGCAGCGTGGACTGCACGGCGCAGCCGGCCGCCGAGTCGAGCAGGGTGGCGAAGACCCCGCCGTGCACACTGCCGATGGGGTTGTAGTGCTCCTCCCCCGGTATCAGGGAGAACACCGCGCGACCGAAATCCACCTCGTCGACGGTGAAGTTCAGGGTGGCACCGATGGGCGCGGCGGGGAGCCGTCCGGCGATCACTTCCCGCAGGAACTCCAGACCCGTGGCCTTTCCTACGGCGGCCGCCGAGATCCCCGGATCCTGCCACTCGTACGTGCGTGACCGTCCCATGCGGTGCTGCCTCCTCTGCTGGCTTCTTCAATAGAAGCTAGATCCCGTCGCAGCTGACTGTCAATGACAGAGCCAGGTGGCTATGGTGGCGGCATGGAATGGCTCGATGTGAGCACGGAGAACTGTCCGGTCCAGAGCACGCTCGATCTCGTCGGCGAGAAGTGGACCCTGCTGATCCTGCGGGACGCCTTCATCAGGGTCCGCCGTTTCGACGACTTCAGGCGCCATATCGGGCTCTCGGACGCGGTGCTGTCCGACCGGCTCCGCAAGCTGGTCGCGGCCGGCATCCTGACGACCGTGCCCTACCAGGAGGCGGGGAGCCGGACGCGCTACGAGTACCGGCTGACGGCCAAGGGCCGCGATCTGTGGCCGATCCTCATGGCGCTGCGGCAGTGGGGCGAGACGCATGCCGCCGACCCCGAGGGCCAGGTCCTGGACGTCCGGCACACCGCGTGCGGCGCGCCGGTCCGGGTGGTGGTGGAGTGCGACGGACCGCACGGCGCACTCGCACCGACCGAGGTGACGGCCGTTCCCGGACCGGCGGCCCGTCCCGTACGAAGCCCGCTACCGCAGTGAGTGCTTGGGCGGCTGCCGGAGTGAGTGCCTGGGCGCCGCGGAGCCGACCGTGAGCGTGGTGCCGTCTCCCCGGTGGACGGTGGCGGTGGTGAACAGGGGTGTGGTGCGGGTGAGTTGGGCGCTGCCGGGGACCTCGGGGTAGAGGCCCAGGCTCGCCCACACCGCCCAGGACGACATCGCGCCGAGATCGTCGTTGCCGACGAGGCCGGCGGGCGCGTCACTGAACAGCGTGGACAGCGCGCGGTGCACGACGGCGTCGGCGCGGTCCGGGTGGCCGACGTGGGTGTACGCCCAAGGGGTCCCGAAGGAGGGCTCGTTGCCGAGGTAGGCGTACGGCTCCGAGGCGCCCGCGTTGAGGCTGGTGAAGAAGGTGTCGAGGCGGGTGGTGACGGCGGCGTCGCCGCCCATGGCCGCGAACAGTCCCGGCAGGTCCTGCGGCACCATCCACGTGTACTGGGCCCCGTTGCCCTCCACGTACTCCGTCTTCTGGGCGGGGGTGAAGGCCGGCCAGGTGCCGTCGGCGGCGCGGGGCTGGAGGTATCCGGTGGCGGGGTTGAAGAGGTTGCGCCAGTTCCCGGAGGCCCGCAGCAAGGTGTTGTACGCGGTCAAGTCCCCTAGCCGGTGCGCGAGTTGGGCCAGCGCGTAGTCGGCGACGGCGTATTCGAGGGTCGTGGAGACCGAACCCCACACCCCCTTGGTGCCGGCGGGCACATAGCCGAGCGTGTCGTACTGCGTGTGTCCGGGACGCTGCCGGTCGTCCTGGCGGTCCGCGAGAGCCGTGCGCAACAGGACGTCGGCGTCGAAGTCGGTGCCGCCGAAGGCGTGGATGGCGGAGGCGATGGCGGGCAGCGGATCGCCGACCATGACACCGCTGCCGCCGTTCGCGAGGGTCCAGCGGTCGAAGTACCCGGCCTGCAGGCCCTGGTTGAGGACGGACTGCGCGATGTCGGAGGCCTCGCGGGGGGCGAGCAGCGCCAGCAGCTGGACCTGGCAGCGGTAGACGTCCCAGCCGGAGAAGTTCGCGTACTGCACATGCCCGGTGCGGGTCCGGTGCACGAGCCCGTCCATACCGGTGTAGCGGCCGTCGGTGTCGCTGAAGACGCTGGGGTGCAGGAGGGCGTGGTAGAGCGCGGTGTAGAAGACCCGGCGCTGGGCGTCCGTGCCGCCGCCGACGGTGACGCGGTTCAGCCAGGTGTTCCAGTCGGCCCGCACGGCCTGCTGGACGCTGTCGTACGGCCGCCCCGCCTGCTCGGTGAGCGCGTTGCGGCGGGCGCCCTCCACGTCGACGAACGAGACGCCGACCCGGGCGGTCACGGTGCGCACGCCGGGGGCGAAGGTGACCATGGCCGCGCCGGCTTTGCCGTCGGGGTGGGTGCCCTGGGCGAAGGGCTGGTCGAAGGTGGCGTGGAAGTAGAGCCGGTAGCGGTTCTTGGACTTGCAGAAGGCCCCGCTGTCGCTGTAGCCGGACAGCGTGTCGGTACCGATGTCGACCGACCCGGTGGCCGCGGTGAACGCCTTGGCCGCGTCGATGCTCACCGCGGCGGGCCGGGTGTCGGTGGCCGGATAGGTGAAGCGCGCGATGCCCGAGCGCTGGGTGGTGGTCAGGTCGGTGCCGATGCCGTTGTCGAAGGTGACGTGGTAACTGCCGGGCGCCGCCTGCTCGTTGGCGTGCGAGAACGTGGCGTAGGCCGGGGGCACGGCCTCCTGGGTCGGCATGAAAGGCACGTTGCCGTAGGCGGCGCAGCCGGCTCCGGAGATGTGCGCGAGGCTGAAGCCGAGGATGCGGTTGTCGCCGTAGGAGTAACCGCCGTGCTGGTACGTCACCGTGTCCGGGCTCCACTGCACCCCGCCGAGCGGCGCCGAGGCCCCCGGGAAGGTGTTGCCCGCGCCACCGCCGTGTCCGAAGTCGGGGCCGCCCGGGGCGGTGCCGACGAACGGGTTGACGTACCGCGCGAGATCGTCGACGGCCCGGGGCCTGGGCTTGCCGTCCGCCCGGACCGGGGCGGCGGCGGCCGTTCCGGACGCCACGAGCACCGAGGCCGCAAGTACGGCCCGCAGCAGGGGAAGTCGCACCACGTTTCTCCAGCCAGACAGGGGAACCCGCCGCCGCGCGGCGCCGGACGGCGAGTGTCCCCAACCCGATCTTCACAACGGCGCCGCCACACCGTCGGGGGCTGGGGAGCCAGCCGGTCGGGTCAGCAGGTCGTATCCCGGTGGCCGTCGAGGTAGGTGGTCCGTTCCAGCGCCGTGAGGTCCCGGCGTACGACGGAGCAGATCTTGTCGACGGCCTGTCGCGGGTCGGGCAGTGTGAGGCTCCACAGGCGGGCGGTTCCGTCGGTGCTGCCGGTGGCGAGGGTGTGTCCGTCCGGGGTGAAGGCAACGGACCGTACGGGCCCTGTGTGGCCGGTCAACGTGGCCCGCAGCCGTCCGGTGGCCGCGTCCCACAGACGTACCGTGCCGTCGTCGCTGCCGCTGGCCACGGTCCGGCCGTCGGCGCTGAAGGCCACCGCCTGCACCTGATCGCCGTGGCCGGTCAGGACGGCCCGCTGCTTCCCGGTGGCGGTGTCCCAGAGCCGTGCGGTGTGGTCCTCGCTGCCACTGACGAGGGTCCGTCCGTCCGGGCTGAAGGCGATCGCCTTGACGGTGTTGGTGTGGCCGGTGAGGGTGGCCCGGGTGCTGCCGCGGGCGATGTCCCGGAGCGGGATCGTGTCGAAGTAGGAGCCGACTGCGAGAGTGCGGCCGTCAGGGCTGACGGCGACGGACGACACGATTGGGTTGTACGGGTCGAAGAGGGCACGCGCTGTGCCGGTGGTGATGTTCCACTGCCGCAGCTTGCCGTCGTCGCCGCGGCTGACGAGAGTGCGGCCGTCCGGGGCGAAGGACAGCGACCAGACGGCAGTGGGAGCGGAGAGCACACTGCGCACGGCTGCCGTACGCACGTTCCAGATCCGTATGGTTGTGTCGTAGCTGCCGGTGGCCAGGGTGCGGCCGTCAGGGCTGAACGCGACGGACCGTACGGGCCCGGTGTGACCGGTGAGGGTGGCCTGGAGCGTTCCGGTGGCCGTGTTCCACAGACGGGTCTTTCTGTCGTCGCCGGCGGTGGCCAGAGTGCGCCCGTCAGGGCTGAGGGCCACCGAACGGATGGGTCCTGAACGGGTGTTGAGGGTGGCACGGGCCCGGCCGGTGTCCGGCTGCCACAGGCAGGCGGTGCCGTCCCCGCTGCCGGTGGCCACGGTGCGGCCGTCCGGACTGAACGCCACCACCGACGTCTGCCCGTCCACATGCCCGGTGGTGATGACCTGGCTCTTGTGGGTGGCGACGTCTGTCAGCCGCAGCGTCTTGTCGGTCCCGGTGGTGGCCAGAGTGCGACCGTCGGGACTGAAGGCCACCGACGTCAGGAAGCCTGTCCGGCCGGTTTTCAGGACGTGGTCGGCGCCGCCGGACGTGTCGTGCAGCCAGACACCTTCGCCGACGGTACCGACGACGGCAACGGTCTGCCCGTCGGGACTGAAGGCCACCGACGTCACCTCCCCGGCGTAGCTGGGCCAGGTGGCCCGCAGCCGTCCCGATGCCGCGTCCCACAGCCGTACGGTGAAGTCCGCGCCGCCTGAGGCCAGCAGACGGCCGTCCGGGCTGAACGCCACCGTGTCGATGAACCCGGTGTGGCTCTTGAGCGTCGCCCGCAGTTTTCCTGAGGCCATGTCCCACAGGCGCAGCACCTTGCTCTGCGCGGCCGCGAGCGTCCGACCGTCCGGACTGAACGCCACCGCGGACACCGCATCGCGGCTGGTGAGCCTGGCACGGATCGTGCCCGTGGCCACGTTCCGGAGCCGAAGGCCGTGCTCCCCGGCATCGGCCAGAGTGCGGCCGTCCGGGCTGAACGCCACCGCCGCCACGAAGCCGCCGAGGCCGGCGAAGGTGGCCCGCCGCTTGCCGGTGGCGGTGTCCCACAGCCGGATGGTCGCGTCGGCACACGCCGTGGCCAGGGTGCGCCCGTCCGGGCTGAACGCCACCGACCACACCTGACAGCCGACGGCCATGCTGTGCCGCTGCGGCAGCGCCGCGGCGGCGTACAGGCTGGTGACGGCCTCGGCGGTGGGGCTCGTCCGGTACGACTGGACCGCGAGCAGCGAGGCCAGGTCGGGGTTGGTGTCCAGCAACACGGCGGACTGGGCGGCAAGTTGCCGGGACAACGCCGCGTGCTGCGCGGTGACGGCGTCCTGCCGCTGGGTGAACGCCAGCCCGGCGGCGATGACCGCCAGCACGAGCAGGGCGGCCAACGCCGCGATCAGGGAACGTAATCGACGCGTCGTACGAGCTGTCGCGGACCGTTCGGCGTCCCGGGCCTGGAGGCTCGCGGTGAGAAAGGCTCGCTCCAGCCGCGTGAGCCGGTAAGGACGGGCCGGGTCGGCGAAGCCTTCCTCGGCCGCCGCCAGCCGAGCCCCTCGATACAAAGCACCGGCGTCACGGTCCAACTGCTCCCACGCGACAGCCGCTTCGGTGAGTATTCGGTGCCGGCGCAGCAACTCGCGGTCCCGGTCGATCCATTCGCGCAGCCGGGGCCACGCGGTGATCAGCGCTTCGTGGGCGAGATCGACGGTGTCGTCGTCGAGGGTGATCAGCCGGGCCCGGGCCAACCGGTCCAGTACGACGGCCGTTTCGCCGGTGCCGTCGGCGTCCAGCTCGGCACGGCGGGCGGGACGCCCGGTGTCGTCGGTGCCCTCGCCCGGGGCGATCAGCCGCAGCATCACCTGACGGGCGAGCACGGCCTCCTGCGGGGAGAGGCTGCCGTAGAGGTCCTCGGCGGTCTGGGTGATCGCGCCCCGGACACCGCCGGCCGCCTCGTAGCCCTTGAGCGTCAGTGTCCTGCCCCGGCGGCGGCGCCAGGTCTCCAGCAGCGCGTGGGACATCAGCGGGAGACCGCCGGGACGGTCGGCCACTTCCGCGATGATCCGGTCGGTCAGGGCGCGCTCGACCGTCAGGCCCTGGGCCATGGCGGGCTTGACGACGGCCTCGCGCAGTTCGCCCATGCTCATCGGGGCGACGAGCAGGCTCGCACCGCGCAGCGCGTCCGCGAGACCGCGGTGCTCACCGAGCCGCCCGTAGAGATCCGCGCGCACCGCGATCACCACCCTCAGCCGCCCGCCCGGCCGGGAGGCCGCCAGCAGCCGGTCCAGGAAACGGGCCCGCTCGGCAGGGTCCTGACAGAGCGTGAAGACCTCCTCGAACTGGTCCACGATCATCCACGTGTCCCCGTCCCCCGTGGTCTCGACCGGGGCGAGTGCTCGGGCGTGGGTACGCGCAGGATGCTCGCCGGGCGTGAGGATGCGTACGGCCGCCGGGCGGGCACCCGGCCAGGCCTCGCCGCGCAACGCCGGCACCAGACCGGCCCGCAGCAGGGACGACTTGCCACTTCCCGACGTCCCGACGACGGCCACGAAGCGGTTGTCCAGCGCCAACTCCGCGAGATCGGCGACCAGTTGATCCCGGCCGAAGAAGCGATCACTGTCACCCGGCTCGAACCGCGCGAGCCCCCGGTACGGCGGCGTGACCCCCTCTTCCTCCTCGGTCCGCCCGGCTTCTTCCTCGGCCGCCCGCCGCCAACGTCCCTCCCATTCACCGGAGTCCGCGCCACAGGCCCGGACGTAGGCGAGGACGACGGCCAGGGACGGGAGGCGTTCACCGGCCGCCGCCTCGGACAGCGTGGCCGCCGAGAAGTCGACCCGGCCGGCCATCACCCGATAGGTGATCCCCCCTGCCTCCTGCCGCAGTTGACGCAACTCGTACGCCAGCCGCTGCACCGGCCCGCCCTCAGGATCCAGCGGACTCTCCGGACGCCCCACACCGATCGCCCCCTACTGCCTCACCCGTCCTGCCGAACGTCCCGCGCCCCTCCCCCAAGGGGACGCGGGACGACCTCCCCCACAGCACCGAGTTCACCGGGCCGGAAGTTGATTGGCAGCCCTTCCCGAGCCGCCAATCAATAAGAACTCTCGCACGTGGACGGGGAGTTGGGCGGCAGGTCTCACTCCCCCCGCTGCTCCACAAGACCCGCCAGTTCGGACGCGAAGAGCTCGGCCGGGTCGAAGCCCATGCCGGTGAAGTGGCCCGCGAGTTCCAGGGAGAGGACTCCGTGCAGACGGGTCCAGAAGGTGAGTGCCCGGTGGAGGCTCTCGGGCGGGGCGGGGTGGTCGCCCGCCCAGTCGCGGTGGTCCCCGAGATGCGTCTCGAACGGTGTCGCGGGGCCGTCCGAGAGCCCTGCGGCGGCGCAGGCGTCCAGCAGGGTCGTCATGATCTCGGACGCGATGCCGGTGATGTCGTCGGGCGCGTGGTAGCCGGGGACGGGGGTGCCGTAGACGAGGAAGTACCGCTGGGGGTCGGCGAGGGCCCAGGCCCGCAGGGTGTGGGCCAGTCCGGGCAGGTCGGTGCCGGTCTCGGCGGCCGTGCGGAAGCTGTCGGCGAGGCTGCGGTAGGCGTCGCGGACGAGCTCGGTGATCAGGTCGTCCCGGCTGGCGAAGTAGCGGTAGAGCGCGGGGCCGCTCATGCCCATCCGCTTGGCGATGGCATTGAGGGAGAGCGCGGAGGCGCCCGCCGTGGCGATCTGCTCCCGTGCGTGGTCCTTGATCTCCGTGCGCACCTGGTCGCGGTACCGCTCACGCGGAGTCCTCGTGCCTGTTTCCGCCATGACCGGCCGCCTTCCACACTCACAGGACTACACGCTCAAGCTTCAGTTAGAAGGTATCACGATTGCACTTGACGACCCCTTCTAGCGTGCGTTAGAACTTATAACGAACACGAAAGCGCATAGCTCGCCGCAGCTCACAGTGGAGGTCGCCATGAACAACACCACCGACGCACTCGTCGAGGTCGTCCTGCCGGGCAAGGTCGAGCCCGAGGGCCTGGAGGTCCGGCACGGAGCCGTTCCGGTCGCGGGTCCCGGCCAGGTCGTGATCCGGATGGAGGCGACCGGGGTCTCCTTCGCCGAGCAGCAGATGCGCCGCGGCCGGTACTACGACCAGCCCCCGTTCCCCTTCGTCCCCGGCTACGACCTGGTCGGCACCGTCCAGAGCACCGGCGCCGGCGTGGAAGCGAGCCTGGTCGGCACCCGGGTGGCCGCGCTGGTGAAGGTCGGCGGCTGGGCCAGCCATGTGCTGGTCGACGCGGCCGACGTGGTGCCGGTGCCGGCCGGGGTCGGCGCGGCGGAGGCCGAGACCGTGGTGGTCAACGGCATCACCGCCTGGCAGATGCTGCACCGCAAGGCCCGGATCCGCGCGGGCCAGACGATCCTGGTGCACGGCGCCAACGGCGGCGTCGGCACGGTCCTGGTCCAACTCGCCCGCGCCATGGGCGTGTACGTGATCGGCACGGCGTCACCGCGCCACCACGGCGCACTGCGCGAGCAGGGCGTCGAGCCCATCGACTACCGCACCCCTGACCTCGCCGCACGGGTCCGCGAGCTCGCCCCGCGCGGGGTGGACGCGGTCTTCGACCACGTCGGCGCCGAGAGCGTCGTCCGCTCCTGGCACCTCCTCGCCCCCGGCGGCACCCTCGTCTCCTACGGCAGCGCCGCCACCCGCGACGACGAGGGCTCCAAGCAGCTGCCCGTGCTCAAGATCCTCGGCCGCGTCTGGATGTGGAACGCGCTGCCGAACGGCCGTCACGCCTACTTCTTCAACGTCTGGGCCGGGCGCGCCCTGAACAAGAACCGGTTCCGCACCCAGCTGCGCACCGACCTCTCGCAGGTCTTCGCGGCCGTCGAGCGCGGCGAGGTCACACCGCGGATCGCGGCCCGGCTGCCGCTCGCCCGCGTCTCCGACGCCCTGCGCCTGGCCGAGTCGGGCACGGTCGCCGGCAAGGTCGTACTGACGCCGTAGTACGGCCTTCCCTAGACGACGACGGTCAGGCAGCGCCCCACGCATCGACATGGCGCAGCACATAGTCGGCGAGCTCGGCCGGCTGGAGGTTGAGGGCCGCCACGGCGGAGCGGCTGAGCGGCACGCGGACCGGTTCGAAGTCGCCCGTGTCGGGGTCGTCGAGCTCGGGACCGTGGCGACGGGCCGGGTCCATGTCGAGCAGGTCGGCGAGGAAGTAGTGCTGTACGACGGTGGTCGTATCGCCCGGTTCGGTCAGGGTGAGGAACTCGGTGGCGGGACCGATCGCGGCGCCGATCTCCTCCAACGCCTCGCGGCGCAGCGCCGCTTCGAGGTCCGCGTCGGTGGGCTCGACGCTTCCGCCGACGGTGGTGCAGTAGGAGTCGCCGCCCGGCCAGCCCCGCTTCAGGAACACCAGCCGACCATGGTCGAGCAGCACGACCCGTGCCTTGTGACGGACCTTCATGCCCGGAGAGCCTAGCGAGGCGGCGCCGACGACGAAGCGCGGACGACGAGTTCGACCGGTGGTTCGGTCACCGGCAGCGGGGGTTCCTGCGGCTTCTCGATGGCGTGCACAAGAAGCTTGAGACCGATGCGCGCCATCGCGTCGAACGGCTGCCGTACGGTCGTCAGCGGCGGAGTCACAT
Organism: Streptomyces hokutonensis; assembly: GCF_000376565.1. Taxonomy (GTDB): domain Bacteria; phylum Actinomycetota; class Actinomycetes; order Streptomycetales; family Streptomycetaceae; genus Streptomyces; species Streptomyces hokutonensis. The sequence goes on along the minus strand of NZ_BARG01000024.1, from coordinate 407,352 downwards.
AGGCGGCGACCGGGGTGTCGTCGAAGCCGACCACGCTGATGTCCTCCGGCACCCGCCGGCCGGCCTCCGTCAGGGCGCGGATCAGTCCGATCGCCATGTCGTCGTTGGCGGCGAACACCGCGGTGACGCCGGGGTCGTCGGCCAGGGCGCGACCGGCCGCGTAACCGGAGGCGGCCGACCAGTCGCCCTGGACGACCGGCGGTTCCGCCCGGCCGTGCGCGGCGAGCGCCGCCCGCCAGCCCTCGAGACGGTCCCGGGCCGAGTACCAGCGCACGGGTCCCGCCAGATGGTGGACCGTGGTGTGGCCGAGCTCCAGCAGGTGTTCGGTGGCGGCCCGCGCCAGTCGGCCGGAGACGATCCCGGCCGTCACCACATGCGGTGCGACGAAGGGCGGCGGCGCGCCGAGGACGAGCACCGGCACGTCGACGCGCGCGGACAGGTCGGCGCCGTCCTCCTCGTCGATCGGCTCGGAGATGACGATGCCGTCCACGCCCTGGTCCAGGAGCGAGTCGACGGCACCGGCGATGCCCGCCGACTCGCCCTCCATCGTGTTGACCACCCGGAGCGCGTAGCCGGTGTCGCGTACGGCCCGCTCGACGCCCATGAGCAGCGAGGCGGGGCCGTAGAGCGCGGTACCGAGTGTCACGACGCCGATGGACCGGGTGCGTCCGGAGGCCAGCGCGCGGGCCGCGTTGTTCGAGCGGTAGCCGAGTTCCTCGGCCGCGGCCAGGACCCGGCGGCGTACGTCCGCGGAGACGTACGGCTCGTCGTTCATGACCCGGGACACCGTCTTCTGCGACACGCCCGCGAGGCGCGCCACGTCCACACTGCGCGGTGCGGCTCCCGCGCCGCGTCCTGCCCCTGGTGCCATGGTGTCTCCCGATCTCCGGCAGCCGCATACTAGCTCCCGCCCGGTGCCCGCAGGCCTCGCGCTGTCGGGAAGCGCGAGGCCCGAAGGTGCTTGTTCCCCCTTGTCAGACCGTGGCCGTGAGGGTCACGTCGATGTTGCCGCGGGTGGCGTTGGAGTACGGGCACACCTCATGGGCGACCTTCACCAACTGGTCGGCGGTGGACTGTTCCAGGCCGGGCAGGTGCGCGGTCAGTGCCACGGCGAGGGTGAAGCCGCCGGTGTCCAGCGCGAGCAGGGTGACCTTCGACCGGACGGTGGAGGCGCCGAGTCGGACCCCCTGGCCGCTCGCGATCAGGCGGAGTCCGTTGTGGAAACAGGCGGCGTAGCCGGCGGCGAAGAGCTGCTCGGGGTTGGTCCGGTCGCCGCCGGGGCCGCCCATCTCCTTCGGGACCGCGAGGACTTCGTCCAACACGCCGTCGAGGGAACGGACTTCGCCGTTGCGGCCGTCGCCGGTCGACAGGGCCTCGGTGGTGTACAGCGCAGACATGGCGGTTCCTTTTTCATGAGTGCCAGCACGTGATTGCTACGACGTGAGTGTGCTGCCGTCGGCCGTTCGCAGCCTGCCCCTGCCAGGGGCAGGCTTCCTGCCGCCCGGGTGACCGGCCCTCGCCTCGTGGCCGGTGCGACAAGGGCGGGCAAACCGTCAAGCATCGCCCTCGCACAGACACACGGCTCTCGTTCATATCTACGAACTTGACCCCCGGCGGGTGCCGTCCTCGCCGAACCTCTGATAGTTAAGTTTCCTATCAGTTCGGCGGCAAGACCAACTCCCGACCCCCCACCACCATTTGGAGTCCCAGTGGTCCACCCGTTCCGTGCCCCAGCGACCCCCGAGCCGGCGAGCCCCTCGCGCCGGACCCTCCTCGCGCTCCTCGGCGTGTCGCTCACGGCAGTACCTCTGCTGCGCACTCCGCAGGCCTCGGCCGCCGCTCCGGCGGTCCGGGCTGTCAACCTCGACGACCCGGCGAAGAAGGAGATCGCCATGAAGCTGGTGTCGAGCGCGGAGAACTCCTCGCTCGACTGGAAGGCCCAGTACAAGTACATCGAGGACATAGGCGACGGCCGCGGCTACACCGCCGGGATCATCGGCTTCTGCTCCGGCACCGGCGACATGCTCGACCTCGTCCAGCTCTACGCGACCCGCAAGCCCGGCAACGTACTCGCCAAGTACCTGCCCGCGCTCCGCTCGGTCAACGGCACCGACTCGCACTCCGGCCTCGACCCGAACTTCCCGAAGGACTGGCGCACCGCGGCACAGGACACGGTGTTCCAGCAGGCGCAGAACGACGAACGCGACCGCGTGTACTTCAACCCGGCCGTCAGCCAGGGCAAGACCGACGGGCTGCGTGCCCTGGGCCAGTTCACCTACTACGACGCCATCGTCATGCACGGCGACGGCGACGACCCCACCAGTTTCCGCAACATCCGCGCCCGCGCCCTGCGTTCGGCCAAGCCGCCGGCCCAGGGCGGCAACGAGACGACGTACCTCAACGCCTTCCTCGACGCACGTGTGTGGGCCATGCAGCAGGAGGAGGCCCACAGCGACACCACCCGCGTCGACACCGAGCAGCGCGTCTTCCTCCGCAACGGCAATCTCGACCTCAACACACCGCTGTCCTGGAAGGTCTACGGAGACAGCTACCACATCAGCTGATCGCCGGCAGACAGGACGACGCGGCGCCGGTACCCGAGCCCATGGGTCCCGGCGCCGTGGCCGTCCCGCGCCGTCCCCTCCCCCAGGTCATGCCTGCCGCGTATCGCCGTATGCCGCACAGGCCTTGGACACCCGCACGTCTCCGTTCCTAACGTGGTCCGCGAGCCCGCCGCCCTCCGCCGCCGGGTCGACCCGGACCGATCTGAGGGATCTCCACTGTGCGTGTTTTCGTTGCGGGCGCGACGGGTTACATCGGATCCGCGGTCGTCCGCGAACTCCTCGGAGCGGGGCACCACGTCGTCGGCCTCGCCCGCTCGGACTCGGCCGCCGAGGCGTTGACGCGATCCGGCGCCGGCGTGCACCGCGGTGACATCGCGGACGTCGACAGCCTGCGTGCCGGCGCCGCGGCGGCGGACGGTGTCGTCTACGCCGCGAACCAGCACATCTCCGAGACCACCGACCCGGCCGCCCGCGCGAAGACCGAGCTGGCCGCAGTGGAGGCGATCGGCGCCGAACTGGCAGGCACGGACAGGCCGTTCGTGGTCACCTCGGGAATCCTCGGCCGCACCCCGGGGCACCTGCTCACCGAGGAGACCCCCACTGTCCCGACCGTCGTCACAGCCCCACGGCTCCAGGTCGAACTGTCCGTCCTCGCGCTGAGCGGGCACGGGGTGCGCTCGTCCTCCGTACGACTGGCACCGACCGTGCACGGCCCGGGCGACGCACGCGGATTCGTCCCGGCTCTCATCGAGGTCGCCCGCACGACGGGTGTGTCCGCGTTCGTCGGCGACGGATCGAACCGGTGGCCGTCGGTGCATCGACGGGACGCGGCGACCCTGTACCGGCTGGCCCTGGAATCCGCCCCGGCCGGCACCCGTCTCCACGCGGTCGCCGAGGAGGGCGTGCCGTTCCACGAGGTCGCGCGGGCCATCGGCCGCCGGTTGCAGGTCCCGGCCCTCAGCCTGACGCCCGACGAGGCGAGCCGGCACTTCGCCGGTTTCCTGGCCGCGTTCGTCCCGCTCGACAACCCGGCGTCGAGCGCGCTCACCCGGCAACGCACCGGTTGGAAGCCGACACACCCCGGGCTGGTCCCGGACATCGAAGAGGGCCATTACTTCGGGGAGTTCAGCGCCGAACGGTGACGGGCGCCGGGGCCAAGGCGGGAACCAGACATCAATCGGCGGCGGCAAGGAGCTCGTAGGCCTCGACGCGTCCCGCGCGGATCCGCTGTTCGGCGGGGCCGTGCGGAGTGTCCGCCGTGGCGGCGAGGGCGGTGGCCATCCGGGCGCGGCCCCGGCTCAGCCGGCTGCGTACGGTGCCGACCGGAATCCCGCAGGCGTCCGCGATCCGCTCGTACGAGGTGACCTCGGCGGCGAAGTAGCGGAGCAGCAGGGGCATCCGCAGCGCCGGGGTGAGTTCGGCGAGAGCTTCCCAGACCCAGTCCCGCAGCGCGTTCCGATCGAGCCACTGCTCCGGCCCCAACTGCGCTGCCATTACGGGGAGTTCACTCACCGGCCGGACCAGAACCGCCTCCCGCAGCACCAGTCGGCCGGCATTGCGCACGATCATCCGCAGCCACGCCCCCACGGCCGCCGGATCACGGACATCACCAATCCGCAGCAGCGCCGTCAGCGCCGCGTCCTGCATCACGTCGTCGGCATCCGCACCCGGCCCCAGAATGCTCAGGGCCACCGCGCGCATCCCGTCCCGGTGGCGCTCCAACAGCCGCCCCAGCGCGGCGACTTCACCGGACTGGGCCGCGCGCGTCAGCAGCACGTCCTCCAGGCGCGCCGCTTCGTCGACGTCTCCCATCACACGATCCCTTCCGGCATCCGTCCGGCTCCTCGCGGCCCTTCGGCGGGAACCGTCCTCCGGGCTCGCGGGCCCGGAGGACGGTTCACCGTTCATGGGGTCAGGCGTCCGCCAGCCAACTGCCGTGGAATCCGGCGGGTACCCGTCGGGGCAGGTGGATGGTGGCCACCGGCTCCTGGGTGAGGTTGTCGGCGTCGAGGATCACCAGGTCGCTCCGGTCGGTCGAGGCGTCGTAGACATAGGTCATGAGCCAGCCGGGGCCGCCGGGTCGGTCGTCGGCGGGGGCGAAGGCCGCCTCGCCCGGGAAGCGTCCCGGAGCGAAGTAGTGGCTGGCGACGCTCGACTTGCGGAGGTCGTACCGGTGGATCGCGGCACGCGACTCGTCCGGGTCGTACTGCGGAAGTTCCGGAACGGGCGCCGCGGTGGCGTGACCGAACTCCGCCGGGAGGCCCGCGAGTCGGTCGTCGATGCGGGGGAACTCGCCCGGGTGGTCGTCGAGTTGCTCCTCGGACACGGCACCGGTGACGAGGTCGATCGTCCACCGCCACAGGTGGGCCGCCGTCGCCACGGTGACGCCGTCCCGCAGCGACGGGTAGCGCATGCCCAGCAGGACGAGACGCCGACCGTCGCTCTCCTCGAAGGAGTTGAGGGTGTGGAACACGTAGCACGGGTCGATGTCGAACCAGCGGATGTCCCCGTGCGGGTCGTCCCGGCGCAGCACGCCGAGCCTGGCTCCATAGGTGTCGGACCAGACGTACGGCATGCCTCCGTTCGGATCCATGGCCCGCTCGATGCTGAACACGGCGGGCAGGTCCATGAAGACGACGTGGTTCCTGGTCAGGTAGAAGTCGTGCATCATCGTGTGCGCCGGGACGTCGATCGGCCGGCTGACGGTCAACTCGCCACTGGCGTCGGCCCGGTGATAGGTCAGATAGGGCGCCGACAGCCCTCCGTACCCGTAGAAGTGGAGCTCACCGGTGACCGGGCAGGTCTTGGGGTGGGCGGTCATCGGGGTGCGCAGGCGGCCGTCGAAGTCGTACGGGCCGACCGTGTCCAGTTCGCGCCCGGCCTCGCAGCTCAGCTCCTGCGGGAACGACGTCTCGACGAGGGCGAGGGTGCGGCCCGCGTGCCGTACGACGTGGGTGTTGGCGACGCCCGCGGCGAGGTTCATCCCGCCGTCGCGGCCGTAGACCTGGGCGCCCGTGGCGAGGGTCTCGGTGCGGACCCAGCGGTTGCGGTACGAGGTCGCCCGGCCGCCTTCGAGGCGGACTCCGTGCACCATCCCGTCGCCGGTGAACCAGTGGGCCGAGGCCGCCTCGTGCGGGTTGGGGCCGTTGCGCAGATACCAGCCGGTGAGTTCCGGCGGGACAGCTCCCGTCACCTTCAGCTCGGTGACCGTGATCTCGTCGGGGACCGGGGCGAAGTTTCCGGCGAGGTGCGGAGGGGTCTTGTCTGTACTCACAGGGAATTTCCTTCGGACGACGGTCAGGCGTTCGCTGCCAGCAGGGCTTCGAGGCGCGCCTGGACCCGCTTGGGATAGATCGAGGTGAAGACGGCGGGGGCGACCAGGCCGACGACATGGGCGGTGATACCGACCCAGGCGGGCGCGTCGGTCGCGTTGCTGATGGCCAGTACGACGGCGATGAAGGTGAACCCGGCTCCCCAGGCGGCCGTGATGGCGTTGTTGACGGCGAGGAATCCGGGGGTGTTCCAGTACTCCTCGGGCGTCTGCCGGCGGGCGATCCCGAGGGTGAAGGGGCTCCGGAGGAGCATGCTGCCCCAGGCCGTACCGGCCAGCCACACGAAGGAGAGAACGTCGCTGTGGTCCTGGACGGACGAGTCGGGCGAGCTGAAGGCGATCGCCCCGATGATGACGAAGTAGATGATGGTGCTGATCTCCAGGATCATCGCGTCCATCGCCACTCCCCTGCGCCGGTCCTGCAGGAGCAGCAGAAGGCCGGAGACACAGCCGGCCACCGCGCCCCAGCGCCAGTCGACGGCGGAGACGAAGCCCGCCACGACCCATGGGACGAACCCACGCAAATAGCCCATGATTCCCACGATGAGTTTCCTCGCTGCTCGACGTTCCAACTTTGACAGGTGGAAGCTAGATGCTCCGCAAACAACATGTCAAGGTCGGAATATTGAACGAAAGTCCACCGCACCTCCGCCCTCGACGGCCCGAACGGGCCCCACCTGCAAGGACGTTGACGACCGCGCCCGGCCTCCACGCGACCTCCCCGCCCGGCACACAGGATCCACAGGGGTAGTTTTCGACCTGTCAATATTGGAGTGACACGGGTTAGGGTTGTCGGCATGAGCCTCCGCAACGCCCTCCTGGGCCTCCTCGTCTTCCGCCCCGGCAGCGGCTACGACCTGCTGAAGATGTTCGACACCTCGCTCGGCTACGTCTGGCCCGCCAAACAGAGCCAGATCTACGGCGAGTTGACGAAGCTGGACGCGACGGGCCTGATCAAGGTGACGGAGGAGGGGCCCCGGGGGCGCAAGCAGTACTCGCTCACCCCCGAAGGGCACGCGGAGACCGTGCGCTGGCTGACCGAGAGCCGGGAGAGCAGGCCGCAGCGCAACCCGATGCTTCTGCAGACCTTCTTCCTGGGACTCCTGCCGCGCGAGGAAGCCGTGCAGCGGCTCCTCGACCACGCGGAGACCTCGGCCAAGGAGCACGACACCCTTGTCGCCCTGCGGGACACGGAGGACTGGGACAAGGACATGCTCACCGTCTGCGGCAGGCTCGTCCTGGAGCACGGCATTCGCCAACGGGTCCTGGAACAGGAGTGGGCGCGCTGGGCCGCCGAGCAGCTTCGCGCGGGGCACGTCGTGGATCCCGACGGGGGCCCAACAGGCGCCCCCGGCAAGGAAACCGACGTGGCAGAATCAAGCGCCACGGGCACCGCAGACGCATAAGTCGCCCCGGCGGAGCGGCCCCTCAGGCGGAGGCCTCCTCGATGGGCAGCAGGTGGACCAGGCCGACCCTGTTGTCGTCGTCCGCCTTGATGTGGACGGCTCGCACTCTCCAGCGGCCGGCGGGCAGCGGGACCGGCGCCTCGGCGGGCAACCCGCCACCGGGGTACTCGATGCCCAGGTCGGCACCCGCTTCGGCGGAGTCCATGAGCACGGCCGGGCCGTCCGAGACCCATGTGCCGCACTCTTCCCACGGGGTGGCCGGGTCCGCGAGCACCGCCTCCGCCGGCGCCCTCAGACCGGCCTCGGAAACCGCGCCGAACCACCGCAGGAAGGCTCGGTGTTCCGGCAGATAGCAGCTGGCGGCCGGCTCGTCCGCCAGCACCAGCGCCTGCGCACCGCTCTCGCCGACGGCTGTCACGCCGACCGGATCGTCCACCGCGCACGCCCGGTCGTAGTCGTCCGGAGCCGTGCCGTCGCCCGCCATGACCCCGCTCTCCGTGCATCCGTGCCAATCGGCCAGCGCGGAGACGGGGACGGCTACCAGGGGCCCACCCATCGACTCCACCCACACAGGCGAGGTGGGTGACAGATCGGTGGCGGCGGGCGGGATCGAGTCCATGCCGCCAGTGTGCCGGTGCCCACTGACAACACCCTCGGGAAGGCGCGGCCCAGCCACCCGGTGCGAACATTCCTGCCGCCTCCTCCCCCGGACGCCCCCGAGGACACCGACCCCCCTCGTTTCGGAGAATATATCTCCACTTTCTTCGGCCCCGGAAGCCCCACGTCCCGCCTCTCCGGGACGAACGGTGAAAACCCCTTCCCACCTGGGGCGATGCCGACGCCGAGCTGACCGCCGCGCGGCGAATCGGCGCCATCGAGGCCGCGCAGAGCGCGTTTTCCACTTCGGTTCGATCCCTTGACAGCCCCAACCGGGCGTTCACAAACTACCGACCATTCGGTTGACAGGCCCGGGTCGGACACCCTGGCTGTCGACATTCCAGAAGGGTGATCACCATGGCTGAAGAGTCGCTTCACGCTGCCCAGAGCCCGCCGGTGCCCACCGGCAGCACGTCCCACATCGGTCACGCGACAGCCGTGGGAGCGGCCGGGTTCGCGTGGTGCTCGCTGATCCTGGGCCTGCACACCGCCGGCGTCATCGACGCGGCCGACGGCACGATCGTGCTGGCGGGGACCTTCTTCTACGGCGGCATCGTCCAACTCGTCGCCGGCTTCTTCGCGTTGGCGGCCGGGGCGACGTTCGCGGCCTCCTTCCTGACGGCGTACGGGGCGTTCTGGCTCGGCTACACCGTCATCGAGTTCTGGGCGGCACCGCACATCGCGGGCAACGCGGCAGCCGCGGCAAAAGCTCATGGGGCCACGGCGGAGGCCGCGGCTGCTCAGGGCGGTCACGCGGTGATGCAGTCGCTGGGGCTGTTCCTGCTCGCCTGGCTGGTCGTCACGCTGGTCTTCGCCGTCGCGAGTCTGGGCACCAACGCGGTGACCGTGACCGCGTTCGCCCTGCTGACGCTGACGATCGTGCTGCTGGTGATCGCCTACCTGGGGGCATCGAGCGCGGGCGTCCCGAGCGATTCGGTGCTGCACACGGCCGGCTATGTCGAGATCGCGCTGGCCGCCGTCGCCTTCTATCTGGTGCTGGCCGAGCTGACCAACGAGGTGCGCGGACGCGTCGTGTTCCCGCTCTTCGCCCTGAACCGCGGCCGACAGGCCGTCCCGCAGACGGCGTGACGAGGACGTGACGAGGACCCCTTCCCCACCTCAAGGAGCCGCATGAAGAAGTCCAAGGCAAGAGACCGGCTGAAGCCGCCCCACGGATACTCCGCACTCGGCAGCACCGCCGCGGTGCTCCTCCTGGTCGCGGCCGGACAGACCACAGCCACCGCCCTCCCCGCGCACGCGGCCACCTGGCAGCCGCCCGCCGCCGCCTACGCGGCGAGCGCGCCCGTCCACACCACCGTCACCATGGACGACGGTGTGAAGATCGCCGTCGAGGTCGTCTATCCGACCGACCCGAGCACCGGCGCCCGCGCGTCGGGCCCGTTCCCGGTGCTCCTCACCCAGAACCCCTACGGCACCCAGCGCTCCGACCCCACCGACAACGGCACCTACTTCGTGCAACGGGGCTACATCTACGTGGCCTCCGCGGTGCGCGGCACGGGCGACTCCGGCGGACAGCTCGACTGGTTCGGCGACCGGCAGGGCAAGGACGGGGCCGATCTCGTCGACTGGGCAGCACACACTCTCTCGGGCTCCAACGGCAAGGTAGGGCTCGACGGTTGCTCCTACCTCGGGGTGAACCAGTGGTTCACCGCGGCGGCCGTGGGCAAGAACTCCGCGCTCAAGGCCATCACACCGTTCTGCACCGACTCGGACTTCTACAACGACCTCACTGCCAACGGCGGTATCCCCACCCCGTTCGTGGCCGGCATCGCCCAGGCCGAGCCGCGCGGTCCCGAGGACGATCCCGCCACCGACCCGCAGTCGGTGACCATCGCGCAGCAGGCCTCGGGCGGTTCACGCTCCTACGACGACGCCTACTGGCAGGCCCTCGACGTACAGAAGCTCATGCCGCGCATCGTGGCCAACAACATTCCGGCGCTGTCCGAGGCCGGCTGGAACGACCTGTTCCCCGGCGGGAACCTGGGCGCCTACGTCGCGGCCCAAAACGCCTACTACCACAGGCCGTTGACGGATCCGATCGCATCGGACGAACCCGTCACCGGCCGCTACCAGGCGATCGTCGGGCCCTGGACACACGGAGAACACGTCAACGAGGCGACGCTGCAGGCCATTCGCCTGGAGTGGTTCGAGACCTGGCTCAAGAACGCGCCCACGGGTATGGCCGACACCTCGACTCCCCTGCACCTGTTCGAGAACGGCGCGAGCAGTTGGGTCGACAGCGCCGCCTGGCCACTGTCCTCCGACGCCCGCACCTACTACCTCGGCGACGGCACCCTCACCACCGGCAAGCCGTCCGGACAAGGAAGCGACACCCTCACCTGGAGTGCGGCGACCGCGGCCGACACACTGACCTACACCACCGCCCCGCTCAGCAAGGCGGCCCTGCTGAACGGCCCGACCGACGTCACCCTCTACGCCAGGTCGACGACACCGGAGACCGAACTCTCCTCCAAGCTGAGCATCGTCGCACCGGACGGGACGGTGACCAAGCAGGCCGACGGAATCCTCCTGGGCAGTCAGCGCGCGGTCGACACCCAGGAGAGCTGGTACGGCGGGAACGGCACCCTGCTCAAACCGAGCCACCCGTTCACCCAGGCGTCACAGCACCCGGTGACCCCGGGACAGACGACCAGGTACGACATCTCACTGCTGTCCAACTTCACCAGGATTCCGGCCGGTTACCGCATCCGGATAAGCATCGACAGCCAGCCACCGGCGGACTTCCACTTCCCCGTCGCGCCGACCCCGCAGGAGTCGGCCGACCTGGCCGGCGGTGTCTACACGATCGAACGCTCCCCGCTGGCCGCCTCATTCGTCAACCTGCCTTTGACAACGCCGAGTTCGGCCACTCCCAGCCGCGAGGACTGGGGACCGTCCTCCTGACCACCCGGACGGCAGGTCTGTTCGTACGGCAGACCTGCTACTCCGCCGTCGGGGCCGGCCGGACCAGCCCCATCACCTGCTCCACCGTCACGTTGCCCAGGCTCGGTGTCGTCAGGGGAAGGTTGTCGGGACGATCCCGGACGCCGTTCAGCAGGATCTCGAGGCAGCGCCGCCAGATGTCGGGCCGCCTGCCCTGGGTGAACTGGCTGGCGGCGCTCAGCATCTCCACCATGACGGGGATGTCGGAGGGAGCGATCTCCGGGCGCAGGTCCCCACTCTCCTGGGCCCGCCGGATCAAGGCCTCCAGAAAGGGGAGCATGCCGCCCCGCGCGGTCTCCAGGGGCTCGGAACTGTGGCTCCCCAACATCATCACTTCGTGCAGGCCGCGGTTCTCGGCGAGATCGGCCCCCATCTCGGTGAGGAAATCGACGAACCCCTGCCACGGATCCGGATGAACGAGCGCCCGCTCGGCGGACTGCTGCCGGATCTCCAGATCCTGCTTGAACAGGGCCCGTACGAGGCTGTCCTTGTCGGGGAAGCGCCGGTACACGGTGCCGACCCCGACGCCGGCGTGCCGGGCCACGTCGTCGAGCGTGACCCCCAGCCCGTGCTGGCCGAAGACCTCCCGCGCGGCACGCAGGATCTTCTCCCGGTTGAGGGCGGCATCGCGCCTCAGCGGGCGGTCGCCCTCCGTCGGACCATCAGCCCCAACACCCTCAGCCATGCCGACATGCTAGCCCCGTTGATCACGGGCAGGTTTACCTTCGGCGTCCCGCACCCCGCGGAAAACGTTCCAACACCCCCCGAGGTAGACTTTCCGCGCCCATGAGGACCCTGTCGTGCCTGGTCGCACGGCTGTCAGAGCGAGGGGGGTGGACGTCATCCAGGTTCGCCCCGCCCGTATCCAGGATGTCGCGGCCGCCGCGGGAGTCTCGGTGTCCACGGTGTCGAACGTCCTGAACCGGCCGGAGCGGGTCAACGCCCGCACCGCCGAGCGGGTCCGTGACGCGGTCGCCGCCCTCGACTACGTACCGCACCCGGGAGCCGCCGGTCTGCGCACCGGACACTCCTCCTCGATCGGGCTGGTACTGCCCGACGTGGCCAACTCCTTCTACTCGCGCATCGCACGGGGCGCCGCCGACGCGGCCTACGACCACGGATACTCGCTCGTGCTCTGCGACAGCGGAGACGATCCCGAGCGCGAGCAGGGCTACTTCACGATGCTGGTCGAGCAGCGGGCCGTCGGGGCGGTGGTGGTCCCGCTCGGCGCCGATCCCACCCGCCTCACCCGGCTGCGCGAACGCGGCATCCCGCTGGTGCTCGCGGACCGCGCGCTGCCGGTCCAGGACGGCTGTTCCGTCTCCGTCGACGACATCGCCGGGGGCCGGATCGCCGTACAACACCTCCTGGACCGCGGGGCGCGCGACATCCTCGTCGTGAACGGCGAGCGCGGGATCGTGCAGTGCGCGGACCGCCACCAAGGCGCCCGCCAGGCCGTCCGCACCCAGCGCGAGGCGCGGCTGCGCCAAATCGTCGCCGACGAGATGACGGTGGCGTACGGCCTGGAGATCGCCCGCGGCCTCGACGAACTGCCCGACGGCGTCTTCTGCACCAACGACTTCCTCGCCGCCGGGCTGTGCCGCGGACTGGGCGAGCGGGGGGTGCGCATACCCGAGGAGGTGCAGGTGGTCGGCTACGGCGACCTCGACATAGCGAGCTTCGTGGGGACGACCCTGACGACGGTACGCCAGCCGGTCGAGGAGCTGGGCCGGGCGGCCGTGGGGATGCTGCTCGACGAGGTGGAGGCCCGCGCCGAACACGCCCACGAGACAAGGGTGTTCGCCCCCGACCTCGTCCTGCGCGACTCCACGCGGGCCCCGTCAGACCGGAGTTCGTAGCGTCACGGGCCCCATCAGCCCGGACGCGAGCTGGGACGGGAAGGCCCAGGCGGTGGGAGTGGCCTCCGCCAGATAGGGGGCGAGGGTGTTGTTGACCGTCACCTCCAGACGGACCGTCCGCCCCGCAGCGCCCGGGAGTTGAAAGCGGTACGGGGGACAGAACGCCTCGCCGACGCACTCCCCGTCGAGAGCGACCGACACGCTGCCGCGCACTCGCCCAAGGTCCAGCACCGGGTCCGCCCCGGCCGTCACCTCCACCTCCCGCGAGTACGTCACCCCACCGCTCCAGCCGCCCAGCCCCAGCAACTGCCAGTCCCCCAGCGGCAATCGCGCCGGCACGGTACGGACGCGCACCGGTCCGCGCCAGGCGGAGCCGCCTCTCAGGACCGCCGTGGGCTCGGTGACGATCTCCAACTCCGTTGTTTGCGCCAGCGGTTGATCCAACGTCAGCGTCGCGCCGTCGAGCGGTCTCTCGACACCGTCACCGACCCGCACCCTGGCCGCCAGCTCCAGCGGCAGGTCCAGCGCTACGGTGCCCGGCGGCACGGTGAAGCGGAAACGCTGCGCGCGGGGCCGGACAGTGTCCGTCGACCGCAGGGGCAGTACGGCGGTACCGAGCACCGGCGCGCCGCTCAGCCACTCGGTCTCCGGCAACGGGTGCGGTCGTACGGCCGCGTAGCAGTGCTGCAACTCGCCCCACCGGCCGTCGTGTTCGACGGTCCGGCCGCGCCACGCCCCTGTCTCGACCTCCCAACCGGCCCCGCTGGTCAGGGAGTTCACCGCGGACTCCGTGCGGGCCACGCAGTCGACGAACACCGCCTCGCGCGGGTGGACGGCGTCAGCCACCACCTCCAGTACGTGTTCGCCTTCTTCCAGGGTGAGTTGATGACGGAAGAACATCGGCACGGCGCCCCAGTCGGACTCGTAGTACTCCGCCTTCTCCTGGCGTGCGACCACCGCCCCGTCGAGCAGCACAGTGACACCCACCGCGGCACCCACGACGAGTACCGCCTCTCCAGCGGCGCGCAGACGCCCTCGATACGTCACCCCGCCCTGCGGTCGTACGCCCTCGGGCAGGCACATGAACTGTGGGCGCGAGGAGAATCCGTCCGGTCGGGTCAGGCAGAAGTAGCTGCCCAGGGGTGTGCCCGCGGTGCCGGAGATCAGCAGCGGTCTGTCCTGGGCGTCGGCCAGTTCGTATTCGAGGACGTTGCGGGGCCGCTCGACCGTCACGCGTGCGGTGGTGAGGTATCCGGTGGCGGTGTCGAGGAGTTCGCCGTTCCACCACACCCGTTTGACGGCCGCGGCGCCCACGTGCAGATCGGCGGGTCCGCGGTGGTCCGTCTCGACGATCGCCCGGATCCTGGCGACCGTCCCGGGTCCGGGCGCAGGGACGCGCACGAACTCCTCGGGCACCAGACCCTTGTTGCCGAGAAGGCCGTCCGGTTCCGGGATCCCTCGGCTCGACGAGTACAGCGAGACCTGCCAGTCCTCGTCCGAGGGGGTGAGGGGGAGGGTGTCGGCAAGGACTCGTTCGACACCGGGTCCGTCCAGCGGTTCGGGGGCCCGGGCGGCCGGTGTCGGCGGCAGGACGCGGACCCGGTTGCCGTAAGTCGCCCGAGTGGATTGCCAGTTGGCGTCGGGGCCTTCCGTCTCGGTCCAGTGCGTGGTCCAGATCTGCGGTGCGGCTACGGACGAGCCCGCCGGGAGCGCCAGGTCGCCCCAGGTGTTGTCCATGGTGGGGACCAGGCGGCCTTCCCAGCCGTCCGAGAGGTCGGTCGTCCGCTCCGCGCTCGGTGGTGGTGCGGCCGTCCGGGGCGTCCGCGGGGTGCCTTCGCGCCATACGACGAGGACGGCGGGGGCGCCCTCCAGTGGCACCGCGATGGTCGAGCGGCCCTCGCGGACCGTGATGTCCGCCTGCTGTCGGGTGCCGGTCGCCGGGTTCCAGATCTCGGCCTCGGCGACCTCGGCGCGCACGGTGACGGTCGAGTGGCGGGCGTAACGGGCGGGGTCGGCCTCGTGGTTGGCGTCTCCCGGCAGCATGCGGGCGTCGGGGAAGGCGCCCGTCACCAGGGCGACCGCCTCAACTCCCTTTCTCCTGACGAGGAGTGGCATCTCACCGGTGGCGTGTCCGGCGTTGTCCGCCACCGTCGTCGCGCCGGCCTCGGCGTCGCTCGCCCGCTCCAGTCGCGGGTGCTTCAACAGGGCCGCGACGACGGAGTCGTCACCGGCCAGTCCGGCGGCCGACGCGGGCGGACGGCCCACGACCACCACCCGGCCGCCCGTGTCGAGGAGTTGGGTGAGCCGACGTGCCGTCTCCTCCTCCAGGACGCTCGCCGAGGGCAGCAGCACGGCGCGATAGGCCAAGTCCCTTACACGCAGGGCGCCTTCGGTTGCCGTGGCGCACTGCACGGAGGCGTCGTCGATGATGTCGTAGGAGATCCGGTGGCGGTCCAGTGAACCGACGCGCGGGCCGAGCCAGTTGTTCGTGCCGCACAGGCCAAGGTAGTGCTCCTGGGTCTCGTCGACGTCGGCGTGCTCGTCGCCGAGGCGGCCGTCGCCGAAGTGGTGGACGGGTGCGTCGAGCGGGAGGAGTGCC
Source organism: Streptomyces hokutonensis (assembly GCF_000376565.1). Lineage (GTDB taxonomy): Bacteria > Actinomycetota > Actinomycetes > Streptomycetales > Streptomycetaceae > Streptomyces > Streptomyces hokutonensis. The sequence continues at coordinate 391,972 of NZ_BARG01000024.1, read as the reverse complement.
TGCATGGTGGCGGTGGGGTGCAGGACCGCGACGTCGGCGCTGTAGGTGCCCCAGGACATGATCGAGCAGATGCGGGCGACGGCGCGGGAGAACGCCGGGTACTGCTGCCAGTAGGGCTGGCGCCAGTCGGTGGACGGCGGTGCCCACTCGAACCAGCCGCCCGCGGTGCCGAAGTAACTGGCGTGCGGGTTGTACAGGTTGGCGCCGCTGCGCAGGAACGGCAGCAGCCAGTCGTAGGTGTCGGCGAGGGTGCCGCCCCAGCCGGAGGAGTGGAACGCCTCGATCCAGACGCGTTCGTGGCCGTACAGGTGGGCCATGGAGGAGTGGACCTTGGAGTCGCCGTGGTGGTCGCTGCCGACGGCGCCGTACCAGCGGTGGGTGCGGAAGTAGTCGGTGTAGATCTGTGTCGACTGGGCCGGGAACCCGGCTCGCGCGGGGTTGCTCTGGTCGGCTCCGACGAGCATGCCGCGTTCCGCGTGCCAGACGGCGAGGGGCTTGAAGAGGGCCTCTTCCGTGAGTTCGGCGCGGACGGCGTAGTAGTCGGCGCGGATCTTCGCCGCGCGGGCGTCCGCCGGGCCGAACAGGGCCGGCAGGTGGTCGAGCAGGTCGTAGCCGCGGCGGGCGCGGAACTCCTCGGGGAAGCGGGGGCTCCAGGAGTTCGTGGCGGGCAGTTCGTCCTGGAAGCTGCCCGCGATGACGTTGCCCAGGTACTCGGGGACGCGGCGGTCGTACTCGTGGTGGACGGCGTCCAGCAGCAGTTCCCCGGCATGCGGGGAGAGGTAGTCGAAGGCCGTGGGGACGGCGACGACGAGGCGTACGTCTGTGCCGTCCGCTGCGGCGATCCGGAAAGTGCCGGAGTCGGGATCCAGGGACAGCCGACGGCCCGTCAAGTCGTAGGCGGCGACCAGGGTTTCGGCACCCTGCGGGGCGACCGTGCCGCCCGAGACGGTGGCCCGGCGGGAGCGCAGTGCGCGGCCGGTGGCGGTCAAGTGCCGTCGGGTGACGGCGCCTTGGACGTTGGCGCCGGAGAAGCCGATCTGGTCGTAGAGCCACAGACGGGTGCCGATGTCCCGGGCGATCCGGCAGGTGTCGGTGAAGCGGTCCCACCACTCCTCGCCGAACCACGGGGGGTCGTCGGTCCGGGCGCCGAAACTCGGGCCCGCCGGGGCCAGGTTGATCACCACGAGGTTGTGGACGCCGCCGTCCGCGAATCTGCGCAGTTGCCGGTCGAGACGCTCGCGGGTGACCTTGGCGCCGGACCACCACCACAGCGGGGTGGGGCCGAAGTCCCGGGGCGGGGCGTCGAAGAGCTGCTGGAGCGCGGGAGAGATCACGTCGGCGGTCCTTCCGAGTGCGGCTCGGTCACCCATACGGATCAAAAACGTTTTTGGTCGACTCAGTCGTCTGCCACCTGCAATGTTGGCACCGGTGGCGGGGAGCGGGAAGAAGGCTGACACTTCTTCACGTCGAATGGCGCAAGGGGACTTGTTGGAACGTTTTCCGAACCCTATATTCACTGCGACCCCGGCCCCCGAGCCGCGAGGAGCCGCACCATGAGCCGATTCCTGCCCGCTGCCCAGGCACACCCGGAACAGCCCATCCCGAAGCACTTGTGGAAGGTCGCCGCCCTCTCGGGCATGGCCTCCTATCTGGACGCCGCGCTCATCGTCAGCATCGCCGTCAACCTGGCCATCTACCGCGACAGTTACGACATGGGCGTGTGGATGGCCGGGGCGATCAGCGCGATCGTCACCGGTTGCATCGCCGTCGGCTCGCTCGTCGGCGGCCGGCTCGCCGACCTGTTCGGGCGCCGCCGCGTCTACAACCTGGACATCCTCTGCTACGCGGTGGGCGCGATCGTCATCACGCTGGCGCCGAACGACATCGTGCTCTTCGTCGGCGTGCTCGTCGCGGGGCTCGCGGCCGGTGCCGATCTGCCGACGTCCCTGGCCGTCGTCTCGGACGCCGCGCCTCCCGAGGGCCGGGCGCGGCTGGTGTCCTTCACCCAGGTCATGTGGGTGCTGGGCATCGTCGTCGTGATCTTCCTCGGGTATCTCCTGTCCGACACCGGCCTGACCGGGGCGCGGTTCATCACCGGCCATCTGGTCGTCGCCGCACTCGTCACCTGGCAGCTCCGCTCCCGGCTGGAACTGCCCGACGAACCGACCGAGGAGGAGGTGCCACAGCAGGCCGTGCCGCGTGGCATCGAGCTGAAGAACATCTGCAACCGCGCCGCGCTGGTGCCGATGGTCGCGACCTTCGTCTACTACGTCACCTGGGGCATCGGCGCCAACACCTTCGGCCAGTTCGGCACTTACCTGCTGGTCACGGTCAGCGGTGCCTCGCAGAGCCTGGCCACCGGGATCAACCTGGCCTTCCTGCCCATCGCGCTGGTGCTGACATTCGTCTTCGTCCGACTCGCCGACACCCCCTGGCGCGACCGGCTCTTCTACGTCTTCACGGTCGTGCAGGTCCTCGCCTTCTGCATCGCCTCCCTCACAGCCGGCGCACTCGCCGGCATGCTCGTGTTCTTCGTGCTCTACCAGATCTCCAACCCCTTTGCCGGGGAGGCCAGTTACAAGGTGTGGTCGCAGCTGACGCTGCCCCCGGACACCCGCGGCACCACCCAGGGCCTCACCTACGCCCTGTCGCGCGGGGTCTTCGCGGGCGTCGCCTTCGTCACGCCCGCCCTGATGGACTACAGCGCCTCCGTCCTGCTCTGGTCGATAACCATCTGCATGGCGGCCTCGGGCGTCGCGGGCGTGTACGTCATCCACACCCTCATCCGGCGTTCCCCCGAGGCAACGGCCGCTCGGGTCAAGGGACTCGGCGTGGCACGGACCTGAGTCCACACCGGAACCCGGAAGGAACACCCCGCATGACTACGACCGACCCCCTGACCGTGACCGCGGAACGCGCCGCGGTCCTGCGTGAGTTGCTCCCCCCGGTGTCCCGCCGCCGCACCCGGATCGGACTCGTGGCGGGCGGCCTGGGCGCCTACTGGCCCCAATTCCCGGACCTGCTCCCGCAGTTGAAGGAGTCGTCCGCGTACGTCGCCGAGCGTTTCCAGCGGCTGGACGCGGAGGTGACCGACGTCGGCTTCATCTCCGACGCGGTGGAGGGAGCGGCAGCGGCGGAGCAACTGCGGCGCGCGGACTGCGATTTGATCGTGCTGTTCCTGACGACGTATCTGACCTCGTCGATGGTGCTGCCGATCGCCCAGCGCTCGCACACCCCCGTCCTGGTCATCGACCTCCAGCCGTCCGAGCGGATGGACCACGCCTCCTTCGACACGGGCGCCTGGCTCGCCTACTGCGGGCAGTGCCCGGTGCCCGAGGTCGGCAACGTCTTCCGGCGGGCCGGTATCCCGTTCCGCTCGGTGTCGGGCTGGCTGCGCCAGGAGTCGGCCTGGCGACGGATCGAGCAGTGGGTCCGGGCGGCGCACGTCCGGGCCGCGCTCCGGCACGCCCGGCACGGTCTGATGGGGCATCTGTATCCCGGCATGCTCGACGTGTCGACCGATCTGACACTGCTCCCGGCGACGTTCGGCTCACATGTCGAGGTGCTGGAGTTCGACGATCTACGGCAGCGCGTGGAGCGGGTGAGCGAGGCCGAGACCCGTGAGCGGACGGCTCTCGCCCGGCGGATCTTCGCCGTGGACGACAGCGTGGTCGACGAGGACCTCACGTGGGGGGCGACCGTGTCGGTCGCGCTGGACCGGCTCGTCGAGGACTTCGGCCTCGACACCCTCGCCTACTACCACCGCGGTCTCGACGGCGAACTGCACGAACGGCTCGGCGCCGGCATGATCCTGGGTGCCTCCCTGCTCACCGCCCGGGGTGTGCCGGCCGCCGGCGAGTACGAACTGCGCACCAGTCTCGCCCAGTTGGCGACGCAGAGCATCGGCGCCGGGGGTTCCTTCACCGAGATCCAGGCCCTCGACTTCGAGGACGGGGTGGTGGAGATGGGGCACGACGGGCCCGCGCACCTCGCGGTCAGCTCCCGTGACCCGCTGCTGCGCGGCCTGGGCGTCTACCACGGCAAGCGCGGCTGGGGCGTCAGCGTGGAGTTCGACGTCCAGCACGGTCCCGTGACCCTGCTCGGCCTGGGCCAGGACGCCGACGGCTCCCTGTCGTTCATCACCTCCGAGGGCAGCGTCGTACCCGGACCGCTGCTCGCGATCGGCAACACCACCAGCCGTGTCGACTTCGGCCGCGATCCCGGCGAGTGGGTCGACGCGTGGAGCGCCACGGGCGTCGGCCACCACTGGTCCCTCGCCCTCGGCCACCACTCCGCCGACTTCCGCGCCGCCGCGAGCCTGCTGGGCATCGAACACCGGGAGGTGTGAGGGCGGTCGGGTCAGTAGGGCGCCTGGATGCTGTGGTTCGCCAGCGCCACGGAGTAGCGGGTCAGCAACGCGTCGAGGCCCGCCAGCAGAAGCCCCGCAGACTCCCCCGCCTCGGCGAGGTCGCCGCGCTCGCAGGCCTCCACCACCTCGGCCACATCGCTGCGGAGTATGTGCAGGGAGTCGCCCTGGATCAGCACACCGGGGAACCGGCGCCCGGGCAGACGGACCACGGCGTCGTTCCCGCCGTCAGTGAACAGCTCTACGTCAACGCGTTCCATGGCGCCATCCAACCCGACAGCACCGCCCGACATCAACGAAGTTGTACGCGGGGCACGTTGGGCTTCACCGAACTCTTGCCCCGTCCTCGTCGTCACGGTCGCGCGGATCCGCCGCCCGCCACACCGGCGTACGGTCGCTTCCCCGGCGCCCCGTCCCGGCCGCGCACCCAGAAGAACAGGACCACCGAGGACACCGCGGCCACCGCGCACCAGGTCGAGACGAACTCCAGCTCCCACAAAGTCCAGCAGACGAGCGCGCCGACCGTGACCAGGATCCCCAGCACCAGCAGCCCGCGGTCGCCGGACAGCAGCAGCGAGCCGACCGTCGCCACGAGGTAGCCGGCGATGACCAGTTGAGGATGGGAGAGGTCGACGACGTACCCGACGGTGTGGCCGCGGATCTCGGACGTCACCGGATGCGCGACGAGGGCGTAGGCGAGTGCCGCGGCCGTGGCCGCCCCGATCGCCAGCAGTACGGCGATCCGGGGCCGGGCCTGCGGTGGCGCGGCGCACCACACCCCCGCCGGGACCCACACCGCCAGCAGCGGCAGGGCGATGACGGCCCAGGTGACGGTGGCGGCACCGGTGCCTCCGCCGGCGGCCCACACCAGCGACTCGACGATCTGATGGACACCGAGCAGCCACGGCAGGGCGGCCAACGGCAGATCGGCCGGCCGACGGGTCCGGGCCACACACGCCACCCCCACGGCGAGGACCCCCGCACCCGCGACGAGATCGGCCTTCGCACTCCAGCACATCGCTCCCCCACGTGATCGGTCCGCATCCGCCTGCGCCACTGTTCACGCTACGTCTCCGCCCCGCCATGTGCCGGGCGACATCACGGCCGCGGCGCGCCGTGATCACATGTCCGCGCGCGCTCTTTCAACCCCCCGCCCGCTCAACGCACCCACCCCCCGGCCCAGTTGACGGACGTGCCCCGAAACCACCCCCGGCCTGCGCGCGAGCGTCCTCCCGTGATTGGCTGACCCCGCCCACCGCACACCGTGCGCACGCACAGGAGGACATCGCAGCCATGAGCAACGCCTACACGTTCGAGTACAAGGTCGTCAGCTTCCGGGAGTCGCTGATCGGCGACGCGCTGGACAGCGACAAGCTGGAGAAGGTCCTGAACAAGCACGCCGAGGACGGCTGGGGTCTGAAGGCGATCACCGCCGCCGACGTCAAGGGCCGGATAGGCCCCGGCGCCGTCGAGGGCCTGCTCCTCACCTTCGAGCGACCCCGCGCGTAGCGGCGGGCGCAGCGCCTGACTGGCCGGGCGGGGCGCCGGAGGGAAACGGCGACCGTCTAGCGCCGGTGAGCGGAACTCGGCGCGTCCAGCCGTGAGGCGGAGAAGGGCGTGCCGGGCCCGCGTCCACGGCATGATCCGCCGGACAGGACCTGCGCGGCAGCCGACACGGGACGCGTGCCCCGCGCTGCGGCCGACTCCGTGCGCGGGGCGCGGGCCGGGAGTCGTAGGCGCCCAAGACCCGGAAGCAACCCGGCGGGCGCCGGAATCTCCCCCGACTTACGCGGAATCAGCTCCGTCGGCATCACCACCCGCCGCGGCGGCGACGCGTCCCCACGGGCCCGAGCGAACAACAGATCCGCAGCATGCGCCGCCCGACCGCTCCCCCGCCACAGACGACTCCGCGCAAGGCGCAGGCCTGCAGCCATCAGCCCCGAGAACCCGGAAGCAACCCGCCAGACCCCGGAACCTCCCCCGACCCACCCGGAATCAACTCCGCCGACATCACCACCCACCACAACGGCGACGCGTCCCCACGGGCGCCAGCGAACAACAGATCCACGGCCCTCGCCGAGCGAAGCGTGCCCGGCCCCGCGTCCGCAGCACGAGCCGCCCGACCGCTCCCCCGTCGCAGACGACTCCGCGCAAGGCGCAGGCCTGCAGTCGTCAGTCCCGAGAACCCGGAAGCAACCCGCCAGGCCCCGGAATCTCCCCCGACCCACGCGGAATCAGCTCCGTCGGCATCACCACCCGTCGCGGCGGCGACGTGTCCCCGTGGATGCGGGCGAACAGCAGATGCGCGGCGTTCGTCGCGAGGGCGACCGGGTCCTGTGCGATAACGGTGACCGGCGGGGTCAGCTGCGCGGCCAGCGCGAAGTCGTCGAAGGCGATGAACGCGACGCCAGCGGGCAGCACCGGCAGCGCGCCCAGCGCGAGGACCTCGTTGCCCGCGAGCACGGCCGTGGGCGGTTCGGGCGTGGAGAGGATCGCGGTGACGGCCCGGGCGGCGTCCGCGCCGGAGCCGAGTCCGTGCCGTACGAGTGCCGGGTCGGCGTCGATGCCCGCGGCGCCCAGGGCGGCCAGATAGCCGCGGTGGCGTTCGCCGAAGGTCCAGATCTCCCGTCGGTCGCCGAGGTAGCCGATCCGGCGGTGGCCGTGTGCGACGAGATGGCGTACGGCCTGTTCCACCGCGCCGAAGTTGTCCACCACGACGGTGTCCACGTCCAGGCCCGGTGCCGCCCGGTCCACGCACACGATCTTCGTGCCCCGTGCCTGCGCCGGGCGCAGAAATCGGTGGCTGCCCGCGGCCGGGGTGAGGATGAGACCGTCGACGCGACGGGCGGTGAAGGCCGCGACGACCTCCCGTTCGCGGCGCGGGTCGGCGCGGCTGGAGCCGATGAGGACCATGTTGCCGCGCCGGTGGGCGATGTCCTCGATGGCCGAGGCGACGGCGGCCATGAAGGGGTCGGCAACGTTGTCCACCATCAGTCCGATGGTCTGGCTCAACTGGTCCGTACGGCGCAACTGCCGTGCCACGTCGTCGCGTTGATAGCCCAGCTTGCGGACCGCCGCCTCGACGCGAGCGGCGGTGCGGGGCGCCACGCCCGCCTCGCCGTTGACCACCCGGGACACCGTCATCACGCTCACGCCCGCTTCCGCGGCCACGTCTTTCATCCTGGGACGACCGGCCACGCCACGTCCTCCAGATCTCGTCGCGCGCGACCTGACCGACGGCCGATGACATGCGCCCGAACCGTGTCCGTCACGACCCTTGACGCCCACTCATGGGCCTCTCAGAATCGACGAACTGTTAACGATACCAACCAGAAAGCACAGCATGGCCTCTGCAAGGGAACCACTTCTCGCGGCACATGGTGTGGTCAAGCGTTTCGGCCATGTCCAGGCGCTCCAGGGCGCCGACTTCACGGCGTACGCCGGTGAGGTCGTCGCACTGATCGGTGACAACGGTGCCGGCAAGTCGACGTTGGTGAACGTACTTTCCGGTGTGCTCACCCCGGACGAGGGCGAGGTGCGCCTGGACGGGGTGCCGGTCCGGTTCACGGGCCCGATGGACGCGCAACGGCACGGAGTCGAGACCGTCTACCAGGATCTCTCGCTGGCGCCCGATCTGGACGCGGCGGCCAATCTCTACCTCGGCAGGGAACTCGTGCGCGGGGGTCTGCTCGGCCGCCTGGGCGTGCTCGACCGGCCCACGATGCGGCGCGAGGCGATCGCGGCCTTCGGTGAACTGGGAGTCGAACTGAAAGATGTGACGGCTCCTGTGACAACGTTGTCGGGAGGGCAACGGCAGTCCGTGGCCGTCGCCCGCGCGGTCGCCTTCGCCAACAAGGTCATCTTCATGGACGAGCCGACCGCCGCCCTGGGCGTCGTCCAGCGCGCCCGGGTCCTGGAGACCGTGCGCAGGGTGGCCGACCGGGGCATCTGCGTCGTCCTCATCAGCCACAACATGCCCGAGGTGCTGTCGGTCGCGGACCGGGTCGAGGTGCTGCGGCTGGGCCGCCGGGTCGCCTCGTTCACCGCGGCCGACGCCACGATCGAGAAACTCGTCGGCGCCATGACCGGGTCCCTGGACGAGCCCGCGCAGAACGGGAACCACGGCGCGACCGAAGCGGAGGACGGCCGATGAGCGCCAACAGCCAGGACATCAAGCCGGCGGCCAAGGCGCCGGACGTGCCCCCGTCCGACGGCGGAAGGTTCGCGATACCCCCGTGGCTGCGACGGGCCGCCGGCATCAGCGAGTTGTGGACCTTCGTGATCCTGGTCGCGCTGGTCGCGTTCTTCACCATCGCGGCGCCGGGCAAGTTCTTCACGCAGTACGACCTCACGCAGATCGCCGTGAACGCGGCCATCTATCTGGTGCTCGGTGTCGGCATGACGTTCGTGATCATCACCGCGGGCATCGACCTGTCGATCGGTTCGGTGCTGGTGCTGGCCGCGGTCGCGGCGGGCGAGTACAACATCCACCACGGCGGACCCGCCTCCAGCTGGGGCACGGTCGCCGTCTGTGTCGTCATCGCCCTTGCGGTGGGCGCGGGTTGGGGCGCGTTGCAGGGGGCGGTGGTGGCGACCGGGAAGGTGCCGCCGCTGATCGTGACCCTGGGCGGTCTGGGCGCGGCGCTGGGCATCGCCGAACTGGCCACCGGCGGCCAGGACCCGGCCGGTGCCGCCGCCACCCACCTCCAGAACAGCCTGGGCTTCGGCAAGTTGGCCGGCATCCCCTGGATGGTGATCCTGGCCGCGGCGGTCACCGCCCTGTTCGGCGCGGTGCTCGGCGCCACGAGGTTCGGCAGCCACACCCTGGCGATCGGCTCCAACCCGACCGCCGTCCGGCGCGCGGGCATCCCGGTGGGCCGCCATCTGATCATGGTGTACGGCCTGATGGGCCTGCTGGCCGGTCTCGGCGCGGTGATGTGGCTCGCCTCGTACGGGACGACGTCCATCGCCGGGCACTCCACCGACAACCTGAAGGTGATCACCGCGGTGGTCCTGGGCGGTACCAGCCTGTTCGGCGGGCGGGGCTCCGTGCTCGGCACGGTGATCGGTGTGTTCATCCCCGCCGTGCTGACGACCGGGCTGATCGTCATCGGCGTGCAGCAGTACTGGCAGGACGTCGCCGTCGGTGTCGTCCTGGTCGCGGCCGTCTACATCGACCAGATGCGCCGGAAGACCCGAGAGCGTGCGTGACCCCCTCCCCGACCTTCGCCCCAACCCTCGTACGACCCTGGAGGACAGCCTTATGTCGAGCATTCGCATCACGCGCAAAGTACTGGTCGCCGCGGGCACCGTGCTGGTCCTGACCGGCGCCGCCGCCTGCAGTTCGTCGAGCGACAGCGGCGGTTCGGGGTCGAAGGGGGGTGCCTCCGGGAAGAAGGTCCGGCTGATCACCGGCGTGAAGAGCGACCCCTTCTACATCACCATGACCTGTGCGGCGCAGACCGAGGCCAAGGCCAAGGGCATGGACTTCTCGGCGGACGGTTCCGCGCAGTGGGACGTGTCGGTGCAGCGGCCCCTCCTCGACTCGGTGGCGGCTTCCCGGCCCGACGGGCTGCTGATCTCGCCGGTCGACGTCAGCGCGCTCACCCCGTCGCTCAAGCAGATCCAGTCGGCCGGGACGAAGGTCGCCCTCGTCGACACCACGGTCACCGATCCCTCGATCGGTATGACCCGGATCTCGTCGGACAACGAGAAGGGCGGCCGGGTGGCGGCCGACGCGCTCGCCAAGCTGATGAACGAGAAGGGCTCGGCGATCGTCATCAGCGTCAAGCCCGGCGTCTCCACCACGGACGCCCGCATCAAGGGCTTCACCGAGGAGATGAAGAAGTACCCGAACATCAAGATGCTGCCCACGCTCTACGACAACGACCTGCCGGCCACCGCGGCCTCCCAGATCCAGTCGACGCTGGCGGCCCACCCGGACCTCGGCGGTGTCTTCGCGGGCAACACCAACACCGGTACCGGCATAGCCACCGGTCTCAAGCAGGCCGGCAAGCAGGGCACGGTGAAGGTCGCCGCGTTCGACGCCGAGCCGGACGAGGTCGCCTCCCTGAAGGCGGGCACCCTCCAGGTGCTGGTCGCGCAGGACCCGGCGGCGATCGGCAAGGAGGCCGTCGACCAGCTGGCCGCGGCCTTCGAGGGCAAGTCGGTCCAGAAGTCGATCGGCACCAACATGGTCGCCATCACCAAGGCGAACATGGACCAGCCCGAGATCAGCAAGTACTTCTACAAGGCGGGCTGCTGACCGGCCCGCGAGAACAGGTTCTGCCGGGCATCCCAGCGCTTCCGGGGTGCCCGGCAGAACTGCTCCCGCAGAGGGACTTTGCATGACCATGCGCGAGCGTGCATAATCTTCCTATGTCTAAGGTCCTCACCTCCCTCCCCACCGGCGAGCGCGTCGGCATCGCCTTCTCGGGCGGACTCGACACCTCGGTCGCGGTCGCCTGGATGCGCGACAAGGGTGCCGTCCCCTGCACCTACACCGCCGACATCGGCCAGTACGACGAGCCCGACATCGCCTCGGTGCCCGGCCGCGCGCAGGCCTACGGCGCCGAGATCGCGCGTCTGGTCGACTGCCGTGCGGCGCTGGTCGAGGAAGGTCTGGCCGCTCTGACCTGCGGGGCGTTCCACATCCGCTCCGGCGGGCGCGCCTATTTCAACACCACCCCGCTGGGCCGTGCCGTCACCGGCACCCTGCTGGTCCGGGCGATGCTCGAGGACGACGTCCAGATCTGGGGCGACGGCTCGACCTTCAAGGGCAACGACATCGAGCGGTTCTACCGCTACGGCCTGCTCGCCAACCCGCATCTGCGGATCTACAAGCCCTGGCTGGACGCGGACTTCGTGACCGAGCTCGGCGGCCGCAAGGAGATGTCGGAGTGGCTGCTCGCGCACGAGCTGCCCTACCGCGACAGCACGGAGAAGGCGTACTCCACCGACGCCAACATCTGGGGCGCCACCCACGAGGCCAAGACGCTGGAGCACCTGGACACGGGCGTGGAGACCGTGGAGCCGATCATGGGCGTCCGCTTCTGGGACCCGTCGGTCGAGATCGCCACCGAGGACGTGACGATCGGCTTCGACCAGGGCCGCCCGGTGACGATCAACGGCAAGGAGTTCGCCACCCCGGTCGACCTGGTGATGGAGGCCAACGCCATCGGCGGCCGGCACGGCCTGGGCATGTCCGACCAGATCGAGAACCGGATCATCGAGGCGAAGAGCCGCGGCATCTACGAGGCACCGGGCATGGCCCTGCTGCACGCCGCCTACGAGCGGCTCGTGAACGCGATCCACAACGAGGACACCGTCGCCCAGTACCACAACGAGGGCCGGCGCCTGGGCCGACTGATGTACGAGGGCCGCTGGCTGGACCCGCAGGCCCTGATGGTCCGGGAGTCCCTGCAGCGCTGGGTCGGCTCGGCGATCACCGGTGAGGTCACCCTGCGGCTGCGGCGCGGCGAGGACTACTCGCTGCTCGACACCACGGGCCCGGCGTTCAGCTACCACCCGGACAAGCTGTCCATGGAGCGCACCGAGGACTCGGCGTTCGGCCCGGTCGACCGCATCGGCCAGCTGACCATGCGCAACCTCGACATCGCCGACTCCCGCGCCAAGCTGGAGCAGTACGCCGTGCTCGGTCTGATCGGCAGCGGCAACGCGGCGATCGGCGCCGCGCAGGCCGCCGCGACCGGCCTCATCGGCAGCATGCCGGAAGGCGGCGCCGAGGCCATCGCCTCCCGCGGCGAGGTCTCCGAGGACGAGGTGCTGCTGGACCGCGCCGCGATGGAGTCCGGCACGGACTGACCGAACTCCTGGGATCAGTACCGCCGTTGGGCCGGTTCGACGCGTTCGCCGTCGGGCCGGCCCTTCGTCGGTCGGGGTGCGAACCGGGGCCCGCGTAACCTTCCCCCGTGACCACAAGCGAGACGGTCGGCCTGAGTGTCGACGCGATGATCGAAGACCTCCGGACCCTCGTCGAGGTCGAGTCCCCCTCCCGTGACCTGGACGCCTTGCGGAAATCGGCCGAGACCGTCGCCGCCGTCGTCGAGGGGCGGCTCGGTGGCCGGGCCGAACTCGTCGACAGCGAGGGCGGGCCACACGTCCACTGGTCCGGCGGCGGCACACCCCTCGTGCTGATCCTCGGTCACCACGACACGGTGTTCCCGCTCGGCACTCTTGAGCGCCGCCCGTTCCGGGTCGAGGACGGTCGCGCGACCGGACCCGGTGTCTTCGACATGCTCGGCGGTCTGGTGCAGGCGATCCACGGGCTGGCCTCGCTCGAGAACCGGTCCGGCGTCGAGATCCTGGTGACCGCCGACGAGGAGGTCGGCTCCCACTCCTCCCGGGCTCTCATCGAGGAACGCGCCCTGGCCTGCGGTGCCGTGCTGGTGGTCGAGGGCGCCGCCGACGGCGGGGGTGTGAAGACCGGCCGCAAGGGCTGCGGCACCTTCGAGGTGTCCGTCACGGGCCGGGCCTCGCACGCGGGACTCGAGCCCGCCGCCGGGGTGAACGCCCTGGTCGAGGCGGCCCACCAGGTGCTGGCCATCGCGGAGTTGGGGCGGCCCGAGGTCGGTACGACGGTCACCCCGACCGTCGCGTCGGCGGGCACGCTGGACAACGTCGTACCGGCGGCGGCGACCGTCGTCGTGGACGTCCGGGTCGAGTCGGCCGAGGAGAAGGAGCGGATCGAGTCCGCGTTCGCGGCGCTGACCCCGCGTCTGGACGAGGCCGTGATCACCGTACGGGGAAGTGTCGGCCGGCCGCCGATGCCCGAGTCGGCGGCGGCCGGACTGTTCGCGGTGGCGCGGCGGCTGCTGCCCGGTCTCGAGGGCAGGGCGGTCGGCGGTGGCAGCGACGGCAACTTCACGGCCGCGCTGGGGGTGCCGACGCTCGACGGACTGGGCGCGGTCGGGGGCGGGGCGCACGCCGACCACGAGTATCTGGTGGTCGCGTCGATGGCCGAGCGGGCCCGTCTCGTCGCCGGGCTGGTGGACGCGATCCGGAGTGTTTGATCCCTGGCATGTCAGAAGCGCCCGGACGGCATCAACCGACCGGCGAAGAGCCATACTTGACCATACGGGGGATTGTCCCGTCCTGGCCTGAATCGGGAGAGCGGCATCCGGTGAGCAGCATCAGCAAGGTGGCGGGCAAGGTCGAGGTACGGCTCCGCTGGGATCCGAGTCCCTGGGGCAGCCGGCCGTGCCGGCTGGACATCATCGCGGCGACCTACACGGCCGACGCCCCGCACGGACGTCCGGTGTACGTCGTCAACTCCGAGAGCCGCTCGCCGGACGGCACCATCAACATGAGCCGGCACAGCGAGACAGGTCAGGGCTACGGCGACATCGAGGTGATGGTGCTGGAACTCGACCGCCTGGCCACGTCCTTCGGGCGGGTGGTCGTCGGAGTGGCGATCCATCAGAACGGCGGGACGCGGACCTTCGGCGATCTGTCGCACGCCAGGACGCAGGTCGTGGAGGGTTACAAGGAGTTGCTGTCGGACGACTTCGCCGGGGTGGGCGGGTCCACCGCGGCGACGGTCGGCGAGTTCACCAAGGACGCCTCCGGGGACTGGGAGTTCCGCCCGATGGTGCGCGGCTTCGACAGCGAGCCGGTCGGCTTCAGTGCGGAGATGGGCAGCGTGCCTCAGGCCTGACCGGCCGGTCCGTCTTGAAGTGCGGGAGCAGCGTGGCGGCCGTGGGCCGCCGGTGGCGCAGTTCGTGGACCAGACCGAGGACGACGGCGGTGCCCACCGCGACGAGGTGCTCGCGGCCCGCCAGGTTGGGCTTCACGATCGACTCCCACACCATCGAACCGCCGGTGAGGAAGAACACGACGGGCGCGCGGCGGACGACGGCGAGATAGGTGAACAGTCCTACGACGGCTGCGGACGGCCCGGTGTCGAGGACGTGCCCGATCTCGGGCCGCAGTCCGATGCCCCCGCAGCCGGGCCCGATCAGGAGCATGACGCGCACGGTGAGGGTGCCGGCCAGTGTGGTCGCGTAGGCGACGACCAGGGTGCGCACCCGGCCCAGTGCCAGTTCGGCGAGCGCGAAGGCCAGGAACAGCTGGGTGATGCCGGCCCACACGGGCAGGTCGAGGGCGGGCACGTACAGCGATATCGGAGTGCGCAGCAGGGCGAGCCACAGCGGCAGGTCGCCCTGGACCCCGCCGAGGTGCCGGACGATCGAGGCGCCGCCCGGCCGCTGTGCCAGCGCGTGGAAGAAGATGACACCGAAGGCGGCGACGAACGCCAGGGACATACCCGGCAGTCCACGCCGCAGCAGCTGTCGTACGGGATCGACGACGATGCCCTGCCATTCACCCCGCAGTGTGCGCCAGATGAACACGCTCTCCCCACTCCCCCACCCTTGGACGAACACACGGATCGGAATCTAGCCCCCTGACGGGGTCAGGTGCGTCCCGGCTCGGGCCGGAGTGGTGTTGCGGCTCGCGGACGGTACACATGGGGCTGATATTGAAGAGTGGGAAGTGTTCCCGACGGTTGGCCGACGACCGCAGGCAGTGGGAGGGCCGGTGCGTATCTCCGGAGATCCGGCCGGTTCCACCGCGGCCGACGCAGGGCACCGGACCACGCCTCCGCTCAGCTGGGCCGCGGTGATGTTCTGGCTGGTCAGCATCACCGCGCTGGTGGCCCTGACCGGTATCGCCCTGGGCCGCGACACCCGGCCGGCGCCCTTTCTGGTGGTGCTGCCCGCGCTGATCGCCGGGCGCGGGACAGTGCGGCAGACCACAGTGGCGTCCGTGTGGGTGACGATCGTCATCGTCGGCTCCCTCTTCGACAGCCCGCTGCACACGGTGGGCGCGGACGCGGCGGTCATCGCCTTCGCCCTGGTCTTCAACGGCCTCAGCGTGGCGCGGGCGGCGCAGCGGATCCGCTGGGAGGGCGAGATCGCCCGGCTGCGCTCGGCGGCAGCGGCCCTGCAACGGCAGATCCTGCGCCCGTTCCCCCTGATGACCGACCAGTTGCTGGTCCACGGCCTGTACCGGCCGGTGGAGGAGGACAGCCGGGTGGGCGGCGACGTCTACGAGGTCGTCGCCTCCCCCTACGGCACCCGGGTCTTCATCGCCGACGTCCAGGGCAAGGGCCTCCAGGCGATCAGCGCCGCGTTCGCCGTTCTGAGCGCCTTCCGCGAGGCGGCCGTGGCCGAGCCCACGCTCACCGCCGTGGTCGACGCCCTGGAGGAGGCGGTGCTACGGCACAACTCCTTCGCGGCGCAGACCGGTGAGCGGGAGCGGTTCGTGACGGCGATCGTCCTCGGCGTCGACGGCGAGCAGGAGGTCCAGGCGATCAACTGCGGTCATGTGGCGCCGCTGCTGCTGCGCGAGGAGCGGGCCGATCCGGTGCTGCGGCAGGAGCCGTGTGTACCGCTGGGCCTGGACGCCCTGGCCCCCGAGCCCCGTACCGTCGAGTGGTTCGCCTTCCCCGCCGACGGCACACTCCTGCTCTGCACGGACGGTGTCACCGAGGCCCGCGATCCGTCCGGGGTCTTCTACCCCCTTGAGGAGCGGGCGGCGGCCTGGGGCGACGTCCTCCCGAAGGATGTTCCGGCCACCGTCTACGGCGATCTGCGCCGCCATACGGCGGGGATGCCCCGCGACGACACCGCGCTGCTGGTGCTGCGCCGCAGGGGCGACGCGCGCCTTCTCTGACGGGACGGCCCGGTCAGGGCCGGCCACCCTGACGGGGGTCGCCCGCGGTGAGGTGTTCGAGGACCTCGGCCAGTTCCTGGCAGGCCTGTTCCACCGAGAGTCGGGTGTTGCGCTGCTCGGTGATGACGGAGGAGAGCAGCAGGGCGGTGAGGGCCATCGTGCCGTTGAAGGCCTGGAGTTTCATCATCACCTCGACGTGCGTCAGGTCGGCGAAGGGACCCGACTCCCGGGTCGCCGCGATGGTGGCCATCACGGAGGCGAACAGGGCGCACAGCATGCTGCCCGCGAAGCGGAACCGCAGCGCGGCCCAGATCAGCAGCGGATAGACCAGGAACAGCAGGCTGACGTGGCTGTGGGTCACCAGGGGGACGATGACGGCGATGGTGGCCACCAGCAGCAGGGCCTCCTTCCAGCGGTGCAGGTCCAGCGGGAAACGCACCGTGCGCAGCATGAGCAGGAGCGGGGTGACGATGAGCACGCCCATCGCATCGCCCACCCACCAGCCCAGCCAGACCGGCCAGAAGGAGTGCGAGGCCAGCTTGTCGGTGGCGAGGAGCAGGACGACCCCGCAGCTCGCGCTGATCAGCATGGCGGTCAGGGCGCCCAGGAAGACCAGGGCGAGGCCGTCGCGGAGTCTGCCGAGGTCGGTACGGAAGCCCACCCGGCGCAGCATCAGGCATGCGCAGACGGGAGCCACGGTGTTGCCGGCGAGGACGACGAGCGCCGTCGGGTGGAGCGAGGTGAGTGACAGGATCACGAAGAGGATGCCGAGGGCGATACCGGGCCAGACCCGCAGCCCGAAGATCAGCAGGGCGGCCACCGCTACGCCGGTGGGAGGGTAGATCGGGGTGAACACGGCGCCCTCGACGACGAGCTCGCGGAGCAGGCCGAGCCGTCCCGCCGCGAAGTAGCAGCCGGCGACGGCCAGCGTCAGGAGGGCGTACCCGGCCGGTCGCCGCAGATCATCGAAACCCACCACAGCTGCCATCAGACACCGACCCCGCCGTGTCGGCGAGGCGAGCGACGCGGGGCGGGCCTATGGTCCGCTCTCGGGCGCGTCGTGTCCCACGACCAGTACGGCCGCGTCGTCCTCGTGCCCCACACGCTCGGCTCCCTTGATCACGGCGGCGGCGAGCGCACCCGCCTCCATGCCCGCCACAGCGGCGATTCCGGCGAGGCGCATCACCTGGTCGAGGCCTTCGTCGACGCTCATCGAGGGGCCCTCCACCACGCCGTCGGTCACCAGGACGAAGACCCCGCCGGTGGTGAGCCGGTGCTCGGTCACCGGGTACCGCTGTCCGGCGACGATGCCGAGCGGCGGTCCGCCCTCGTCGTCGGCGATGCCGCACCGGCCGTCGGCAGTGGCCCAGACGGAGGGTATGTGTCCGGCCCGCGCGCTCTCCAGCACCCCGGTGGCGGGGTCGAGCCGTACGAAGGTGCAGGTCGCGAAGAGTTCGGTGCCCAGGGACAGGAGCAGGTCGTTGGTCAGGGCGAGGAGTTCGCCGGGCTCGCTGGTGACGGAGGCGAGGGCGCGCAGGCCGACCCGGACCTGGCCCATGAACGCGGCGGCCTCGATGTTGTGGCCCTGGACGTCGCCGATGGACAGGCCGATGCGCCCGTCGGGCATGGTGAAGGCGTCGTACCAGTCGCCGCCCACGTTGAGGCCGTGGTTGGCGGGCGAGTACTTGACCGCCAGGTGGAACCGGGGGGTGACGGGCATGTCTCCGGGCAGCATGCCGCGTTGCAGGGCGACGGCCAGTTGCAGCAGGGAGCGCTGCAGCTCCGCCCGCTCGCGCGCCTGGGCGGTCAGCGTCCCGAGCCTGGCCAGCAGCTCGTCGCCGTCGTCCGTCGGGCGTATCCGGGACATCGACCACTCCAAGGGGGTTGGTACCGCTATAAGCATAAAGAACCGATTTTTCTCCTCCCGGGCAGGAAGACGAGAACGGCCCGGCCGCCGCCGTAGCGGGGCCGGGCCGACCGGTCGTGTGCGCTGTGTCAGCCCTGGCGGGCCTTGAAGCGCGGGTCCTTCTTGTTGATGACGAACGTCACACCGCGGCGGCGGACCACCTGCGCGCCGGGCTTGGCCTTCAGCGAGCGCAGGGACTTGCGGACCTTCATGACTTCCTCCCGTAGCGGCGCTCGAAGCGCTCCACACGGCCGGCGGTGTCCACGACCCGTGTGTTGCCGGTGTAGAAGGGGTGGCTGGCCGACGAGATCTCGACGTCGATCAGCGGGTAGGTGTTCCCGTCTTCCCACTCGATCGTGCGCGCGGACTGCGCCGTCGAGGTGGTGAGGAACGCGGTGTCCGCGGCACGGTCGCGGAAGACGACCGGACGGGACACGGGGTGGATGCCAGACCTCATGGTGTTTCCTTCCTCAGGCCGTCCCCGGAGGGACGGCCGCTCTGCTGGGTTCAACGCTGTTCGCGGAATTCGACGTGCTCGCCGGCGACCGGGTCGTACTTGCGCAGGACCAGCCGGTCGGGGTCGTTGCGACGGTTCTTCCGCGTCACATAGGTGACGCCGGTCCCGGCCGTCGACCTGAGGGTGACGACGGGACGGTTCGTGGTGCGTGCCATGAGGACCTCCTTCCGCCCACATCCCGGGATCTTGTCCCGAGCATGTCAGCTACATGCGTTTCAACACCGGCACCCCTCGGCGCATTCCCGCCGTCTAGACCCGCAGCGCGGCCTTCTCCCTGGCCGCCCGAACGGCCTGGGAGAGGCCCTCGATGTCGTACGCGCCGTAGTGCCTGCGGCCGTTCACGAAGAAGGTGGGTGTGCCCGCCACTCCGCTGAGGTCGGCCGACTCGACGTCCTCGGCGACGTGGCCGGCCCCGGCGTGGGCCCGCATGTCGCGTTCGAAGCGGGCGGTGTCCAGGCCGATCTGTTCGGCATAGCCCCGCAGGTCCTTGAGGCGCAGGGCGCCCTGGTGGCTGAGCAGCAGGTCGTGCATGGCCCAGTAGCCGCCCTGGAGCGCGGCGGCCTCCGCGGCCTCGGCGGCGAGCTGGGCGTGCAGGTGGACGTCGGTGAGCGGGAGGTGCCGCCACACGTAGCGCACCTCGTCCCCGAAGTCGCCGAGCAGTTCACGGACGACCGGCTCGGCCTGGCCGCAGTACGGGCACTCGTAGTCGCCGTACTCCACGACGGTCACCGGGGCGTGTCGCGGGCCGCGCAGATGGTCGCGGTCGGGGTCGACGGGGACGGACAGGTCGACGATGGTCTCCGCCCGGCCGAACAGCACCCGGGGCCGGATCTGCGGCGGGAGCAGTCCGATCACGCCGGTGACCAGCCGGGCGACCAGGAACGAGCCGACGACGGCGCTGAGGATGCCTGTCTTCGCGTCCTCCAGGGTGGTCCCGTCGAAGGCGAGCGTCGCGATCAGCAGGGAGACGGTGAAGCCGACGCCCGCCAGGGTGCCGCCCGCGGTCACGGCGCCCCAGCCGACCGGCGGCCGGACCCGGGACAGGACGCTGGTCAGCGCCGTCGAGGAGATGATGCCGAGCGGCTTGCCGACGACGTACCCGATGAGGATGCCCAGCCCGACGGGCGAGGTGAAGGCTCTCGCCAACTGCTCCCCACTGATCTGGAGCCCGGCGTTGGCCAGCGCGAACAGCGGGACCACGGCATAGCTAGCCCACGGGTGGTAGATGCGCTGGAGGCGGTCGTTCGGGGAGATGGACGCGGCGATGCCGGCCCTTACGTCGCGTTCCAGTTCGGGGGTGGGCTGTTCGCGGAAGAGCCGGAACAGTCCGGTGGCGCGTTCCAGGTCGTCGCGTCCCGCCGGGTAGGCGAAGGTGATCAGCCCCATGGCGAGCCCGATGACGACGGGGTCCACGCCCGATTCGAGCAGCGCGACCCAGGCGACGACCCCGAGCACCGCGTACACGGGCCCCCGGCGCACCTTGAACCGCCGCAGCAGCAGGACGACGCCGAACGTGCCCACGGCGGTCAGGAGCGCCGGTACGGCGATGTGGTCGCTGTAGAAGACGGCGATCACCACGAGCGCCAGGAAGTCGTCGACGACGGTGATCGTGAGGAGGAAGACACGCAGTCCGGGCGGCATCTCCCGGCCCACGACGGCCAGCATGCCTAGCGCGAACGCCGTGTCGGTGGACATCGCCGCGCCCCAGCCGCCCGCCGTGCCGTGGCCGGCGTTGATCGCCAGGTAGATGCCGATCGGCACGAGCATGCCGCTCAGGCCCGCGACGAGCGGCAGCGCCAGTCGCTTGCGTTCGCGCAGCTCGCCCATGTCGAACTCGCGGCGCGCCTCCAGGCCGACGACGAGGAAGAACAGCGTCATCAGCCCGCTGTTGACCCACTCGCGCAGATCGAGGGAGACCCCGTGCGAGCCGAGCCGGACGGAGAGGTGGGTCCCCCAGAACGACTCGTACGCCGACGGCGTGACATTGGCCCAGACGAGCGCGACCAGCGCCGCCGCCACGAGGACGGCGGCGCTTCCGGTCTCGGTCCGCAGGAAGTCGCGCAGCGGGGTGCGGGCTTCGTCGCCGCACGACGTCTGCCCCGTGTAGTCGGTGGCTTCGAGGGACATACGGGGTTCAACTCCACCTGGCGTCGTGACTCACGTGTCGGCCCAACACCGGCCGC
This sequence comes from Streptomyces hokutonensis, assembly GCF_000376565.1. Lineage (GTDB taxonomy): Bacteria > Actinomycetota > Actinomycetes > Streptomycetales > Streptomycetaceae > Streptomyces > Streptomyces hokutonensis. The sequence continues at coordinate 371,306 of NZ_BARG01000024.1, read as the reverse complement.
CCCACCGTTCATTCCGGCCACGGGCGGCACACGGCCGACCGTACGGTCAGCCGCCGAGCGCCGTCCCGACCACGGCCTTGGCCTCCTCCTGCACCTGACCGAGGTGGTCGGGACCGAGGAAGGACTCGGCGTAGATCTTGTACACATCCTCGGTGCCGGAGGGCCGCGCCGCGAACCAGGCGTTGGCGGTGGTCACCTTGATGCCGCCGAGGGCCGCGCCGTTGCCGGGCGCCTCGGTGAGCACGCCGGTGACGGGCTCACCGGCCAGCGTGTCGGCGGTGACCTGAGCGGGCGAGAGCTTGGCGAGCAGCGCCTTCTCCTCGCGGTTCGCCGGTGCGTCGATCCGGGCGTAGGCCGGGGTGCCGAAGCGGTCGGTGAGGCCGGCGTAGTGCTGCGAGGGCGTCTTCCCGGTGACGGCCGTGATCTCGCTGGCGAGCAGCGCCAGGATGATGCCGTCCTTGTCGGTGGTCCACACGGAGCCGTCCCGGCGCAGGAAGGACGCGCCGGCCGACTCCTCGCCGCCGAAGCCGAGCGAGCCGTCGACCAGGCCGTCCACGAACCACTTGAAGCCGACGGGCACCTCGACGAGCCGGCGCCCGAGGTCGGCGGCGACCCGGTCGATCATCGACGAGGACACCAGCGTCTTGCCGACCCCGGCGTCCGCGGGCCACTGCTCGCGGTGGGCGTAGAGGTACGAAATGGCCACGGCCAGATAGTGGTTGGGGTTCATCAGGCCCGCGTCCGGCGTGACGATGCCGTGCCGGTCGGAGTCGGCGTCGTTGCCCGTGGCGATGTCGAACCGGTCGCGCTGGGCGATCAGCGAGGCCATCGCGTACGGCGACGAGCAGTCCATGCGGATCTTGCCGTCCCAGTCCAGGGTCATGAACCGCCAGGTCGGGTCCGTGAGCGGGTTGACCACGGTCAGGTCGAGCCGGTGCTCCTCGGCGATGCGCCCCCAGTAGGCGACGGACGCCCCGCCCAGCGGGTCGGCGCCGATCCGCACCCCGGCCGTCCGGATCGCGTCCAGGTCGAGGACGCTCGGCAGGTCGGCGACATACGTGCCGAGGAAGTCGTAGCGGCCCGTGCCGGGGGCGGCGAGCGCCTGCGTGTAGGGGATGCGGCGGACGTCCTTCATGCCGCCGGCGATGATCTCGTTGGCGCGGTCCTGGATCCAGGAGGTGATCTCGGAGCCGGCCGGGCCGCCGTTCGGCGGGTTGTACTTGAAGCCGCCGTCTGCGGGCGGGTTGTGCGAGGGGGTCACCACGACGCCGTCCGCGAGGCCCGAGGTCCGGCCCCGGTTGTGCGTGAGGATGGCGTGGGACACCGCAGGGGTGGGCGTGTAGCCGTCCGCGCTGTCGATGAGGACGGTGACCTCGTTGGCGGCGAACACCTCCAGCGCGGTGACCTGCGCGGGCTCGGACAGCGCGTGGGTGTCGGCGCCGAGGAAGAGCGGGCCGTCGGTGCCCTGGCCTGACCGGTACTCGCAGATGGCCTGGCTGGTGGCGGCGATGTGGTCCTCGTTGAACGCCGTGTTCAGGGAGGACCCGCGGTGCCCGGAGGTGCCGAACGCGACGCGCTGCCCCGGCTCGGCGGGGTCCGGGTGCAGCGCGTAGTAGGCGGTGACCAGTCGGGCTACGTCTACGAGATCCTCGGCACGGGCCTGTTCGCCCGCTCGCTCGTGTGGCATCTGCCCGCTCCTCCATGTCGACCGACTTCGCGTACGGCCCCATCTTTCCTCGTCAGGGGCGCGTTTAGCGAGTACACCCCCGCCGCCTGTGGAAAACCCGGGCCTCCGCTGTCCGTCAGTACCGGTGGCGCCTGTCCAGTTGCTTCAGGACCGCGCCCGCCATGGCCGCCTCGCCCTTCGCGTTGGGGTGCGCCGGAGCCGCCGAGGAGGCGGGCTGCAAGGGTTCGATCCAACGGTCGGCGGGCGCCTTGCACATGTCGTGGCCGACGGTCGGGCCGTAGGTGTCGACGTACTCCGCGCCGTTGAGGGCGGCCACCAGACGGAGCATCAGGTTGAGCCGCTTGCCGGTGTCGCGGAGGTAGGGGAAGTCCTTGGCGGCGAACGGCACCGAGGGGTAGCAGCCGCTGCCGTCGTCGGGCAGGAGGTCCGGGTACCCGACGACGAGCACGCGCGCGTGCGGTGCCTTCTTGTGGACCGCGCGGAGCACCTTGGTCACCTTCGGCGCGGTGTTGAGGATGTTCAGCGCCAACTGGTCGACGCCGGAGGAGTTGTAGTAGCGCTGGCAGGGGTTGCCCGCCAGGTCCGTGGCGCTGAGCTTGGCGCAGGTGCCGATGATGGTGCTGAACCCGATGTCGTTGCCGCCGATCTGGACGGTCACCAGGTCCGTGTCCCGCTGTACGGCGTCCAGTTGGGGCGGGTTGGTGCCCTGCGCCTGCCACATCTCCGCGGTCGTCGCCCCGCTGCAGCTCACGTCCGTGAGGACGGTCCCTCTCTGGTCCGCCGTCACCACCGAGGGGTAATTGTGGTCGGAGCGGGCGCAGTTGGCGTCCACCTGGGTCGGTATGTACGGGCCCGACGTGTAGGAGTCCCCGAGCGCCACGTACTGGGTGGTGCGGTCGTGGCCGTGTCCCGAGTCGTGTGCCGCCGCGGGCGCCGCGGACGCCACGACGAGGGCGCAGCCGCTGACCGCCGCCGCGACCGCCACGGCCCTGCCGCGGTGGTGCGCCGACGCGGCCGGATGCGTCTCACGGTTCATGGAGTTCCTCCCCCAGGTAGGAGACGGCGCGACAGGACACCCCGACGTGGTCGTCTCTCGTCCAACTGGCCTTGTATACCGGGCGGTAAGTCCCGGGGGCCAGGGGTCGGGAGGGAGGAGTTCGCTGCCCCCAGGGGCAAGGCGCGCCGAAATGGTTCGGCCGGTTCGGTGGCCGGTTCCCGGCGCCACGCACATGGACCCGCTCCGCCGGGTATCTCTACGGCAGGCACCAACGCGCGTGGGGGTGGGGGGAGTTGGCGCTGTTGACGGAGAGGTTGCGGAGGCACGAGAAGCGCGCGTCGCGCCGTTCTCGACGGCGGGAGACGATTCGCGCGCTGCGCGCCCAGGGACGCTACGGCCCCGGACTGCGCGAGGTGCTGCCCGCGCTGTTGGTCGTGGCCCTCGTCGTGTGCGGGATCGTGGCCGGCCTCGCCGTGGCGTACCGCACCCTCGGCGCCGGCGCGCTCGTCGGCGGTCTGGCGCTGCTCGGCGTGATCGCCGTGGCCGCGGTCGTGCACCACCGGCCGCTGGCCCGTCGCCGCCTGGGTTTCTACACGCCCGAGGAGATCGCCGACCTTGACGTGGAGGGCCTCGCGCTGGCCGTGTCCCGGATGCTGCGCCGCGACGGCTGGCGGGCGCTCGCCCGGCCCGACGCGCTGGGCAGGCCCCGCGTCCGGGCCCGCGACCGGCGCGGTCGCCGTCTTGAGGTGGCCTTCCGGCCGGTCGCCGAACCGCTGCCCGACGAGGAGGCGCCGACCCGCTCGGGCCGCACGGCCGGCTCCGGGCCGCACCTGCGTCTCGTGGTCCACCGGGGGACCTTCAGCGGCCGTGATGTGCAGTGGGCACGCCGTCAGGGCGGCGTCCAGCTCATCGACGGCACGCGATTACGGCGCTGGGCCCACGGGACTCCCCTGCACCGGTTGACCGACGTCCCGTGAAACGCGGAACGAGCCGCGGGCACAACACCCACGGCTCGTTCGCGGTACGGCTCGTCAGCCCTCGCAGTGGTTGCCCGCCGCCGGGTTCAGCAGACCGATCACGTTGATCGAGTTGCCGCACACGTTGAGGTCCAGGTCGATGGGGATCTGGACGACGTTTCCGGAGAGCACGCCCGGGCTGTCGACGGCGACACCGACGGGGTCGGGGTCCGCGCTCGCCGTACCGGCGCACAGCAGCAGTGCCGCACCCGCCAGACCCACGGCGGCCGTCAGACGCTTCCTCATGGAGAACTCCTGTCATTCGGAGGGGCATGTCCCTCCACGCTGAGGGTGCTCCCGGGGGTGCCGACACTCTTCGGCGTCCGAACGGGTGGCGGCCGTCCTCCAGACCGTCGCTCCAGGCCGCCCGCTCAGGCCGTCAGGCCAGCGGCGACCGTCGCCCCGAGTTCCCAGCAGGCCTCGGTGCCCGCTCTGTCAGGCTCGCCGGTGAGCGTCACCGACTCCGCGACCCGCCGCCAGCCCAACCCGGTCGTGATCGACTCGATGCCGCGCACGGCTCCCGTCACGTCGTTCCCGCCGTGCACGTAGTACCCGAAGGGCCTGCCGCGGGTCTCGTCCAGGCACGGGTAGTAGACCTGGTCGAAGAAGTGCTTCAGCGCGCCGGACATGTAGCCGAGGTTCGCGGGCGTGCCGAGCAGATACCCGTCGGCGGCCAGCACGTCGGATGCGGTCGCGGACAGGGCGGCACGCCGTACGACCTGCACGTTCTCGATCTCAGGGGTGGTCGCTCCGGAGACCACGGCCTCGAACATCGCTTGGCAGTTGGGCGAGGGGGTGTGATGGACGATCAGCAGGGTGGGCACGGGGTGAACTTACTCGTCGGCCGGATACGTCTTGGTCACCTTGCCCTGGGGATCAGCCTCCAGATATCCACTCGACCCGTACTCGTCACTCAGGTAGACGGACATGTTCGCGGGCTCGTCGAAGGTCTTCCACGGGCCCTCGACCAACAGGTAACGGGACGTCGGGTTCTTCACCTTGAGCACTTTCCCCGCACGGGTGAGCAACGCGGGGACAGCGTCCCAGTCGAACTTCCCCAGGTCCACCGGCTCATACCCGTCCATCAACTCGTCCTTGATGATCCCCTCCTCCACGCTGCCGCCGACACGGTAGGTGTACGAGTCGAACTTGGTGTTGCTGCCGTTGACCATCACATCCGCCAGGACGTACTCGGGATAGACGCTCAGGTTGCCGAACCTGTCACGTCCCGATTTCTGCTCGATGGCCTTGATCGCGGTGCGGATGCCGTTGGGGGTGAGCAGGTCGGTGGTCTTCGCGGAGCCCGAGCTGGAAGGCGTGGCGGTGGGTGAACTCTGCTGTGTCTGTCCGGTCGCGCCCGGGGAGTTGGTCGCACCCTTGTCGTCGCTGTTCCCGCCCGGCAGCACCTTCCAGGCGAGCGTCCCGATCAGCAGTACGCCCACCACGCTGGAGGCGACCGCGACGCCCGGTCGCCCGCGTCGCCGTACCGCCTGCATGTCGTCGGTGGGCGGCAGCACAGGCAGCACCGGCGGAGCCGGGGGTGCGAGCGGGTACGACGTGGTCTCGGGGCCGCGGGCCACCGGCTGGGCCGCCGCCGCGGCCAGCATCCGGCCCACCGTCCCCGCGTCCGGCCGCGCCTCGGGATCGCGGACCAGGACGCAGGACAGCATTGGCGTCAGCGACCCGGCACGGACCGGCGGCGGGACCTCCTCCTGGAGTACGGCGGCCAGCGTGGCCAGGGTCGTACCGCGCCGGAGCGGGTGGTGGCCCTCGACGGCGACGTAGAGCATCATCGCCAGCGACCAGAGGTCGGCGGCGGGTCCGCCGCTGTGGCCGGAGACGCGTTCCGGTGCCATGTAGTCGGGGGTGCCGATGATGGAGCCGGTGGCGGTGAGGGCCGTGGCGTCGCGGATCGCGGCGATGCCGAAGTCCGTGAGGACGGGGCGGCCGTCGGTGCGCAGCAGGACGTTGGCGGGTTTCACGTCACGGTGCTGGACGCCGGCCGCGTGTGCCGCGTTGAGGGCGTCGAGCACTCCGGAGCCGAGCCGGGCGGCCTCCGCCGGTGCCATGGGTCCGCGCTCCAACCGGTCGGCCAGGGAGCCGCCTTGGACGAGTTCCATGACGAGCCAGGGGTAGGTGCCCTCGCCGCCGTCGACGATGTGATGGATCGTCACCACGTTCGGGTGCTCGACCCTCGCCAGGGCGCGTGCCTCGCGCAGGACCCGCTGGCGGAGCATCTCGGCCGCGCCGGGGTCGTACTCGGCGAGGTCGAGGTCCGGCGGCCGGACCTCCTTGACGGCGACATACCGGTGCAACAGCAGGTCGCGGGCGCGCCACACCGTGCCCATGCCACCGCCGCCGAGCCGTGACTCGAGCTCGAAGCGGCCGTCGACGACCCGTCTGTCGGTCTCCCCCTCGTTCATGCGGAGGAGCTTATGTGACGAACGTGCACTCCTGTGCCGCGCGTTCGGTGATTGAGAAACGTCCGGGCCGACCCGTGTGGGCCGACCCGGACGTCAGGTGGTGCGGACTGCTCAGATCAGGTCGAAGCGGTCCAGGTTGGAGACCTTGACCCACGCGTCGACGAAGTCCTTCACGAACTTCTCCTTCGCGTCGTCGCTCGCGTACACCTCGGCGAGCGCGCGGAGTTCGGAGTTCGAGCCGAAGACCAGGTCGGCACGCGTGCCGGTCCACTTGACCGCGCCGGAGGCGTCGCGGCCCTCGAAGGTCTGCTGGTCCGAGGAGGTCGACGACCAGGTGGTGCCCAGGTCGAGCAGGTTGACGAAGAAGTCGTTCGTCAGCGTGCCGACCTTGTCGGTGAGGACACCGTGCGTGGACTGGCCCTGGTTGGCGCCCAGGACGCGCAGGCCGCCGACGAGGACGGTCAGCTCGGGGGCGGTCAGCGTGAGCAGGTTGGCCCGGTCGAGCAGCAGGTACTCGGCGGGGAGGCGGTTGCCCTTGCCGAGGTAGTTGCGGAAGCCGTCGGAGGTGGGCTCCAGCGCGGCGAACGACTCGACGTCCGTGTGCTCCTCGGTCGCGTCGACACGGCCCGGCGTGAAGGGGACCTCCACGTCGACGCCGCCGTCCTTGGCGGCCTTCTCGACCGCGGCGGCACCGCCGAGGACGATCAGGTCGGCCAGGGAGACCTTCTTGGCGCCGGAGTTGAACTCCTGCTGGATGCCTTCGAGGACCCGCAGCACCTGGGCGAGCTGGTCGGGGTCGTTGGCCTCCCAGCCGCGCTGCGGCTCCAGGCGGATGCGGGCACCGTTGGCGCCGCCGCGCTTGTCGCTGCCCCGGTGGGTGGAGGCGGACGCCCAAGCCGTGGACACGAGCTGCGAGACGGTAAGGCCGGAGGCGAGGAGCTTCGCCTTGAGGGCCGTGATGTCGGCGGCGTCGATGGTCTCGCCCTCGGCGGCCGGCAGCGGGTCCTGCCACAGCAGGGTCTCGGACGGGACCTCCGGGCCGAGGTACAGGGACTTCGGGCCCAGGTCGCGGTGGGTCAGCTTGTACCAGGCGCGGGCGAAGGCGTCCGCGAACTGGGCCGGGTTCTCGTGGAAGCGCTTGGAGATCTCACCGTAGATCGGGTCGAAGCGCAGCGAGAGGTCGGTGGTGAGCATCGTGGGGAGCTTCTTGGCGTCGCTGTGGGCGTCCGGGATGATCGCCTGAGCGTCCTTGGCCACCCACTGGTTGGCGCCGGCGGGGCTCTGGGTGAGCTCCCACTCGTAGCCGAAGAGGATGTCGAAGAAGTCGTTGCTCCACTGGGTGGGCTTGGTGGTCCAGGTGACCTCGAGACCGGAGGTGATGGCGTCGCCGCCCTTGCCGGTGCCGTAGGTGGACTTCCAGCCCAGGCCCTGCGCCTCGAGCGGGGCGGCCTCGGGGTCGTCGCCGACCGACTCGGCCGGGCCCGCGCCGTGGGTCTTGCCGAAGGTGTGGCCACCGGCGATGAGGGCGACGGTCTCCTCGTCGTTCATCGCCATGCGGCGGAAGGTCTCACGGATGTCGCGGGCCGCGGCCAGCGGGTCCGGGTTGCCGTTGGGGCCCTCGGGGTTGACGTAGATGAGGCCCATCTGGACGGCGCCGAGCGGGTTCTCCAGCTCGCGGTCGCCGGTGTAGCGCTGGTCGTCGAGCCAGGTGGTCTCGGGACCCCAGTACACGTCCTCGTCGGCCTCCCAGACGTCGGCGCGGCCGCCGCCGAAGCCGAAGGTCTCGAAGCCCATGGTCTCCAGCGCCACGTTGCCGGTGAGGATCATGAGGTCGGCCCAGGAGATGGACTGGCCGTACTTCTTCTTGACCGGCCACAGCAGACGGCGGGCCTTGTCCAGGTTGCCGTTGTCCGGCCAGCTGTTGAGCGGCGCGAAGCGCTGCTGGCCGCGGCCGCCACCGCCGCGGCCGTCGCTGATGCGGTAGGTGCCGGCGCTGTGCCAGGCCATACGGATCATCAGCGGGCCGTAGTTGCCGAAGTCCGCCGGCCACCAGTCCTGCGAGGTGGTCAGTACCTCGGCGATGTCCTGTTTGACGGCGGCGAGGTCGAGGGCCTGGAACGCCGCGGCGTAGTCGAAGTCCGCGCCGAGCGGGTTCGCGACCACCGGGTCCTTGGCGAGGATCTTCAGGTTGAGCCGCTCCGGCCACCACTGACGGTTGCCGCCGCCCTGGGTGGGGTGCGGGGCACGCCCGTGCGCGACGGGGCAGCCCCCGGCATCCTCCGACTTCGCGTCCGTGACGATTGCGTCGTGGTTCTCAGACATGGGAATCCTTCCAAACGGGGTGGATCACGTGACTCAGGAACTGGGGGCAGCGGTACAGGTGGGGCACAGACCCCAGTAGATGACCTCGGCCTCGTCGATCGAGAAACCGTGGTCGTCGGACGCGGTCAGGCAGGGTGCCTCGCCGACCGCGCAGTCGACGTCGGCGACGACACCGCACGACCTGCACATGACGTGGTGGTGGTTGTCGCCGACGCGTCCTTCGAAGCGGGCGGGACTGCCGGCCGGTTCGATACGGCGTATGAGTCCGGCCGAGGTCAGTGCGTGGAGGGCGTCGTAGACGGCCTGGAGCGATATGTGTCCTACGCGGTCACGGACCCCGGACGCGACCGCCTCGACATCGAGGTGGTCGCCGTGCCGGACGGTCTCGAGCAGCGCGACGCGGGCTGCCGTCACCCGCAGGCCGGCACCGCGCAGCTCCTCGGCGGTGGTCGGAGGCGGGGAAGCGGTCATGGCGCTCAACCTACAGCCATAAACACGAGTGATTCAAGAAAACAAACGGTTCAAGTTTGATGTCGTGCCGGGGTGGGCGATGTGGAACGGTCCCAGGTGGTGGCCGTGACCCCACGTTCCCGCAATGCGGCCTTGCGAACTTTGCCGGTCTCGGTGAGCGGGAGTTCACGGACGGTATCGATGTAGCGGGGCACCGCGAACGGGGGCAGCTCCTCCGCGCAGTGCCGTACGAGGTCCCGGAGGTCCAGCACCTGCCCGGGCGCGGGAACTACGGCGACCATGACCTCGTCCTCGGCCAGTTCCGAGGGGACGGGGAAGGCCGCCGCGTCGGCGACCGCCGGGTGCGCGCGGACGGCGGACTCCACCTCGTGCGAGGAGATGTTCTCGCCGCGCCGCCGGATGACGTCCTTGATCCGGTCGACGAACCGGAACCACCCGTCGGGCTCGCGCACCACCCGGTCGCCGGTACGCCGCCACTCGGTGGGGCCGGGTTCCGGCTCGCCCAAGTAGCCGGTGCAGAAGGCGAATCGGTGTGCGCTGCGGACCAGCAGCTCGCCGGGGACTCCGTCCGGGACGGGGTCGAGCAGTTCGTCGACCACGCGCGCGGAGAAGCCCTCGCGCACAATGCCGACGTAGCCGGGCCGCTGTTCCTCGGGGGTCGAACCGATCACGAGGTTGGTCTCCGTGGATCCGAACCCGTCGACGAGCGTGACCCCGAACCGCTCACGGAACGGCTGCCACGCGGACCCCGGAGTGGCCGGCGAGAGCGCGCGCCAGGCCCGGTGCGCGCGGTCGGCGGGGCCCGGCGGCTGCGCGAGCAGCATGGGCACCATCGCGCCCAGCAGATAGACGACGGTCGCCCCGGTCCCGGCCACCCGCTCCCAGTACCGCGTGGCGGAGAACCGCTCGTCGATCACACAGCTCGCGCCCACGACCATCGCCTGCGTCAGGGTGGTCAGGGCATTGGTGTGGAACAGCGGCAGGCAGGTGTACAGCACGTCGTCGGCGGTGAGGCGGAGCGAGTCGGAGACGTTGCGGCCCCACCGGACGGCCTGCGCGTGCGGGCAGCGCACCCCGCGCGCCGCCCCCGTGGTGCCGGAGGTGAACAGCACGAACACGGTGTCGTCCGGGCGCACTTGGGCCGCCGGTACGGCGGGCGCGATGCCCGGGGCAGGTATGCCGTCACGGCCGAGGACCCACAACTCCCCCTGGAATCCGGCCGTTACGACCCGCTCCGCCAACTCCTCCTCCACCACAAGGAATCGCGGTTCCGCCGCACGCAGCACCTGTCGGAGTCCACCACCCCGCAACCCGGTGTTGAGCGGGATCAGCACCGCGCCCAGCCAGGCGCAGCCGAGGAGGAGGTCGACGAGCTCGATCCGGTTGCCGGCCATGACGGCGACCCGGTCTCCCGGCCGACAGCCGCGCGCCGCGAGCGCGCCCGCCATCGTGGCCGCGGCCGTCCGGGTCTCCGCGTACGTCCGGGTCACCTCCCCCATCCGCAGGAAGGTCCGTTCGCCGAACTCCCCGGCCGCCGCGTCGACGAGGCCGGGAATGGTGTCGATCACCGCAGGACTCCGGCCTCCCGGAGCTGTTGGACGCGCTCCGCCGAGAACCCGGCCACCTCTTCCAGTACGGCGTCGGTGTCGGCGCCCAGCACGGGCGCGGGCTCGCGGACCGCGCCGGGTGTGCGGGTCAGGCGGATCGGGACGCCCTCGTGGAGGAAGGCGCCCGCGACCGGGTGCTCCTTGCGCACATAGAAGCCGCGGGCCCTCAACTGCGGGTCGTGCTCGACGAGTTCACGCCCGTCCTGGACCGCTCCGGCCGGGATGCCGTGGGCCTGGAACGCCTCGGCGGCGACGTCGGCGGGGAGCGTGCGGGTCCACTCCCCCAGGGCTGCGTCGACCAGGTCGGTGGCATGTCTGCGCGCGTCGGCCGTCAACGTCCGTTCGTCGGCGGCGAGTTCGGGGCGGCCGATGACCTCGCAGAGCGCGGCCCACTCCGTGTCGTCGCGCACGCTGACGGCCAGCCAGCGGTCGGCGCCGAGACAGCGGTAGACGCCCTGCGGGCTCCAGCTCGGGTGGGTGTTGCCGGCCGGTGTCACCTTCGGGCCGCCGAGGAGGCTGGTGCCCATGTGGGCGGCGATCGCCTCCAGTTGGGACAGGTCGATGTGCTGTCCGCGTCCGGTGCCGGAGCGGTGCTCCAGGGCGGCGACCGTGCCGAGGGCTGCCTGCAGTCCGGCGACGATGTCGCCGTGGCCGTAGATCACCCCGACCACGTCGTCCGGCCCCCAGCCGGTGAGGGCGGTCAGGCCCCCGCTCGCGGAGACCGTGTCGGCGTACGACACCCAGCCGTTGCGCGGTCCGGTGTGGCCCATGCCCGACATGCTGACGTAGACGAGTCCGGGGTTGATCCGGCGCAACTCCTCGTAGTCCAGGCCGAGTTTGCGCATGACCGTGGAGCTGAAGTTCTCCACGAGGACGTCGCTGTGGGCGATGAGTTCGCGCAGCACCGTGATGCCGTCGGCGGTGCGGGTGTCGAGGGCGATGCTGCGTTTGTTGCGGTTGACCTCGTTGAAGTAGCCGTTGGTGTTCGGGTCCGTGTGGGGGCCGCGCGAGAGGTGCATGAAGGGCGCGAAGCGGGTGGGGTCGGGGCGGCCCGCGGACTCGACCTTGATGACGTCGGCGCCGTGGTCGGCGAGGATCTTCGTGCAGTAGGGGCCGGCCAGGACCCAGGTCAGGTCGAGGACGCGGATGCCGTGCAGGGCGGGGTGTGCGGAGGCTTGCCGCGCAGGGCGTTCGGCACGTGGTCCGGCCTGGATCAGGTCCTGGTCCGCGCCCACCTCCCGGACGTCCAGCTCCCGTACCCGGTGGCCCTCGGGGAACGCGAACGGGAAGCCCAGGTCGGTGCGTTCGCCCTGCGGTGTCCGTACCCGGGTGAAGAACTCGCGGGCCGCGAGCTGGGGGTTGTCGGGGAGTTCGTGGGGCAGGTCGACGGCGGCCCAGGGGAGTTTCCTGGCCTGGGCTCGCTCGGCGAACTCGGCCTTCGGCCAGGTGCCCACGAAGTCCTGGACGACCTTGAAGACGTGCTCCTGGTGTTTCTTGCGTTCGACCGGGTCCTGCCAGCGCGGTTCGGTGAGGTCGGCCGCCGCGTCCTCCTCGCGCAGCCAGGCGAGCAGTGCGTCCCACATGCGGGGGCTGCCGCCGAGCCCGCCGCCCAGGTAGCCGTCGGCGGCCCGGAACAGGCCGTGCGGGACGAGGGGGTGGACGCGGCCGGGGCGTGGCGGCACCCGGTCCTCGTGCAGATAGGCGAGGGTTCCGGCCTCCAGGGCGGCGGCCACGCAGGCCTGTGCGGAGACGTCGACGAGCTGTCCCGGGCCGGTGCGGCGGGCGCGCAGGCCGAGCAGGGCGGCGATCGCCGCGTTGACGCCCGCCAGTTGCTCGGCCTGCTGCTCCGGGAGCCGCAGCGGCGGGCCGTCGGGGTCGCCGACCTGGGCGAGCATCCCGCCCAGCGCGGCCACCACGAGGTCGGTGCCCTGCCAGTCGCTGCGCGGGCCGATCAGCCCGAAAGGGGTGACGCGGACGTGCACGAGGTCGTCGAGTCCGGCGGCCAGCGCCTCCGCGCCGCCCGGAGTCCCGTCGAGCAGCACGTCGGCGGTGGTCAGCAGGGCGCGCAGTTCTTCCGGCGAGGCGGCTACGACCGAGCGTTTGCCCGCGTGCCAGTGCGTGAAGGCGTCGCCGTCGAGTTCGCGTCGCGTCCCGTCACCCTCCGGCGGCTCGACGAGCACGACCTCGTAGCCGAGCCCGACCAGCAGTCGGCCGGCGAACCGGGTGAAGGGACTGGACAGTTCGACGACGCGCGGAGCGGCCTGGCTCACGTCTCCTCCCCGGAGAGTCAGTGGTGCTGCTGGTTCAGGAAGCCGGTGACGACGCTGTGGTAGTCGTGGGGCCGTTCCTCCTGCGGGTGGTGGGAGGCCTCGCTCATCACGTGCAGGTTGCCCTTGGGGATCATGCGGGCCAGCATCAGCGGGTAGTCGGGGGTCAGGAACGCGTCCTGCATGCCCCACACGAAGAGTGTCGGCGCGGCGATCAGGCCGAGTTCGGCGGTGAGATCCTGCCAGTCGCCGCGCGGGTTGTCGGAGGCGCCGGCGAGGGCGGTCTCCTCGGGGTCGAGGCTCTGTTCGTAGCGCAGAGTCACGGTGCCGTCGGGGATGGCGTCCGGGTCGAACCACTCCAGGCGGGCGATGAGTTCGCGCATCTTCTGCCAGGAGGGGCCGGTGCCGCCGTAGTACACGTCCCGGGCGTTGCGGCCGCGTCGGCCGCCCTCCGGGAGCGGGGCGAGAGGGCCGTAGAAGACGGGCATGCTGCCGGTGATGACCAACGACCGTACGCGGTCGGGGTACTTGGCGGCCAGGTTGAGGGCGATGGTGCCGCCCCAGGAGTTGCAGACGAAGTCGGCGCGGTCGATGGCGAGTTCGTCGAGGAGGGCCACGGTCTTGGCCGCGTGGTAGTCCCACATGGGGCCCTCGATGACGGGCTTGGCGGACTTGCCGTACTGGAGGATGTCGACGAGCAGACAGCGGCGTTCCTGCGCGAACAGGGGGGCCACCTGTCCGAAGTCCGACCAGCCGGTGCAGCCGGGGCCGCCGCCGTGCAGGAAGACGGTCGGACTGACCGCGGGGCCGCCCTCCCCCAGTTCGACGTAGTGGTATTTGACGCCGTCCGCTTCCGCGTAGGCGCCCTCCGGCGGCGGCTGGATGTCCATGAGGTCCATGTCCCGATGGTGGGACGGCGGCGATCTCCGCCCAAGCGGAACGGTCCGCTGAGCGGGCCGGATCCGTGGCGGCCGGGGGACGGTCCTCCTTAGCGTCCGGGCATCGGACGAGAACAGGAGGCAGCCCATGTTCCGGAACGCCGAGCTGGAGCTGGTCGAGGAGCGGGCCCGGGCGTCCCTGGGGGCGTGGGAGCGGCGGTCGCTGGGGGTCGTACGGGCCGAGGACGCGGCGGAGTTCGCGCGGGCGGCCGGGGAGAGAGCGCCACGTCTCGTCGATCCCGGCCACGCCGACTTCGCCGTACATCCGATGTACGTGGTGAGCCTGCTGCGCGGGGCACCCGGTGCCGAGGCGTCGGAGCTCCGGCCGGACGGCATGTACCGCGACGAGGTGCCCGGCACCGACGGGCTCGGGGTCCGGCTGATGGCGGGCGGCCAGGCGGTGCGCTGGATCGCGGCGGCACGGGCCGGCGACCGGATCGAACTGCGGCGCGCGCTGACCGCCGTGGAGCGCAAGGGCAGTGGTGAGGGGTTCGTGCTGCTCACGGTCGAGAAGGTGTACGGCTCGGTGCGGGGGACGCTGGTCGAGGTCACGGAGAGGTTCATCGTCCGATGACGGACCGTCACATCATCGTCGGGCAGGCCGTGTTGCCGGTCGGAATGGCTCCCGACGCGATCACCCTGCTGCGGTTCGGCGCGGTCACCCGCAACGCCCATCGCATCCACTACGACACCGAGTTCGCCCGCTCGGAGGGGCTGGCCGGGCCGGTCGTCATGGCTCAGCTGCACGGCTGTCTGTTCTATCGCGCCGCCGCGCAGTTCGCGGGCGAGGGCGGGCAGGTCCGGGAGGTGGAGTGGCAGAACCGGGCGCCGGCCGGCGTGGGAGAGCGGCTGGTGGTGACCGGAACCGTGCGTGCCGTGGGCGGAGCCGACGGTGAGATCACTCTCGATCTGGTCGAGCGCTGCGGTTCCGGTGACGTGGTGTGCTGCCGGGGGCGGGCCGTGGTCGTCCTGGGGTGAGAACCGCTCGCTCCGGCAGCCAGGCGTCGATGGCGGCCGCCAGCTCGGCGCGGTCGGTGAAGACGTGTCCGTCCATGCCCGCGGCCCGCGCGGCGCGTACGTTCTCCTCCCGGTCGTCGACGAAGAGGAAGTCGGCCGGGGCGGCGCGCAGGGCGACGACACAGTGCTCGAAGGCCGCCGGGTCCGGTTTCGCCGCGCCGATCTTCCCGGAGAAGGCGACATGGTCCAGCCGGTGCAGCCAGGGCTGTGCGGCGAGGAAGGCGTCCGCGTGGTCCGAGGGGATGTTGGACAGCAGGGCGACCTCGGCGACGGCACGGAGGGACTGGGCGTAGGCGACCATCGAGGGGTCGACGCGTGACCAGCTGTCGATGTCGGTGCGGCGCAGTTCCTCGACGGTGTCGGCGTCGACGGGCCTGCACAGCCATCGGAGTACGGCGGTCCAGTACTCGGGCGCGGACTGGTGACCGGCGTCGTAGGGCGGGCGGCAGGCCCAGTAGGCCTCGGTGAAGGCGTCGGTGGGTGTGGCACAGCGGGCGGCCATCCTTCCCAGGGCGCCCGGGCGTTGATGGCGGGCGATGACTCCGAAGAGGTCGAAGAGCACGATGCTTCGGTCGGTGGGCATGGCGAGGGTTCCTCCGGGTTCCGGGGGCCTGTGCGGCACGGAGTGAGCCGTGCCGCACAGGCGGTCAGTGGCCGCTGGGTGCCATCTCGGGCGTGCGGTCGGATCCGGTGCGCAGGATTCCGGCGGCCACGGCGGTGATCGCACAGAGCAGGATCAGCAGGACGAAGGCGTGGTTCAGGGCGACGAGGTGGGTCAGCCAGCCGATGACAGCGGGGCCGGCCAGCATGCCGACGTAGCCGAGCCCGGCGACGCGGGAGACATTGGCCCCGGCGGCGGAGGGGTCTGCGTGCCCGGCCGCGCTGAACAGCTGCGGGACGCAGCCGGACAGCCCCAGGCCGAACAGCGCCCACCCCACGAACGCGGCCCAGATCCATGGGGAGACGGTCACGATCGCGATGCCGACGGCGGCCGTCGTCGCGCCGTGGCGCAGGATCGCCATGGATCCGAACCGGGCGGCGAGGTGGTCGGCGAGGAGTCGGCCGATGGTCATGGTCGCCGCGAAGGTGCCGTAGGCGAAGGCGGCGGTGCTGGCGGGGGCGCCGAGGACGTCCTTCAGGTGCAGCGCGCTCCAGTCGTTGGCGGCTCCCTCGCACAGCATGACCATCAGGGCCAGGGCGGCGAGGATCCAGATGCGTCTGGCGGTGCCACGCCGCTCGGGAACCCGGACCTCCGCCTTGGCGGCGATCGGCGCGGTCGGCAGCAGGGCGCGTGCGGATATCAGGGCGGTCGCAATACCCAGAACTCCCACGGCGGCCATGCCCGTTGCCGGGCTCAGGCCCGCGCTCGCCGTGGCCGCTCCGACGACTGCGGCGAGGACGCCGCCGACCGAGAACGTGGCGTGGAAGGCCGACATGACGGGCCTGCCGTACGCCTTCTCCACGTGCACGGCGTGCGCGTTCATGCTCACGTCCAGGCAGCCGTTGCAGAACCCGAAGACCAACAGAGCACCGGCCAGCGTCCACGGGTCCCGGGCCAGGCCGGGCAGTACCAGGGCCGCGCTGCACAGCACGGCGGTGGCGGGGACGACGACGCGCGCCCCGAGCCGGTCGGTCAGCGGCCCGGCCACCTGCATGCCGATGAACGCTCCGAGCCCGAGCAGTACCAGCAGTCCCCCGAGCGTCGCGTGCGTGATGCCCACGCGCTCCTCGACGGCGGGGATGTTCACCACCCAGGTGCCCATCAGCGTCCCGCACAGACTGAAGTGGACAAAGGTCGCGATGCGGGCACCTCGAAGCGAATCATTCATGAGATCCACCGTAACGAACACTCTGTCCGATTGAATATTGGCATTTCGCACACATTGAATGTTCGTTTTGGCTGGTGTTCAATCGCGGTATGAGCAACGCAGACCGGCACGGGACCATCGCGCAGGCCGTCCGGGAGACGGGCCGGATCACCGTCCAGGAACTCGTCGAACTGACCGGCGCCTCCGAGATGACCATTCGGCGCGACCTCGACGCGCTGGCCGCGCAGGGCGTCCTCGAACGCGTCCGGGGCGGGGCGCGCACCCTGCTGCTCCGGGGCGAGGAGCCGCCGTTCGCGCTGCGGGCGCACGAGTCCGTCGAGGCCAAGCGGCGGATCGCGGCCGAGGTGTCCTCGCTGATCGCCGACGGCGAGACGGTCCTCCTCGACAGCGGTACCACCTGCCTGGAGGTCGCTCACTTGCTGCGTCGGCGGCCGGTCACCGTGATGCCCCTGTCCCTGCAGGCCGTTCACGTGCTCGGCGAGAGTCCGGGCCCGGCCACCCTGATGGTGCCCGGCGGGCAGCCCCGGGCCGCCGAGGGAGCACTCACCGGGCCCCTCACCCTCGCGTCCCTGTCGGCACTGCGCTTCGACACCGCCGTCATGGGCTGCTGCGGGCTGAGCGCGGCCGAGGGTCTGACCGCCTACGACCTCGACGACGCGGCGGTGAAGAAGACGGGCATCGCCTCCTCGCGCCGCATCGTGGTCGCCGCCGACGGCGGCAAGCTCGGCCACACCGCCTTCGCCCACGTCGGCCCCGCCACACTGCTGCACACCCTCGTCACCGAGACCACCGCGCCCGCCGACGAGGTGACCGCGCTCGAAGGCGCCGGCGTCGTCGTCAAGGTCGTGTGACGGGACTGCCCCGAGGCGCGAGGTCGCCTCAGCCCAGTTCGAGAACGACCTTTCCCACGGCCTCTCCGCTCCGCAGCCGCTCGGCGGCCTCCGAGAATCCGTCCAGTCCGTGGCGCTCGATCTCCAGGGTCAGCGCCCCCGTCCGCAGATCCGCCAGCAGTGCCTCCGCGTCCGCCGCGATCTCCCTGCCCCGGGTCATCAGGTTGACCGGCAGCAGGGACACGTCGGCCAGCAGGAAGTCGGCGAGGTCGACGGTGAATTCGCGTCCGGCGGTGTAGCCGACGAGCGCCACCCGGCCGCGCGGGCGGACCAGCGGGAGGGCGTCGCGGAGTACCGGGCCGCCGACCGTGTCGATGACGACGTCGACGGGGCCGCCCACCGCCTCGGCGGACAGGTCGGAGGCCAGCAGGGACTTGGCGGGCGCGGGGACATGGGCGAGCTTGGCCGGGCGTCCGACAACCCCGATCACCTCGGCCCCGGCGCGCGCCGCGACCTGCACGGTCAGCGCCCCGACCGCGCCCGCCGCGCCGGTCACGAGCACCCGTTCCCCGGGCCGCACCTTCGCGACCGCGTGAACGGCCGCCCACGCCGTGCCCGCCGGTGAGAACCAACTGCACGCCAGGGCAGGGTCCGTACCCTCCGCCACGACCTCCACGGCGGCGTCCGGCACCAGCGCGTGGTCCGCCCAGCAGCCGTCACGGCGCAGGCCGAGGCCCTTGCCGCCGAGTCGGACGAGGGTGCCCTCGGGGTGGATGCCGGAGGCGAGGACGACCCCGCATCCCGTGGTGCCCGGTACAGCGGGCAGCTCGGGCAGGATCCCGAACTTGCCGTCCACGACGTTGAGATCGAGGTGACCCACCTGGGCCGCCCGCATCCGTACCAGGGTGTGGCCGGGGCGCGGCTCCGGCACCGGGCGCTCCACCAGGCGGGGCAGCGAGCCGAAGTTCTCCAGGACCAGGGCGCGGGACATCGCGGTCGTCACAACTTCACTCCGAATCGATGCGGGATGCGGGACGCGACGCTCCTTAGGTCGCGGGCGGGGCCGGTGCGGCCCGGCAGTTCGACGCACCGTAGAACGGCTGGTGGCAGCCGCGCAGCGACGAGGGTCCGCTGAACGGGACGCGCGGGTGGGCGGCGGTCCGGGGCACCCAACTGCACTCGCACGTCAGGGGGTTCGCTCAGGCGACCCCGTGTGCGGTCGCGCCGTGCGTGCGTGTCTTGGTGTCCAGGGCGAACCGCGCGTCGTCGTACTGCTCCTTGAGCGTTGTGACGAGGTCCCCGACGGTCATGCTCTGTTTGACGGCACCGATGCCTTGGCCCGATCCCCAGACGTCCCTCCATGCCTTCGGCCTCGCGGTGTCGCTCGTGCCGAAGTCCATGGCGGTCGGATCCGACTCGGAGAGGTTGTCCGGGTCGAGTCCGGCGGCGGAGATGCTGCCGCGCAGGTAGTTGCCGTGGACGCCGGTGAACAGGTTGCTGTAGACGATGTCCTTCGCGGCGCCGTCCACGATCATCTGCTTGTAGGCGGTCGAATTGTTCGCCTCAGTGGTGGCGAGGAATGCGGAGCCCACGTACGCGAGGTCCGCGCCCGCGGCCAGTGCGGCCAGGATGGAGCGGCCGTGGGCGATCGCTCCCGACATCAGCAGTGGACCGTCGAACCATTCCCGGATTTCCTGCACCAGGGCGAACGGCGACTGTGTGCCGGCGTGGCCGCCGGCCCCGGCGGCCACCCCGATCACACCGTCGGCACCCTTGTCGACGGCCTTGTGCGCGAACTCGTTGCTGATGACGTCGTGGAGCACGACGCCTCCGTAGGAGTGCACGGCGTCGTTGATCTCCGGCCGCGCACCGAGCGACGTGATGACGATCGGCACCTGGTGCTTCACGATCACGTCCATGTCGTGCTCGAGGCGGTCGTTGGAGCGGTGCACGATCTGGTTCACCGCGAACGGGGCGACGACGGCCTGCGGGTGCGCGGCCGCGTAGGACGCGTTCTCCTCCGTGATGCGGTCGAGCCAGTCGGGCAGGAGTGAGGCGGGCCGGGCGTTGAGGGCCGGAAACGAGCCGATGACCCCTGCCTGGCACTGGGCGATGACCAGTTCGGGGCCGGAGGCGATGAACAGCGGCGAGCCCACGACGGGAAGCGTGAGGGGCAGCGAGAGAACAGGGGGCAACGGCATTGCGAGTCCTTCGGCGGGTTGGGGGTCGGCCCTGTGGCGGGCTCGGCACTCCGCGTCGGCCATCGGGTTCCGGGCGCGGGTGCGGAATGACAAACGGATCAGGCCGTGCCGGCGACTGCGGCGTGCTCGGCGTACATCGCCTCGATCTGCGCCGCGTAGTGCTCATGGATCGGCCTACGGCGCGTCTTGCGAGTGTGGGTGACGAACTCGCTGCCGGGGTGCCAGTCCTCGGCCAGCACGGTGTGGGCGCGCACCTGTTCGGGCCGGGACAGGACGGAGTTGGCCGCGGCCAGTCCCGTCTCGATCGCCGCGCGGACCACGGGATGCCGGCACAGTTCGGCCGGTCCGCCGTCCAGGCCGTGCCGTACGGCGAAAGCGGTGACCGCGTCGGGATCGGGCACCAGCAGCGCGGTCACGAAGGGACGGGCGTCGCCGATCACGACCGCGTGCGCGAGCAGGGGAGTGTGGGAGAGGACGGCTCCCTCGATGGCGGAGGGCGACAGGTTCTTGCCGCCCGTGCTGATCATGAGGTCCTTCTTGCGGTCCACCACGGTGATCGCGCCGGACGGGTCGATGGTGGCGACATCGCCGGTCCGCAGCCAGCCCTCGGCGGTGAACGCGGCGGCGGTCTTCTCTGGGGCGCCCCGGTAGCCGCGCATGACGATCTCGCCGCGGATCAGCAGCTCGCCGTCCGCGGCGATCGACGCTTCCACCCCCGGCAACAGGTGGCCCACCGAAGCCACCGGGGCCTCACCGGGAGGCGAGTAGGTCACCATCCCCGACAGTTCGGACATGCCGAGGCCACTGCTCACCGGGATACCCAGGCCGCGCAGGTTCAGCAGCAGGCTCGGCTCGATCGGCGCGGCACCCGAGGCCGCCACCCGCAGCCGGTCGAGGCCGAACCGCTTTCGCAGCGGTGCCAGCACCTCGGAGTCCAACTCCGCCCAGCGGTCGGCGAGTTCGGCGGTGAGCCGGCCATGCTCGGCGGCCTCGGCGCAGCGCAGGCCGAGACCGGGGGCCTCGGACAGTGCCAGTCGTCGCACCTCGTCGGGTTCGCTGTCCGCGGCCTGTTCCAGTGCCGCGCAGAGGTTGTTGTGGAGGCGTTGCCAGATCTGCGGCACCGCTCCGAAGACCTGGGGGTGGACGTCGGCGAGGGCGGCGGCGATGTCACGAGGTTTGTCGACGGTCGTCAGTTCGGTTCCGGCGGTCATCTGTGTGTAGTGCGAGGACCAGCGGTCGGCCATATGGGCGGAGGGCAGGAAGGAGATCATCCGGTCGAAGGGGTTGATGCCGAGCCGCTCGTTCGAGGCAGCGCACAGGGCGAGTTCGGCCCGGTGCGTGATCTCGACGCCCTTGGGCTGTCCGGTCGTACCCGAGGTGTAGATCAGTGTCAGTACGTCGTCCGGACCCACGGAGCGCCAGATCGCCTCGAAGTCGAAGCCCGGCACCGTGCGGGCGGAGACGTCGTCCAGCGACAGGGTCCCGGGGAAGGCGCCGTCGACGGTGACGACCGTCGCGTCCACCGCGCGGGCGGGCTGGTCGAGCACGGGCAGGAAGCACTCCTCCGTGATCACCAGCCGAGCCCGCGAATCCGTGAGCAGGTGGGCGACCTGCTGGGGCGAGGAGGTGTTGTAGACCGAGAACGGGATCGCTCCGAGATGGAGGACGGCCGTGTCGGCGACGTGGAATTCGGGCCGGTTGCGCAGCATGAGCGCGACCGTGTCGCCGCCGCGCACACCGAGAGCCGTCAGCCCCTCGGCGAGCGCCCGGACGCGGTCGGCGTACTCGGACCAGAGCAGGGTCGTCGTGTCACCGACGGTACGCAGGGCGACCTGGCCGGCCTGGCGCGCGGCGGTCCACTGGAACGCCTCACAGAACGTGCGGGGGGCGGTCGGCATCACCGGGCGGCTCCTTCGCTGTCGGGAGAACGGGTTTGCTCGTGCGGGCGCCGGGCGAGGCGGCGGGGCGCGGCCGCGACACACCAGCGGTCTTCTTCACGGAGGGGTGCGGCAGTCCGACTCTCCGCGACTCCCGCCGTCACGGGGCACGCGCCGGGCGGCGGACATGGACCACTGTCACCTCATTATTGGCGACCCGTCAATAGCTTCCCGGGGATTTCGTTCCAGTTTCTTGACGGGTCGCCAATAAGGGGCGAGGGTGATGAGAAGCCGCCTCGGCCCCTCGCACCCGGAGCCTCTGGTCGCCGTGCGGAATCCCCTGGTGCCGCAGGAGGCGTCCGATGCGCTGCGGCTTCCGCCGACCGTCGTCTACAGGGATCGTGAAAAGATGCGGCGATGACAGCCCCCTCCCCCGCCGAAGGCCGGGCACGGACCCGCATGGAGCCGGAAGCCCGCCGCGGCCAGATCATCGCCTGCGCACGCCGCGCCTTCGGCGAGAAGCCCTACGGCGCGGTGTCACTGGCGGACGTCGCACGCGAGGCCGGCGTCGCCCGAGGGCTGGTCAACCACTACTTCGGCGGCAAGCGGGAGCTTTACCTGGAGGTGCTGCGCGAGATGGTCGCCGTGCCCGACTCCGTGCTGGAGCGGCTGCCCAAGGGCACCCTCCAGGAGCGGGTGCACGGCGTCGTCGAACGCTTCCTCGGCGTCGTCGACCGCAATCGCGGCATGTGGCTCGTCACCGTGGACGCGCTGTCGCACGGCCACGACCCGGACGTCGACGCCGTCATGCGGGAGGCGGAGGAGGTGACCGTCGACCAGACCCTGCGCGCGCTCGGCATCGACCCGGGCACCGAAGCGGACGAACCGCTGCGCGGCATGTGCCGGGCCTTCGCCGCGATGACTCGGTCCGCGACCAACGAGTGGCTCAACCGCGGCACCCTGAGCCGGGAACAGACGCTCGCCCTGCTGGAGCGCACCCTTCTGCTGATCATCACGGAGTTCGGGCCGGAAGGCCGCAGGGACTGACGGGCGGAGGGGCGAGAAGGCTGTTGCGCGGCGGAGGGCTCGGCCACCCGCACGTTCACCGGGCTTCGCCGGTCGCCATCCAGCGTGCGGCATCGTGCACCAGCCGGGCGTGCAACTCGAACAACCTCACCAGATCGACGGAGTCCCCGCCGATCTCACGTTGCACGAACAGGCCGTCGGCACCAGCCAGTCCATAGATGGTCAGCGTTCGGACCGAGTCCTCGTCCAGCTCCGGGAAGAGGATCCGCGCGGACTCGGCGAACCTGCGGCGGGCGGTCTCCCGGACCTGGAGGAAAACGGTCCTGCCCCGGGGCTCATCGGGCCGTCGCTCCAGGGCGAGCATGAGGCCCAGGCGCAGAAAGTCAGGGGCGTCGACCAGCGACTTCGCGAGGTTCACGGCCATGACGGTGATCCGCTCCAAAGGCGTGCCCGTCTCCTCGTCGGGCAGCTCCACCGCGGCGAGCCACGTGTCGAAACTGCGCTCGATGACGGCCGCGATCAGGTCGTCCTTGTCCTTGAAGTGCCAGTAGATCGAGCTGGCGGGCAACCCGCACTTGACGCTGACGGCCGCGATGGACGTGCCCTCGTACCCGCGCTCACCCGCGATCTCCACGGCGGCGTCGAGGATGCGCTGCCGCGATTCGATGCCGTTCGCGCGCTTCTTGCGAGTCGCCTGGGACCCGGTCATGCGAACTCCCCTCCTGATGACACCCGCTCTTGACTCTATCCGGCGTCGAGCTTACCGTAGCGTTCACTCCAATTGGAATGAGCGCTACGGTAAGCGAGTCGCTGCAGGCGCTGCGGTACGGCCGGCCGGAGGGACACGTATCCGGCGCCTGGCCGGAGCCGGTGCGTACGACATGGCAGTGACTTGGCCACGGGCCGCCGGAAGGAACACACCGGCGAGTCCGCCGGGCGCCATGAGCCGAAGGCGACAGTCCTCGATCGCGACGCCGACTTCCTGTCGCGCGCCCAGCCTCTCCCCCGGCCGAGGGTCTCCGTCCGACCACGACCACAACCTCGTGAGGAACGCCATGTCCACACCGACCGACCTGCCGACGATGCAGGAGACGACGTACGACGTCGACGGAAAGAAGATCTTCGTCGCGGAGACGGGCGACGGCCCGCCGGTGGTGATGCTGCACGGCGGCGGCCCCGGCGCCTCCGGTGTCTCCAACTACACGCGCAACATCGCCGGGTTGGCCGAGAGGTACCGGGTCATCGTTCCCGACATGCCCGGCTACGGCCGCAGCAGCAAGGGCGTCGACAGCGCCGACCCCGTCGGGTACATGGCCGGCCACATCCGCGGCCTGCTCGACGAACTCGGCCTGGACAAGGTCCACCTGGTCGGCAACTCCTACGGCGGCGCCTGTTCCCTGCGGCTGGCCCTGGACACTCCCCACCGGGTCGACCGCATGCTGCTGATGGGCCCCGCCGGCGTCGGCACCACCCGCACCGTGCCCACCCGCGGCGCGAGGAGCCTGCTCGGCTACTACACCGGCGACGGACCGTCCCGGCTGAAGCTGGAGACGTTCATCCGCACCTACCTCGTCTTCAACGCCGCTGGTGTCCCGGACTCCGCCATCGAAGACCGCTACCAGGCCAGCATCGACCCCGAGGTCGTCGCTTCCCCGCCCACCAGGCTTCCCTCCGGGCCGGGCGCACTGCGCATCCTGTGGAAGTCGGACTTCACCCGCGACCCGCGCCTGAGCCGGCTGTCCGTGCCCACCCTCGTGCTGTGGGGTGCCGAGGACAAGGTCAACCGCCCCTCCGGTGCGCGCATGCTGGCCGACCGCATGCCCAACTGCGACCTGTACATGGTCGCCAACACCGGGCACTGGGTGCAGTTCGAGCAGGCCGACCTGTTCAACCGTCTCTGCTCGGACTTCCTGGGAGGCCACCGATGAACACGTACGAGGGGCACGACGCCCCGTCGGTCTTCGGCGCCGTCCACCTCGGCTACATGATCATCGAGACCAACCGCTTCGCCGACTGGCAGCGGTTCGGCACCGACGCCATCGGCATGCATCACGACGCGCTCTCCCGCGACCTGATGCGCTTCCGCCTCGACGACCAGGAGTGCCGCTTCCTGCTGCGGCGCGGCCTCGCCGAAGACGTCGTCGTCACCGGCTGACACATCGACGACCACTCCTCCTTCGAACAGATCGAGGCCCGTATACGCGCGCACGGTGTGCCGCTCGTCGTCGGAACCGACGAGGAAGCCGCTCTGCGCGGGGTCGAACGCCTGCTGCGCTTCCCCGGTCCCAAAGGCATCACCCAGGAGATCTACACCACCCCGGTGAAGTCCGCCGAGCCCCTGCGCATGCTCGCCTCCGGCTTCGTCACCGGCGATGCCGGCATCGGACACATCGCCCTGACCTCCACCAGGCCGACGCAGATCCGCAGCTACTTCAACACCGTCTTCGACGCCCGCCTGACCGACTACATCGACGAGACCATGAGCGGCCTCAAAGTCAAGATCCGCTTTCTTCGCGTCAACGAACGCCATCACACCATCGCGGTGGGCAACGCCCGCCGCCTGCCGATCGACCCGATCCGCACCCGCGTGCAGCACCTCAACATCCAGGCCGCCACCCTCGACGACGTCGCCCAGAGCTACCAGCGCGTCCACGAAATGGGTTTCGGCTCACTGACCGTCGGCCAGCACACCAACGACCGTGAACTCTCCTACTACGCCCGCACTCCCTCCGGCTTCGACTGGGAGGTCGGCTGGAACCCGATCGTCGTCGACGAGGCGACGTGGGAACCCAGCACCCATCAGGGCATCAGCATCTGGGGACACCTCCCGGTCGGCCAGACCATCATCGACAAACTCGCCCAGTTCGGGACCGGCGCCCGCTCTCTGGCCCGCCCGGAAAACGCCGTTCCCGCCCTCAGCGGTACCGGCATCGCCGACGACTGACAAGCCATGCCACCGGCCCGGACCGCCGCGCCGAGGGCCGGGCCCACGGGCGCCCGCGACATCGATTCGACGCCGACCGCGAGCACCAGTTCCTCGGAGCCCGAACAGACCTTCTGCGCGGCTGTGTTGACCGCCTCCAGACCGGAGGCGCAGAACCGGTTGAGCTGAAGACCGGTGGTGGTCCCGGGCAGTCCGGCGACCGGGGAGACGGGCCTGGTCCCGTGCAGGGCGCCGCTCACAGCGAGCGGGCGACAAGTTCCTTCATGACCTCGTTGGCCCCGCCGTAGATGCGCTGGACCCGGCCGTCGGTGAACATCCGGGCGATCGGGTACTCGGCCATGTAGCCGTAGCCTCCGTGCAGTTGGAGGCAGCGGTCCACCACCTCGGTCTGCCGGTCGGTGATCCAGTACTTGGCCATCGAGGCGGTGGCGGCGTCCAGCTCTCCGTTCAGGTGGCGCTGGACGCAGTCGTCGAGGAAGACCCGGGCCACCCGCGCGGTCGTGGCGCAGTCCGCGAGCTCGAAACGGGTGTTCTGCAGTTCGAACAGAGGTCGCCCGAAGGCCTGCCGCTCCTTGGTGTAGGCGACCGTGGTGTCCACGGCGGCCTCCAGCCAGGCCTGTCCGAGCGCGGCGACCAGCAGCCGCTCCTGCGGCAGTTGCTCCATCAGCTGCACGAAGCCGAGGCCCTCGCGGGGGCCGAGCAGGTTCGCCGCCGGGACGCGCAACTCGTCGAAGAACAGCTCCGCGGTGTCGGTGCTGTGCTGGCCGATCTTCTTCAGGACCCGGCCGCGCCGGAAGCCGGGCGTGTCCTCGTCCACCTCGGCGACCAGGAGCGAGACGCCTCGGGCGCCCTGGGCCGGGTCGGTCTTGGCCGCGATGATCACGAGGCCGGCGTTGTGGCCGTTGGTGATGAACGTCTTCGCGCCGCTGATCAGGTACTCGTCGCCGGTGCGCACCGCCCGGGTCCGGATGCCCTGGAGGTCGGATCCGGTACCCGGTTCGGTCATGGCGATCGCGCCGAGCAGTTCGCCGCTCGCCATCCGGGGCAGCCAGCGGCGCTTGTGTTCCTCGGTGCCGTAGGCGTTGACGTAGTGGGCCACGATGCCGGAGTGGACGGTCGTGGGCATGGCCCCGGCGCCCGCTTTCATCTGCTCCTCGATCAGCACGATCTCGTGAGCGATCGTGCCGCCGCCGCCCCCGTACTCCTCCGGGATCGACGCGCACAGCAGGCCCAGCTCGCCCGCCCGGCGCCACAGCTCCTTCGCGGGGAACCCCTGCCGGGCGAACTCCTCCTCGCGCGGCGCGGCCTCCTTCGTGAAGAAGGTGCGGGCCAGGTCGCGCACGGCGTCCAGCTCGTCGGTCAGCCATGGGGATCGATATGCCGTCGTGGTCATGCGACACCCTCGCAGTCTTCATAGCGTCCTAATCGCCATTAACTTCATGCAACTCAAGCCTTGCTGTCAAGGCTTGAAGTGCATGACACTCAGCCTAGTGATGATTAACAAGAGAGGCTGGAGATGTCCTCCTACCAGCAGATTCGCTATGCGCTGACCGATCGGGTGGCGACCATCACGCTCGACCGCCCCGCGGCGCGCAACGGCTACACCCTCCGCATGGCGCAGGAGCTGCGGGACGCCCTCGCGCGCGCCGACGCCGACGAGGAGGTCCGGGTCGTCGTCCTCACCGGCTCCGGGCGGGACTTCTGCGTGGGCGCCGACCTCTCCGGAGGCGGCTTCGACGTGGACGGAGAGGGCAAGGAGGAGGACCTGCCGCCGCTGGAACTGGAGCCCGCCGGCAGCGTCTCCGCCCGCATGTTCGCGATGAACAAGCCCGTGATCGCCGCGCTCAACGGCGCCTCGGTGGGCGCGGGCGCGACGGTGCCGCTGGC
The DNA here is from genome assembly GCF_000376565.1 of Streptomyces hokutonensis. Classification (GTDB taxonomy): domain Bacteria; phylum Actinomycetota; class Actinomycetes; order Streptomycetales; family Streptomycetaceae; genus Streptomyces; species Streptomyces hokutonensis. The sequence goes on along the minus strand of NZ_BARG01000024.1, from coordinate 343,967 downwards.
CGCCGACTTCCGGCTGGCGGCCCACGACAGCAGGTTCGGCTTCCCCTTCACCCGGCGCGGCATCGTCGCCGAAGGCGGATCCACCTGGTTCCTGCCCCGCCTGGTGGGCCTGTCCACCGCCCTCGACTGGACGCTCACCGGGCGGGTGTTCGGCGCGGAGGAGGCGTTGCGCTCGGGACTGCTGCACAGCGTCCACGAGCCCGATGCGCTGGTCGACGCGGCCTACGCGCTCGCGCACGAGATCGCGGAGCACACCGCCCCGGTCGCCGTCGCGATCACCCGGCAGATGATCTATCGTCTGTCGTCGCTCGACTCACCCGACCGAGCCCACCAACTGGAGACTCGACTGGTGCGCCTCCTGACGCTCAGCGCGGACGCCGTGGAGGGCGTCACGTCGTTCCTGGAACGCCGGCCGCCGAAGTTCCCCGGCCGGATCGACGACGGCCTGCCGGGCTTCCTGCCCTGGGCCGGTGGTCAGTGACGTCGCCCTCCGGCGCCCCGCCCCGGCCCGGAAAGCCGACGCGCCGCGACCAGCTCGCCGCGCTCGCCGCCGGACTCTTCGCGCGCGACGGCTACCACAACGTCTCCGTCCAGGACATCGCCGCAGCCGCCGGGCTCAGCGGGCCGGCGCTCTACCGCCACTTCCGCGGAAAGCAGGCCGTGCTCGCCCACATCCTGCTCGCCGGCCTCGACGAGGCCGGTCGGGTGCTCGACGGGTGCACCCACGACGGCACGGGTCCGGAACTGCCCGCGGCTTACGCGCAGTTGGCGGCTCTCGTGGTCGCCCGGCCCGAGTTCGGCATGCTCTGGCGGCGCGAGCGTCGGCACCTCGCGCCCGAGGACGCCATCGAGGTGAGAAGGCGCGCGGTGCGAATCGGCACGCCATTGATCCGCGCGCTGCGCAACCGGCGGCCCGAGTTGGGGCCCTCCGAGGCGTCTCTGCTCACCTGGGGGGCGCTCAGTGTCCTGGGGAGCGTCTCCGACCACCGCGTCCGGCTGCCACGCGCGGCTTTCGAGGAAGTCCTCACGGACATCGCCCTCAACACCCTGGCGACCGATCTGACCGCTGCCTCCGCACCGCGACTCTCCCCGGCGGGCACCCCGTCCCTGCTGGACGCCCGGCGTGAACAACTGCTCGCCGTCTCGGCCCGGCTCTTCCGGGAGCGCGGTTTCCACGCGGTGACCATGGAGCACATCGGCGCCGCGGCGGGCATGGCCGGGCCCAGCGTCTACACCCACTTCGCGGGCAAGACCGACCTGCTCCAGACCGCCGCGAGCCGGATCCGGGAACGCCTGCGGCAGAATGTCGCAGCCGCGCAGACGGCCGGGCTGCCCGCGCGCGACACTCTCGACCTGCTGGTCGTCTCCTACGTAGACACGGTGCTGGACTACCGGGACCTGGTCGCCGCCTACTTCGCCGAGGGCCACAACCTGCCCGAGCGCGATCGCACGGAGCTGCGCCGCTTCCAGCGTGCCTTCGCCACGTACTGGGCGGAGGTGACGGGAGCGGCAGCGCCGAGCCCGGACCCGAAAGTGGTCCAGGTCCGCGTCCATGCCGCGTTCGCCGTCGTCAACGACCTGGCACAGACCGGCCGGTTCACCTCCCGCCCGGCCTTGGCCGCGGAGCTTCGCGCCCTGATGCACGCGGTCCTCACCGAGAGATAGCGCCGGTCTCCAGCGCCACGGGCACCGAGTGACTCATGCGGTGCGACAGCGCGAGGCATGCGAGTCGTCGGGTGTGATCAGTGGCTACGCGGTGGGCGTCGTCAGCAGAGGGAGCGTCGCGAAGACCCGCAGACCCCCTCGAAATGCGGTGGACGAGGGCAGAAGTGCCGCGTTTCCGCCGCCTCCCCGGCACCCGGTCTGCTCAGTGGACCAGGTCCCTTGGGCGGATCCTGCCGCCCGCCGCATGCTCGGCGTACAGCTCACCCGGCAGCAGGAGGACGCCCACGATGACGGTCGACGACTCTCCCGACACCCCGCCCCCGGTCCGGAGCCGCCGCAGACCGACCGGCGAGCCCGGCCGCCAGGACTGGAAGTCGTGGCCCCACTACGACGCGGCGGGCTCGGGCTTCCGCGGCTACTGGTATCCGGTCACCTGGTCCAGCCAGATCACCGGCGATCCGCTCCCGTTCACGATCTGCGGCGAGAAGATCACCCTGATCCGGGACAACGGTACGGCGTACGCGCTGCACAACCGCTGCCCGCACCGCGGTGTCCCGCTCTCCGAGGGCAACCAGCAGTTCCCGGGCACGGTCAGCTGCCCGTACCACGGCTGGACCTTCGACCTGCCCACCGGCAAGCTCGCCGCGGTCATCACCGACGGCCCCGGCTGCCGGCTGACCGGCAAGGTCTCGGTGCGGACGTACCCGGTCGAGGAGCGGCTCGGCATGGTGTGGGTGTACATCCCCCTCGCCGACGAGGAACCGCACCCCATCGACTCGCAGCTGCCCGAGGAGCTCGTCTCCAACGCCTTCGTGATGGGCGGCCGGATCGACCCGCGCAGCGGCAACTGGCGCTTCGCCTGCGAGAACGGCTTCGACGAGGGCCACGCCAAGTACCTGCACCGCACGGCACTCTGGCGTCTCTTCAAGCCGATGCCGACCTGGAACATCACCCGGATCGTGCCCAAGGGCCGGTGGATCTTCCGGGTCCAGGACGAGGTGTACTGGGAGGCGGAGTTCCCCGGGGTCGGCCGTTGGACCAACAAGCGCTGGTGGAAGGCCCAGCCGCCGAAGGAGACCTTCAACATCGGCAACACGGGCAAGCCCGACAAGGTCAACCCGACGATCGAGGCCCAGGAGTTCCCCGGCTTCGCGTCCCTGTCGATGCCCGGCGTGCTGCGCATCGCGTACCCGAACTTCATCCACTACGAGTTCTACGTCCCCGTCGACCAGGACAACCACCGCTATGTCGGCGTGATGGTCAACTTCACCGAGGGCTGGGAGACCCTGCGTTTCTACGCCAAGTACCTCGGTGCGATCCGCTGGTTGTTCCACGGCCAGTTCTCCGGCCAGGACGCCTGGATGGTCGACATCACCGACGCTCCCCCGGAGAAGCTCTACCGCCCCGACATCTCGCTGACCGCCTGGCGGAACCTCAGCGAGGAGGAGTACGGCAAGAAGCTCGCCGGTACGGGCACCGAAGAGAAGGAAGCCTGACCATGGGCCGCACACTGCTCACCCTGCTCGTCGGAATAGGGATCGCGATCGGGCTCCCGCTCGCGAAGAAACGCTTCGAGCGTACGACGATGACTCAGGTACACAGGATCAACCAGTGAGCGCCACGGGCGAGTTGGCCGGTCTGGACGACAAGCGGGCCGCCTGGGTCGCCGACGCCTGGCAGCACGTCACCGCCGAGCGGCTGCGCGACCTGATCACCGGGCTCGTCGACGTCCCGTCCCCGACCGGTGACGAGGGCCCGCTCGCCGCGCACATCGCCGCCACCCTCACTACGGCCGGCTGCCCGGCCCGGGTCCAGCCGCTGGACGACCGGCAGGCCAACGCCTGGGCCCGGCTCTCCGGCGACGGCACCGGCCCCGACCTGATGCTCTACGCGCCGATCGACACCCTGACGGTGGGCGAGGAGAGCGAGGATCTCCCCTGGATCGGGCCGGAGTTGCGTGACGACATGCGTCCGCGCGCCACCGTCCACGACGATCTCATCGTCGGCCTCGGCGCCTCCAATCCGAAGGGCCACGCGGCCTGCGTGATGATGGCCGCCGAGGCGATCGCGCTGGCCGGCGTCCCGCTCACCGGCGACCTGGTCGCGGCCTTCGGCGCGGGCGGCATGCCCACCAACGCCCGCCCCGGCTCAAGGCGCCTCAACACCGGCCAGGGCGTGGGCTGTTCGTTCCTCCTGGAGCAGGGCGTGTGGACCGACTACGCCCTCATCGCCAAGCCCGGCTGGACGGTCTCCCCGGACGAGGTCGGCCTGGTCTGGTTCGAGGTGACGGTCCACGGCACGCACACCTACGTCGGCTCCCGCCACCGCCTCCCCTACGACAACCCCGTCGCGCGCGCCGGTGAGGTGACCCGGCATCTGGAGGAGTGGTTCGTCGAGTACGCCGAACGGCACACCTCCGGCACGGTCGCGCCGCAGGGCATCGTCTCCTCGATACAAGGGGGTTGGCCCCGGATGGCCGCGGTGACACCGGCCTCCTGCACCCTCATGGTGGACCTGCGGATCGGCCCGGACACGACGCCGATGCAGGCCAAGCGGGAGTTCATGGCGGCCATCACCGCCCTGCGCGACAAGAACATCGACGTCGGCGCCGAGATGGTCCTGGCCATCCCCGGCACCAGCACCGACCCCGAGAGCTGGATCTGCCGTAGCGCGACGGCGAGTTGGGCCGCCTTCGAGGGGCGCGAGCACGAGGTGATCCGGGGCAACAGCGGTGCCACCGACGCAAACATCCTGCGCGGGCGCGGCATCCCGACCGTACGGGTCGGCATGCCGAAGGTCACGGACTCCCTCTTCGACATCGACTTCGCGCGGGGCATGAACACGGTCTCCGTACAGGCGATGGAGAAGCTGACGCGCCATCTGATCCGTACGGCGGTCGACACGGTGACCCGGTCCCGCGCCGAGGTGGAAGGAAGAGCGGCATGACGGAGATCGTCCTGGGCGTGGGCGCCTCGCACAGCACGCTGATGAACACCCACTGGGAGGAGACCTTCCACAAGGACCGGGCGGAGCGGTTCCGCGACGCGCTGTCCGAGGCCCGGGAGGCACTGCTCGCGGCCCGCCCCGACACGGTGATCCTGGTGGGTTCCAATCACTTCCGGGGTTTCTGGCTGGACCTGATCCCGAGCTTCACGATCGGCGTCGGCGAGTGCATCGCGAGCGGCGAGTCGGGCACCCCGAAGGGGCCCCAGCCGGTCGACGTCCCGCTGGCCCGGCACCTGGCCAACTCCCTTGTGGAGGGCGGGAGTTTCGACCCGGCCTTCTCCGCCAGGCTGCAGATCGACCACGGTCAGTCGCACGCCATCCAGTACCTCTTCGAGGGCCTGGACGTGGAGATCGTGCCGATCGTCGTGAACGTCTTCGCCCCGCCGCTGCCCACCCTGTCCCGCTGCGAGGAACTGGGCCGGGCGATCCGGGAGGCCATCCTGTCCTTCCCGGGCGACCGGCGGGTCGCGGTGGTCGGCTCGGGCGGGCTCTCGCACCGGCTGCCCTGGCCGGACTGGCGCGAACCGCACGGCGACGACGAGGAGTTCATGGTCGGCGCCTGGCTGAACGGCCGGGAGAACTGGCAGGACTACGACGTCCGGCGCCGCGAGATCATCCGCGCCGCCGAGGCCGCGCTGAACCCGGAGTTCGACGACGATTTCCTGTCCCTCGTCGAGCGCGGCGAGATCGGGCGGATCACGGCGTACTCCACCGAGGAGTTGGAGAAGGTCGCCGGCAACGGGGCGCAGGAGCTGCGCACCTGGCTGCTGATGTCGGCCGTGCTCGACCACGTGCCCGGCCGCCGGCTGGCCTACGAACCGATGCCCGAGTGGCTCACCGGGATGGCCGTGGCCGTCCTGGATCCCCAACAAGCAGACACCGAAAGGCAGTCATGACCATCTGGACCGAACTCTCGGGCATCGACTACCGGCACGCGTACGTCGAGACCGGCGATGTCACCACCCGCGCCCTGCAAGCCGGTCCGGAGGACGGCGAGCACGTGGTGTTCCTGCACGGCACGACGGGCCACCTGGAGGCCTTCGTCCGCAACATCCCGGCGCACGCCGAGGCCGGCTATCGCTGCCACGCCATCGACATGCTCGGCCACGGCTACACCGGCAAGCCCGACCGGCCCGGTGAGATCCCGGCGTACGTCGACCACTTGATGGCCTACCTCGACGCGGTCGGCGCCGAGCGCGCGCACCTGGTCGGCGAGTCGCTGGGCGGCTGGGTGGGTTCCTGGGCGGCCAGCGAGTACCCGGACCGGGTCGCCTCCCTCCAGCTCCTGTGCATGGGCGGCACGAAGATCAACCCGGCGGTGATGGAACGGCTGAAGACCTCCACCCGCGCCGCGGCCATGGAGCCGGAGATCTCCTACACCCGCGACCGGCTGGCCCTGCTGTGGGCGGAGTGGGACGAGGACCTGGGCGAGGAGCTGACCCAGGTGCGCTACGAGATCTACCATCACCCCGACTTCCAGCGGAACCTGCACAACCTGCTCGCCCTGCAGGAGGTCGAGGCCCGGGAGCGGAATCTGCTGCGCCCGGACCGCATGGCCCGGATCAAGGCCCCGACGCTGGTGGTGTGGGGCAACAAGAACCCGCTCGGGGACGTTCCGGAGGCCGAGGCGATCGCCGCCGCGATCCCGGGAGCCAGGCTCGAGGTCTTCACGGAATGTGGACATTGGCCGCAACATGAGAAGGCTTCGCTGTACAACCCGCTGAGCCTCGCGTTCCTCGCCCAGTCGTCGTCCGGTCACTGATCGTGAGATTCCAGCCGTAACCCCTGATCGTGAGGTGTCTGCCATGACCGTCGTCCCGATCGCCCGCGCCGTGGCCCCCGCTCCCCCGCCTCCCGCGACCGGACCGTCCCTGGGACCCGATTCGATGAACTCCGTCCTCGGCAAGGTGCGGCCCATCCTGGAGGCGTTCACCGTCGACGACGAGTCGCTCTCCCTGGCGGATCTCGTACGCCGTACGGGCGTCGCGAAGGCCACCGTGCACCGGCTCTGCCAGGAGCTGGTGGTGTGGGGGCTGCTGGAGCGGGCGGGGTGCGACTACCGGCTCGGGCTCAGGCTCTTCGAGATCGGGCAGCGGGTGCACCGGCAGCGGATCCTGCGCGAGGTGGCACAGCCGTACATGGAGGATCTGCTGCTGGCCACGCAGGAGACCATCCACTTCGCGATCCACGACGGCCTCGACGTCGTCTACCTCGAGAAGATCCTGCCGCACCGGGGCCTGAGCGAGGAGTCCCGGGTGGCGGGGCGGCTGCCGCTCTACTGCACCGCCACCGGGAAGGCGATCCTGGCCTTCTCCCCCGCCTCACTGTTCGGTGAGGTGATCCGGAACGGGCTGAAACCGTTCACCCGGCACACCATCACCTCGCCGGGGCGGCTGCGCGCCCAGGTGGAGCGGATCCGGGAGGAGCGCCTCGCGACCGAGGCGGAGGAGGTCAGACTCGGCTACATGAGCATGGCGGTGCCGGTCTTCGGGCGGCAGAACACGCTCGCCGGCGCCCTGTCGATCACCGCGCCGACCTACCGGGTGGACGCCGCCGCGCACGCGAGCGCGCTGCGCACCGCGGGTCTCGGCATCGGCCGGGCGCTGCGGTCGGCCCTGTGAGCGCTCTGGACGAGGTGCTGGCACGGGCCCACAGGCTCGTCGGCCGCTGGGAGGACGAGGACTGCGGCACGGTCACCGTCAAGGACTTCTGCCGGTACGCCGCCGCGCTCAACGACGCCGACTACATCCGCCGCGCCCGCGAACAGGACGCGGCGGGCGCCCCGGTCGACGCTCCCGCCCTGTTCCTCGCGGCCACCATGAGCTGGGAGGACGGGCCGCCCGAAGGGGAGTTGCGGCCCGACGGGCTCGCCGCCCGGGAGTCGCCGTGCACCGAGGGCCTGCCGGTCCGCCAGGTGCACGGCGGCCAGAGCGTACGGCTGCTGCGGGCCCCGGTCGCGGGCAGCCGGGTCACCGCGTCCCGCGCGGTGATCTCCGCAGAGCGCAAGCAGGGCCGCTCCGGCCCGTTCGTCCTGCTCGGCCTGGCCACCCGCTTCACGACCGCGGACGGCACCGAACTGACCGCCGTGGACGAGACGATCGTCGTCCAGGAGGCCCTCGACCCCGCAGGAGCCGCATGAACACGCCGGTGGCCGGGGACAGTTGCCCGCTGCAGCGGTACACGCACAGCACGGTCCAGCTCTTCCGCTTCAGCGCCGTGTCGTGGAACTCCCACCGCATCCACTACGACTCCGGTTTCGCCGCTTCGGAGGGCTTCCCGGACGTCGTCGTACAGTCCACTCTGCACGGCGAGACCCTCACTCGGTACGCGTTGGCGTGGGCCGGGCCGAACTCCCGGCTTGAGACGGTGAGTTGGCGCAACCGTACGACCGCCGTGGCCGGTGAGCCCCTCACCTGGACCGCGACCGTGCGCGCGGTGGAGGGCGCCCGGGTGTCCCTGGACGTGGCGGTCGTCAAGGCCGACGGCACCCCGTGCGTGACCGGAAGCGTCGAACTCGCCCTCGTCTGACCGGGGCGTCCCGGCAGCCGGACCGGTTCCGTTGGGCGGAGAGCGGGCCGTTCCTACGCTCCTGAACCATGAGCGTTCACCTTGCCGAGCCGGTCGAGACACCGGTGATCGAGACCGACATCCTGATCATCGGCGCCGGCCCTTCCGGCCTCTACGGCGCCTACTACGCGGGCTTCCGCGGACTGCGCGTCACGGTCATGGACGTACTGCCGCAGTGCGGCGGCCAGATCAGCGCCATGTACCCGGAGAAGCCCATCTTCGACATCGCCGGGTTCCCCTCGGTGCGCGGCCGCGACCTCGTCGACAGCCTGGTCGCGCAGGCCGCGCCGTACGACGTCCGCTATCTCCTGGGAGAGCGGGCCGAGGATCTGGCCCACGACCACGACGGTCACCCCGTCGTCCGCACCGACCGGGGAACCGTCGTACGGGCGGGGGCAGTTGTGATCACGGGCGGGGTGGGGACGTTCACGCCCAGGCCGCTGCCTGCGGGCGAGGGGTATCTCGGCCGCGGGCAGGTGTACTTCGTGCCGGACCCGGCCGAGCACACCGGCCACGACGTGGTCGTGGTCGGCGGCGGGGACAGCGCCTTCGACTGGGCGGCGCTGCTGGCCCCGATCGCCCGGTCCGTCACCCTCGTCCACCGCACCGCCCGCTTCCGGGCGCACGCGGCGAGCGTGGAGAAGGCGCGCGCCCTCGGCATCGAGATCGTCACCGACTCCGAAGTGAGCGCGATACACGGCGAGTCGGGGGTCGAACGGGTCGAGGTGCGGCACCGGGTCGAGAAGACGACCCGGCTGCTGCCCGCCCGTACCGTCGTCGCCGCCCTGGGTTTCCTCGCCGACCTGGGACCGCTGCAGACCTGGGGACTTGAGCTCCAGGCCCGGCGGATCGCCGTCGACACCCGGATGGCCACCAATCTGCCCCGCGTGTTCGCCGCCGGCGACATCACCGACTACCCGGGCAAGGTCCGGCTGATCTCGGTCGGCTTCGGCGAGGCCGCCACCGCCGTGAACAACGCGGCCACCGTCATCGACCCGGAGGCAGCGCTGTTCCCCGGGCATTCCACCGAGAAGGAGAGCTAGTCATGGCCTACGTCATCGGATCGGCCTGCGTCGACATCATGGACCGGTCCTGCATGGAGGAGTGCCCGGTCGACTGCATCTACGAGGGCGAGCGCAAGCTCTACATCAACCCCGTGGAGTGCATCGACTGCGGCGCCTGCGAGACGGCCTGCCCCGAGCAGGCGATCACCGTCGACCGGCGCGCCGACCCGGAGCACCGCGCCGACAACCGCCGCTTCTTCGAGGAGCCCCTGTCCGGCCGTACGGCCCCGCTGGGCAACCCCGGCGGGGCGACCGCGCTGGGTCCGGTGGGCACCGACACGGCGTTCGTGAGCGGCCTGTGAGAGGCCGCGGGTGGCGCAAATCTGCGCTTCCAGGGGTGGCGCATTCCTGCGCGCCCCTCGTGAATTCCAAGCGAAAGCTGCACCGCAACACGGTGACATCACCGCCGCCCCACACTCCTCTGTACCAGTCCCCCGGAGAGGAGTGAACACGGTCCCATGACGGAGCGAACAGTCCTGGCGGGAATGACGTTGGTCGACGGCACGGGAGGTGCCGCACGGACCGACATGGCCGTGGTGATCGACGGTGCCGTGATCGCCGAGGTGGGTGCCGCCGACACGGTGGCGACACACCCGTCGGACACGGTGTACGACCTGCGGGGGACGACCCTGCTGCCCGGACTCATCGACTGCCATGTGCATCTGCGGTCCAACGCGGGCACCCGGCCGCAGGACGTGCAGCTGTGGAACATGCTGACCTCCACCGAGGAACAGACCCTGCACGCCGCGGCCAACGCCCGTGAGGCGCTGCGGTCCGGATTCACCACGGTCCGGGACACCGCGGGCTCGCTGCCCGAGGTCGCGGTCAAGCACGTGATGGACGAGCACGTCCTCGACGGGGCGCGGGTCGTCGCCTCCGGGCTCGTGGGCATGACGGCGGGGCACGGCGACATGTTCTGCCCGGCCACCCTCGACGAGAAGCGGATGTGGCCCCCGGCCGACGGCGTCGACGAGTGCCGCAAGCGAGTCCGGGAGTACGCCCGGATGGGCGTGGACCTGATCAAGATCTGCACCAGCGGGGGCACGCTCTCGGTCGGCGACAAGACCGGGTGGCGCAACTACACGGACGCCGAGATCGACGCGATCGTCGACGAGGCGCACGCCCTGGACCTGCGGGTCGCGGCCCACGCGCACACCCGGGCCGGGATCACGGCGGCGCTGGTCGCCGGGGTGGACACCCTGGAGCACGGCTCCGACCTCGACGAGGACCTCGTGGAGCTGATGCTCGGACAGGGCACGTTCCTGTGCCCGACCCTGTCGATCAGCGAGTTCATGACGGTGCACGGAGCCGAACGCGGGCTGGTCGCCGAGCAGTTGGACAAGGCGGCGGCGCTGCGTGAGCGCCGGCTCGACTCGGTGCGCCGGGCCCATCGGGCCGGGGTGCGGATCATCGCGGGCAGCGACTCCTCCAACACGATGCGCTTCGGGAACCACGCCCGCGAACTGGAGCTGCTGCACGAGCAGATCGGCATGACCCCGGCGGAGGTGCTGGTCGCGGCCACCTCGGCCGCCGCCGAGGCCCTCGGGCTCGGTGCCCGGACCGGAACGGTCGCCCCCGGCATGTGGGCGGACCTGCTGCTGGTGGACGGCGACCCGCTCGCCGATCTGAGTGTGCTCACCGACCGGCGCCGGCTGCGCGCGGTGTTCCGCGAGGGCCGGGCCTTCGACCCGAACGCGGACGACGCCGTACGCGGTGCGCTGGCCGCGCGGCGCCGCCCGTCCGATGCGGCCCGCCCCACGACGGCGCGGGCGTCGGCGCCCGCCGTCGCGATCTAGGGAGAGATCCAGTGCTGCGCTACCTCTCGATCCGTGTGGTCCGCTCGCTCGCGGTGGTCCTCTGCCTCAGCGCCATCGTGTTCGCGCTGGCGCACCTGGTCCCCGGTGATCCGGCGGCCCTGATCGCCGGCGAGAACTCGACTCCCCAGCTGCGCGCCCAGATCACCCACCAGCTCGGGCTCGACCAGCCCGTGTGGTCGCAGTACCTGAGCTGGATCGGGCACGCCGTCCGCGGCGACCTCGGTTCGTCCCTGCTGGACGGGCAGAGCGTCGGCGCACAGGTCGCCGACCGGCTCCCGGTGAGCCTGGAACTCGCCGTGTACGCGGCGGTGATAGCGGTCCTGTGGGGCATTCCGGCGGGCATCTGGTCGGCCATGTACCAGGGGCGCGCGAGGGACCGCGTGGTCAACAGCACCGCCTTCCTCGGGCTCGCCGTCCCGCCGTTCGTGGTCGGCACGGTCATGGTCCTCGTGTTCAGCACGCTGGTACCGGCCTGGCCGCTGTTCTCCTTCGTGCCGTTCTCGCAGGACCCGCTGCTCAACCTCCAGGTGCTGCTGCTTCCGGCCGTCGCCCTGGGCATCCCGTTCGGCGCGACCCTCTGCCGGTACATGCGGGCAGCCGTCCTCGACGTCGAGGGCCAGGACTTCATGCGGACGGCGGCGGCGAAGGGCGCGGGGCGACGGCGGCTGATGCTGCGGCACGCGCTGCGCAACGCGCTGGTGCCGGTGGTCACCGCCGGCGGGCTCCAGCTCGGGGTGCTGGTCGGCGGCACCGTGATCATCGAGCAGGTCTTCGCGCTCCCCGGTCTCGGTTCGCTGATCGTCAACTCCATCACCCAGCACGACTTCACGGTGATCCAGGGCGCGATCCTCGCCCTCGGTGCCTCCTATGTGCTGATCAATCTGGTGACCGATCTGGTCTATCCCCTCATCGACCCCCGTATCAGGACGACAGGAGCACGCCGTGACGGTTGAATCCACCGCGCCCGCCGTCACCGTCCCCGCGGCGCGCCGGCGCAGGCCGCGCCTCGGCTGGAACGCGACGCTGACCACGGGTGTCTGCATTCTCGGCGGGATGGTGCTGCTGTCCCTGGTCCTCGGTGTCTTCGGCCGCTACGCGGCGACGGACGTCAGCGACTCGCTGCTCACCGGCCCCTCGGGCAGCCACTGGCTGGGCACCGACAACCTCGGCCGTGACCTGTTCACCCGGACCTTCGGCGCGGCCCGGCAGTCCCTGCTGGTGGCCTTCGGCGCGACCACGCTCGCCGCGCTGATCGGCATCCCGATCGGGCTCGTCGCGGGCTACAACGCCCGCCGGCTGGACGCGGTCCTGATGGCGGCGATGGACACCGCGATGTCGATTCCCTCGGTCCTGCTGGCACTTGTGCTGGTGTCGGTGTTCACCCCGGGCCTGTGGGTCCTCATCGCGGGCATGGGCCTGATCTTCGTCCCGTACTTCGCGCGGATCGTGCGGGCCCCGGCGCTCACCGTGCGCGAGCGCGACTTCGTCTCGGCGGCCCGGATCGCCGGGGTGCCGACTCCGGTGATCATCGTCCGGCATGTGCTGCCGAACGTGCTCTCCTCCGCCCTCGTCCAGTACGCCAACACGGCGGCGACCTGCGTCCTCGTCGAGGCGTCCCTGAGCTATCTGGGCCTCGGCATCCAGCCGCCGACGCCCAGTTGGGGCCGGATGATCTTCGAGGGCCAGCGCTACATGAAGGACGCGCCGCTGCTGGTGATCGTCCCCGGCATCACCCTGGCCATCGCCACGGCGGCCTTCGGCCTCATCTCCGACGGCCTGCAGGAACAGCTCAACCCGCGCGGCAAGCGCCGTACGCCCTGAACGGGCCCCGCACCACGTCACCTCACCCTCACGTTCTTGAGAAACAGGCGGTCATGATGACGAACCACACCTTCACGCGCAGAGGCGCGCTGGCACTCGGCGGCAGCACATTCGCCGGCCTGTTCCTGGCGGCCTGCGGCGGTACGGCCACCACGGCCGGCAGCACCTCCGGGAAGCCGGTCGCGGGAGGAACCCTCACCATCGGGCTCGACGGGGAGCCCACGGTCGGCTTCGACCCGCAGGTGGCGCAGGCGTTCTTCGACCAGCAGATCGTCGCGCAGTTCTACGAGGGTCTGCTGAGCCTGGACAGCAAGGGGCAGATCAAGCCCGGTCTTGCCAAGAGCTACCAGCAGGTGGACGCGACCACCCACCGCTTCGCGCTCCGCGACGGGGTGACCTTCCACGACGGCACCAAGCTCACCACCGACGACGTGATCTTCAGCCTGGAGCGGCTGATGGACCCGGCGATCAAGTCGCCGTACACCCAGCAGTACCGGATCAAGACGGTGACCGCCGTGGACGCCAGTACCGTCGAGGTGAAGCTCAGCGCGCCGCAGCCGTCGCTGTACAACTTCCTGGCCCGCCCGTGGAGCGGCGCCATCATGAGCAAGAAGTGGACGACGTCCCGCAGCGGGAACCAGCTCAAGCAGACGGAGAACGGCACCGGGCCCTTCTCCCTGAAGAAGTGGTCGAAGGGCATCTCCATCACGCTCTCCGGCTACAAGGGCTACTGGGACAAGCCGAAGCCGTATCTCGACACGGTGATCTACCGGCTCATCCCCGACGAGACCTCCCGGGTGGCCTCGCTGCGCTCCAACTCGGTGCAGCTGCTGTCCTTCCGCGACCTGCGCATGGTGAGCGACGTCAAGAGCACCAGCGGTGTCACCGAGGCGAACGGGCCCCTCGTCTCCAGTGTCTGGCTCAACATGAACACCCTCAGCGGCCCGCTCGCCGACAAGCGGGTGCGGCAGGCGTTCAACCTCGCCATCGACCGAGAGACCCTCATCAAGACGCTGGGCAGCGGCTCCGCGAGCTTCGGCTACGTCATCCCGCCGCAGGACCCGTACGGCACCACGCCCACCACCTCCGACCCGATGTACCAGCACAACCAGGCGAAGGCAGTGGCCCTGCTCAAGGCCGCGGGCAAGAGCGAGGTCGGCATCGAACTGACCGCCCCGAGCGATTCCGCCTACGGTCCCGACATCTCCGCCCTGGAGCTGATGAAGGCGCAGCTGTCCAAGGTCGGCATCACCCTCGACCTCAAGCTCGTGCCGTTCGCGAGTGTCGTGCCGAAGGTGCTGGGCGGCGACTACACCGACATGATCATGCTGACCAGCGTGCTGAACGCCGACCCGAGCCAGTACCTCGACCTGTGGTTCGCCAAGGGCAGCCCGGCGACCAAGGTCAAGGACCAGCACCTGTGGGACCTGATGGCCGCCGCGAAGAGCGAGCAGGACAACGCGAAACGCGTGACGCTCTACCACCAGCTCGCCCAGTACATCGCCGACGAGGCCTACCTGCTGGTGCCCTACGCCAAGGCGGTGCGCGGCGAGGCCTGGAGCGACCGGCTGCACGGCTACCAGCCGGACGCCACGGCGACCCGCCTCAACCTCAAGAACGCCTGGCTGACGTCGTGAAGGCGGACACCCTGACTCCCGCTCGGGCCGGTGCCGGGAAGGACGGCACCGATCCGGTCCTCGACGTCTCGGGGCTGCGCATCGGCTTCGGCGGCTCGGACGTCGTCTCCGGGGTGGATCTCCGGGTCGAACAGGGCGAAGTGGTGGGCCTGATCGGCGAGAGCGGCTGCGGCAAGTCCAGCGTCGCGCTCGCCGCCATGGGGCTGCTGGGCCCGGGCGCCGACGTCCGGGCCGACCGGCTGGTGGCCTGCGGTACGGATCTGCTGGGCAGCGGCGACGCGGAGCTGGAGAGTCTGCGCGGCGACCGGGTGGCGATGGTCTTCCAGGAGCCGATGACCTCGCTGAACCCGTGCATGCGGGTCGGCACGCAGGTCGCCGAGGTGCTGCGGATCCACGGCAAGGCCGGCCGGAAGGAGGCGGAGGAGCGGGCGGTGGACCTGCTGCGGCTGGTGGAGATCCCCTCCCCGGAGCGCCGGGCCCGGCAGTTCCCGCACGAGCTGTCCGGCGGTATGCGGCAGCGCGTGGTCATCGCGATCGCGATGGCGGGCAACCCGCGCCTGCTGCTGGCCGACGAACCGACGACCGCGCTCGACGTCACCGTGCAGGCGGAGATCCTGCGTCTGCTGCGCTCGCTCCAGCAGGAGCACGGCATGGGGATGCTGCTCATCTCGCACGACCTCGGTGTCATCACCGCGATGTGCAGCCGGGTGCAGGTGATGTACGCCGGCCAGGCGGTGGAGTCCGGCACCGTCGACCAGGTGCTGAACGCGCCCCGGCATCCCTACACCCGGGCGCTGCTCGCGGCGGTGCCCCGGATGCGGGAGGGCGACGGCACCCCGCTGACCGCGATCCGCGGCCAACTCACGGACGACGCGCGCCGGTTGCCCGGCTGCCGCTTCGCGCCGCGCTGCCCGCTGGCCGCCGACGCCTGTGCCGCGCCCCAGCCCCTGCGGCCCGTCGGCGACGGGTGGGTGTCGCGCTGCTGGCGCGACCTGGACGACTCCCCGACCGCAGCCGGAGGAAACGATGACTGAGACGCAGCCCGACCGGACCGGGAGCGAGCCGCTGCTCGAACTCTCCGGCATCGGGCACGAGTTCGGCGGTCGCCCGGGCCGTTCCGGTGTCCGGGCGGTGGACGACATCACCCTCGCCCTGAGTCCCGGCGAGACGGTCGGCCTGGTCGGCGAGTCCGGGTGCGGCAAGAGCACACTGGGCCGGATCGCGACCCGGTTGTACCGGCCCACGCGGGGCGCGGTGCGCTTCGAGGGCAAGGACATGACGCACAAGCCGAAGAGCGCCGACCTGAAGGCGTTCCGGCGTGCGGTGCAGATGGTGTTCCAGGATCCCAACGGCTCGCTGAACCCCCGGCTGCCGGTGGGCGCCGGCATCGAGGAGCCGCTGCGCGCCCGGGGCGTGGCGCGCGCCGACCGGCGTACCCGGCTCGCGGAGGTCCTGGAGGAGGTCGGTCTCGACGCCTCGGCCGCCGCCCGCTATCCGCACGAGTTCTCCGGCGGCCAGCGCCAACGCCTCGCGCTCGCAAGGGCGTTGGCCCCGCAGCCGTCCGTCATCGTCCTCGACGAGCCGACGTCGGCGCTGGACGTCTCCATCCAGGCGCAGATCCTCAATCTGCTCCAGGAGATCCAACAGCGCGACCGCATCGCCTACTTGTTCATCTCGCACAACCTCGGTGTGGTCCGCCACCTCAGCGAGCGGGTCGCGGTGATGTACCTCGGGTCGATCGTCGAACTCGCCCCGGCGAAGGAGCTGTTCGAGAACCCGCAGCACCCGTACTCCATGGCGCTGCTCTCGTCCGTCCTGGAACCGGGCGACGACAGCGCGCCGGGCGAGCAGATCGTCCTCAAGGGCGAACTGCCCTCCCCCTCGGACATCCCGACGGGCTGCCCCTTCTCCTCGCGCTGCTGGCTGGCCGACGACCGCTGCCGCAGCGAACGCCCCGCGCTCACCGAACAGGCACCGGGCCATCTGACGGCATGTCACAAACCAGGGAGTCACTGATGACGGACCCACTGCGTCGCGGCTACGCACCCAGCCGTTTCGGTCAGTTGCACTATGTCGAGTGCGGTACGGGCGAGCCCGTGCTGATGCTTCATCAGACGCCCCGGTCCTGGACCGAGTACCTGGACGTGCTCCCCCGCGTCGGGGCCGTGCACCGGGCGATCGCGATGGACACCCTGGGCTTCGGCGCCTCCGCGAAACCCGACGAACCCCACTCGATCGAGCGGTGGGCGGACGCGGTCGACGACCTGGTCGAGGAACTGGGTCTGGAGCGCTTCCATCTCGTGGGCCACCACACCGGCGGGGTGATCGCGGTGGAAGTCGCCGCGCGCCACGGGAAACGGGTCGGGAGCCTGTTCCTGTCCGGCACGCCCTTCATCGACGACGAGAAGCGGCGCACGGTGAACTCGCGCAAGCCCGTCGACCATGTCGTCCCCAGCCCCGACGGCTCGCATCTGCTCGAACTGTGGAACCTGCGGCGCCCGTTCTACAAGGACGGCGAGGAGGCCGCCCTCAACCGGTTCATGGTCGACGCGCTGACCGTGCTGGACCGGGTGGAGGAAGGGCATGTGGCGGTGCGGGGCTCGATGATGGACCAGCGGCTGCCCCTCGTCACCGCCCGCACCCTCGCCGTCTGTGCCTCCGAGGACCACTTCTCGATGCCGGGTCTGGAGAGGTTCGCGGACGCCGGCTGCGAGACGCTGGTCGTCCCCGGCGGCCACGTCCCCGTGCCGGAGCAGCTGCCGGAGGAGTTCTCCCGGCACATCCTCGACTGGGTGGCGGCGGGATGACCACCGCCGGCGCGGTCCGGGAGGGCGACGAGCGACCCAACTCGGTGCTCGGCAAGGTGAGTCTCATCCTGTCGGCCTTCGGCGACGACGACTTCTCGCTGGGTCTGGCCGAGCTGCGGGACCGTACCGGCATCGCCAAGGCCACGGTCCACCGGCTCTGCCAGGAGCTCGTCGCCACCGACTTCCTGGAGCGGGACGGCTGCAACTACCGCCTGGGCGTACGGCTTTATGCGATGGGCCTGCGCTCCCCGCACCAGCGCACGCTGCGGGCGGCGGCCAGGCCCGTCATCGAGAGCCTCGCGCAGAGCCTCGACAACGCGGTGATCCTGGCGATCCCGCACGACTCCGAGCTGCTGTGCGTCGAGAACCTCGGCACCCACCGCAACCAGGCCCGCTCCACCGCCGACGGCAGACGCATGGAGCTGCACTGCACGGCCGCGGGCAAGCTCACCCTCGCGCTCCTCCCCGAGCAGTATCCGCTCGGGGAGGTGCTGCACTCGATGGTCCGCCTCACCCCGCACACGCTCGGCCCGGCCCAACTGCCCGGCGAACTCCGCCGTATCCGGGAGCAGGGCTACGCGATCGAGGTCGAGGAGAAGCGCCTCGGGTATCTCGCGGTCGCGGTGCCGGTACGCGGACGGGCGGACACCTACCTGGGCGCGCTGTCGGTCATCGCGCCCACGGCGGGCAGCAGGATCACCCGGCTGCTCACGGCCCTGACCCAGGCATCGAGCATCATCACGGCCCGACTCGCCCGCTACGACTCCCTGCGCGTTCCCCTCTAGGAGCAGGTCCCGCACCGGCCTCGACCAGGGCCGCCACGAACCCCTCGGGGTTGTCCCCCATCATGTGGTGGCCCGCGTCGGGGACTTCCACGACCGGGATCCCGGCCTGCCGGACGGCGGGCTCGTCCGCGTAGGGGCGGCTGCGGGTGCCGATCAGCATCACCCGCGGCTGCGGAAGGCCGTAGAGGAGTTCCCCCGTTCCCCGGCTGGTCCCGGTCACCAGGCCTACGGCGCTGCGGTGCAGGATCGCGGGGTCCGTCACGCGCATGCGGGCCGCGTAGTCGGGATCGAGGCCTGCCAGGACCGTACGGAATCCGTGGCTGACGAAGTCGTCCTCGCCGTATGCGGCGATGGCACCGCTGAAGAGGCCGCCGCCTGCGCGCAGGTTGGGCTCGGCGACGACGAGGCGGGAGACGAGGTCGGGGCGGGTCGCGGTGAGGACGATCGCGATCGCGCCGCCCATCGAGTGGCCGACGAGCACGGCGTCGGTGATCCCGCAGTGGTCGAGGACGGCGGCGACCGTCCCGGCGTGGGCTTCCAGGGTGGCCGGGAAGTCCTCCGGGCGGTCGCTGTAGCCGTGGCCGAGGAGGTCGACGACGATCGCGCGTCCGTCCCGGAGGTCGGGGTGCGCGGCGATCCCCGCGAAGTCGGCGGAGCCCGCGCAGCCCAGGCCGTGGAGGTACACCCGGGCGGGGCCCTCGCCGGGGAGGTCGATCCAGCGCAGGTGGCCGCCGACCTCGGGAAGGTACAGGGAGCGCATCGGTGGTCCTCAACAGCCTTGAGAGATACGGACGTTGGTGCTCATCGCCAGACGCGCTCCTCGTCCGGTACCGCGAGGAGCTGGTGGGTGCCCTGGGGTTCGCGCAGCGGTACGACGCCGACGCAGCAGCCGTCGCGGTCCAGCAGGCGGCCCATGTGCTTGACCGTGCGCAGGACCACCGAGCGATCGTCGATCACCAGGCGTGGCAGCCGGCGCGACAGATGTGCCTCGAAGGTGTGCACGTCGGCGAGGGCGCGCAGCCACACGTCGATCACCAGGTTGTGCGGTCCCGCGGTGATCGCGCAGGAGCGGACCTCGCGGACACTGGACAGGACCCGGCTGGTCTCCTCCAGGTACTGGGCGGGCACCGACGCGAAGTACACCGCCGACAGCGGCCAGCCGGACAGCGGCCGGGCCAGGTCGCAGCGCAGGCTCACCCGGGAGGCCAGCAGCGACTGGAGGCGGCGGCGCACCGTGGTGAGGCCGACGCCGGTGGCGGTCGCCAGGGCGCGGATCGACATCCGGCCGTCGGAGCTGAGCAGTTCGAGGAGGTGGGCGTCCAGGGAGTCCCAGGGCGCGGAGGGGCCGGTGGCCGTGTCGGGCGGGATGTCCGAGGCGTGGCTCGCCTCGATGCGGGCGCACTGGGCCGCATCAAGGCTGCGCAGCCGCCAGCGGCTGCCCTCGGTGGGGACACCGGTGGAGACGTGGGTGCGGGTGGCCCGTACGCCCGGGGTCTGCTGGAAGAGCCGGGTGGTGAGGTGGGCGAGTTCGTCGAGGTCCCTGGTCTGTACGGCGGTCACGATGTCCCGGCCGCCTGCGGTGATCTTGACGTTGGCCACGACGTGCTCGGCTGCGAGGGCGCGGGCCACCTCCTCGGCGACGCCAGGCTCGGTGTCGACCTCGACGATGCCGGTCACCACGATGCGGGAGTCCGACAGCCGCGGGTAGGCGGTGACCCACGCGAGCCCGGCCTCCTCCAGCCGCTGCCAGCGCCGGGCGACCGTCACCGGGTTCACGCCGAGGACGTCGCCCACCAGGGTCCACGGGGCCCGCGGGTGGATCTGCAGCGCGTGCACGACTCCGCGGTCCAGTTCGTCGAGTTCGGCGGCAGCCAATTCCTGCGCCTCCTGGGGCGGCGCATTCCTGCGTGCCCGACTGAAATCGGGATCGGAAGCTGCACCGTGGCGCGGCGTTGTCTCGACCATTGCAGACTCCCTTTCGCCTGTTCCTGATACCGAGGTTCCCCACCCCAGAGGTTCCTGATACCGAGGAGTGATTCGGTCCCACCATGACGGATGCCATGACGCAAGAGACTTTTCGGACCATTTTGCGCGTCGAGAACGCCCGCCTTGTCGACGGTACCGGTGCCCTTCCGGTGGCCGACGCCGTCGTCGTCGCGGACGCGACGGGCACGCTCACCTACGCCGGACCGGCGGCCACGGCCCCACCCGTGCCCGGCGACGGCTCGCCGGTCCGGATCATCGACGCCGGCGGGCGGACCGTGCTCCCCGGGTTCTTCGACTGCCACACCCACCTCGCGTACGCGCAGGGCTCGCCGCCCGGGCGGCGCGGCGAACTCGACCCGGTCCTGGTCACCTACGACACCGCGACCCGGCTGCGGCAGACCCTGGACGCGGGCATCACCACCGCCCGTGACCTGGGCGGACTGTCCACCGGGTTCCGTACCGCCGTCGAGACCGGCCGGATCGTCGGCCCCCGGCTGCACACCGCGGTACGGATCATCAGCCACACCGGCGGGCACGGCGACTTCCGGCTCCTCGACGGCACCGATCTCAGCGGCGGCGAGATGGCCGAACTGGCCGACACCGTGGACGAGTCGCGGATCGCCGTCCGCAGGATGCTGCGCGCGGGTGCCGACGTGATCAAGATCTGTGCGAGCGGCGGCATGGCCAGCCCCTACGACCAGCCCGAGGACGAGGGGCTGATGGAGGAGGAGATCCGGGCCGTGGTGGACGAGTGCCGGCGCCACGGCGGCAAGCCGGTCGCCGCCCACGCGCAGGGCACCGCGGGCATCCTCAACGCGATCCGGGGCGGGGTCACCAGCATCGAGCACGGCTACGGCCTGGACGAGGAGGCGCTGGACCTGGCGGGCGAGCGGGGCACCTTCGTCGTGCCGACGCTTTCCACCGTGTTCGCGGGCATCGACAGGGACCTGATGCCGGAGCACCACTACCAGAAGAAGGTCCGCTGGTCGGGCATCACCAAGGAGAACATCGCCCGCGCCATCGAGCGGGGCGCCCGGATCGCGCTCGGCACCGACGCGGCCGTCTGCCCGCACGGCCAGAACCTGCTGGAACTCCGCTTCCTCGTGGACCTGGGCATGGACCCCATGGCCGCGATCGTGGCCGGCACCCGTGTCTCCGCCGAACTCCTGGGCCTGTCCGACCAGTTGGGCACTCTGACCGCCGGCAAGACCGCCGACCTGGTCATGTGCGAGGGCGATCCGCTCAAGGACATCGGCGTGCTGGGCGATCCCGGCAACATCGTGTGCGTCGTCCAGGACGGCGTCGTACGCAAGGATCTGCTGACCGCGGCCGGGGCGCGCTGACCGGCTCACCGTCGGAGGGCCGGCAGGACCGAGGCGCCGATGGTCTCGATGAGGTCGGTGGGCGGGTCGTAGGAGCCGACGTGCTGGAGGAAGACGTCGGTCACTCCCGAGGCGCGCAGGGTGCGGAGCCGTTCGGTGATCTGGGTGGCCGTGCCGAAGAGGCAGAACTCCTCGGCGAAGCGGACGGCCGCCTCGTCGCTGATCCAGGCCGAGCAGATCTCCACGGCCGCGTCCCAGTCCTCGGCGTGCACGAGGTCCGGGTAGACGCCCTCCACCGTCGCGGGGACGTCCACGTCGATGCCGGCGAGGGCGAGGAAGGACGCGCCGCCGTTCTGGGCGATCGAGGCACAGATCGGTTTGATCAGGCGCGCGTCGGCCTCGATGTCGTCGGTCACCTCGCAGAACGCGGACACGGTCACCGGCAGTCTCCCGGCGCTCCGGCCGGCCGCCTCGGCGCCCTCCCGGACCCGGGCCATGGCGGCGGTCAGGGTGCGCGGCGAGACACCGCTGAGCAGGATGACCCCGTCGGCGATCTCTCCGGCGAGGCGCAGGTTGCGGGGTCCGCTGGCCGCCAGGTGCAGCGGCACGGACGGCTGCGGGTCGCGGAGCCGGGAGCGGACCTTGCCCTCGAAGTCCCACTCCTGCCCGTCCAGCAGGGCGCGCAGCATGGTCAGCCCCTCGCGCAGTGCCGCCGAGCCGGTCTGCGGCAGGCCCACGGGTCCCACGGAGCTGTTGCCCACGCCGAGGCCGAGGGTGAACCTGCCGGGCGCGAGTTCGGCGACGCTGCGCGCGGCCGACGCCACGACGGACGGGTGCCGGGTGGCCAGGTTGGTGACGGCGGTGCCGAGGCCGATCCGCTCGGTGGCGAAGGCCGCCGCGGTGAGCGTGGTGAACACGTCCCGCCACAGCAACTGCGAGTCGGGGAACCACACTTGGTCGAAGCCGAGCTCCTCGGCCCGCCGCACGGTCCGGGCCACCCGGTCCGCCCGGTCGCAGGGCGGGACGCGCACGCCGACCCGCAGCGATTCCTCTTCGACGCCCACCGGGTCGACGCCCACCGATATGTCGCAGTTCATGAGAAGGACCCTAGGGACGGGCGAGCGGCCACCGAACAGCAGCGGTCCGCTCAGCGATCCGCTGCCGGATTGTGCGCCGGCGCTGCTGAATGCGATGACCGGGATCGGTTGGACGCGCGCGGCGGGCGCGGGCAGAGTTGGCGCGGTGAACCACATCGCAGATCCGGGGCGCTACGACAGCACGATGCGCTACCGCCGCACGGGCCGCTCGGGGCTCGACCTGCCCTTGCTCTCGCTGGGCTACTGGCACAACTTCGGTGACGACCGTCCGTTCGAGACCCAGCGCGAGATCGCGCTGCGCGCCTTCGACCTCGGCATCACCCACCACGACCTGGCCAACAACTACGGCCCGCCCTACGGCGCCGCCGAGCAGAACTTCGGCCGGCTGCTGAAGCAGGACCTCGCGCCGTACCGGGACGAGCTGATCGTCTCCACCAAGGCCGGCTGGGACATGTGGCCCGGCCCCTACGGCCAGGGCGGCGGCTCCCGCAAGTACGTCCTGGCCTCCCTCGACCAGTCCCTCAAGCGGACCGGCCTCGACTACGTGGACATCTTCTACTCCCACCGCCTCGACGCGGGCACCCCGCTCGAAGAGACCATGGGCGCGCTCGACACCGCCGTCCGCCAGGGCAAGGCGCTCTACGTCGGCATCTCGTCCTACGACGCCGAGCGGTCCCGTCAGGCGGCCGCGATCCTCCGCGAGCTGGGCACGCCGCTGCTCATCCACCAGC
This sequence comes from Streptomyces hokutonensis, assembly GCF_000376565.1. Taxonomy (GTDB): domain Bacteria; phylum Actinomycetota; class Actinomycetes; order Streptomycetales; family Streptomycetaceae; genus Streptomyces; species Streptomyces hokutonensis. The sequence continues at coordinate 320,662 of NZ_BARG01000024.1, read as the reverse complement.
CGTCGTACAGCATGCTCAACCGGTGGATCGAGACCGACGGGCTGCTCGACGCGGCGCGGGACGAGGGCTTCGGGGTCATCGGTTTCACGGCGCTGGCGCAGGGGCTGCTGACCGGGCGGTACCTGGACGGGATTCCGGAGGGGTCGCGGGCCGCGCAGGGCACGTCGTTCGACGAGGGCTGGCTGACCGAGGACATGGTGCGCCGGCTGCGCGCGCTCAACGACATCGCGGCCAAGCGCGGTCAGACCCTGGCGCAGATGGCGCTCGCCTGGGCGCTGCGCGACGAGCGGGTCACCTCGCTGGTCATCGGCGCCTCGCGCGCGGAGCAGCTCGAGCAGAACGTGGCCGCGCTGGAGAACCTCGACTTCAGCGCCGAGGAGCTGGCCGAGATCGACTCGTACGCCGTCGACGGCGGGGTGGATCTGTGGCGGGACGCGCGGACTGGGAAACTCGGCTGAGTTGTGAGGTGCCGCCGGGCGCCTCGTAGGACGCAGCGGAGGCGTGGAGTACATGACAGTTGACGGCTCGGTGGAGAGCACGGACGGCACCGTCGGCGGCGAGGGGACCGTCCCGACCACGCAGGCGGTGCTGGAGTCCCTGACTCCCAGCGCGACCTTCCTCGTCGTCACCGTGGAGCCCGGCGGCGAGGAGACGGTGCGCCAACTCCTCGGCGATCTGGGCGGGTTGATCCGGTCCATCGGGTTCCGGGCGCCGGACGGACGGCTCAGCTGTGTGACCGGCATCGGATCGGAGGCGTGGGACCGGCTGTTCGACGGCCCGCGCCCCGCCGAGCTGCATCCGTTCCGCGAACTCACCGGCGACCGCCACACCGCCGTCTCCACCCCGGGCGACCTGCTGTTCCACATCAAGGCCGTACGGGCCGACCTCTGCTTCGAGTTGGTCACCGAGATCATGGGCCGGCTCGGCGGCGCGGTCGCCGTGCGCGACGAGGTGTCCGGGTTCCAGTACTTCGACGTACGGGATCTGCTGGGCTTCGTCGACGGCACGGAGAACCCCGTCGGCGAGACGGCCCGCCAGGCCGTGGTGATCGGCGGCGAGGACCCGGAGTTCGCGGGCGGCAGCTATGTGATCGTGCAGAAGTACGTCCACGACATGGCGGCCTGGAACGCGTTGACGGTCGAGCAGCAGGAACGGGCCGTCGGGCGCACGAAGTTGACCAACATGGAGATGGACGACGACGTCAAACCGGCCGACTCGCACATCGCCCTCAACGTCATCACGGGCCCGGACGGCACCGAGCGGAAGATCCTGCGCGACAACATGCCGTTCGGCAGCGCGGCACAGGGCGAGTTCGGCACCTACTTCATCGGGTACGCCCGCACGCCCTCGGTCACCGAGCAGATGCTGCGCAACATGTTCCTGGGCACCGACTCCGCGTCCCACGACCGCATCCTGGACTTCTCCACGGCCGTCACCGGGAGTCTCTTCTTCGTCCCCTCGGCCGACTTCCTGGACGACCTGCCCGCTTCCCCGGCTCGCAAGGACGAGCAACTTAAGTGAACGGTTAACCAGCCGTTGACACCCCCGTCCGCCGGGCGCCCAATGAGGCCCGGACACGGCGCTCGGCCGACCGGCCAACTGCCGTGCAGGACAGGGGGATTGCGGTATGCAGGTTCCCGCTCCGTTCGAGTACCAGCGGGTCGGCAGCGTGGGCGAGGCGGTCGCGCTGCTCGACCGGCTGGGCGACACGGCACGGCTGGTGGCCGGCGGGCACAGTCTGATCCCGATGATGAAGTTGCGGCTGGCCAACTTCGAGTACCTGATCGACATCAACGACCTGCACGACGAGCTGGGTTACGTCCGGGTCGAACCCGGACTGATCCGCATCGGCGCGATGACCCGGCACCGCGAACTGCTGGAGTCGGACGAACTCGCCGCCGCCTTCCCGGTGTTCCGTGACGCCGAGCGCGTCATCGCCGATCCCGTGGTGCGCAACCGGGGCACGCTCGGCGGCTCCCTGTGCCAGGCGGACCCGTCCGAGGACCTCTCCGCGGTGTGCACCACGCTCGACGCCAGCTGCGTGATCCGGGGCAGGGACGGCGAGCGGGTGGTGTCGATGGAGGACTTCCACCAGGGACCGTACGAGACCGCCGTCGGCGACGCGGAGATCCTCACCGAGGTCCGCTTCCCGGTCCGGCCGAACGGGTCCAGCGCGTACGAGAAGGTCGAACGGCGGGCCGGTGACTGGGCGGTGGTGTCGGCCGGTGCCGCGGTGTGGCTCGACGGCGACGGACTGATCGCCGACGCCCGGGTCGGACTCGCCGCCGTGGGACCCAACACGGCCGGCATCCCCGGCATCGCCGAGGCCCTGCGCGGCAGGCGTCCGAGCGAGGAACTGTACGGACAGGCCGGGGACATCGCCGCCGAGGCCTGCTCCCCCGTGACCGACCGACGCGGCAGCGCCGAGTACAAGCGCCATCTGGCACGGGAGTTGACCGTGCGCGTACTGCGCCGGTCGGTGGCCCGCATCGACGGACAGGAGGTGTGATCGTGCAGGTGAGCATGGTCGTGAATGGCGAAGAGGTCACCCGGGAGATAGAGGGGCGGCTGCTGCTGGTCCACTTCCTGCGCGACCACCTCCGGCTGACCGGCACCCACTGGGGGTGCGACACCAGCAACTGCGGTACGTGCGTGGTGTGGTTGGACGGCGAACCGGTCAAGTCCTGCACGGTACTTGCCGCGATGGCGGGCGGCCATGAGGTGCGCACCGTCGAGGGGCTCGAACAGAACGGTGAACTCGACCCGGTACAGCGCGGGTTCGTCGAGTGCCACGGCCTCCAGTGCGGCTTCTGCACGCCCGGCATGATGATGACCGCGCGTGCGCTGCTGGACCGCAACCCCGACCCCTCCGACACGGAGATCCGGGAGGCGATCTCCGGGCAGATCTGCCGCTGCACCGGCTACGCGACCATCGTCCGGTCGATCCGGTGGGCGGCGGCCGAGGAGGCAGGCACCCGAACTTCCCTGGAAGCACAGGCCACTTCGGCTTCGGCTTCGGCTTCGGCTTCGGCTTCGGCTTCGGCTTCGGGGAGCGCGTCATGACCGCGGTCTCCGAGAACGGCCACCGCACCGCGTTCGTCGACAACGACAAGAAGCCCTGCGGCCACGGCCGGATGCTCCGCAAGGAGGACCCACGCTTCGTGCGCGGCAAGGGCCGCTACGTCGACGACCTCGACCTGCCCGGCATGCTCCATCTGGCCGTCCTGCGCTCGCCGTTCGCGCACGCCCGCGTCCTCTCCGTCGACACCACACTCGCCGAGGCCCACCCGAAGGTCCGGCTGGTCGTCACGGGCGCGATGCTCGCCGAGAAGGGCCTGGCGTGGATGCCGACCCTCTCGAACGACGTGCAGGCGGTCCTCGCCACCGACAAGGTCCGCTTCCAGGGCCAGGAGGTCGCCTTCGTCGTCGCGGAGGACCGTTACGCGGCCCGGGACGCCCTGGAGTTGATAGACGTCGAGTACGAGCCGCTGGACCCGGTGATCGACGTCCGCACCGCCCTCTCCCCCGACGCGCCCGTCATCCGCGACGACCTGGAGGGCAAGGCCGACAACCACTGCTTCGACTGGGAGACCGGCGACGAGGCCGAGACCGAGGCCGTGTTCGCCCGTGCGGACGTCGTGGTCACCGAGGACATCGTCTACCCGCGCGTGCACCCGGCGCCGATGGAGACGTGCGGCGCGGTCGCGGACTTCGACCAGGTCGACGGCCGGCTCACCCTGTGGTCCACGACCCAGGCCCCGCACGCCCACCGCACGCTCTACGCGATCGTCGCCGGACTGCCGGAGCACAAGATCCGGGTCGTCTCCCCCGACATCGGCGGCGGCTTCGGCAACAAGGTGCCGATCTACCCGGGTTATGTGTGCGCGATCGTCGGCTCGCTGCTGACCGGCAAGCCGGTGAAGTGGATGGAGGACCGCGCGGAGAACCTCATCAGCACCGGCTTCGCCCGCGACTACGTGATGCGCGGCGAGATCGCGGCCACCCGCGACGGCAGGATCCTCGCCGTCCGCACCCAAGTCCTCGCCGACCACGGCGCGTTCAACGGCACGGCCGCCCCCGTGAAGTACCCGGCCGGCTTCTTCGGCGTCTTCACCGGCAGCTACGACATCGAGGCCGCCCACTGCAAGATGACCGCCGTCTACACCAACAAGGCGCCCGGCGGGGTCGCTTACGCCTGCTCCTTCCGCATCACCGAGGCCGTCTACCTGATCGAGCGGATCGTCGACTGCCTCGCCTACGAACTCGCCATGGACCCGGTCGAGTTGAGGATGAAGAACTTCATCAGGCCCGAGCAGTTCCCCTTCCGCACCAAGACCGGCTGGGTCTACGACTCCGGCAACTACGCGCCCACCATGGAACTGACTAAGGAGCTCGCCGGCTACGACGCGCTGCGCGCCGAACAGGCCGAGAAGCGGGCCCGCGGTGAACTGATGGGCATCGGCGTCTCGTTCTTCACCGAGGCGGTCGGCGCGGGACCCCGCAAGGACATGGACATCCTCGGCCTCGGCATGGCCGACGGCTGCGAACTGCGGGTGCATCCGACGGGCAAGGCGGTCGTGCGGCTCTCGGTGCAGTCGCAGGGGCAGGGGCACGAGACGACGTTCGCGCAGATCGTCGCCGAGGAACTCGGCATCCCGCCGCAGGACATCGACGTGGTGCACGGCGACACCGATCAGACCCCCTTCGGCCTGGGCACCTACGGCAGCCGCTCCACCCCCGTCTCGGGCGCCGCCGCCGCGTTGGTCGCCCGCAAGGTGCGGGACAAGGCCCGGCTGATCGCCTCCGGGATGCTGGAGGTGTCGGTCGCCGACCTGGAGTGGGAGAAGGGTTCCTTCCATGTCGCGGGCGACCCGGAGGCCTCGGTCACCATCCAGGCCATCGCGATGCGGGCGCACGGCGCGGGCGATCTGCCCGAGGGTGTGGAGGGCGGGCTGGAGGCGCAGATCTGCTACAACCCGGAGAACCTCACCTATCCGCACGGCGCCTACATCTGCGTCGTCGACATCGACCCGGGCACGGCGAAGGTCACCGTCCGCCGCTTCGTCGCCGTCGACGACTGCGGTACCCGGATCAACCCGATGATCATCGAGGGGCAGGTGCACGGTGGGCTCACCGACGGGGTCGGTATGGCCTTGATGGAGATGATCTCCTTCGACGAGGACGGCAACTGCCTCAGCGGCTCGTTGATGGACTATCTGATCCCCACTTCGCTCGAAGTCCCGGACTGGGAAACGGGGTTCACCGTCACGCCCTCCCCGCACCACCCCATCGGTGCCAAGGGGGTCGGCGAGTCCGCGACGGTCGGCTCGCCGCCCGCGATCGTCAACGCGGTGGTCGACGCCCTGAAGCCGTACGGCATCCGGCACGCGGACATGCCGCTCACACCCTCGCGGGTGTGGGAGGCGATGCAGGGCCGACCGACTCCGCCGATCTGAAGGTGGCTGTGATGACCGGCAAGTTGAGTGCCCGCGCGCTCGAACTCACCGAGCGGCGCGTGCCGTTCGTCCACGCGCGCGTGGTCCGCGCCCAGGCACCCGCCTCGGCGCACCCCGGCGACGAGGCCATCGTCCACGGCGACGGCACCATCGACGGCTTCGTCGGCGGCCAGTGCGCCGAGGGCTCGGTCCGTACGGCCGCGCTCGGCGCCCTGCACGACGGCGGACCCCTGCTGCTGCGCGTTCTGCCGCAGGGGGACGCCGAGTTCCCCGAGACACCCGGGGCGCGGGTCGTCATCAACCCCTGCCTGTCCGGCGGGGCGTTGGAGATCTTCCTGGAGCCGGTGCTGCCACCGCCGCTGATCGAGGTCGTCGGGACCACGCCCGTCGCGGAGGCCTGCGTAGCGTTCGCCGCCCTGCTGGGCTACGCAACGGCCCGCTCGCTGCCCGAAGGACCGCCGAGCGAGCACACCTCCGCCGTGATCGTGGCCGGCCAGGGCCGCGGCGACGCGGAGTCCCTGCGTGCCGCCCTGGACGCGGGTGTCGGTCACATCGCGCTGGTCGCCAGCCACCGCCGCGCCGCCGCACTGCTCGACGAACTCGGCCTGACCGACGCGGAACGCGCCCGCGTCCAGGCTCCCGCGGGGCTGGACATAGGCGCCCGTACGCCGACCGAGATCGCGCTGTCGATCCTCGCGGACGTGGTGCGAGTCGTCCATGCGGCGAAGGCCGCCGTGCCCGAGCGTCCTGCCCAGGGCGTGGACCCGGTGTGCGGGATGACCGTCACCGTGCGCCCCGACACACCCCATCTCGCCACCGGGGACGGGGAGTTCTGGTTCTGCGGGACCGGCTGCCGGGACCGCTGGTCCGCGGGTGCCACCGGGTGAGCGGACTCTTCACGGACGCCGACGACGTACGGCGGCGGCTCGGCGAGGTCGGCCACCTCGTCGACGACGGCACGGCGACCGCACTCCTCCTCGCCACCCTGCTCGACCGGCCGCTGCTGCTGGAGGGCGAGCCCGGCGTGGGCAAGACCAGCGCCGCGAAGGCACTCGCCAAGGCCTTGGACACCCCGCTGATCCGGCTCCAGTGCTACGAGGGGCTGACGGCGGGCGAGGCGCTGTACGAGTGGAACTACCAGCGCCAGTTGCTCGCCGTCCGGCTCACCGAGGCGCACGGGCGGGAGCTGTCCGACGCCGATCTGTTCAGCGAGGAATTCCTGCTCGACCGGCCGCTGTTGCGGGCGGTGCGCCATCAAGGTCCGTTGCCACCCGTGCTGTTGATCGACGAGATCGACCGGGCCGACGACGAGTTCGAGGCGCTGCTCTTCGAGTTCCTGGGCGAACGGTCCATCACCGTCCCGGAGTTGGGCACCTTCACCGCCGTACGACCGCCCGTCGTGGTGCTCACCTCCAACCGCAGCCGGGAACTCCACGACGCGCTGCGCAGGCGCTGCCTCTACCACTGGATCGACTTCCCGACGCCCGAACGCACGGCGGAGATCCTGCGCCGCACGGTACCGGCCGCGAACGAGCCACTGATCGCGTCGACCATCGAATTCATCGGCCGGGTACGGGAGTTGGACCTCGACAAGGCGCCCGGCATGGCGGAGGCCATCGACTGGGTCTCCGCCCTGGCAGCCCTCCGGGTCGCGCGGCTGGCCCGCGACGACATCGTCCGCACGCTCAGCACGGTCGCCAAGAGTCCGGACGACCGCATCGCCGTCGTCGGGGCCCTCGACACGCTCGGCTATCCCGAAGAAGCGAGGAGACCATGAAGATCGACAACGAGTTCAGCGTCGGTGTGCCGGTCGAGCGGGCCTGGCAGGCGCTCACCGATCTGGAGGCCCTCGCCCCGTGCATGCCCGGCGCGGAGCTCACCGGCGTCGACGGCGATGTCCACCGGGGCAAGGTCAGGGTCAAAGTCGGGCCCATGGTCAGCCAGTTCGCGGGCACGGCACGCTTCGTGGAGCGGGACGAGGCCGCCCATCACGCCGTGATCAGCGCGGCCGGCAAGGACATGCGCGGGGGCGGCAACGCGTCCGCGACGGTCGACGCCCGGCTGCGCGGCGAGGGCACGGGCACGGTCGTGACGGTCAGCACGGACCTCAACATCAGCGGCAGGCTGGCCCAGTTCGGCAGCGGGATGATCAAGGAGATCTCGGAGAAGCTGTTCGCGCAGTTCGTGGCGAACGTGGAGACGCAGCTGCTGGCGACGCAGGACCAGCCACCGACAGAACCAGAGGCGGAACCGGAGACGGCCCCAGCACCCGTGGCACAGCCGCTGGACCTGATGAGTGTGGCCGGCGCATCGGTGTACAAGCGGCTGATCCCCGTCGTCGTCGCGGCCGTCGTCGTCGCGGTGGTGGTCTATCTGCTGGTCCGATGACACCGACCGGCCCTCTGCTGCCCGCCGTCGACCGGGCCGCCTTCGCCACCGCGCTGGCCGCCCGGCTCAGGGAGCACGGTGTGCCGGTGGGCCCGACCGCCGCCCGGGACTTCGTGCTCGCGCTCGCCGCGGTCCCGCCCAGGACACGGACGTCGCTGTACTGGACGGCGCGCGTCACCCTCGTACGCGACCAGCCCGAACTGGCCCGCTTCGACGAGGTCTTCGACGCTGTCTTCGGGCAGTCCGTACTCGCCCTCGACCCGAACGCGCGCCGCAACGGGCACGACGCGGGGGCCGGCGGCCAGGACTCCGGAGACTCGGACTCGATCGGCGGTGACCCCGTCGGCGGTTCGGGTCTGCCGTGGGTGACCCTGCCGCCCGCCGTGGACACCGCCGACCACCGCACGGACCACTCCCTGACCGTGCCCGAGCGGCTGCCGAGCGAGCTGGCGGCCGAGGTGGACACACCGTTCGGTGAACTCGGCCCGGAGCAGGCCGAGTTGCTCGGCCGCTGGCTGGAGGCGCGACTGCGCGAGTGGCCGGTTCGCCGGACCCGGCGCCTCGCCGTGCGGGCGGGCGGCCGTCGGGTGGCGGTCCGGGAGACGGTGGCGCAGGCCCGGCGCACCGGCTGGGAGCCCGTACGGCTGGTCCGGGCGGGGCCGGTGGACCGGCCGCGCCGGGTCGTGGTGCTGTGCGACATGAGCCGGTCGATGCAGGCGCAGGCGGTGGCGTATCTGTACCTGATGCGGGCCCTCGCGGTGACGACCCGTGCCGAGGTCTTCGCGTTCGCCACGTCGTTGACCCGGCTCACGCCGGTCCTCGCGCACCGCTCGGCGCGGGAGGCGTTCGACGAGGCGTCTGAGCGGGTCACCGACCGGTTCGGCGGCACCCGTATCGCGCACTGCCTGGGCACGCTCCTCGCCTCGCACCACGGCGGCACCCTGCGCGGGGCGGTCGTACTGATCGCCTCGGACGGCTGGGACGGCGATCCGCCGCACCGGCTGGCCGCGGCCATGGCCCGGCTGCGGCGCCGCGCCCACACGGTGGTCTGGCTCAACCCCCGGGCCGCCGCCCCCGGCTTCGCACCCCGCACGACGACGATGACGGCCGCCCTGCCGTACGTCGACCTGCTGCTGCCGGCCGACAGCTTCGGGGCGCTGCTGCGGGTGCCGGGCGAGATAGCCGGGCTTGGAGGCCGCGCGAGGCGCGCCTCCCAAGGGGCGCGGGGAACTGCGCGACCAGCCCCCACCGGCCCGCTGACGAAGGACCTGACCCTCAACTCCACAAAGTCACATGAATAGCCGGCCGAAACCGCCCCGCCGTAACCCCCGCCCCACGCAACATCGCCTGCGTAGCCCGCGGCGTGGTGACGAACCGCCGCAACTCCGCGGCGGCGGACGGCGCTTCGCGGTCGGGGAGGGTGAGCAGGTTCCACGAGCCACGGGCAGGCAGTTGGGGGCCGTTCAGCCGACGGAGGTCGCCCTCGGCGAGGTCCTTCGTCACGGCGAAGGCGACCGCGAGAGCTACTCCCTTGCCGCGCTTGGCCTCGTCGACGGAGGCGGCATGGCTCTGGAAGATCCGCTGGTTGTGTTCGGGGATGCCCAGCCGGCGCAGTACCGACGGCACCATGCCCGTGCGCCCGACCGCCGAGGGGCCCAACAGCCAGGTCTGGCCGCGGAGTTCGGCCGCCCCGGCACTCGCCGCGGCCGCCAGCGGATGGTCGGGTCCCACGACGGCGACGACCTGGTAGTTGAGGAAGTGCGTGCAGGTCAGCGCGGAGTCGAGGGTGGCGGGGCGGGGGCCGATGGCCACGTCGACGGAGCGGTTGAGGAGCAGGGCGGCGAAGTGCTGCGGGCTGTGCACGCTGAGTTCGACGTCGAGGTCGTCGGCGCGGCCCGCGAACAGTTCGATCAGCCCTGGCGCCGCGTGCTCGGCGAACAGGCTCGACGCGGCGACGCGCAGCAGCCGTCGGCCGGAGCCGGCCTGTTTCACCTCGAGGATCGTCCGGTCCTGGAGTCCGAGCAGTTCGGCGGCCCGGCTGGCCAGCCGCAGCCCGCCGGGGGTGAACGCGAGCCCGTTGGCCGTGCGGGCGAAGAGCTTGTCGCCGAGTTCTCTGCGCAGATGCGCGATGTGGATCGACACGGCCGACTCCGTCACGGCGAGATCGGCCGCGGCGGCCTTCACGGAACCGAGGCGGACGGTCGCCGCGAAGGCCCGAAGCTGTGCCGGGGTCAACCAGAACCTCCCGCACTATCCACGGGTGCCCATTCACCTGTGCCGTGGACCTCAAATTAGCGCACCTGTTCGCCGAGAGCCATGGTCGCGCCGAGAGCCGCGTGAACACAGGAAAAGCACAGGCTGGAGAGTTCAGCGGCGGGTCAAGGCCCGTACATCGCAAGGGTGTTGACGTGCACACACCGGCCTGCGATGGTCTGGACCTGGCGCATCCAGTAGCGCCCCCCACCGCCAAGAAACTGGAGTCGGCGTGCCCGAACAGACACCCCCCACCGACAGCCCGGCGAGAGCCCCGAAGTCCCGAAGCCGGCGCCTGCGCCGCTCCGCCGCCGTCACCGTCCTCGGTGCGCTGGCCCTCGTGGTCGGCCAGGCGACGGCCGCCCAGGCCAATGTCCTCACCCTGCTGCCGCAGAACGCGGACGGTCTGGAGCAGACCTTCTCCCCGGCCTACGACTACGACGGGGACGGCTGCTACGCCACGGCCGCCATCGGTCTGGACGGCACCATCAACCCCGGGCTGAAGCTCGGCGGCGACGTCAACGGGCACTGCCACGACATGGCCCAGCTGAACAACGCCAACACGTACTCCCGCGAGAAGTGCAACAACGACTGGTGCGCGGTGATGTACGCCAGTTACTTCGAGAAGGACCAGGTCACCCTGGGGCCGGCCGCGATCGGTCACACCCACGACTGGGAGCACGTCGTGGTGTGGATCAAGGACAACACGGTCCAGTACGTGTCGGTGTCGCAGCACTCCGCCTACCAGGTGTCGGCGGCCTCGGGGGTGCGCTTCGACGGCACACACCCCAAGATCGTCTACCACAAGGACGGCATCGGCTCGCACGACTTCCGCTTCGCCAACACGAACGACGAGCCCGCGGAGAACGCCACCGGCAACTGGTTCTACCCGCGTCTGGTGGGCTGGAACGGCTACCCGGCGGGCCTCAAGGACAAGCTCCTGGCCGCCGACTTCGGTTCGGCCACGCTGAAGATCAGGGACAGCGACTTCAACTACGCGCTGTCCATCGCGAAGCCGTCCGGCATCTCGTTCGACCCGAACGCGTGATGCCGGCCCGGCCTCGGAATCGTGGCTATGGGCGGGTCTCGTAGCGCGGTTTCGGGGCCGGGTGGATGTTCTGGTTGAGGCGGAAGACGTTGTCCGGGTCGCGGTCGGCCTTGATGCGGGCCAGCCGCGCGTAGTTGCCCCGGTAGCTGGCCCGGACGCGTTCCTGACCCTCGTCCATCATCATGTTCACGTAGGCGCCGCCCGCCGAGTACGGGTGCAGGGCCTCCTGGTAGTCGACGGCCCACCTCTTGATGAGCTCGGCGTTGGCGGGGTCCCTGTCGACCCCGGCGAAGACGGACGCCCAGGTCGCGTCGCGATACGCCCACGGGGTCTCGTCGTTGCCGACGTCGTGGGCGGCGCCGTCGATCGGGTAGAGGTGCATCGTGGACTGCGGGGTGGGCACCTCGGCGCCGAACTTGGCGTGGAGTTCCACGGCCTCGTCGGGGATCTCGTCGACGAAGTCGGCGCGCCAGTACCACTGGTCGCCGGGCGGGTAGAGCCCGTCGAACATGCCCTGCATGTCGGGGTGTTGCATCGGTCCGGGCGCGTGCAGCAGCGGTGCGGGCAGGGCGTCGAGCAACGGGGCCATCTCGCGTGCGGCGGCCTCGGTGTCGCCGCCGGTCCAGCACCAGACGACGCCCGCCGTCTTGCGCAGCTGGAGCTCCTCGGGGAACGGCGGGGCGGGCGGCACGCTGCCGTGCAGGAAGAACGCGTTCAGCTCGCGGGGCGCGGTCGGCAGGAACTCCCGGTAGGCGGTGAGGACTTCGGCGCTGATCTCGACCGGCCAGAAGGTGGGTCCGGCGACGACCGTGCTGATCTCGTGCAGGCGGAACAGGAACGAGGTGACGACGCCGAAGTTGCCGCCGCCGCCCCGGACCGCCCAGAACAGGTCGGTGTTCTCGTCTGCGCTCGCCCGCACCCGGCTGCCGTCGGCGAGGACGAGGTCGGCCGCCAGCAGGTTGTCGATGGTCAGCCCGCACTTGCGGGTGAGATGGCCGAGCCCGCCGCCGGTGGCGATGCCGCCGACGCCGGTGGTGGAGATGATGCCGCTGGGCGTGGCGAGCCCGTACGCGTTGGTGGCGCGGTCCACCTCGCCCCAGACGCAGCCGCCGCCGACCCGGACCGTACGGGCCTCGGGGTCCACGTGGATGTCCTTGAGCAGGGAGAGATCGGCGACCACTCCCCCGTCGACGGTGCCGAGCCCGGCCCCGTGGTGGCCGCCGCCGCGCACCGCGAGGGGCAGGCCGTGGGCGCGCGCGAAGCCGATCACCCGGGCCACGGCGTCCGCGTCGGCGCAGCGCGCGATCAGCGCGGGCCGTTTGTCGATCATCGCGTTGTAGACGGCGCGGACCTCGGGATAGGCGGCGTCGTCCGGGCCGATCAACTCCCCGGTGAAGTCGGTCAGTTCACGGCGCGCGTCCTGGGCTGGTGAGCTGGACATGGGTTCCCCGTTTCCTGGTGCACTGGATGACCCACTTGTTCTATTTCGCCCGCAACGTGCGGTCATCCGTACGCGTCACCCACCTCGGCGCCCCCGGCTACCTACGTTTCGCCGTACGGCGGCAGACCGAGCTCCGCGGCCCGCGCGGCCGCCTGCCGTCTGGTGGGCGCGTCCAGCTTCTCCAGGACGGCCCGCACATGGTTGTCGACGGTACGGACGGACACGACGAGCCGGTCGGCGATCTCCGGGTTGGTCAGACCGTCCACCAGCAGTCGTACGACCTGGAGTTGGCGGTCGGTGAGGCCGGCCGGGTTGCCCCGGGTCGCCGCGTGCGGACCGCGCGGGACGTGGCGGACGCCGAGGCGGCGCAGTTCGGCGCGGACCAGGCCGGCGAGGGGTTCCGCGCCGAGGGCGTCGAGTTGGGCGAGGGCGGTGAGTTTGTCGGCCGGGTCGGGGCTCTCGGCGAGCGCGGCGGTGTGTTCGTAGGGGCAGCCGGCCTGCCGCCACAGGTCCGCGGCCCGCTTCCACTCCCCGGCCGCCTGGAGCGCGTACGGGTGGTCGCTGTCGTCGGTATCGACGGCGTGCCCGGCTTTGCTGAGCCAGTAGCCGAGTTCGGCCCGGTAGGGCCCGTAGTCGAGCCGCCCGGCCTGCGCGTGGACCGGTGCCGCCGCCTCGGCCGCCGCCGCGTGATCGCCGCGCAGCCAGGCCGCCTCCGCCCGTGCGGCGGCCACCGGCCCGGTGCGCTGGAGTTCCTGGGTCCGTTCGGCGATCTCCCAGGCCTGGTCGAGGAGTTCACCGGCGCCGGGCCTGCCGCGGCGGACCCGTACCCGGGCCAGGACGGTCAGCGCGGGGCAGCGGGCCGGTACGAACTCGTGCATCCCGTACTCGGCGTGCCGCTCGGCCTCCTCCCAGTCGGCGGCGGCGAGCCGGCGCATGGCCTGCTCGACGTGCAGGTAGTTGAGGAACCCCAAGTGCTCGGCGCGGTCGGCGAGTTCCATGGCCGGGGGCAGGAAGCGGTCGGCCTCGGCGTACTGGAGGTTGTCGAGGAGGGTCCAGATGATGTTGGCGTAGGACCGGCAGGCGTGTTCGACCTCGCCCGCGGCCAGCGCCACCGCGAGGCTCTCCTCCAACTGCCGTCGCCCGTCCGGGTCTCCGCTGCGCCAGCGGGTGGTGCCCACGTTGTTGAGGGCGTGCGCCAGGATCGCCGGGTCGTCGGCGCGGCGGGCCAGGACGATGGCGCGCTCGCCGTGGGCGAGGGCTTCCGCGTACTGGTCGGAGAGCATCCGCAGTTGGGCGGTGTTGCTGTGCGCGAGGGCCAACAGGCGGTCGTCCCCGGCGTGTTCGAGGACGGCGATGGCCTCGCGTGCCGCGTCCTGGGCCTCGTCCGCGTGGCCCGCCCACCAGTGGATGCGGGACAGCCAGCGCAGGTCGGCGCCGAGCGCGAGGGTGTCACCGAGGGAGCGGCGCAGGGCCACGGCGTCGCGCTGGGCGGCGACGGCCTCGACGGAGTCGGCGAGGGTGTAGCACTCCACGGCGTAGCGTTCGAGCAGGTCGGCGAGTTCGGCGGGGCTGTAGCGGTGCCGCTGTCGCAACACCAGCCGCAGATGGGCGGCGGCCTCGCGGTGGGCGCCGGCCTCGGTGGCGTCGCGGGCCGCGTCGGGGCCGTAGCGCGCGATGGCGTCCTGGTCGCCGGCCCGCGCCGCGTGGTGGACGATACGGGCCGGATCGGAGCCGGGCCGGGCCACCAGCGCGGTGAGCACCCGCCGGTCGAGGTCGATACGGCGGGCCGCGGGCAGCGAGTCGGCGACGGCCCGGCGGATCAACTCGTGGCGGAACGCGACCCGTTCGGGGGTGACGGTGAGCAGTCCGCGCTGTTCGGCGGCGGCGAGTCCGGCCACGCCGTCCGCCAACAGCGCGTCGACGAGGGTGCGTTCGACGGCGGAGGGGACCACGGCGAGTTGCTCCAGGGCGTCGACGCTGCGGCCGTCGAGACCGCGCAGCCGGGCGAGCACCGCGTCGACGACCGTCGGGGGCACGGTCCCGGTGCCGCCGGCCGCGAGGATCTCGGTGACGAAGAAGGGGTTGCCGGAGGTCACCTCGTACACCTGGGCCGGGTCGAGCCTGCTGGCCGAACTGAGCGTGCGCACGGCCGACTTGGAGAGGCGGGCCAGCGGCAGCCGGTGCACGCGGTCCGCGCGGGAGACCTGCCCGAGGAGGTGGCGCAGCGGGTGCTCGCGGCTCAGCTCGTCGTCCCGGTAGGTGAGGACGAGTACGGCGGGCAGCTGTGCCATCCGCCGGACCAGAAAGCGCAGTGCGTCCAGCGAGGCCTCGTCGGCCCAGTGGACGTCCTCCACGACGAGCACCGCCGGATGCGGTACACCGGACAGCTCACCTTGCAGGGCTTCGTAGACGCGGTGGCGGTCGCCGCCCTCCATGACGGCCCGGGCGAGTTCGGCGCCGACGCTGCCGATCAGGTCGCGGAACGGGCCGAGGGGGCGGCGGGTGGCGAGGTCGTCGCACTGGCCCAGGAGGATGCGGGTGTGCTGCGGCAGCCGCTCGGGCATGGCTCTGACCAGGCTCGACTTGCCGATGCCGGCCTCGCCGAAGACGAGCGCGACGGATCCGGCCCCGTCCGCCGCCTCACGCGCGGCCGCGGCCAGCCGTACCAGCTCCGGCTCGCGTTCCAGGATCCCCCGATCCACGGCGTCGATTCTGCCACTCGCGGGGACATGCCGGACCCGCCCGGCTCAGCGGGGAGTTCGCGTGCCCCGCGGCGCCTTCCGCACCGGCATGATCCCGTGTCGACGGCGCGGTTTGGGGGCGTCGAGCATGCTGACGCCGTTGTAGCTCAGGCTGCGGACGAAGAGCACGGGGCCGGCCACGAAGGTGACGAAGACGGCGATCACGCTGACGGAGAAGAGGGCGGGCAGCGACTGCCCCTCGGGGAGGGTCTTCCCGCCTTCGTGAATGGCGTAGGCGAAGGCCGCGAAGAAGACGACCAGGCACAGCACCGCGAGGACGCGGAGGACGCTCGCGATCGTCCGGGTGGAGGAGTGGTCGCGCACTTCGGCCAGCAGGGAGGCCGAGCACTCGGGGCAGGTCAGCTCCACCGTGTGCTTGCCCGACGTGGGCCGCTTGACCACATAGCGGGCGTCGGTCCAGGTGATCGTGCGCGTTCTCGGTCTGAGGAATCCCCCGGAGACCTTGTCACCGAGTATGTGCCGGACTGCGACCTCAACGGCCCCCGTTGTGTTCATGTTTCCTCCGACCGGTGCACCTGGCGATCATCACGAAGCCCGCACAGTCTGACCTGTGAGAACCAGCCACTCAATGATCCTGGTGATTTCTTTTCCCTCGCCTACAACTTCTCAACTCAGCCCTGCCCTGCGGGACTTCTCCGGTCGCACCTCTTGACGGCTTTGGTGCAGACCTTTAGGTTCACCAGCCAACAGACCTCCCATGAATGCACTTTGCGCTCACATATGTGAACACGCGTGTTCACCTCTCACCGCCCTCACGCCGGCGGCGTCCACCCCCCACCCCAGGACGAAAGGCCCCCTCGTCATGCAACGCCTCGCCCTGCGCTGCGCCCTCGCGCTGTCCCTCGGTCTCACCGCCGTCGGCACCCTCGGAGCCCCCTCCGCCTCGGCAGCGACCGGCACCATCACCGGACTGGCCGGCAAGTGTCTCGACGTGGCCGGCGCGAGCTCGGCCGACGGCACCGCCGTACAGCTCTACGACTGCAACGGAACCGCCGCCCAGCAGTGGACGGTCGGCTCCGACGGCACCATCAGAGCCCTCGGCAAGTGCCTTGACATCACCGGCAATTCGACGGCCAACGGCGCCCAGCTCCAGCTGTGGACGTGCGCGGGCAGCGCCAACCAGCAGTGGACGGTCACCGCGGCGCGCGACATCGTGAACCCGGCCGCGAACAAGTGCCTCGACGTCACCGGGAGTTCGTCGGCGAACGGCACCCGTACCCAGATCTGGACCTGCACGGGCGCCGCCAACCAGAAGTGGACCGCACCGGCCGCGGGCGGCACGACCCCGCCCACGACCGCGCCGATGGCCGTCGCGCCGTACCTCTACAACGGCTGGGGGAACCCGCCCAGCCCCACGACTGTCATGAACGCAACCGGCGTGAAGTGGTTCACGCTCGCGTTCGTCCTGAGCAACGGCTACTGCAACCCGCAGTGGGACGGCGGCCGGGCGCTGACCGGCGGGGTCGACCAGTCGACCATCAACACCGTGCGGGCCAACGGCGGCGATGTCGTCCCGTCCTTCGGCGGCTACAGCGGCAACAAGCTGGAGAGCTCCTGCTCCAGCGCGAGCGAGCTGGCGGCGGCCTACCAGAAGGTCATCAGCGCCTACTCGCTGAAGGCCATCGACATCGACATCGAGGCCGACGCGTACAGCAACGCGACCGTGCAGCAGCGCACGGTCGACGCGCTGAAGACCGTCAAGGCCAACAACCCGGGCATCAAGGTGTACGTCACCATCGGCACCGGGCAGAGCGGCCCCGACACCAGCCTCATCAACCGGGCCGCCTCGTCCGGGCTGACCGTGGACGCCTGGACGATCATGCCGTTCGACTTCGGCGGCGCGGGCCAGAACATGGGCACGCTCACCCAGCGCGCTGCCGAGGGCCTCAAGACCGCGCTGAAGAACGCGTACGGCTACAGCGACGACGCGGCCTACCGGGACATGGGCATCTCGTCGATGAACGGCATCACCGACAACAACGAGACCGTCACCACCGCCGACTTCCAGACCATCCTCGGCTACGCGCAGGCACACCACCTGGCGCGGCTGACGTTCTGGTCCGCGAACCGTGACCGGCCCTGCCCGGGCGCCTACCCGAACGACGACACCTGCTCGGGCGTGAGCCAGACCAACTGGCAGTTCACCAGCATCTTCGCCCAGTACACCGGCTGACGGACGCCCTCCGACCCTTTCCTCCCAACCCCCCATCACCACAGGAGAATCCGTGCTCAGACGGAAAAGACTGTCCGGCCGTCACGTGATACCGAGAGCGCTCACGGCCGTCGCGCTCGTGGCGACCACCGTGACCGGCATCGAGTTCGCCGCGCAGGGTTCGGCGAGCGCCGCGAACTCGGCCGCCGCCGCGATCCCGACCGGCTACACCACCGTGGTCAACAAGGGCAGCGGCAAATGCGTCGACGCCCGCTCGGCCGCGAGCGCCGACGGCACCGCCGTCCAGCAGTACACCTGCAACGGATCCACCGCGCAGAACTGGCAGTTGGTCGCCACCGACAGCGGCTACTACCGCGTCAACAGCAACCTGAACGGCGCCGAGGCCTGGGACGTCACCAATGTCTCGACCGCCGACTCCGCGCCGATCCAGCTGTGGACGTACTCCGGTGGCAACAACCAGCAGTGGCTGCCGGTCGCCGAGTCCGACGGCTCCTACCACTTCGTCAACCGCAACAGCGGCAAGTGCCTCGACGTGCCGAGCGCGTCGACCGCCGACAGCGTGCAGCTCGCGCAGTACACCTGCAACGGCACGGCCGCGCAGTCCTTCACGCTCAGCGGCGGCGGTACGACGAACCCGCCCGGCACCCCGGACTTCGGTCCCAACGTGACGGTGTTCGACCCGTCGATGTCGGCGTCCAGCATCCAGTCCAAGCTGGACTCGGTCTTCTCCCAGCAGCAGACCAACCAGTTCGGCTCGGCCCGCCAGGCCCTGCTGTTCAAGCCCGGCACCTACAGCGCGAACGCCAACGTCGGCTTCTACACGCAGGTCGCGGGCCTCGGCTTCTCGCCGGACGACGTGACGATCAACGGCGCGGTGCACGCGGAGGCCGACTGGTTCCAGGGCAACGCGACGCAGAACTTCTGGCGCGACGCCGAGAACCTGTCGGTCAACCCCACCGGCGGTACTGACCGTTGGGCCGTCTCGCAGGCCGCGCCGTACCGGCGTATGCATGTGCGCGGCAACCTGGCGCTGGACGACGGCGGTTGGTCCAGCGGCGGCTTCATCTCCGACACCAAGGTCGACGGCCAGATCCAGTCCGGGACCCAGCAGCAGTTCCTCACCAGGAACTCCACGATGGGCAGTTGGTCCGGCTCCAACTGGAACATGGTCTTCGTCGGCGACCAGGGCGCACCCGCCCAGTCCTTCCCGACGTACACCAACGTCGCCAGCTCCCCGACGATCCGCGAGAAGCCCTTCCTCTACGTCGACAGCGCGGGCGCCTACCAGGTGTTCGTCCCCGGACTCCAGTCCAACGCCGTCGGCACGACGTGGAGCGGGAAGACCCCGGCGGGCAAGTCCCTGCCGATCGACCAGTTCTACATCGTCAAGCCCGGCGCCACCGCCGCCGACATGAACACGGCCCTGGCCGCCGGCAAGAACCTCCTCGTCACCCCGGGTGTCTACCACCTCAACCAGACGATCAACATCACGCGCCCCGACACGGTCGTCCTGGGCATGGGCCTGGCCACCTTCGTGCCGGACGGCGGGATCACCGCGATCTCCACGGCCGACGTGGACGGCATCGAGCTGGCGGGTCTGCTGGTCGACGCGGGCACCACCAACTCCGCGACGCTGGTGCAGATCGGCCCGTCCGGCTCGACCGCCTCGCACGCCGCCGACCCGACGCAGTTGTCCGATGTCTTCGTCCGCATCGGTGGCGCCACCATTGGCAAGGCCACCAACTCCGTGGTGATCAACAGCGCCAACACGATCGTCGACCACACCTGGATCTGGCGGGCGGACCACGGCAATTCGGGCACGGTCGGCTGGACCACCAACACGGCGGACACCGGACTGATCGTCAACGGCGCCAACGTGACGGCGTACGGCCTGTTCGTCGAGCACTTCCAGAAGACCCAGGTCCTCTGGAACGGCAACGGCGGCAGAACGTACTTCTTCCAGAACGAGATGCCCTACGACCCGCCGAACCAGTCCTCCTGGATGAACGGCACCGGCAAGGGCTACCCCGCCTACAAGGTCGCCGCGGGCGTAACCACCCATGAGGCGTGGGGACTTGGCAGCTACTGCTACTTCAGCTCCAACTCCAGCGTGGTCGCCGATCACGCCTTCGAGGTGCCGAGCGTGTCCGGGGTCAAGTTCCACGACATGGTGACCGTCTCACTGGGTGGCGTCGGCACGATCAGCCACATCATCAACAGCACCGGCGGACCGTCCAACTCCAGCACCAACGTCGCCTACCTGACCAACTACCCGTAGACGCACGGAAAGGATCGATCACTCACATGAACACCAACAGATCCGGTTCCACCCGCGCGCTCCTGCGGGTCCTGCTCCTGCTGGCGACGCTGCTCGGTCTCGCGTCCGTGCCGCCGGCCGCCCAGGCGAGCACCGCGGCAACGCCGTTCAAGATCCTCGCGCTCTACAGCGGGACCTACGACGCGGCGCACATCGACTTCGACAAGGAGGCGAACGTCTGGTTCCCGCAGCAGACGGCGGCCAACGGCTACACCTACACGGCCAGCACCAACTGGGACCTGCTCGCCAACGGCGGGGTCAACGCGTACCAGGTCGTCCTGTTCCTCGACGACCTGCCGCAGACCGCCGCCCAACGCTCCGGTTTCGAGGCGTACATGAGGGGTGGCGGCGGCTTCATGGGCTTCCACGTCTCGGCCTTCACGACCAACGCGGCGAGCTGGTCCTGGTACCACAACACGTTCCTCGGCTCGGGGAACTTCGTGTCCAACACCTGGGGGCCGACCTCGGTCACCCTGAAGGTGGAGGACCATTCGATCCCGCCCACCGCCACCCTGCCGGCCACGTTCACCTCGTCGGTCAGCGAGTGGTACAGCTGGTCCAACGATCTGCGGCAGAACCCGGACATCAAGATCCTGGCGTCGATCGACCCGAGCAGCTTCCCGGTCGGCACCGACCCCAACCAGTCCTGGTACAGCGGGTATTACCCCATCATCTGGACCAACACGAAGTACAAGATGCTGTACGCGAACTTCGGCCACAACGCGATGAACTACACGACCAACACGCGGCTGTCGTCGACGTTCGCGAGCGCCACCCAGAACCAGTTCCTGCTGAACGGGCTCAAGTGGCTGGGCGGGGGCGACACTTCGACGCCGCCGACGGACACCCCGATCTCCGAGACCTCCTGGTACTCCGTGCAGAACGGCGGCAACGGCACCTGCGTGGACGCCCGTTCGGCGGCCACGGCCAACGGGACGGCGATCCAGCAGTACGCCTGCAACGGCACGACGGCGCAGCAGTACCAGTTCCGCTCCACCGACAGCGGGTACATGGAGATCACCGCGCGCGGCAACCCGGCACAGGTCATCGACGTGACCGACCGCTCGACGGCGGACAACGCGCCGTTGCAGCTGTGGGCCTACTCCGGTGGCACGAACCAGCAGTGGCAGCCGGTGCGTGAGACGAGCGGGCGCTATCACTTCGTCGCCCGGCACAGCGGCAAGTGCCTGAGCGCCGCCACGGCGGCGACCAACAGTGTCCAGCTCACCCAGCGGGCCTGCGACGGCTCGACCGCGCAGTCCTTCACACTCGCCGTGCAGTCCTGAGCCACCGCACGGCAGAACAAGGGTGCCTCCCACCGCACGGACGCGGTGGGAGGCACCCTTGTTTTCATTGCTAACAGAAGACTGTTGTCATCGATACGGATCACTGTTATCGTCGATTACATGAACACGAGATCGCTGATTATCGAGGCAGCGGCGGAGCTGATCGCCCAGTCGCCGAGCGGCGATGTGTCGACGCGCGCGGTGTGCGAGGCGGCGGGGGTGCAACAGCCGGTCCTCTACCGCCTGTTCGGCGACAAGGACGGGTTGCTGGCGGCCACGGTCGACCACGTCTGGGACCAGTACCTGGAGACCAAGCGCGCCGCGGAGAAGTCCGAGGACCCGCTCCGGGACCTCCGGGCCGGCTGGGACAGCCACACGGCGTTCGCGCTGGCGCACCCCAACGCCTACAAGCTGATGTTCTCCCCGGCGCTGCGTTCCGTGCCCGAGGCGGCGGCGGAGGCGATGCGCATCCTGCGGGAGGACCTGGAGCGGCTCGCCGCACAGGGCCGCCTGCGTATCGCACCGGAGATCGCGGCACGCATGGTCATGTCGGCCAACACCGGGGTGTCCCTGGCACTGATCACCCGTCCCACGCTGTATCCGGACTCCGGCCTGTCGAGGCTGGTCCGGGACGCGATCCACCAGGCGATCCTGCTCGACCCCGCGGCGGACACCACGGCCGTGGACGCCCGCGCCGCGGCCGCGACCACGCTGCTCTCGTCCCTGGACGACCTCACCCCCGAACCGTTCACCCCCGCGGAGTCGGCCCTGCTCGGGCAGTGGCTCACGCAGATCCCCACCTCACGGAAGGACCCCCACCATGACTGACACCGACACCACCACCCGCGTCGCCCTGGTCACCGGCGGCTCCGGCGGCATCGGCCGCGCGGTAGCGGAGCGGCTGGCCAAGGACGGCGTCGCGATCGGCGTGCACTACGCGGGCAACAAGGCCAAGGCCGACGAGACGGTCGCCGCGATCGTCGCGGCCGGCGGCAGGGCGATCCCGGTCGGCGGTGACGTCGCCGACGAGGACGCGATGTCGGCCGCGTTCGACGCGGTGGAGCAGGAGTTCGGCGGCATCGACGTCGTCGTCAACACCGCCGGGATCATGGTCCTCTCCCCCGTCGCCACCCTGAACCTCGACGACCTCGACCGCATGCACCGCACCAACATCCGAGGCACGTTCGTCGTCTCCCAGCAGGCGGCCCGGCGGGTCCGCGCGGGCGGCGCGATCATCAACTTCTCCACCACCGTGACCCGCACCAAGTTCCCGACGTACGGCGCCTACGTGGCGAGCAAGGCCGCGGTCGAGGCGATGACGCTCGTCCTGGCCCGCGAGCTGCGCGGCAAGGACATCACCGTCAACGCCGTCGCCCCCGGCCCGACCGCCACTCCCCTGTTCCTGAACGGCAAGGACGAGGCCACGGTCGAGAACCTCGCCAAGGCCGCCCCGCTGGAGCGCCTGGGCACCCCGGACGACATCGCGGAGTCGGTCGCGTTCCTGGCGGGCCCCGCCCGCTGGATCAACGGCCAAGTGCTGTTCGCCAACGGCGGGTTGGCCTGAGCCGTCACACCCCTCAAGGAGATCCCCATGAACAACATCGTCGTGATCACCGGCGCCTCCAGCGGTTTCGGCGCCCTCACCGCCCGCGCCCTCGCGGACGAGGGCGACACCGTGTACGCCGGGATGCGCAACACCACCACCCGCAACGCGCCCCAGGTTCAGGCCGCCGCCGACTACGGCAAGGAACACGGCGTCGACCTGCGCTCCATAGAACTCGACGTCAACGCGCAGGACTCGGTCGACTCGGCGATCGACCGGGTCATCGCCGAGCACGGCCGCATCGACGTCCTGATCCACAACGCCGGCCACATGGTCACCGGACCGGCCGAGGCCTTCACGCCCGAGCAGCTCGCCGAGCTGTACGACGTGAACGTCCTCTCCACCCAGCGCGTCAACCGCGCCGCACTGCCCCATCTGCGCGCGGCCGGCCGGGGTCTGGTGATCTGGGTGTCGAGTTCGAGCGTCAAGGGCGGCACCCCGCCGTATCTGGCCCCGTACTTCGCCGCCAAGGCCGCGATGGACTCACTCGCCGTCAGTTACGCGGCCGAGCTGGCCCGCTGGGGCGTGGAGACCTCCATCGTGGTGCCCGGTTCCTTCACCAGCGGCACGAACCACTTCGCGCACTCCGGGCGCCCGGCGGACAGCGCGGTCGAGGCACAGTACGAGACGCGGTACGCGGGTCTGATGACCCAAGTGGCCGAGAAACTGGCCGCGTTGGCGCCCGAGGGTGCGGACGCCTCGCTGGTCTCCGAGGAGATCGCCCGTATCGTCGCGCTCCCCGCGGGGCAGCGCCCGTACCGGGTGCACATCGATCCGGCCGACGACGGCTCCGAGGCGGTCTCCGTCCTGGCCGACCGCATCCGCCGCGACTTCCTGACCCGCGTCGACCTCGCGGACCTGCTCTCCGTGCACCCCTCGGCGGCCTGACCACCCCGGCTACAGACCCGCCGCCTCGGCCACCTCCCGCCGCAACGACTCCCCGCCCCCGAACAACTCCTCGGACACGGCCCGTACGGCGTTCACGACCAGCGGAGCCACCAACTCCAGCGGTGCCCGCCCGTCGCCGACGACCGAGATCGCGCCGACCGGGCCGTCGGGCCCGCGCAGCGCGAGGCCGACACAACCCAGGTCGGGGAAACACTCACCCCGATCGATGGCCAGCCCGTTGCGCCGGCGTACGGTGCTCAACTCCCGGTGGAGCAGGTCGAGTCGGCCGATGCTGTGGGAGGTGCGGCACTCCATCGACTGCTGGTAGCGGGCGTCGATCTCCTCCGGGCTGAGCCAGGCGAGCATCGCCTTGCCGAGACCGGTGCAGTGGGCGACCGCCCGGCCGCCGACCCGGGAGGGGATGTCGACCGCGGCCCGGCCGCCGACCTTGTCGAGGTAGTAGATCTCGGGGCCGTCGAGGACGGCGAGATGGACGACCATCTTCGTGCGGACGGCCAGGTCGAGGAGTTGCGGCGCGGCTGCCGCGCGCAGTGTACTGTGTCCGATCTCCCGTCCGCCGAGACCGAGCGCGCGCGGTCCCAGCGCGTACCCGGCGACCGTGTGGTGCAGCCAGTCCAGGCGCACCAGTTGGTCGAGGATCCGGTGGGTGGTCGAGCGCGGCAACTGGGTCCTGCGGGAGACCACTTCGAGGGTGAGGTGTGTCTGGGGCCGCTCGAAGAGGTCCATGATCAACGTCACGCGCTCCATCATCGACGGTGGCAGCGCATGCCGGTCGGCCTCGTATCGCGGCTCCAGTCGAAGGGCAGACGTCATCGTCAATGCCTCTCTGCTCAAACTGAAATCAATTCTAGTTCGGCGCCTTCGTCAACGTACCAACGGCGTCCGACGCGGGCCAAGAGGCGTGCACGAGTTTATTGGTACGCCCGGTCTAATCAACGCGCCGAAGAGCCGCTCCCCGGTGCGTGGTCCGGGGAGCGGCCCTGCGGAGACGTGCGGTCAGCAGCCGCGCGTGAGGTCCAGCGCGATGTCCACGATCATGTCCTCCTGCCCGCCGACCAGCCCCCGCCTGCCGACCTCCTGGAGGATGGTGCGCGCGTCGAGGCCGTACTGTCCGGCCGCCGTCTCGGCGTGCCGCAGGAAGCTGGAGTAGGCGCCCGCGTAGCCGAGGGTGAGGGTCTCCCGGTCGACGCGCACGGGGCGGTCCTGCAGCGGCCGTACCAGATCGTCGGCGGCGTCCTGCAGGGCGAACAGGTCGCAACCGTGCTCCCAGCCAAGGAGGTTGGCAACCGCGATGAACGGCTCGATCGGGCAGTTGCCGGCGCCCGCGCCCTGTCCGGCGAGGGACGCGTCGACCCGGGTCACCCCTTCCTCCACCGCCGTGACGGAGTTGGCGACCGACAGGGAGAGGTTCTCGTGCGCGTGGATGCCGATCTGCGTGTCCGGGTCGAGTACGTCCCGGTATGCGCGGATGCGGTCGCGGACGCCGTCCATGGTCAGCCGGCCACCGGAGTCGGTGACGTAGACGCAGTGCGCGCCGTAGGACTCCATCAGGCGTGCCTGGCGGGCGAGTTCGGCGGGGTCGGTCATATGGGCCATCATCAGGAAGCCGGAGACGTCCATGCCGAGTTCGCGGGCGGTGGCGATGTGCTGCGCGGCCACGTCGGCCTCGGTGCAGTGGGTGGCGATCCGGACCGAGCGGACGCCGAGGGAGTACGCCTGCTTGAGTTCGGCGATGGTGCCGATGCCGGGCAGCAGCAGGGACGTGAGGGTGGCCCGGTGGATGGCGCCGGCCGCCGCCTCGATCCATTCCCAGTCGGTGTTGCTGCCGGGGCCGTAGTTGAGGCTGCCGCCGGAGATGCCGTCGCCGTGGGCGACCTCGATGGCGTCCACGCCCGCCCGGTCCAGGGCCGCGCTGATGGCGGCCAAGTTCTCGGGCGTGATCCGGTGCCGGATGGCGTGCATGCCGTCCCGGAGGGTGACGTCCTGCACATAGAGCCTGGGGGTCACCGGGTCACCTCGCTGGAGAAGCGCTGGGCGATGCGTTCGGCGACCCGCAGGGCGGCCGAGGTCATGATGTCGAGATTGCCGGCGTAGGCGGGCAAGTAGTGGGCGGCGCCCTCGACTTCGAGGAAGACGGACACCTTGGTGGTCACCTCGGAGGCGTCGCCGGTGAAGAGGGTGTGCACCGGATCACCGGCCGGGATCGGGGTGAACTGCACCTGCTGCTTGAGCCGGTAGCCGGGCACGTACTCGGCGACCGCGTCCACCATGCCCTCCACGGAGGCCCGCACCTGCTCCTGGTCCGCGTCGCCGATCAGGCAGTACACGGTGTCCCGCATGATCAGCGGCGGCTCGGCCGGATTCAGCACGATGATCGCCTTGCCGCGCTGTGCGCCGCCCACCTTCTCGATCGCGGCGGACGTCGTCTCGGTGAACTCGTCGATGTTGGCGCGGGTTCCGGGTCCGGCCGACTTCGAGGCGATCGAGGCGACGATCTCGGCGTAGGGCACAGGGGTGATCCGGCTGACCGCGTGCACGATCGGGATGGTGGCCTGGCCGCCGCAGGTGACGAGGTTGAGGTTGTCGACATCGTTGGCAAGGTGCTCGTCGAGGTTGACCGGCGGCACGACGTACGGGCCGATGGCCGCGGGTGTGAGGTCGACGAGCCGTTTGCCGTAGGGGGCGAGGCGCTTGGCGTTCTCGACGTGTGCCTTCGCGGAGGTGGCGTCGAAGACGATCCCGATGTCGTCGAAGCCGTCCATCCGGATCAGCCCGTCCACGCCCTCGTGGGTCGTGGGCACCTTCAGGCGCGCGGCGCGCGCGAGGCCGTCCGAGTCCGGGTCGATGCCCACCATCGCGGCCATCTCCAGGGTGTCGGACAGCCGCAGCACCTTGATCATCAGGTCGGTCCCGATGTTCCCGGAGCCGATGACGGCCACCTTGGTCTTCGTCATCCCTGTTCCTTCGAAGAGTTCGATGAGTCGGATGAGTTGGCTGATTCCCCTACGGCGGAGAACGTCGCGGTCACCGAGCCGAGGCCCGACATCTCGGCCCGTACGGTGACTCCTGGCGGGGTGGGGACGAGCGGGCCGAGGGCGCCCGAGAGCACGACCTGCCCGGCCCGCAGCGGATCGCCGAACTCCCGCGCGGTGCGCGCCAGCCACAGCAGCGCGGCGAGGGGATCACCGAGGCAGGCCGTGCCGTCGCCCTCGGACGCGAGCTGCCCGTCCGCGTACAGCCGCATGCGCACGTCCCGGGGTTCGAACGCCTTCAACTCGACCCGCTCGCCGCCGAGTACGAACAGTCCGCTGGACGCGTTGTCGGCGACGGTGTCGGTGATCGCGATGTCCCAGTCGGCGACCCGGCTGTCCACGATCTCCAGCGCGGCGACGCCGTACGCGACGGCGGACCGGACCCGCTCGATGTCGAGATCGTCGTCGTCGAGGTCGGCGGCGAGGACGAACGCGATCTCCGCCTCGACCCTGGGCTGCAGCAGCCGTTCGCTCGGCACGGCCGGCAGCGCGCTGACGTCCATGTCGGCGAGAAGCACTCCGAAGTCGGGCCGGTCGACGCCGACTTGGCGCTGCACCGACTCGGAGGTCAGTCCGATCTTGCGGCCGACGACGCGTGCTCCGGCCGCGATCCGGTCGGCGACGACGCGCTGTTGGACGGCGTAGGCGAGGCTGATGTCGGTGGCGCCGAGCAAGTCCCGTACGGGGGCGCACGGTTGACGGTCACGGGCCGCGCGCGTCAGTCGTACGACCGCCTCGGCCACCGCCGCCTCACGGTCCGCCACGGCCCTCGGTTCCCAAACGTCTGTCATTCGCATCCTCACCTCGTGATGGTCTCCAGCCTGGGCATCCGTGCCCCTTCACGGGCCCGCGCGTTCCGCTCACCGGGACTTGATCCGCGAGTGGACAAATGGTCTCGCTGAGCGAGATGGCCGGTCGGAGCCGGGGAGTTGGCTCGATACCGTCGCCCGCACATTGCTTGAGGTTGTGGCGTTGAGCCGCGCTCGGCCGTCGAGAACGTCAGCACACCTGAGGAGGTCATCTTGGCCAGCAACGAGGACGTCTACGACGTGATCGTGGTCGGGTCGGGCGGAGGTCTGGTCGGTGCCTATGCCGCCGCCTCGCGCGGACTGCGCACCCTCGTCATCGAGAAGACCGACCGGGTCGGCGGCACCACCGCCTACTCCGGTTCCGGTCTCTGGTACCCCGGGTCCGCGCCCATGCGGCGGGCGGGGCTCGACGACAGCATCGAGGACGCGCGGACGTATCTGCGCGACAGCGTCGACGACAAGTCGCGCGAGCCGCTCCAGGAGGCCTATCTGCGGGCCGGCGTCCAGCTGATCGACGAGCTGGAGCAGAACCCGTGGTTCCAGTCGTTCGAGCACCTCCCGGTGCCGGACTACTATCCGGCGGTCGCCGGCGCGTCCCCCACCGGGCACACGGTCTTCCCGCCGCGGGTCACCGTCGCCGAGCTCGGCGAACACGCCCGGCTGGTCCGCGCCTGCCTGCCGTCCCAGCGCTGGGGGCAGGACGAGGGCCCGGTCCTCAGCGGGGGCCGCGCGCTGATCGGCAGGACGCTGGCCGCCTTCCTGGAGACGGGCCACGGCACGCTCCGCCTCGGCACGGCGCTGGAGAGCCTGGTCGTCGAGGACGGCAGGGTCGTCGGCGTGGAGGCGGTGAGCGACGGCGAGCGGGTCACGTTCCGCGCCACGGGCGGGGTGATCCTCGCGGCCGGCGGCTTCGAGCGCAACCGTGAGCTGCGCGAGAAGTACCAGCCGGTTCCGGAGCGCGGCAGCGAGTGGACCCACGGTGCCCCGGGCAACACGGGCGACGCGCTCCAGGCGGGTATCGCGGTCGGCGCCGCCACCGATCTGCTCGACGCGGCCTGGTTCACCCCCGGGCTCGTCTGGCCGGACGGCCTGCCGCTCTTCCACACGGGCACCCGTGGCGGAATCTGGGTCAACGCGGCCGGCGAGCGCTTCGTCAACGAGACCCGCCCCTACGACCAGGCGGGCCGCGAGATAGTCCGCCTGCACGCGACCTCGGGCGTCTCGCACATCCCCGCCCACTGGATCATCGACCAGCGCCAGCTCGACCGGGACGGCTTCGGCGGCCCGTACGACGAGCCGGTGCGCCCCGAGTGGTTCGAGTCGGGCGCGCTCAAGAAGGCCGACACGCTGGAGGAGTTGGCGCAGCTGATCGACGTACCCCTCGAATCCCTGCGCAAGACGATCGAGGAGTTCAACGGCTACGCGCACACCGGGGTCGACGAGAAGTTCCACCGCGGCGAGACGCCCTGGGACCAGATGGCCCAGTACGTCCTGGGCTTCCCGGCCCTCCCCCAGCTCAACTACCCGGCACCGCCGCCCACGAACGACTGGCCGAACCCCATCCTGCCCCCGCTCGACACCCCGCCGTACTACGTCGCGACGATCGTCCCGGCCGACATCGGCACCAAGGGCGGCCTGAGGATCGACGAGCACGCGCGGGTGCTGCGCCCGGACGGCGGCCCGATCGAGGGGCTCTACGCGGCCGGCAACACCGCCGCCGCGATGACGGGCCGTGTGTACCCGGGGGCGGGAGCTCCCATCGGTTCGAGTGTCGCGTTCTCGTATCTGGCCGTGCTCGACATCGCGGACACCGATAACTGACACAACGTCAAGTGCCCGGAACGCAAGGGTGTTCCGGGCACTGTCGTGATGTCCTACGGCGTGAGGAGCAGCCGTGCGGCCAGGCGCATGTTGGTCTCCGCCTCCTCGGTGGTGAGTTCCTCGGTGAGCAGGGCCACGAACAGGCCCCACCAGCCGTAGATGAGCAGGCGGGCCCGGCTGCGGTCGGTCTGCGAGGCCTCGCGGACACTGCCGCGGAGCAGGCGCAGGATGGCCTGGCCCAGGGGGCTGTCGACGAGGTCCGCGCGGGCCGGGACGACCCTCGTGTACTCGGTGAACGACGACAGGGCCACCGCCGAGGCGAGCAGCGGGCTGTCCAGCAGCTTCAGACTGAGCGTGATGAGGAGTTCCGCGATCTCGGCGGCGGGGTCCGCGCCCTCGGCGGCGACGGCCGTGTGCCCGTGGCCGCCCACGAACTGCTCGATGTGCCACTCCAGGACCGCCATGAACAGATACGGCTTGGAAGGGAAGTAGCGGTACAGGGTGGCGATGGCGACGCCGGCCTCCTTGGCCACGTCGTGCATCTGGACGCTGGCCAGTCCCTCGCGGGCGCCGAGTTCGGAGGCGGCGCGGAGGATGCGGACCCGGCGGGCGGCCTGGCCGCTCGACATCGGGGCCGCCGGTTGCCGTCCCTCAGCGGGTCTCGCCACGTCGTCCCCCCGGTCGTTGGGTGCTCCCGCCGACGCTCAGGACGCCTCGGGGCGGGTCAGGAAGGCCAGGACCGCGCTCTCCCAGGCCTCCTTCTGCTCGATCATGGCCCAGTGGCCGCAGTCGGGCAGCACATGCAGTTCCGCTTTGGGAATCGTACGCATCGGGATGAGCGCGCTCTCCAGCGGTGTGACCCGGTCGTCGCGGCCCCAGGTGAGCAGCGTGGGCGCGGTGATCTTGTGGAGGGCGGCCCAGATGGGCTGGTCGGAGTGGGCCTGGGCGGCCTGCATGGCGGCCATGGCCTGCCGGCCGTAGATCCGCCGGGAGGCCTCCAGGGTCGCGGGCTCGGTGGCGCTCACCCAGCGCTCCTCGATGAGTTCCTCGGTGAGGAGGGACTGGTCGTGGACCATCGACCGCAGCCACTGGACGAGGTTCTGGCGGGTCGGGTTCTCGGCGAACTCGACCAGCAGGTTGAGGCCTTCGCTGGGACCCGGCGAGAGAATGTTGCGGCCGACGCCGCCGATGGTGACGACCCGGCGGAACAAGTCCTTGTGGGCGACGGCGAGTCCGGCGGCGACAAAGCCGCCCATGGAGTTCCCGATGACGTCGACACGGTCGAGGCCGAGGCCGTCGAGGAAGCGCAGGACGGCCTTCGGGGCCGCCATCATCGGGTTTTCGTCGGTGGGGTCGCTGACCCCGAACCCGGGGAATTCCAGGGCGAGGCAGCGGAAGTGCTTCGCGAACAGGGGGAGATTTCCCCGGTAGTTGCGCCAGCCGGTCACGCCCGGACCGGAGCCGTGCAGCAGGAGCAGGGGTGGCCCGTCGCCCGCCTCGTGGTAGCGCAACGTGCCCTCGTCGGTGTGCAGTTCGCGCAGGGTGTCCTCAGCGGTGAGTGTCATGGCGGTGCGTGGCCTCCGGTCGCGGGGTGACGGGCGACAGTCACCGTGCCACCGCGTCCCGCCCGGGTGTCGCACTCCTCCCGATCAGTGGGACGTCCACGGCTGCTGGTCCGCCCGCCTGATTAGCGTCGGAGGGCAAGGACTTGACGACGGTGATGGGAGAACCCTGATGGGTGTGCGCTCACTCGGGTATGTCCGGCTGGAATCCAGTGACATCGAGAAATGGAAGGTGTTCGGGGCGGATTTCCTCGGCCTGATGCCTGTTGCGGGCGGCGACCCGGAATCCCTGTACTACCGGATGGACGACTATCCGGCCCGCATCGTGGTCTCCCCCGGTTCGCAGAGCGGAATGACCGCGCTGGGCTTCGAGGTCATCGACGAGCGGGAGTTGGCGAGGCTGGTCGCCGATGTCGAGAAGACCGGCATCAAGGTGACCGCCGGCACCGAGGACGAGGCCGCGGAACGCAGGGTCACCGGCTTCGTCAAGTTCAACGACCCGGGCGGCAACCCGGTCGAGCTGTTCTACGGCGCGATCCTCGACCACGTCCCGGTGCACACCCCGCTGGTCTCCGGCTTCCTGACCGGTGACATGGGCTTCGGGCACGCGATCGTCTCCGCCGAGGACGCGCGGGGCACGTTCGACTTCTACGTCAACACCCTCGGCTTCATCGAGCGCAACACGATGCGCTCGCCGGGCGGCACGACCTGGTTCATGGGCTGCAACCCCCGCCACCACACCCTGGGCGTCACCCCGGCGCCGGGTCCCGGGCGGCTGCTGCACTTCATGGTCGAGGGCAAGACGCTGGACGACGTGGGCCGCGCCCTGGACCGGGCCGCGAAGCTCGAGGTCCCGATGATGCACTCGCTGGGCAAGCACACCAACGACCACATGGTGTCGTTCTACGTGTGGTCGCCGGAGAACTATGCCGTCGAGTTCGGCTGGAACGGCCTGAAGGTGCCCGAGCCGGTCCCGGTCTACGAGATCACCGACGGCGCCTTCTGGGGCCACCACTTCACCCCGCCGCCGCAGCCCGCCGGCTGATCCGAGCAGGCAGCAGAACAGCCCCACGGTCCACGGCCGTGGGGCTGTTCCGTGTCACTGCTCGACGGTGATCGCCCGCTCAGGGCAGGCCAACTCCCCATCTCTGGCCGCCTGTTGCAGCTCCCGCGGCACCTCGCCGTCGTAGGGCAGCGCGTAGCCGTCGTCGTCGAGCCGGAACACCTCCGGCGCCGCCGCCGCGCACCTCGCGTGCCCGGAGCACAGCGAGGAGTCGATCGTGATCTTCATGCACAACTCCGCTCTACGGCTTGTTCGTCGAGCCCGCGTCGACGGTGAACTGGAGGCCGGTGACATAACGCGACTCGTCCGACGCGAGGAACAGGACGGCGTTCGACACGTCGCGCGGCTCGACGTACGGGGCGAGGGGATTCATCGCGGCGAGCGCGAACAGCGGTTCCCGCGCGGCGAGTTCCTCGATCGGGACGCCGACGGTGATGCCGGTGTCGCTGACGCCGGTGGGGTGCACGGTGTTCACCCGGATGCGGTGCGGGGCGAGTTCGTTGGACAGCGCCTTCATCAGGCCGACGACACCGTGTTTGCTGGCCGTGTAGTGGGCGTACGGCACATGGCCGCGGATGCCGGCGGCCGAACTGGTGATGATGACGGAGCCGCCCTGTCCTGCCTCGATCATCCAGGGGATCGCGGCCCGCACCGCGTTCCAGGGGCCCTTGAGGTTGACGTCCATGACGACGTCCCAGGCCTCCTCGGAGAGTTCCCAGGCGGCTCCGATACTCATCACACCCGCGTTGGCCACCAGCGTGTCGAGCCGCCCGAACTCCTCCCGCGCCGCGTCGACCGCGACCCGCATCTCGGCGACCGAGCGCACATCGGCCTGAACGGCTACACACCGGCGGCCGGTCGCCCGCACCAACTCCGCTGTTTCTTCGAGCTGTTCCTTGGACGCCAACGAATAGGGCAGCTCGTCGCTGATGTCGTGGCACACGTCGGTGACGACGACGTCGGCGCCCTCCTCCGCCAGCCGCACGGCGTGCGAGCGCCCTTGACCACGGGCCGCGCCCGTGATGAGCGCGACCTTGCCCTCCACACGCCCCACGCCAACTCCCCTTCGCTCAGCGGACATTGAGATCCTCGGCGGCCTCGCGCAGGGCGCGCAGCCGGGTGTCGAGGAGTTCTCGTTCGGCCGCGTCGTCCGCGCCGAGTTCGGCGAGCCGACCGACGGTGAGGCCGATCTCCTCCTGGAGACGGCCGTACGCCTCGTCGCGGGTCAGCAGGTCGAGGTCGGTCCAGTCGGAGCGCTCGGACTCCGGGCGCCCGCTCATGCGGGGAGGTTGTAGAGACGGCGGGTGTTCAGTTCCACGATCTTGTGCACCTCGTCGTCCGGCACGTCCGCGAGGACCTCGGCCGCGTAGGCGCGGCTCTTGGGCCAGTACGAGTCGGAGTGCGGGTAGTCGCACTCCCAGGTGATCTTGTCGACGCCGATGTGGTGCCGTACCTCCACACCGAAGCGGTCGTCGATGAAGCAGCCGTGGAAGTGCTTGTGGAACAGGTCGGACGGCCGCACGGTCTGGTTGACGTTCTGGTAGAAGCGGTGCCGCTCCCAGGTGCCGTCGGCGCGCTCCAGCAGATACGGGATCCAGCCGATCCCGCCCTCGGACAGGCCGATCTTCAGCCGCGGGTGGTTGTGGAGGACCGGGGAGAACAGCAGGTCGGCGGCCGCGTACATCGAGTTGGTGGCGAACAGGGTGATCGTCACCGCGAAGGGCGCCTCCGGAGCCGTCCTGGGCGCCGCGCCCGAGGTGCCGAAGTGCAGGCACAGCGGCATGTCGGTCTCCTCGGCCGCCGTGAACACCGGGTCCCAGTGGTCGGTGTGGAACGACGGCAGGCCCAGCGGGACCGGGTTCTCCGGGAACGAGATCGCCTTGGCGCCCTTGGCCGCCGTACGCCGGATCTCGGCCGCGCAGGCGTCGACGTCCCACAGCGGCAGGATGACCAGCGGGATGAGGCGGCCGGGTGCGGTGGCGCACCACTCGTCGATCACGAAGTCGTTCCACGCCTGCACGCACAGCAGGGCGAGTCGGCGGTCCTGGCCGTCCAGGAACACGGTGCCGGCGAAGCGCGGGAACGACGGGAAGCACAGGGCGCCCCACACCCCGTCCAGGTCCATGTCGCGCAGCCGGGCCTTCGGGTCGTAGCAGCCCGGGATCATCTCGTCGTAGCGGGTCGGTTCGAGGCCGAACTCCTCGGGCGACTTGCCCGCCACGGCGTTCAGGCCGATGTAGGGGTAGATGCGGCCCTCGTAGTTCCACACCTCGGCCGGGGCCTGGCCCTCTCCCCGTGCCTGCTCGACGATCCTCGGCCCGAGGTCGCGGTACTTGGCCGGCAGGCGGTCCGTCCACAGGCGCGGCGGCTCGATCAGGTGGTCGTCGGTCGACAGCAACTTCATCCATGGCTGCAATGGCATCGATGTGCTCCCTCGAATCTCATGGACTCTCTAGCACCGGCCGAATTGTGTGCACTGTTCAGGTCCCACTGAACGGAAACCGGCCAGCGGTCAGCGGACTTGATACCGATCATGGATCACGAACAGCGCCATCGGACAGTATTCAGGCTACTCTTTTATTTCCGGCGGAAGGAGCCCCAGGATGGGCCGAGTACAGGACAAGGTCGTGTTCATCACCGGGGCGGCACGCGGACAGGGCCGCGCCCACGCGCTCCGGCTGGCCGCGGAGGGCGCCGACATCATCGCCGTCGACCTGTGCGAGGACATCGCGACGAACGCGTACGCGCTGGCGACCCAGGACGACCTGGACGAGACCGTGCGCCAGGTCGAGAAGCTCGGGCGGCGCATCGTGGCGCGCAAGGCGGACGTACGGGATCCGGCGGCGCTCAAGGCTGCCGTGGCCGACGGGGTGGCCGAACTCGGGGGGCTGGACGCCGTGGTGGCGCAGGCCGGAATCGCACCGCTCGGTCCCCAGCAGGGCGTCCAGGCCTTCATCGACGCCGTCACCGTCGACTTCAACGGAGTCGTGCACGCCGTCGAGGCCGCTCTCCCGCATCTGCCGAACGGCGCCTCCATCGTGGCGACCGGGTCCATCGCGGCCCTGACCCCGGCGACCGTCGACAGCCCGACCAACGGCCCCGGGGGCCTCGGCTACTCCTTCGCCAAGCGCCAAGTGGCCGCGTTCGTCCACGACTTGGCGACCGTGCTGCTGTCACGGCGGATCCGGGTCAACGGCCTGCATCCCACCAACGTCAACACGGACATGCTCAACAGCGACATCATGTACCGCTCGTTCCGGCCGGACCTCGAGAACCCGACGCGCGAGGACGCCCTGCTGTCGTTCCCGGCGACGACCGGGATGGACATTCCCTACGTCGAGCCGGAGGACGTCTCCGACATGGTGCTCTTCCTGGTCTCCGACGAGTCCCGCTATGTCACCGGCATGCAGATGCGGGTGGACGCCGGCGGCTATGTCCGCAAGCGTCCTCAACTCCCCACGTTCTGACGGTATTTGCTACGCCATGAGATCCAGGACCACCTTGCCGGTGGTCCTGCGCTCGGCGACATCGGTGAGGGCGGCAGCGACCTCGGCGAGCGGGTGGACCCGGGAGACCAGCGGGCGCATCCCGTCCCGGACCATCCCGGCCAGGGCGCGGTCGGCGGCGGCCACGGCCTCCGGGGCGTACTGCCGTACCGTACGGATCTCGAAGCCCCGCACGACCAAGTCCTTGAGCAGCACCAGGTTCAGCGGGATGCGCGGGATCTTCCCGTCGGCGTACCCGACCGTGACGAACCGGCCGCCCCGGCGCAGCGCGCGCAGGGCGGCCTCCGCGTGGTCGCCGCCCACCGGGTCGATCACGAGGTGGACGCCCTCGCCGCCGGTCAACTCCCTTGTGCGGAGCTTGAGATCCTCGTGGACGTAGTCGACACCCGCCTCTGCGCCCAGCTTGCGGGCGACCGTCAGCCGCTCCTGGCTCGACGCGGCGGCGACCACCCGCAGGCCGAGCCGCGTCGCGATGTCGACGGCCGCCGAACCGACCCCGCCGGCCGCACCGAGCACCGCCACCCACTCTTCCGCGCTGCCCTGTCCGACGGTGACGAGGGAGTGGTAGGCGGTGGCGTACGTGACGTGGAAGGCGGCGGCGTGCACCATGTCGAGCCCCTCGGGGACATGGCGCAGGCTCGCGACGGGCACCACGACCTGTTCGGCGAAGGCGCCGGTGAGCACCGCTCCGGCGACGGGTGAGCCGACGGGTGGGCCGGACACTCCCGGGCCCAACTCGGTGACCACACCGGCGAATTCACTGCCGGGCGTGAAGGGCAGTGGCGCGGGCACCTGGTAGCGGTTCGCCACGAGGAGTACGTCCGGGAAGTTCACCGCCGCCGCGTGCACGCGGACCAGTACCTCGCCCGGTCCTGGCCGGAGATCGTCGAGTTCGACGACCGCGAGGCCACCGGGCGGACCGTACTCCGTGCAGCGTGCGGCCTTCATCGGGTCCTCTCCACGGTCGGCATCGCCGGGTCACGGGGCAGGCCGAGCACCTGCTCGGCGATCGTGTTGCGCTGGATCTCGGCGGTGCCCGCGCCGATGGACGAGGCGCGGGTGCGCAGGAACCCCCATACCCAGCGCCCGCGTTGGACGGCGTGCGGGTCGCGGCGGCCGAGGATGCCGTACGGTCCGAGCAGGTCGAGCGCGAACTCGTGCAGCTCCTGCTCGAAGGTCACGATGGACAGCCGTGCGGTCGAAGAGGCAGGCCCGGGCTCGCCCTTGGCCATGATGTCGGCGATGGTGCGCATGCCGGTGAGCCGCATGACGCGGACGCGGATCTCGAAGTCGGCGAGCCGGTCGCGGACGAGCGGGTCGGCCGTGGCGCCGCGTTCGTGGGCGAGTTCGATCAACTCGTCCAACACCCGGCGGTACAGAGCCGCTTGGTTCATCGCGCCGGCCGCGCGCTCGTGCCCGAGGCTCGTGCGCACCAGCGGCCAGCCGCCGTTCTCCTCGCCGATGCGGTCGGCGACCGGGACACGGACGTCGTCGAAGAAGATCTCGCAGAAGTGCGCGTCGCCCGTCAGGTCGCGCAGCGGCCGTACCGTCACTCCGGGGGCGTGGGCGTCGATCAGGAGGTAACTGATGCCTTCCTGGCGGGAGTCGGGCGGTCCGGTGCGGACGAGGGTGAAGAAGATGTCGGCGATGTCGGCCGAACTGTTCCACACCTTCTGACCGTTGACGACGTACTCCTCGCCTTCGCGCCGCGCCGTCGTGCGCAGCGCGGGGAGGTCCGAGCCCGCCTCCGGTTCGGAGTAGCCCTGGGCCCACACCATGTCGCCGCGCAGCATGGGGCGCAGGTGGCGCTCCTTCTGCTCGGGTGTGCCGTACTTAATGAGGGTGGGGGCGGCGATGCCCAGTCCGGTGCCCAGGGGTCCGGGGACGCGGGCGCGTGCGTACTCCTCCTGGTAGCTGACCTGGCGTGCGAAGGACAGGTCCATGCCGCCGTACTCACGCGGCCAACTCGGGCCTGCATAACCGGCGTCGAACAGCGTTGCGAGCCACTTCTTCTGCCAGGCGACCCGCTCGACGGGGTCCTTGGGGCGGCGCCCGGGATGGTGCTCTGTGAGGAAGGCCCGCAGTCGGGCGCGGAATTGGTCGTCCGACTCGCCGGTCTCGTCCGCTGTCATCGCGGGGCCATGCGGATGGCGCCGTCGAGGCGGACGGTCTGGCCGTTGAGGTACGGGTTCTCCAGCATCTCCACGGCGAGGCGCGCGAAGTCGTCCGGGTCACCGAGTCGCTTGGGGTGCGGTACGGAGGCGGCGAGGCCGTCGCGGATGTCGGCGCGGAGGCGGCCGAGCATCGGGGTGTCCATGATTCCGGGGGCGATGGTGTTCACCCGGATCTGCCAGCTGGCCAGGTCGCGGGCGGCGACGAGGGTGATGCCGTGGACTCCGGCCTTGGCGGCGGTGTAGGAGGTCTGCCCGATCTGGCCGTCGAACGCGGCGACCGACGCGGTGAGTACTACGGCACCCCGGTCGCCGTCGACGACCTCGTTGCCGGCGAGGCGGGCGGCGGCCAGGCGCAGCACGTTGTAGGTGCCGATCAGGTTGACGCGTACGACCTCGGCGAAGGTGTCGAGTTCGCCGGGGTTTCGGTCGCGGTCGATGATCCGGGTGCGGTCGCCGCCGCGTCCGGCGCAGTGCACGACTGCGCGCAGGGTGCCGAGTTGCTCGGCGGCGTCGAGGGCGGCGGTGACCTCGCTCGGGTCGGTGACGTCCGTGCGGACGAAGCGTGCCGCCTCACCGAGGTCGGCGACCGCCTTGACGCCCTGTTCCTCGGAGATGTCGGCGAGGACGACGCGTCCGCCGCGTTCGATGATGCGGCGCGCGGTGGCCAGGCCGAGCCCGGAGGCGCCGCCGGTGACGAGTGCCGCTGAACCGTCGATGTTCACACCCAACTCCTCATGGTCTAAACGGTCTTATAGGCCCAGGGACTTGCTGATGATGAGCTTCATGACCTCGCTGGTGCCGCCGTAGATACGGGTCACACGGGCGTCCGCGTACAGGCGGGCGATCGGGGATTCGAGGATGTAGCCGTAGCCGCCGTGCAGTTGGAGACAGCGGTCGACCACGCGCCCCTGGGTCTCGGTGCACACCAGCTTGGTGCGGGCCGCGTCCACGGGGTCGAGTTCACCCGCGACGAGCGCGGTGATCGATGCGTCCAGCAGGGCTTGCGCGGCGGTCAACTCGGCGTCCAGCGCGGCGAGTTCGAACTTCGTGTTCTGGAACTGGGCCAGCGGTTTCCCGAACACCGTCCGGTCGCGGACATAGGCGACGGTCAGGTCGATCGCGGTACGGGCCTGGGCGACCGCGCCGACCGCGATGGCCAGGCGTTCCTGGGCGAGGTTGCGGCCGAGGAGGGTGAAGGCGGCGCCTTCCTCGCCGAGGAGGTTGGCGGCGGGCACGCGGACGTCGTCGAAGGCGAGTTCCACGGTGTCCTGGACGGGCAGGCCGATCTTCTCCAGCCTGCGCCCGACCGTGAAGCCGGGCGTGCCCTTCTCCACGACGAGGAGGGAGAGTCCGGCGCGCCGGTTGCCGGGGTCAACTGTCGTGCGGGCGACCACAATCACCAGGTCGGCGTGGTGGCCGCCGGTGATGAAGGTCTTCGCGCCGTTGAGGACGAAGTGGTCGCCGTCGCGGACGGCCCGCGTGGTGATGCCGGCGAGGTCTGAGCCGGTGGCGGGCTCGCTCATCGCGATCGCGGTGTACAGCTCGCCGGAGGCCAACCCCGGGAGCCAGCGCGCCCGTTGCTCGGCGTTGGCCAGGCCGGTGAAGTACGGGACGACGATGTCCAGGTGGGTGCGCAGCCCGCCGAGTGTGACGCAGGCCCGTGCGCACTCCTCCTGGATCACGGCGTTGTAGCGGTAGTCGTCCTGGCCGCCCCCGCCGTACTCCTCCGGGATGGACGTGCCGATGATGCCGAGCTTGCCCAGTGCGGTGAACAGGTCCCGGGGGACGAGTCCGGCGCGCCGCCAGTCCTCGTACGACGGGACCACCTCGCGGGCGATGAAGTCACGGACCAGCAGACGGAAGTCCTCATGGGTCTCTTCGAACAGGGTCCGGCGCATCGGATCTCCTTCGGCTCGACCTATTCAGTATACCTAATTAGTCTCGGCCGACACAGGTCGATCCAACAGAACGCCCCCGTGGGCCCGACGGCCGCACAGGGGCGTTGCCCGTCGATCGTCAGGAGGTCAGTGCCACCAGGGGATCAGCGCGTCCAGGTGGCGGCGCATCCGGTGCCGGGCCACTCCGGCGTCGCCCTCGACGATGGCGTCGAGAATCCGCTGGTGCACGTGCTGGACCTCCTCGGCCGCCGTGTCGCCCGGCAGCGGGCGGTCGTGGCCCGAGGCGTGGCGGCGGAACAGTTCGGTGATGATGGAGAGGAACAGGGACAGCACCGGGTTGTCGGAGAGCGCGGCGAGTTCGGTGTGGAAGAGGTCGGCCTTGCGCGGGTCGTCGGCGGGGCCCTCCGTGCTCCAGCGGACGGCTTTGGCGAGCCTTTCGGTCACCTCTTTGTCGCCCTCCGCGACTCTGGCGGTGACCCGGGCGACGATGCCCAGTTCGATGGCGTTGCGGACGATCCGCAGGTCGTCGGCGGTGACGCCCTGGTACTCCAGGAACAGGGCCATGGTGTCGATGCTGGCCTGCGGCTCGGGCTCGGTGACGATCAGGCCGCCGCCGGGGCCGCGGCGCATCCGGGCCACCGAGTGGTACTCCAACAGCCGTACGGCTTCCCGGAGTACGGCCCGGCTGATCGAGTAGCGGGCGAGCAGGTCGGCCTCCGAGCCGAGCACCATGCCGGTCTGCCAGCCGCGCGCGGCGATGTCGTCGTGGATGCGTGCCGCGACCACCTCGGCGAGTTTGGCGCGCGGCCCCTCGACCAGTTCGGGCTCGACGACATTGCCCGCGATCCGCTGTCCGCGCCGCACCCGGTGCTTCTCGATCCAGCCGGCCACCGACTCCAGATGCGCGGTCAACTCCGTCTGCGCGCGGGCCCCGTCGTCGGCGATCACCGCGTCGACGACGGCTTTGTGCGCGCGGTGCGAGGTGTCCTTCGCCGCGTGCATCTCGGTCTTGGAGACACGGCGTGAGGTGTGCGCGTAGCGGGCGGTGAGCCGCGTGAGTACGTCGACGAAGAGGTGCAGGACCGGGTTGCCCGACAGCTGGGCGAGCACGGGGTGGAGGGGGTCCTGTGAGTGGACGCCGGGGTCGTCCCAGTGGTCGAGTTCGGCGTCGAGTGTGGTGCGGAGGGTGTCGATGCCCTGTTCGGTGATGCGGTCGGCGGCGAGTCCGGCCGCGATCGGCTCCAGCAGGAGGCGGGCCTGGAGCAGGTCGGTGACGCTGGTGCCGATGTATTCGAGGTAGATCACCATGGCGCGGGTGGCCGGTCCCGCGTCGGGTGCGCAGACGATCAGGCCGCCGTTCGGGCCGCGTCGCATCCGGGCCACCTGGTGGTGCTCGACGAGCCGTACCGCCTCGCGCAGCACCGCCCGGCTCACGCCGAGTCGCTCCCGCAGGTCCACCTCGGAGCCCAGCGACTCGCCCACCGGCCAGCCCTGGCGGATCACGGTCGCCTCGATACGGCGCGCGGTCTGCGCGGCCAGCTTGCCGACCGGAATGCCGGTCTCGCCGTCGGCGGGCTCGCGGTCGACGGCAGTCGCCATGGCCAACTCCTCTGGGGCGGATATTGCGGATCCCCAGTCTATTCGTCACCTGGGCAGGAGGCGTGCGGTTCGGGTACCTGGAACCTAGATGAGGCCACTTTTTCTGGTCCCGACCCTTGGCAAGTGGGTGATCGACCTGGTTAGAGTAGCCTCATTTCAGGGCCGCGGCATGAGAACAGGGAGCCGACAGCGATGCGTCTGGAGTCCACGCCCGAGCTCGAAGCGTTCCGGAGGAAGGTGCGCGCCTTCGTCGCCGAGCACGCCCCCGGCATCAAGACCCATACGGGAGTGCGCGCACCGGAGCCGGAACTGATGCCGGCGATCCGGGAGTGGACGGCCAAGCTGTACGAGGCGGGTTTCCTCGGCATCGACTGGCCGGCCGAGTACGGCGGCCGACCCGACGCGCATCCGCTGGAACCGTCCGTCGTGGCCGAGGAGATCGCCCGCGCCCGCACCTGGCAGCCGATCGGCGCCGCCTCGCTGGCCTCGGCCGCGTTGCTGGAGTTCGGCACCGACGAGCAGCGGGCGCGTTTCCTGCCCCGTATCCGTTCCTGCGAGGACGTGTGGTGCCAGCTGTTCAGCGAGCC
Organism: Streptomyces hokutonensis; assembly: GCF_000376565.1. Classification (GTDB taxonomy): domain Bacteria; phylum Actinomycetota; class Actinomycetes; order Streptomycetales; family Streptomycetaceae; genus Streptomyces; species Streptomyces hokutonensis. The sequence continues at coordinate 278,975 of NZ_BARG01000024.1, read as the reverse complement.
GGAGGCGGGCAGTGATCTGGCCGCACTGCGGACGCGGGCGGTCCGCGAGGGCGAAGGAGAGGACGCGGCGTTCGTCGTGGACGGTCAGAAGGTGTGGACCACCAACGGCCAGCACGCGGACATGGGTTACCTGCTCGCGCGCACGGACCGCGAGGCGCCGAAGCACAAGGGCATCACCGCGTTCGCCCTCGATCTGCGCAGCCCCGGTGTCGATGTCCGGCCACTGCGGGAGATCACCGGCACGACCGACTTCAACGAGGTCTTCCTCGACGGCGTGCGCATCCCGGCCACGAACGTGATCGGGCGCGTGAACGACGGCTGGCGGGTGGCGATGAGCAGCCTCGGCCACGAGCGTTCCGGTGTCGCGGCGCGCGGCGTCGAACTGGTCGCCGTACTCGACGACTTGCTACGTCTCGCCGCGCACACCTCGGTCAACGGCGGGCCCGCGCTGGACGACACCGCGACCCGGCAGGCGATCGGCGAGCTGGCCACGCGGGTGCAGGTGAACGCCGCGCTGATCGGGCTCGCCCAGTCCAGGATGCTGCACGGCACGGAGGGCCCGACCGACTCCCTCCTCGGCAAGATCTTCTTCAGCGAGCTGAATCACGACCTGGTCGACTTCGGCCTCAGCCTCCAGGGCACGGACGGGCTGCTGATCGAGGGCGACGAGGACGCCGTGGCGGACGGCTGGTGGCAGGACGCGCATCTGTACTCGCGGGCGTACACGATCGCGGGCGGGGCGAACGAAGTGCTGCGGACGCAGGTGGCCGAGCGGGGGCTCGAGATGCCGCGGGAGCCTCGCTGACCCACCCCGCCAGCAAATGGACCATCCGGTCAATAAATGGAGTTCGCATTCCCTGAAGGTTTCCGGGAGATTGATTGTACCGATCGGTCGACGTATGGTTCCGTCAGGTGTGGGGCCGACGAGAGGACGACAGAACCATGACCGAGAGCGTGGCCGGAACCGACGTCTCCGAGGAACTGCCGGAGTACCCTTCGTCCCGATCGGGCGAGTGCCCGTTCGCGCCGCCGCCGGGGCTGCTCAAGCTGCACGACTCGGGCAAGGCCCTGGTGCGGGCGAAGACCTGGGACGGTACGACCCCGTGGGTGGTCACGACGCACGCGGCCCAGCGGCAGTTGCTGACCGATCCCCGGCTCAGCGCGAATATCGGCGCGCCCGGATATCCGCACACGACCGAGGCGATGAAGGCGCACGCGGCGCATATCCAGCCGTCGATCAACAACACCGACGGGGCCGAGCACACGCGGTGGCGGCGGATGCTCACGAGTTCGTTCACCCGGCACCGGATGGAGAAGATCCGCCCGGAGATCCAGCGGATCACCGACGACCTCATCGACAAGATGCTGGACGGTCCCAATCCGACCGAGCTGAACGAGGCCCTGTCGCTCCCGCTGCCCTCACTGATGATCTGCGCGCTGCTCGGGGTGCCGTACGAGGATCATGACTTCTTCCAGGAGCACGCGGGCGTGACCAACGCGCGCTTCAAGACCCCGGAGAAGGCGGCGGAGAGCACGGCGACCGTGCGCCGCTACATCGCCGGGCTCATCGAGGGCAAGATGGACAACCCCGGCGAGGACGTCCTCTCCGACCTCGGCGCGCGCATCAAGGCGGGCGAGCTGTCGATGGAAGAGGCGGCCCCTCTCGGGCACATCCTGCTCGTCGCCGGGCACGACACCAGCGCCAACATGATCACGCTGGGCACCGCGCTGCTGCTGCAGAACCCCACTCAACTCGCGGGCCTGCGCGAGCACTCCGACGACGCGAAGTATGTGACGAGCACGGTGGAGGAGCTGCTGCGCTACCTCACCATCCCGCATCTGCTCGCGCGCCGGGCCGTCGTCGAGGACATCGAGATCGACGGTGAGGTCATCCGCGCGGGCGAGGGCGTGATCGCTTCGCTGCCGGCCGCCAACTGGGACCCGCAGGCGTTCCCCGACCCTGAGAAGCTCGACCTCACCCGCGCCGCGGCCCACCACCACGCGTTCGGCTGGGGCCCGCACCAGTGCGTGGGCCAGCAGCTCGCCCGCATCGAACTCCACGTCGTCTTCAGCACGTTGTTCCGCCGGATCCCGACGCTGCAACTCGCCGTGGACGTCTCGGAGTTGAAGTTCAAGGAGGACTCGCAGGCCTACGGCATCTACGAGTTGCCCGTCAGCTGGTGAGAAATGGGAACGGCAACTCCCGCCGGGCGCCCTAATGTTGGGGCGACCATCAAAGGAGCTGCCTTGCCCGTTGCCACCCCGGCCGACGACCGAGCCGAGATCACCGACCTGTTCGCGCACCTGGCCAACCTGCTGGACGAGTGCCGCCACGACGACGCCGGGTCCGTCTTCCACGCCGACGTCGTGGCGCACTCGCCCCGGGGCGACCTGCACGGCCTCGACGAGCTGACCGCCTTCCTCGGGAAGAGCTGGGTCGAGGGGCAGCGCACCCAGCACATGCACGGTGATGTGCTGGTGCGCCTCGACGGCGACCGCGCGACGGCGACCGCCAACCAGCTCGTGCACTTCTACCGTGACGGCGCGGCGCCCCACCGGACCAGCGGTCTGCGCGTCGCGTGCACGGCCGAACGGACCCCGGTGGGCTGGCGGTTCAGCGAGATGCAGGTGACGCTGGCCTGGACGGACGAGAAGTGACGTGACTCAGGGCGTCGCCGTCGGGGCCGATCGTCACGGAAGCAGCTCGATGATCGTGGCGTTGGCCGTTCCGCCGCCCTCGCACATCGTCTGGAGGCCGTAGCGCAGGTTCCGTTGCCGCATCCGGGCGAGCAGCCGGGTCATCAGGATGGCCCCGGAGCCGCCGAGCGGATGACCGACCGCGATCGCTCCGCCCAGCGGGTTGAGCCGCTCGGGGTCGGCGCCGGTCTCGGCCAGCCACGCCAACGGTACTGGTGCGAAAGCCTCGTTGACCTCGAACACCCCGATGTCCTCGATGGACAGGCCGGACCTGCGCAGGACCTTCTCCGTCGCGGGGATCGGCCCCGTCAGCATCATGATCGGGTCCGCGCCGCTGACCGCGCCCGAGTGGTAGCGGGCGATCGGCTTGAGGCCCAACTCCCTTGCCCGTTCGGGAGTTGTGATGAGCAGTGCGGCGGCGCCGTCGGAGATCTGGGAGGCGTTTCCGGCGTGGATCACACCGTCCTCCTTGAACGACGGCTTGAGTTTGGCGAGGGTCTCGACCGAAGTGCCGCGCCGCAGGCCCTCGTCGACGGTGAACTTGGTGCCGTCGACCTCGATGGGCACGGTGTGGTCGTCGAAGACGCCTGAGTCGATCGCCGCTGCCGCCTTGGCGTGCGACTCGGACGCGAACTCGTCCAGGCGGGTGCGGGTGAGGCCCCACCGCTCGGAGATCAGCTCGGCGCCGACTCCCTGGCTGAACTGGAACCCGTCGTAGCGGGCCAGGACGGCGGGTCCGTACGGCTGTCCGGTGGTCCGGTGCGAGCCCAGCGGGACCCTGGTCATGGTCTCCACTCCCCCGGCGACCACGAGGTCGTACTGGCCGGCCATGACGGCGTGTGCGGCGGAGTCGACGGCCTGCTGGCTGGAACCACAGGCCCGGTTGATGGTCACCCCGGGGACGTGCTCGGGCCAGCCCGCGGCCAGTGCCGCGAAGCGGGCGATGTTGCTCGACTGGTCGCCGATCTGGGTGACGCAGCCCCACATCACGTCGTCCACGGTGCCGGGGTCGATGCCGGTGCGTTCCGCGAGCGCGGTCAGTACATGTGCCGACAGGTCGGCCGCGTGCACGGCGGCCAGGGAGCCGTTGCGCTTGCCGATGGGTGTGCGTACGGCGTCGACGATGACGGCCTCGGGCATGGCAGGGTCCTTTCAGTCAGTGGGGAACTGGACGACGGCGCCGCTGTCGACGAGCTCGTCGGCGTCGGCGATCTCCCAGTCCCGGAGGACGGCACGGGTGTCGGCGCCCACGGGTGGGGCGGCGGGGCCGGGGCTGGACGGTGTCGCCGAGAAGCGGGGTGCCGCGGCGGGCTGGACGACGCCCTCCCGGGTGAACAGGCTGCCTCGCGCGGCCAGTTGGGGGTGCGCCGCCGCCTCGGTGAGACCGAGGACGGGTGCGACGCAGGCGTCGGTGCCCTCGAACAGGGCCGCCCACTCGTCGCGGGTGCGCTCGGCGAAGCGTTCGGCCAGCCGGCGGCGCAGCTCCGGCCAGGTCGACCGGTCGTGCTGGAGGTCGGGATCGACGTCGAGCTTCAGCAGCTCGATCAGCCGCCGGTAGAACTTGGCTTCGAGGGCGCCGACGGCCACATGTCCGCCGCCCTTGGTCTCGTAGACGGCGTAGAAGGGCCAGCCGCCGTCGAGTTGGTTGATGCCCCGCTCGTCGGTCCAGGCCCCGCGCCCGAGTTTGCCGAAGGTGCTCGCGAGGAGATGGGCCGTTCCGTCGACGATGGCCGCGTCGACGACCTGGCCAACTCCCGTACGTCCTACGGCATGCAGGGCGGCGAGCACGCCGATCACCAGGTAGCAGCCGCCGCCCCCGAAGTCGCCGACCAGGTTGAGCGGTATCTGCGGGGGTCCCGCCGCGTCGCCGATCGCACCGAGCGCGCCGGTGAGGGCGATGTAGGTGAGGTCGTGTCCGGCGGCTGCGGCGAGCGGTCCGGTCTGGCCCCAGCCGGTCATCCTGCCGTACACCAGGCGGGGGTTGCGGGCCAGGCACTCGTGGGGTCCGATGCCGAGGCGTTCGGTGACGCCGGGGCGGAATCCCTCGATCAGCACATCGGCACGCTCGGCGAGTTGGAGAAGGGCGGCGGGTCCCGCCGGGTGCTTCAGGTCGAGTACGACCGACCGCTTGCCCCGGTTGAGGACGTCCGCGGGTCCGCCCGCGTCGCGCTCGGCCGCCCGCTCGGGCCGGTCCACCCGGACGACCTCCGCGCCGAGGTCGGCGAGGAGCATCCCGGCGAACGGGCCCGGCCCGATGCCACCGAGTTCGACCACCCGACAGCCGGACAGTGGTCCTGCGCTCACAACACCCTCCCTGGCAGCCTGAGTTGAGGATCCCGATACTTCTCCTACGACGCTGTCAGCGTCCCTTCCACACCGGCGGACGCTTCTCGGCGAACGCTGCGGCGCCCTCCCGCGCGTCCTCGGACGAGAACACCGGCGAGGCGATCTCGGCCTGCCGGATCCAGCCCTCCTCCAGCGTCCAGTCGGCCGCGGACTGCGCGATCTGCTTGGTGGCGGCGACGGCGAGCGGGCCGTTCGCCGCGATGGTCTCGGCGAGTTCCAGCGCGCCGGCGAGCGCGCCGCCCTCGTCGGTGAGCCGGTTGACGAGTCCGACCTCGGCCGCGCGTTCGGCGGTGATGGGCTCGCCGGTCAGCAACAGCTCCAACGCGATCGCGTACGGCACTCGTTGGGGCAGGCGCAGTGCCGCACCGGCCCGGGCGACCAGGGACCGTGTCACCTCCGGTACCCCGACCTTCGCCCCGCGCGACGCCACGACGAGGTCGCAGGCGAGCAGCAGCTCGAAGCCGCCGGCCAGCGCCCAGCCCTCGACCGCCGCGATCAGCGGTTTGCGCGGCGGGGTGATGGTGATCCCGCACAGACCCCGGCCCTCGATCGCGGGGCTCTCACCGCGCAGCCACGCCTTGAGGTCCATGCCCGCCGAGAACGTGCCCCCCGCTCCCGTGAGCACGCCGACCCGCAGTTCGCCCGTCTCGTCCAACTCGTCGACGGCGGCGGCGATTCCGGCGCCCACCCCGGCGTCCAGCGCGTTCTTGACCTTGGGACGGTTGATCGTGATGACCTGGACCGCGCCCCGGCGCTCCACCAGCACTTCGTCCGACACCTTGCCTCCTGAGTTCTCGTTCTCGACTGCCGTTCAGTTGACGGCGAACCGCTCCAGTTCGTGGGCGACCATGCCGTCCAGGTCCCGGGCGGGCGGCTCGGGCAGTTCGACGGCCCGCTCCCTGGTCGGCAGCAGCACAACTGCCCTCCCGGGTGTGGTGACTTCACCGCGCTGGTTCTCGCAGCGCACGTCGACGTGCACCTCGCTGCGGCCGTCCACCTGCCGTTTGTCGACGACCGTGCCGCGCACCCAGGTGGTGTCGCCGAGGTAGTTGAACTTGCGGTGTTCGCAGCGCAGTTGCCACAGCCATCCGTCGTCGCCGATCCAGTCGGTGAGGAGATGGCAGAGCCAGGTCTCGCGCATACCGCCGTAGTCGTAGGGGTTGGGGAGGCCGAGTTCGCGGGCCCGCTCGGGTTCCCAGTGCAGGCGCTGCACGGTGTCGGGGACGCCCAGGCGGTTGGGCGGGTAGAGGCCGGGGGCCTTCCGCCGTACGGCCGCCGCGATGCCGAAGGCGCCGGGCGGGGTGAGCTGCATGCCCCAGCCCAGGTGCCAGACGACCACGTCCGTCGTGGTCAACGGGCCTTTCACGCGGGGTTGCAGTGCCTCGCCGACCTCGACGTCCTCCCAGTAGCGGGGTTCGGCGCCGCGCCTGGTCTCGGCGGCGTACGCGGCGTCGATCTCGGCCAACTGCTCAGGCGGGTACGGCTGTTGTTCGAGCGCTTCCTTGGCGCGCTTCTTGGACGTGTGGCGTTCGGCGTTGATCCAGGTGCCGCGCCGCAGAGCGTGCATCTCGCCGCGTCCGTTGGCGTAGAGGTAGTCACGGACGACATGTGCGGTACGCCCGCCGAAGCTGCTGCGCTTGAGCTCCACGCCGACTTGGGTCTGCAACACCCGGCAGCGGTCGCCGAGTTGGAGGGGCGTCCACCACTCGAACTCCATCACCGCCTGATAGGAACCGAGACCCGCGAAGGGGTCGCCCTTGAGCAGCGCCTTGGTGTCCGGGTCCGGTGCCGGGGCCGCGTCCTCTCCCATCGTGTAGAGGAAGGTCGGCGGTGCGACGAGCGCGCCCCAGCGGGTCTTCGCCGCGTAGTCCGGGTCGCAGTACAGGGGGTTGGCGTCGCCGTAGCCGTAGGCGAAGTGGCGCGAACCGTCCCACGTCACCTCGTAGTTGTGCGGGGGGTTTCGCTGCGGCTGGGGGACGCCCAGGCGGCGCCGTGAGCGCTCGACCGCCTCGTCCGTGAGCATGCCGAACTGCTCGGACGGCTTCTGCTCGGTGTCGCTCACCGGTCAACCTCCTTGCTGGAAAGGGCAGTTACTCCACCGGCGGGTTCGGCGAGCCGGGCCCGTACGAGGTCGAGGAGTTCGACGCGGCTCACCTTGCTCGACGGGGTGCGGGGCAGGTGGTCGAGGACGACGATGTGGGCCGGCACTTCGTAGGGGGTGAGGTGGGTGCGGCACAGGGCGGTGAGCCCGGCTGCGTCCGGTGCCGGCTGCCCCGGTTCCAACTCGACGGCTGCAACGGGTACTTCACCGAGCCGCGGGTCGGGCAGCCCGGCGACAGCCGCCTCGCGTACGGCCGGGTGGGTCTCCAGGACGCGCTTGACGGTCTCCGGCTGCACCTTGAAGCCACCGCGGATGATGGCGTCGTCGGCGCGGCCCTCGATCCACACGAACCGGTCGGCGTCGATCCGGGCCAGGTCGCTGGTCTTCATCCAGGTCCGGCCGCCGTGGGTGCTCTGCTCGGTACGGACCTCCAGGCGGCCCGTCCGACCGGGCGGCAGCTCGGTGCCGTCCTCGCCGGTCACCCTCAACTCGACGCCGGCGAAGGCGCGTCCGGCGCTGCCCGCCTTGCGCTGCCACCAGTGTTCGTGCAGCGGGAGGGTCCAGCCTGCGACGGCTCCGGCGAACTCCGTTGCTCCGTAGGTCATCAGGACCGGGATGCCGTAGGTGCGGAAAAAGGCGTCGGCGAGTTCCGGCGGGCAGGGGGCCGTGCCGGAAGTGACCACCTGGAGGGTGGCGAGGCGTTCCTTCGGGATCCGCGCGTCGAGTACGGCGCGGATCGCGGCCGGGACCAGGCTCGCCGCGCGGAGCCGGTGGCGTTCGACGGCGCTCACCCAGGGTTCGACGGCGAACCTGGGCATCAGAAGCATGCGGCGGCCGGTGGCGAGGCAGGCGAGGGCCCGCCACAGTCCGCCGATGTGCACGAGCGGAGTGGCCACGAGGGACGCCGACTCCGACAGGAGCCGGTCGTCCTTGCGTGTCTGTCCGCCGGAGACGAGGGCCTGGTCGAGTTGACCTATACGCAGGTGTACGCGTTTCGGGGGGCCTGTGGTGCCGGAGGTGAGCATCTCGACGGCGATGCCCGGGCCGGCCGGTGCCCCGGCGGGTGCCGTGCCGCCCGCGGGTCGTAGGGACCCGTCGGTGTCCAGCTCAAGGGCCGCGCCCTGTGCGGTCACGGCGTCCAACACGCCCTCGCGGGCGAGGACTTCGGCGCCGGAGACCACGACGGGTGGGGTGCAGCGGGCGATGTCGGCGGCGAGGCGGGCGGCGGGCTGGAGCGGGCTGAGCATGACCAGGCAGCGGCCGGAGGCGATCACCGCGGCGACCACGGCGACATGCTCGGGCCGGTTCTCCAGGACGACTCCGACGCGGGCACCGGCGGGCAGGCCGAGCGCGTCGAGCGCGTCGCCGAGACCCCGCGCGGTCCGCTGGACCTGTCCCCAGGTCCACCAGTTCCGGTCGTACTCGATCGCCTCGGCAGCCGCGGGCGCTTCCGCCAGCAGGCGGGACAGGCGGTCGCGAATTCCCACGTGATGAACCTTTCGACAGGACGTCGGTCTCAGATTCCGACCAGGTCGGCCAACCGGCTCCGGTGCGCCGTCGGGCCGCCGAACAAGTGCTCCGACGACTTGGCGCGCTTCAGATAGAGGTGGGCGTCGTGCTCCCACGTGTAGCCGATACCGCCGTGGATCTGGATGTTCTCCTTGGCCGCGTGGGCGAAGGCCTGCGCACAGCACGCGGCGGCCAGGGCGGCGGACACCGGCAGCTCGGCGGGCGCCAACTGCTCGGCAGACAGCGGTAGTTCAGAAGCAGCGACGGCCGACGCGTGGTAGGCCGCCGACCGGGCGCCCTCCACGGCGACCAGCAGGTCGGCGCACTTGTGCTTGATCGCCTGGAACGAACCGATGGGACGCCCGAACTGGACCCGGACCTTCGCGTACGCCACGGCCGCGTCGAGGCACGCCTGTGCCCCGCCGACCTGTTCGGCGGCGAGCGCCACCGCCACGAGGTCGAGCACGGTACGCAGATACGCCGTGGCGTCCCCGCCCGGGCCGACCCGCAGCGCGGGCGCGCCGTCGAGGTCGACGCGGGCCAGCCGCCGGGTCGGGTCCAGGGTCTCCAGCCGGGTGCGGGTCACTCCGGGGGCGTCGCCGTCGACGGCGAAGAGCCCAAGTCCCGTGCCGGCACGGGCCATTACGAGAATGAGGTCGGCGGTGTGGCCGTCGACGACGAACATCTTGGCGCCGGAGAGCGTCCCGTTCTCGGCCGAGGTCTCGATGTCCTCCAGCCGCCATGAGCCGCGCTCCTCCGCGAGGGCCAGGGTGGCCGTCAGCGTTCCGTCGGCGATCGCGGGCAGCCAGCGTGCCTTCGCCGCCTCATCGCCCGAAGCCGTGAGGGCTTGGCCGGCGAGTGCCACGGTCGCGAAGTACGGCGACGGCAGCAGCACCCGTCCGGTCTCCTCCAGTACGATCCCCAACTCGACCGGGCCGCCGCCGGATCCGCCGTACTCCTCGGGCAACGCGAGGCCGTGCAGGCCGAGTTGGTCGGCCATCTGTCGCCAGAGCCCGGGATCGTGCCCTTCGGCGGAGTCCATCGCGCGGCGTACCGCGGCGCTCGGCGCCTTGTCGGTGAGGAGGCGCCGTAGTGTCGTACGGAGTTCCTCCTGCTCCTCGGTGAACGTCAGTGCCACGTCGGTGCCTTGGCGCGGAGGTAGGCGTCGAAGTCCGGGATGAGAGTGCGGTCCACGATCTCGATGCGCAGGCCGTACGGGTCGCGGTGGTAGGCGAAGAGTGCCGGGGTGCCGTCGACCAGCGCGCAGGCCTCCAGCGGGAAGCCCGCCTCCTCCAGTTGCTTGGAGGTTGTCTGGAGGTCGTCGCAGAAGTAGCCGAGGTGGTGGACGGACAGGTGCGGGGCCGGGGTCCAGGGTGTTCCCGGGATCTCCTGGACGAGTTCGAGGTGCGGGGCGTCCAGCGAGTACGCGTAGCGCAGCGGGAGCACGCGCTCGCCGTCGGCCGTCCGGACCGGCAGGTCGGCTGCCATCGTCTCGGTCCAGCGGTGGCCCGCGAGTTCGGCCAGCCGGGTCTTCCACGTCTCGATGTCGGGAACCACAATTCCCGTGTGGTACAGGTCCGTTGGGCTGAGTGGGTGCGTCGTCATGGTGTCGTTCACCACTCCAGCCGGAGCTGCTTGATGCCGTACATGTTGCCGTGCTGTTCGAGGTCCTGGCCGGGAGTGATCTCGTAGTCGGGGATGCGCCGGTGCCATTCCTCGACGGCGACGTTGAGTTCGAGGCGGGCGAGGTGGGAGCCCAGGCAGCGGTGGGGTCCCGAGCCGAACGCGATGTGGTTGGTGGTCCTGCGCCGGAGGTCCACTTCGAGGGGCCGGTCGAAGCGCTCGGGGTCGCGGTTGCTGACCGCGAGCGGAAGCATCACCATCTCCCCCGCCCTGACCGGGCAGCCGCCGATCTCGACGTCCTGGGTCGCCTTGCGGGCGGGGACGACGAAGGAGTAGACGCGGAGGATCTCCTCGACCGCCGTGGGGATCAGCGACGGGTCGTCGACGATCGCCCTGCGCTGTTCCGGGTGCGTGGCGAAGTGGTAGAGGGCCCAGCCGATGGAGATGGGGACGGTGTCGAAGCCGGCCTGGAACAGCAGGATGCAGAACGCGTGCATGTCCCGGTCGCTGATCAGCTCGCCGTCGATCGTCCAGGTCATGGCGCGGGACAGCAGGTCGTCGCGGGGTGCCTCGCGGCGGATCGCGATCTGCTGCTCGAAGTACTCCGACACGGCGTTCATGGCGCTCAACTGCCGTTCGCCGTGCGGGTCTTCGCCGTGGGACAGATGCAGCAGGTCGTGGATCCAGTCGAGGAACTGCGGGAGGTCCTGCTCGGGCAGGCCCATCAGGCGCATGAAGATCAGGGTCGGGAAGCGGCGGGCGAACGAGTCGAGGACGTCGGCGGAGCCGCTGTCCTTCAGCTCGTCGATCAGACCGGACGCGACCTCGCGGATCTCCGGTTCCCGGGCGGCGACGGTCTTGGGCGAGAAGGCGCTGCCCAACAGGCGCCGCCACGCGGTGTGTTGGGGCGGGTCGAGCATCTCCGGGATCCACAGGAACCTGGGGTCCGGATCGAGCGCCGTCACGGACTGGTTGGAGAAGGTCCGCCAGTCCTGCAGCGCCTGCTGGACCGCCTCGCCCTCGGTGACGACCCAATATCCGCGCGCGATGGTGCTGCGGAATCCGGAGTGGGTGCGGGCGATCTCGTCCCAGCGTTCCTGATGGCTGAGGACCGGGCCGCCGAGCCGGTTGTCGAAGTGGTAGGCGGGGACGCCCTGGTGGGTCCCGTCGGGTTCGAGTGTCGCGCTCATCACGGCTCCTTCCGTACGGTCTTCGCGTGGTGCACGACGGTCATGTCGCCGCGCCGTCGATCTTCAGCGCGATCAGTTCCTCGTCGGAGAGACCGAGTGAGCGCAGGACCTCGTCGGTGTGTTCCGCGAACTGCGGTGCCCGGGTGAGGTCGACCGGGGTCTCGTCGAACTGGACCGGGCTGGCGACGAGTTCACGGTCGACGCCGTCCGCGTCCACGACGGAGGCGATGAGTCCGTTGGCGCGCAGCGAGGGGTCCTGGCCGACCTCCCAGGCGTTCTGCACCACCGACCACTGGCCCTCGCCGCGGGAGAGGATGTCGATCCATTCCGCGAAGGGGCGGGACGCGATGAGTTCGGCGACGATGCCGGCCGCCTCCCCCGCGTTCGCCATCAACTTCTCGGTGCTGTCGAAGCGTTCGTCGGTGGCGAGTTCGCCGCGTCCGGCGAGCTTGCAGAACTCGGCCCAGTAGCGGCCGGGTTGGAGCATCGACAGCTCGATCCAGCGTCCGTCCGAGGTCAGATACGCCCCGATGAGGGGGTTGGTACGCGAGCCGTGCCGGGGCTGGACGTTCGGCGGCAGCGGGCCGCCGTTCATCAGCGCCATGTTGACCGTGAACTGGGTCGCCCAGGCGCCGACGCCCAGCAACGACACGTCCACCACGGACGGTTCGCCGGTGGTCGCGCGGGAGTAGAGGGCGGCGGCGATGCCGCCGGCGATCGTCATGCCGCCCATCGCGTCGCCGTAGGCACCGGCGGGCATCCGGATCATCCGGTCCGCGCCCGGTGGTGTGACACCGGCGGCGCTGCCGCCGCGCGCCCAGAAGGCCGTGGAGTCGTAGCCGCCCTTCGTGGCCTCGTCGCCGCGCTGGCCGAATCCGCTGCCGCGTACGTAGATGATGTCCGGGTTGATGGCCCGGATGTCCTCCACTTCGATGCGCAGTTTCGCGCGCGCCTCGGGCAGGAAGTTGGTCAGGAACACATCGCTGCGGCGGACCAGTTCCTCGAACGCCTTGCGGGCCGACGGTTTCTCCAGGGCGAGTCCGACACTGCGTTTGCCCCGGTTGGGTCCCTCGACGATCGGGAAGAACGACGACCCCTCGCTGGTGGCGTCGTAGCCGAGGACACGGACCAACCCCCTCTGTCCGTCGCCGCGTTCGGCGTGTTCGATCTTGATCACATCGGCGCCCCAGTCGGCGAGCACGGCACCCGCCGCCGGGACGAAGGTGAACTGGGCTACTTCGAGAACGCGTACGCCCTCCATCGGCCTGCGCATCGACCAACTCCTCATACTCATCTGCCGTCACGCACTCCGAGTATGGACCGAACCTCGCTAAAAAGTATACTGTTTTGCTGTCGCCGACCAACCCGCACCTTCCGGAGGGCCGATGCTGGACTTCTCGATCGAACCCGAGTTCCAGGCCAAACTGGACTGGGCGACGGCCTTCGTACGGGAGGAGGTCGAGCCGCTCGACCTCCTCTTCCCGCACGGCGGCGACCCGTACGACACGCGCAACGAGAAGGCCCGCGCGATCCTCAAGCCGCTCCAGGAGCAGGTCCGCGCCCAGGGCCTGTGGGCCTGCCACCTCGGCGCGGAACTCGGCGGCGCGGGCTACGGCCAGGTGAAGCTCGCGTACCTCAACGAGATCCTCGGCCGCTCCTACTGGGCGCCGACGGTGTTCGGCACCGCCGCACCGGACACCGGCAACGCGGAGATCCTGGCCATGTTCGGCACCGAGGAGCAGAAGGCGCGCTATCTCCAGCCCCTGCTCGACGGGGACATCGTCTCCACCTTCTCGATGACGGAACCGCAGGCCGGAGCCGATCCGAAGGAGTTCGTGTGCCGGGCGCGGCGCGAGGGGGACGAGTGGGTGATCGACGGGGAGAAGTGGTTCTCCTCCAACGCCCGGTACGCCGCCTTCCTCATCGTCATGGCCGTCACCGACCCGGAAGCGCCCCCGCACGCCCGGATGTCGATGTTCATCGTCCCGGCCGAGACACCCGGCATCGAGATCAAGCGCAATGTCGGCACCATGGACGAGCGCGACTCCCTCGACGAGGGCATCCACGCCTATATCCGCTACGACCAGGTGCGGGTCCCGCTCGACGCCATGCTCGGCGGTCCCGGCGAGGGCTTCAAGGTCGCCCAGGCCCGGCTCGGCGGGGGGCGTGTGCACCACGCGATGCGTACGGTCGGCAAGTGCACGCGCGCTTTCGACATGATGTGCGAGCGCGCGCTGTCCCGTCGTACTCAGGGCACTCTTCTTGCCGAGAAGCAGGCCGTGCAGCAGTTCATCGCGGACTCGTGGGTGGAGTTGCAGCAGTTCCGACTGCTGGTGCTGCACACCGCCTGGATCATCGACACCCAGCCGCACGGCGCGGCCCGCACCCAGATCGCGATGTGCAAGGTGCAGACGGCGAAGGTGCTGCACGACGTCATCCAGCGCGCCCTGCATCTGCACGGTTCGCTCGGCACCACCAACGAACTCCCGCTCGCCAAATGGTGGATGGCCGCCCCGAACCTCGCGCTCGCCGACGGCCCCACGGAAGTTCACCGCACCACGATCGCCAAGCAGCTGCTCAAGAACCGCCGTCCGGCCGAGGGTCTGTTCCCCAGCGAGCACATCCCGCCGAAGCTGGAGGCCGCCCGCAAGCGGTACGCCCACATCGTCGAGGACGACAGCCTCAGCGGCCGGGTGCAGGCATGAGCGAGGCACGCGACACCAAGTCCCTTGCTCCGGCGGACCTGTTCGACCTGTCCGGCAAGGTCGCGCTCGTCACGGGCGGCAGCCGGGGTCTGGGGCTCGCGATGGTGCGCGCCTTCGCCACCGCGGGTGCCGACGTCGTGATCGCCAGCCGCAAGCTCGACGCGTGCGAGACGGCGGCGGCCGAGGTCCGCGCCCTGGGCCGCCGCGCGCTGCCCGTCGCCGCCCACGTCGGGCACTGGGACGACCTGGCCCGCCTCGCCGACGCGGCCTACGAGGAGTTCGGCCGGGTCGACGTCCTCGTCAACAACGCCGGCATGTCACCCCTCGCCCCCTCCTCGGCCGACACCAGCGAGGAACTCTTCGACAAGGTGATCGGCGTCAACTTCAAGGGCCCGTTCCGGCTCGCCTCGCTGGTCGGACAGCGGATGGCCGACTCGGAGAACGGGGGCTCGATCATCAACGTCTCGTCGTCCGGTGCGCTGATGCCACAACCGCGCTTCGGCCCGTACGCCGGTGCCAAGGCCGCACTCAACGCGCTCACAACGGTCTTCGCGCTCGAATACGGCCCGACCGTGCGCGTCAACACGATCTCGGCCGGGCCGTTCCTCACCGACATCTCCAAGGCCTGGGCCCCGGAGAAACGGCAGACGACACGCAGCGCGATCGGACGCCCCGGACAGCCCGAGGAGATCGTCAGCACCGCGCTGTACCTCGCGAGCGACGCGTCGAGCTATACGACGGGGGCGCTGATCCGGGTGGACGGCGGGCTGTACTGACCACCAAAGGCATGGTCCTACACCGCCGTGAATCCGCCGTCGACGGTGAGCGTGGCGCCGTGGATCTGGGACGCCTCGTCGCTCGCGAGGAACACGACGGCGGAGGCCACCTCGGCCGGAGTACCGGCACGGCCGGAGGGCATGCGCGCGATGAACGGGGTCAGGCGCTCCCCCATCGCCGCAGCCTTCTCAGTCAGAGTCGGCCCGGGAGCAACCGTGTTGACCCGGACGCCGTGCGGTCCGTACTCCCCGGCCCACGACGTGGTGAGCGAGTGCACGGCGGCCTTGGTCATGTTGTAGAGCGCCGAATGCGCGCTGCCCCGCAGGCCGGCGATGGAGCCCAGGTTGACCACGGCGCCGTTGCCGCGTTCGGCCATGGGCGGTGCGAGCAGGCCGGTCAGGAGGAACACCGACCGCACGCTCACGGCCAGCGCCTCGTCGATGGTCTCCTGCGCGACCTCTGCGGTGGGGGCGGGCGTGAGCAGCATCGCCGCGTTGTTGACGAGCACGTCGATCCGCCCGCCGGCCGCGGTGAGCGCGTCGCCGGCGAAACGGTCGATCGCATCGGCGCCCGCGGACAGGTCCCCCTTGACGAAGGCCGCCGCACCGCCGTCCTTCTCGATGCGTGCCACCACCTCGCCGCCGCGCCGCTCGTCGCGTCCGCTGACGACGACGAACGCTCCCTCGGCGGCGAGGGCCACCGCGACGGCGACGCCGATACCGTTGGTGGAGCCGGTGACCAGGGCTTTCCGCCCGGCAAGTCGCTTGGTCATGATGCTGTGCCTCTCCGAGTCCGATCCGCCGGAAGCTGATCCAACCGGCTGGGAACGGCAAAGTTGCCACTCAGAAAATGGACCCGCAAGTCCAGAAAGTGGCACAGTGATGGCATGGCACCACGACTGACACCGAAGGGCGCGGCCACCCGGCAACGCATCGTCGAGGGAGCCGCGGCGGAGATCCGCGCACGCGGTGTGACCGAGACGACCCTGGACGACATCCGCGCCCGTACGTCCACCAGCAAGAGCCAGCTCTTCCACTACTTCCCCGGCGGCAAGGAGGAGCTCCTCCTTGCCGTGGCCCAGCACGAGGCGGACTGGGTCCTGTCCGACCAGCAGCCCCACCTCAACGCGCTCACCTCGTGGCGGGCCTGGCACGACTGGCGGGACGCGGTCGTCGAGCGCTATCGCCGGCAGGGACAGAAGTGCCCGCTCAACACGCTCATGTCCCAGCTGACCCCCGCCTCACCCGGCGTGCAGGCCGTCACCGGACAGCTCGTCGCCTCGTGGCAGTCCAAGCTCGCCATCGGCATCCGGGCCATGCAGGACCAGGGCGAGACCCCGGCGGAGCTCGACGCGGACCAGGCCGCGGCGGCCCTGCTGGCCGGTATCCAGGGCGGTGTACTGATCATGATGTCCACCGGCTCACTGGCACATCTCGAAGCGGCCCTCGATCTGGGCATCCGTCAACTTCGAGCTGTGCGCAGCAGTTCGGCCGCCTCGTCCAGCAACACCGGGAGCGCGGGCAGCATCCGCTGATGCATGGCGTTCAACTGCCCTGACTTACGGCCCCTTTTGATCAGCAGGGCGGTCGCCGCCGACTCCTTGTACTTGGTGAGCGCCTCGAACCACGCCAGGTCGTGCAGCGGTTCGCCGCGCAACTCCTCGTAGGCGTCGACCAGTTCGGCCTTGCTCGGCATGCCGGTCGGCTCGTCCGACGCGGCGGCGGGGTGGCGGGCCTCGTCGGTGAAGAAGGTCAGCCAGGTCATGTCGACGCGGGGGTCGCCGAGCGACCAGATCTCCCAGTCGATGATCGCCGTGATCGCCCCGTCCGCGCACAGTGTGTTGCCGAGCCGGTAGTCGCCGTGGGTGAACACCGGTGTCATCGCGGCGGGCGCGGTGGCGTGCAGCCGGTCGGCGACCGCCTCGTGCCCGGCGCGCAGGTCGTCGGGGACGGTGCCGAACGCCCGGGTCCAGCGGTCGATCTCGGCGTGGAGCGACACGGCCGGCTCCGCCGCGAGCGCCGTCCTCGCCGGATCCACCCGGTGCAGGTCGGCCAGCATCCTGGCCGCGTCCAGGGCACGGGACCGCACCTCCCCCGGCGCGAGCGTGCCGCGCGGCACCAGCACCGGCTCGACGCACTCCCCCGGCACCAACTCCATGGCCACGAAGGGCTGGACGTCCGGGGGCTTGCCCGCGTCGCAGAACAACACCTTCGGCACCCGCACGCCCGGCTGTCCGGCCAGGGCCGCCATGAGCCGCGCCTGGCGCAGCACGTCCCGGTTGCGGACCGGGGGCAGGCCGGGCGGGGCCACCTTGAGGACGACACGTTCGTAGCCGTCCGGGACACCCGACAGATGGGCGACGTACGTCAGGCTCGACGTGCCGCCAGTGAGCGGTTCAACGCCGTCGACAGTGGCGCCGGGGGTCCAGCCGCCGACGACGGAGGCCGTACGGTCCGTCAACTCCCGGAGCACCGCAGGGCTGTTGGTGGCGACGACGCTCATGTCTGCCCCTTCGTCCCGTTCTCGGGCGCGGTGAGTGCCGCCACGATGTCGCGGCGCACCAGTTTGCCGGTCACCGTGCGCGGGAGTTCGGCCCAGTACGTGATGCGCTCCGGGGTCTTCGAGCCGCGCAGGGTGCCGCGCACGGCGGCGCGCAGCGCTCCGGCGTCGACCTGTGCGCCGTCGCGGGGTACGACCACGGCCTCGATGCGCTGGCCCCACTCCTCGTCGGGGACACCGACCACGACGGCGTCGAGCACGTCGGGGTGGCGCAGCAGAACGTCCTCTATCTCGGCGGGGGCGATGTTCTCCGCGCCGCGGATGATCGTGTCGTCGGTCCTGCCCTCGATGTGGAGGTAGCCGTCGGCGTCGAGGCGGCCCCGGTCGCGGGTGTGGAAGAAGCCGCGCTCGTCGACGGCGGAGCCCTGACCGACGTACTCCCCCGAGACCTGTTCGCCGCGCACCCAGATCTGCCCGGTCTCCCCGGCGTCGAGGGGTTCGCCGGTCACGTCACGGACCTCGATCTCGATGCCCGGCACCGGCAGTCCGGCCGAGCCGAGCCGCGCCCGTACGGCGGGGTCGGCACTGGCGACGGCCGCGCGGTGTTCGGCCGGGCCGAGCACGGAGATGGTGGACGAAGTCTCCGTCAGGCCATAGGCGTTGACGAAGTCCACGTGCGGCCAGGAGCGCAGCGCCGTCTCGATCACGCGCACGGGCATCCTGGCGCCACCGTAGGCGAGTGAGCGCATTGAGGGTACTGATCGGTCCAGGCCGTCCGTGTCCATGATGCGGGCGAGCATGGTGGGGACAACCATGGCGTGGGTGATCCGCTGTTCCCGGACGAGCGCGAGCCAGGCCTCAGGGGTGAACTGGTCGAGGGTGAGGGTGCGTCGGCCCGCGTAGAGGTTCGTCAGCACATTGGAGACGGCGGCTATGTGGTACGGCGGCACACTCGTCAGCGCTGATTCGGCGGGGTCCGCCGCGGCGAACTCCACGGTGCCGAGCACATAGGACACCAGGTTGTGGTGGCGCAGGACCACACCCTTCGGGGCCGAGGTGGTGCCGCTGGTGTAGATCAGTACGGCAGGGGTGTCGGGCGCCGGTGCCGGTTCGGGATCGGCGTCGGCGTTCGCGGCCGCCTCCGCGAGCCATTCGGCCGGGCTGCGTACCGGCAGTCCGGCGCGGCGCGGGGCCGCGTCCTGGTCGGGGGCGGCGATGACCAGGGCGCGCGGGTGGTTCGCGAGCAGGGCGTCCAACTGCTCTTCGCCCAGGCGGTAGTTGACCGGGACCAGCGGGACTCCGGCGTGGGCCGCGGCGAACTGGGCGACGGCGAAGGCGGGGCCGTTGGTGGCCAGGTACACGAGCGCGTCGGCGCCGGCCGCACGGATCAACCGGGCCCCGCCGACGGCCAGTTCGCGCAGTCGTACGGGGGTGAGCCCGTCCTGTGCGCGTCCGATCACGATCCGGTCGCCGAAGCCCTCGGCGGCCATGTCCAGGATCATCGACACGTTCATCGGCGCGCTTCCCTCTTCTCAGTCCGAGGCCGGGAGCGGCTTCGCGGTCTTCACCGGCAGCGGGACGCCGTTCACCGCGAGGGTGCCCGGTCCCTGTTTCGTGCAGAGGAGTTCGAGGCCGAGGTCCTCGTCGGCGTAGCGCTTGCCGAGCAGTGAACCGCCCAACCGGTCCGGGTCCGGGGTGCCGGCGGGGGCCCCGGTCGCGGGCCCCTCGGCCATCGCGGCACCGCCGCAGGTGATGTCCAGCTCGCTGTCGGGGCAGCGCACGACCACCACCGCCGTCGTGTCCACCGTGCTGGCGAGCATCTGTCCCACTCGTGGCCTCATCGCAGGTTCCTCCGCGGATCTTGTTGCCGTTCCGGGCTCCCGAAGACCAGAAAAAAGTATACTACTTACCTCGATCGCGTCGAGATGACGAACCGAGTCGACGAACGGAGTCGCCGGATGGAGCTCAAGACCGTCCTGTTCGAGGTGACCGACCATGTCGCCACCATCACCCTGAACCGACCTCAGGCCATGAACAGCTTCAATCAGGAGATGCTGGAGGAGTTCGCGCTCATCTGGCGGACCGTGAAGGCCGACGACGACGTGCGTGTCGTCGTGCTGCGCGGCTCCGGCGACCGGGCGTTCAGCACCGGCATGGACGTCAAGGAGGGCATCGACCGGCACTCCAACGTCTGGTCGCAGACCGATCCCGGTGAGTTCCTGTCGCCGAAGCTCAACCAGGTGTGGAAACCGCTGGTCTGCGCGGTGCACGGGATGGCAGCCGGTGGCGCCTTCTACTGGCTCAACGAGGCCGACATCCTGATCTGTTCGGACGACGCGACCTTCTTCGACCCGCATGTCAGTTACGGACTCACCGCCGCCCTCGAACCCATCGGGCTGGCCCGCCGCATCCCGCTCGGCGAGACCCTGCGCATCGCGCTGCTCGGCCTGGACGAGCGGGTGTCGGCGGCGCGCGCTCTCCAAATCGGCCTGGTCAGCGAGGTGTTGCCGGGCGGACAGCTCTGGGACCGGGCGGACGAGATCGCGCGCATCATCGCCGCCAAACCGCCGGCCGCGATCCAGGGCACGGTCCGCGCGATCTGGGAGTCCCTGGACTCGACCCGCACCCAGGCCCTGCGCACCGGACTGTCGTACACGCAGATCGGAAATCCCGTCGGAAAGGCCGAGGTGGACCGCACCGCGGTGCCCCGGGGACGGTGGACACTGCGCTGACACTCCCCTACTCTCCATAAAACAGTATCCTTTTTTATGAAGTCTTACGAGGTTCCATGAAGGGCTGGCTCTGATGCGATTCGGCATGCCCTGGCCGGGCCGAGAGGTGGCGCACGAGGCCGAGGAGGCCGGTGCGGGCGCCTTCTGCGCCGGCGAGTTCGTCGACCACGACGCCTACCTCACCCTCGCCGAGATCGTCGCGAACTCCGAACACGCCCTGGCGGGGCCCGCCATCGCCTACGCCTTCGCCCGCACCCCGTACGCGCACGCCACCGCGTTGCGCCAGCTCCACGCCCAGGCGCCGGGTCGGCTCTTCCTCGGCCTGGGCAGCGCCGCGTTCCGCATCAACCGCGACTGGCTCGACGTACCGGCAGACCGTCCGGTGGACCGGATCGCGGAGACCGTCGGCGCCGTCCGCGCCTGGCTGCACGCGGAGAACGGCGAGAAGGTCCACTACTCCGGCGAGTTCTATTCGCTGGACGCCGATGTCCGCGCCCCGGTGCTCGGCCGGCTCGACATCCCTGTGCTGCTCGCCGCGTTCAACACGCGCATGGCCGCCACGGCGGGCCGGGTGGCCGACGGCGTCATCGGGCACGGGCTGTTCACCCGCTCCTGGTGGAACGACGTCGTGCGGCCCTCCGTCGGGCGCGGCACCGCCACCGCCGGACGCACCGAACGGCCGCTGGAACACGGCTGGGTCATCACGGCGGTGGACGACTCCGCGCCCGAACGCGCGGTGGCCGACGCCCGCCGGATGATCGCCTTCTACCTCACGGTGAAGACGTACGACCCGTTCGTCGCCCACCACGGCTGGGAGGCCCCGGTGGCCCAGTTGCGCAAGGCGTTCCGGGCCGGGGACACGGACGCGATGGCCGCCGCCGTCACCGACGAGATGCTGACCTCGATCGCGGTGTGCGGGACGACGGCCGACGCGAAGGACATGCTCGCCGCTCGCGCCGGTTCGCTCCCTCGTGACGTCGGCTATTTCGCACCGCCCAGCTTCCTGGTGAGCCGGCGGCGCCGGGCCGCGTACGCCCGCGCCTCCCTCGCCCTGATCGGCGAGCTGCCCACCGCGTGACAGGAGAAGCGGCGGACGGCACCCTCGGACCGCCCGCCGCTGTCATCGCGTTTCAGTGCCCTGAAACGCCGTTCCGATGGTCAGGCGCTCTCGGTGACCGGCGCCAGCTTCCTGCTCTTGTCGAAGTGCACGACGTCAGCAAGGGTGCCGCCCAGGATGGCCGCGCGGTCCTCGTCGTTCACGCCCTCGAAGTTCTCGGCGATGCACTCGGCGCTGCTGCGGAAGGTGCCCTCCGCGTGCGGGTAGTCGTTGCCCCACATGACCGTGGACAGGCCGGTGATGTGGCGTGCCTTGACCGCCGTGGGGTCGTCCGCGAACTGCACATGGATCTGGCGCTGGACGTACTCGGTGGGCTTGAGCGGGTAGGGCCACTTGTCGTTGATCGCGAACAGCCTGCCCATGGAGGGCTGTTCGGTCGCCGGACGGTTGTCGTCCCAGAAGCCGAGCCACCAGTCGGGGTCCTGGCCGGTGCCCGTCTTCCAGGCCTTGTCCATGTAACCCATGAAGGACACCAGCCAGCCGGCGGTGTACTCGATCAGGTTGAAGTGCAGGTCGGGGAAGCGCTCGCAGACCCCGCCGCCGACCAGGCTGGCGATGATGCCCTGCGGACCGGCCACACCGGCGCCGGCCGCGAAGCCCATGGTGCGGCCCGCCACCATGTCGTCGGTCAGGTTGCCCTTGCCCATGTTCATGGACGTCATCAGGCCCCGGACGGTCTGCGCCGTCCCGGAGATCTGCTCCTTGACCTTCACGCCACCGGTGGCCACGTGGATGAAGACCGGCAGGCCGTGCGCCTGGGCGGCGGACCAGATCGGGTCGTACTCCCGCGCGTAGTACGGCAGCGGCGGAATCTCCGGGAGCAGGATCGCGCCGAGTCCCAGCCTCGCGATCCGCTCGATCTCCGCCACGGCCGCGGGGACGTCCGTGATCGGGATCGCGGCCGTGGGGCGCAGCCGGTCCTTGTAGGGGAGGTACCTCTCGACGAGGTAGTCGTTCCACACGCGCGCGTGGGCCATCGACAGCTCGTGGTCGTCGGTGAACAGGACGAACAGCGAGAGGTTGGGGAACATCACCGAGGCATCGACGCCGTCGAAGTTCATGTCCCGGATGATGTGGTCGGGATCGCCGTCCGGGGTCTCCCCGCCTGTCTGGCGATACTTGGAGATGGTCCAGCCGTCGAACCCGATGGTGTGGAGCTTCTTGAACTCCGTGTGCCCGCCCGGGACGATCGGCTCGTCGAGGGTGAACTCCTCTTCCCACAGGGCGCGTTCGCGGAGCTCCTTGGGCAGGCGGGTCTTGAACAGATCGACCGGCTCGATGATGTGCGAATCGCCGGACACGACAAATTCCTTGAACACAGGCGGTACCTCTTTTCGAACTCCGTCGTTCGTAGCCAGAAGGCCGACCCCCAGATATCTGCGAAGTTAGCTGTACCGACCGGTCGAGTCAATAAAACTCGCACACTCCTGACCCGCTCTCCTTAATTCAGTACACTCAACACGGGACACACTTGATGAGGAGACGGCACATGACGACGACGTACTCGTTCTCTTCGCGGCTCTACATCGACGGACGGCACACCGACGGCACGTCGGACGCGCGGATCGTCGTACGCAATCCGGCGACGGAGGAGACCCTCGCCGAGGTGCCGGACGCCTCGCTCGGGGATGTGCGGCGGGCGGTCGAGGCGGCGCGGCGGGCCTTCGACGAGGGGCCGTGGCCGCGGATGAGGCCGGCCGAGCGGGGCGCCGTACTGCTGCGCATGGCCGAGGAGTTGGAGCGGCGGCTGCCGGAGCTGGTCGCCGTGAACATGGCCGAGGCGGGTTCGGTGCGCGGGCTGGCGGAGACGCTGCAGACCCGGGTGCCGGTGGCTCATCTGCGGGACATGGCCGAGCGGGTGATCCCGGGCTTCGCGTGGGAGCGTCCGATGGATCCCACGATCGCGCCGGGCGCCGGCATCTTCCAAGGGGTGCTGCGCCGCGAGGCGTTCGGGGTGTGCGCGCTGATCTCGGCGTACAACTTCCCCTTCTTCCTCAGCATGATGAAGGTGATCCCCGCCCTCGCAGCGGGCTGCACGGTCGTCCTGAAGCCGGCGCCGCAGACCCCGCTCGACTCGCTGCTGCTCGGCGACTTCGCGGACGCGGCCGGGCTGCCGCCGGGGGTGCTGAACATCGTGACCGGCGATGTGGAGGCGGGCCGGGAGCTGACCACGCACCCGATGGTGGACCTCGTCAGCTTCACCGGGTCGGACACGGTGGGCCGCACGGTGTACGCCCAGGCCGCGGCCTCCATGAAGAAGGTCGTGCTGGAGCTCGGCGGCAAGTCGGCCAACATCGTGCGCGCCAACGGCGACCTCGACGGCGCCGTCCGCTCCGCGTTCTCCGGCATGACCACCCATGCGGGACAGGGCTGTTCGCTGCTGACCCGCACTCTGGTGCACGAGTCCGTCCACGACGAGTTCGTCGACCGGCTGAGCGCGGCCCTCGCCGGGGTCAGGGTCGGTGACCCCGCCGACGCGGCCACCACGATGGGGCCGCTCATCAGCGCCGCCCAGCGGGACAAGGTGGAGAAGCTGATCCGGGTCGGCGAGGAGGAGGGCGCCCGGATCGTGTGCGGTGGCAAGCGGCCGATCGGACTCGACCGGGGCTACTTCGTGGAGCCGACGCTCTTCGCCGCCGTGGACAACGCGATGACCGTCGCCCGGACCGAGTTCTTCGGACCGGTCGGCGTCGTCATCCCGTTCCGCACCGACGAGGAGGCGGTACACATCGCCAACGACAGTCCCTACGGTCTGGGCGGTGCCGTGTGGAGCGCCGACACCGTGGCCGCGTACGACCTGGCGACCCGGCTGCGCACCGGCGGGGTCACGATCAACGGCGGCAGTGCCGGGGTGAGTCCGCGGTCCGCGTTCGGCGGTTACAAGCAGAGCGGACTCGGCCGGGAGTGGGGCGAGTTCGGGCTCGACGAGTATCTGCAGACGAAGACGGTGAGCTGGGCGGCCCGCTGACCCGTGCTCAGCGCGTCACGCGGTGAGCACCATCGCCGATCCAATGCCGCCGCCCGCGCACATCGCGGCGACCGCCGTGCCCCCGCCACGGCGGCGCAGCTCGTGCGCGAGCGTGACGACCATGCGGGCACCGGTGGTCGCGATCGGATGGCCGAGGCTGCACCCGCTGCCGAAGGGGTTCACCCGTTCGGGGTCCAGGCCCAGTTCACGGGTGGCGGCGACGGCGACCGCGGCGAAGGCCTCGTTGATCTCGAACAGGTCGACGTCCTCGATCCGTAGCCCGGCCCGGTCAAGTGCCTTGCGGATGGCGGCGATCGGGGCCAGCCCCGTCTCGACGGGGTCGACGCCGACGCTCGCCCACGACCGCACGGTGGCGAGCGGGGTGAGCCCCTGGCGGGCGGCGACCTCGGAGGAGGCGACGACGACCGCGGCCGAACCGTCGTTCACCCCACTGGAGTTGCCCGCGGTGATGGAGTAGCCCTCTATCTCGGGGCGCAGCACCTTCAGCGCGGCGAGCTTCTCGATGCTGGTGTCGCGGCGCGGGTGTTCGTCGGTGTCGAACACGGAGACCTGGCCGCCGCGGTCGGTGACCTCCACCGGCACGATCTCGTCGGCGAACCGTCCCTCGTCGATCGCCCGCACGGCCCGCTGGTGCGAGCGCAGGGCCCAACTGTCCATGTCCTGACGGGAGATACCGGTCAGCCGGGCCGTGTTCCAGCCGACGAGGGTGGCCATGTCGTCGTTGGGCGCCTCGCGGGTCGGCGCGTGCGAGGGCGACATCCAGGGGTCCTGCCAGTCGTCGGTGCCCGGAATCCGGCGCCGGGCCTGCGGATTGGTGGACGAGGACTGGGTACCGCCGGCGACGACCGCGCGGTCCATACCCGCCATCACCCCCGCCGCCGCGGTCGCCACACTGGCCAGCCCCGAGGCGCAGTGCCGGTTGTGGGCGAGCCCCGGCACATGGGTCAGCCCCGCTTCGAGTGCCGCGTAGCGGGCGATGTCCCCGCCTCCGGCCAGGGTCTCGCCGAGGACGACGTCGTCGATCAGATCGAGCGGCAGCCCCGAGCGTCGCACGGCCTCCCGTACGACGACGGTGGCGAGGTCGAAGGCGCTGGTCTCCCGGAGCGTCCCCCTCCGAGCGGTACCGATCGCGGTGCGGCAGGCGGCGAGCAGAACGGCATCAGTCATGCAATTGATGATACTCAACTTGGCGATACGGACGTAAGAGCGCCGTGAATCAGCACTGGATATCGACCGGCGACACAAAAGAGGATACCTTGTTCGAGGTACTGATCCGCTGCGGACCGGGTGGTGGCTGGTGAACTTCGAGCTCAGCGAAGAGCAGGCCATGCTGCGCGAGGCCTCGCGCGACCTGCTGTCCGACCGGGCCCCGATGGCCGTCGTACGAGCCTCGATGGACCGTTCCGAGGACGTCGACCCCGAGCTGTGGCGCCTGACGGCCGACCTCGGCTGGCCCGGCCTGGCCCTGCCCGAGGAGTACGGCGGATCCGGCCAGGGACTGGTCGAACTCGCCCTGGTCGCCGAGGAGATCGGGCGCGCACTCGGCCGGGGCCCGTTCCTGCCGACGGCGGTCGTCGGCAGAGCCCTCGCCTACGGCGGTTCCGAGCGGCTCCGCTCCGAGGTGCTGTCCGCGCTCGCCACCGGTGATGGCTGGGCCACCTGGGCCTTCGCCGAGCCGCACGCGCCCTGGACGCTGGAGGGGATCCACGCCACCGCACGCACCGACGGCGACGGAGTCGTCCTCGACGGGGTCAAGACCGTGGTGCAGGATGCCGGCGGTGCCCGCTGGCTGCTCGTCACCGCGCTCCACGACGGCGTACCGGCGTCCTTCCTCGTCGACCGGGCGGCTCCTGGCGTCACTGTCCGGCGGCAGCGCGTCCTGGATCCCACGCGCGCCTTCCACGAGGTCCGCCTCGATGCCGTACGCGTGCCGCTCGACGCCCGGCTCGACGGTGGGCCGGACGACATCCAGGCCCTGCTCGACGAGGCGTCCGTCCTGCGGTGCGCCGACGCGCTGGGCGTGATGGAACGGATGCTGGAGCTGACCGTCGAACACACCAAGAACCGGGTGCAGTTCGGGCGGCCGATCGGGAGCTTCCAGGCCGTCAAGCACGCCTGCGCCGACATGGCGCTGCTGGCGCACGGCACCCGTGCCGCGACGTACTACGCGGCGATGGCCGCCGATGCCGGTGCCGCCGACACCGCCCGTGCGGCCTGTGGCGCCGCCTCCTACGCCTCGGCCGGTACCGGTGAAGTCGCCGCGCGGGCCCTGCAGTTGCACGGCGGGATCGGTTTCACCTGGGAGCACGACCTGCACCTCCATCTGCGCCGGGCCAGGGCCGACCGGGTGCTGTACGGGGACGCCGCCGTCCATCGCGACCGGCTCTGCACCCTCCTTCAGCGGTCCGCCAAGTCGGCCTGAGCGAAAGGGAATCGATATCGATGGAGATCAAGGGCAAGAAGGCCGTGGTGTTCGGCGGTGCCTCCGGAATGGGCCGGGCGAGCGCCGAGCTGCTCGCGGCACGCGGCGCCGACGTCGTCGTACTCGACCGTCCGGCGTCGGCCGGTGCCGAGGTCGCGGCGGCGCTGGGCGGGCGTTTCGAGCCGGTCGACGTGACCGACTTCGAGGCGACGGAGAGCGCGCTCGCCGCCGCAGTGGAGGCGCTCGGCGGGCTGCATGTCTCGATCACAACTGCCGGTGGTGGCAAGGCGAAACGGACGCTCGGCCGGAACGGTCCGCACGACCTCGACACCTTCCGCCACGTCCTCGACCTCAACACCGTCGCGACCTTCAACATCAGCCGACTGGCCGCCGCGCACATGAGCCGCAACGAACCCGAGGACCCGGACGGCGAGCGCGGTGTCATCGTCAACACGTCGTCGATCGCGGCCTTCGAGGGGCAGATCGGTCAAGTCGCCTACGGGGCCGCCAAGGCCGCGATCGCCGGCATGTGTCTCACCATGGCGCGCGATCTGGGCCCGTTCGGCATCCGGGTCCTGGCCATCGCGCCCAGCCTGTTCGACACGGGCGCCGTCGAGAAGATCCCGGACGAGGTACGCGCCGAGTTGGTCAAGGACGCGGCGTTCCCCAAACGCCTCGGCCGGCCGGAGGAGTACGCGAAGCTCGCGCTCGCCGTCGTCGACAACCCGATGCTGAACGGCCAGTGCCTGCGGCTCGACGCGGGGCAGCGGTTCGGTCCCAAGTGACCGGTGTCAGGGGCCGGTTGGAGCCAGGACGACGATGGGAGCATCCGCAATGCAGGAACACGACGAGCACCAGGGCAAGGTCGCGTTCATCACCGGGGGCGGGCGTGGGTTCGGCAAGGCGTTCGGCGCCGCACTGTCGGCTCGGGGCGCGCATGTCGTGCTCGCGGACATCGACGGTGACGCGGCGAAGGCCGCCGCGGCCGAACTCACCGCCGCCGGCGGCAGTTTGACGGGCGTGGCCTGTGACGTGGCCGACGAGGCCGCCGTAGAGGCGGTGATGGACGAGGTCGTCGCACGCCACGGCGGTCTCGACATCCTGGTCAACAACGCGGGCCTGCACGCCGCTTACAACCGGCCGTTCACCGAACTCGGGCTCACCAAGGTGCGGCGCGTGCTCGACGTGAACGTCATGGGCGTCGTCATCTGCTCCCTCGCGGCCCAACGTGCCATGCGGGGACGCGCCGGTGCCGCCATCGTGAACATCTCCTCGTCGGCGGCCTACGCCAACCGGAGCATCTACGGCGTCTCCAAACTCGCCGTACGCGGTCTGACGGTGTCCTTCGCGCGGGAGTTCGCCGCCGACGGCATCCGTGTCAACGCGATCGCGCCGGGCCTGATCTTCACGGACACCGTGCGTGCCCAACTGCCCGAGACCGAGGCGAAGCGCGTGTTGGGCGAGCAGATCCTCCAACGGGAGGGCGAGGAACGGGACATCGTCGAGGCGCTGCTGTATCTGGTCTCGTCGAAGGCGTCGTTCGTCACGGGTGAGACGCTGCGGGTGACGGGCGGGTTCGCGCTCTCCGTCTAGCGTCTCGAGTCACCGTGTCCAGCGTCCTGAGTCACAGTGGGTGGGACTTGGGGCCCGGGGGCAGTGGCTCGGTCCCGTCCGGCCGGGTGCGCATGCCGTCCAGCAGTATCCGCAGATAGCGGCGCCACAGGTCGGGTTCTCCGGTCTGGTCGGTGACCGCCCCCACCATGAGCTGGATCATCGGAAGATCCAGCGGCTCCACATCGGCCCGCAGCGCCCCCTGCTCCTTGGCGCGGTCGATCAGCGGATCGACCAGGGGCTTGATCCGTCGGTCGACGAGGGCGCGCCGCTGGGCCGCCTTGCCGGTGCCGAGCATGACCTCGCGCAGCCCGCGATCGTGCGCCTGGAGTTCGCACACCTTCTCCAGGCTGGCCGCCAGCCCGTGCCATGGATCGGGGTCGGCCACGGCTTCGCGCGCGCACGCCTCGACCCGGTCGATCATGTCCTCGAAGACCGCGTCGACCAGCTCCTCCTTGTTGGCGAAGTGCCGGTAGGCGGTCCCCACACCGAGCCCCGCGTGGCGGGCTACGTCGTCGAGGGTCGCGGCCAGACCCCGGTCGCGGAACACCTCACGGGCGGCGGCCAGCAGCCGGCGTCTGTTCAGCTCGGCGTCGCGCCGCAGCGGCGCCCTGCCGGGTTCAGCGGGCTCCGCCATACCGCTCGTCCCGCCTTCCGGGTGATGTCGTCTCGTCCAGCGCATCGTACTGCCGCGAGCTGCGCACCCCTTGATCAGGTTCGATTCCGGGCCGCGACACCACAGACCCAAACGGAGATGGCATCTCCGTTTGATGCTACGGTGAGAGCGAGAAGCGGAGATAGCATCTCCGTTTGCCATCCGGTTGTCGCGGGAGATGAAGACATGCGTGAAGAAGAGAAGACGCGGGCAGGCCGGCGGAGGGGTGTCGCCGGCGTCACGATCAGCGTCGCGGCCGGGCTGGCCCTGGTGGCCTGCTCCTCGGGCGGCAACAGCGCGTCCAGCAGTGCGTCCAGCACCAGTGCCCGCGCCAGGACGGCCGCCTGCCCCACGGGTACGACCGCCTCAAGCTCCGCAGCGCCCAGTGCGGTGCCGTCGAGCAACGCGGGCGGTCTTCCGGTGGCCAAGACCATCAAGAAGTCGGACACCAGCACCAGCATCGTGATCGATCCCAAGGGCGCGCAGATCCAGTGCGCCACCTCGGGGGTCACCACCACGCACGACATCACGTACTCCTCGCCGACCACCAACGGCAAGAAGAGCGACCTGAAGCTCGACATCCAGGTGCCCACGTCCACATCGGGCAAGAAGCCGCTGGTCATCTATCTGACGGGGGGCGGCTTCGTCATGGCGGACCGCACCGCCAACCTGAGTCAGCGCACCTATGTCGCCGACCAGGGCTATGTCGTGGCCAGCCTCCAGTACCGCACCACCAAGGACGGCGCGACGTACAAGGACGCCGTCGCCGATGTGAAGTCCGCGATCCGGTACCTCCGCGCCAACGCCGACAAGTACGACATCGACACCGACCACGTCGCCGTGTGGGGACAGTCCGCCGGCGGCTACCTGGCGGCGATGACCGGCGCGACCAACGGGGAGAAGTCCTTCGACGTCGGCGACAATCTCGACCAGAGCGGTGAAGTCCAGGGCGTGGTCGACGAGTTCGGCCCTGCCGACCTGTCCAAGCTCGCGGCCGACTACGACACGGCGGCACAGAAGTCCAACTACGCGGCGGGCAACAGTGCCGCCCAGTGGGTCTACGGCCCCGGCACCAAGAAGTCGGTCGCGGACCGCACCAGCGAGGTCGCGGCGGCCGACCCGGCGACGCACATCAGCTCCAAGACGGCGCCCTTCGTCCTGTTCCACGGCAGCGCCGACAACCTGGTCTCCCCCAGCGAGACCCTGGACCTGCACACGGCACTGCGCGCCAAGGGGATCGAGAGCACCCGCTACGTCCTCACCGGCGCGGGCCACGGCGACCTGTCCTTCACCGGCGACACCTCGGCCGCGCTGCCCTGGTCCACGCAGGAGACGATGGGGCACATCGTCGACTTCCTGGGGCAGCATCTCAAGTAGGCGCGGATCAGCCCGCGTTGCCGATGACACCAGGGGGCGTACCGTGTCCAACTCCGTAATCCCATGGCCAGGGAAGCGGCGCGGCGGGAAGCTCGTCGTCGGAGCCGTCGCAGGCGTCCTCGTCATCGGCGGCTTCGGAACCGCGTGCAACCCCGACAGCGGGCAAGGGGGCACGGCCTCCGGCGCGAGCGGCAACGCCAAGACAGGTGGCGGGACCAAGACCGTTCCCGCCTTCGTGGGCATGGGTCTCCAGTCCGCCCAGGACACCGCCCAGAAGCAGGGCTTCTACAGCCTCACGTCCCACGACTCGCTCGGTCGCGACCGCCACCAGATCCTCGACCGGGACTGGAAGGTCTGCTCGCAGAACGTGAAGGCCGGCACGCGTGTCGCCACCACCACCCGGCTCGACTTCGGCGCGGTGAAGCTCGCCGAGACCTGCCCCGCGAAGGACCAGTCCGCACCCGCACCGGCCGGCTCGACGATGCCCAACTTCAAGGGAAAGTCGGTGAACACCGCCCGCGCCGCACTCGCGTCCGGGACGTCGATCACGGTCAAGGACGCGTCCGGCAAGGGCCGTTTCATCCTGCTGGCGTCGAACTGGCAGGTGTGCTCGCAGAAACCGTCGGCCGGGACGAAACTGACCGGGCAGCCCGTGGAGTTCAGGGCCGTGAAGTTCGGGGAGTCCTGCCCGTAGCAGTCCGGCGGCAGGTCATCGGTCGGCCGGTGAACTCACCGTCCGTACACCGAACTCGGCCAGCCCCTCCCCGAGGAGGGCGAAGGCCCGCGTGCCCTGTGCGCGGACATCGGCGGCGAGTTGATCCGGCGCCTCGTCGGCGAGAACCCGTCGGCGTACGAGGTCAATGAGCGCCCGGTGGACTCCCATCAGGGCATTGGCGGCCACGTACGCGGTGACCTCGTCGGTCTCGGCCGTACCATCCGGCTCCGCTGCGAGGCGGGCGGCCAGTGCCGTCGTCGCATCGGTGATCGCCTGTTGTTCGCGGGCTCGTAGCGTGGGGCTGTCGGCGATCATGCGGTGCACGGTCCGCAGTCGTACGAGGGCCTCGTCGTCGCCGGCCGCGACCTGGGCGAGGAGCCCGGCCGTCCCGGTCAGGAAGGTCCGTACGGCATCCAGGACCGATGCGCCCGGGGGGCGGGAGTCGACCGCAGTGAGGAGCCGTTCGTCGAAGTCGTCGAGGCGCGAGTAGAGGAGATCTTCTTTCCGCGGGAAGTAGTTGAAGACGGTGGCCTCGGAGACGCGTGCCTCGCGGGCGATCTCGGCGACCCGCACGGCGTCGAACCCCCGGTCGGCGAACAGCCGCCAGGCGATGTCCGCGATCAGTGTCCGCGTCTGCTCCTTCTTCAGCTCGCGCAGTCCCACCGTCACCTCCGTCCGAAAAATACTCTAGGGTGACCCTAGATTTAGGGTCACCCTAGATAGTACTTCACTGTCGTCTCCGAGGAGGTCCCGATGAGCGCCCCCTACCTGCCCCCGCCCTGGGGAGCCCGGGTCATCGGCAACCGGATGGCCAAGCTCTTCGCCCGGTCGGTGCTGAGCACGCTGAGTGTCCGGGGCCGCACCTCGGGCCGCTGGCGCAGTGTGCCGGTGGCCGTCCTCGACCACGACGGGGAGCGCTATCTGATAGCGCCCCGCGGCAACACCGAGTGGTCGCGCAATCTGCGTGCCGCGAAGGGCGGACGGCTCCAACGCAAGGGCCGTGGCGAGGAGTTCGACGCGGTCGAGGTTCCGGTGGCGGAGCGCGCACCGTTGATCCAGGTCTATCTGGAACAGTTCGGCCGCTTCCCCACCGTGGCCGAGACGTTCCGGCAGCTCCCCGACCCCGCCGACCATCCCACGTTCCGCATCGTCGGCTCCCGAGGGCTCGGCTGACGGCCTGTTATGTGCTCGCGAGCGCGGAGGGTTCGGCGGCCTTCGCCTTCGCTTCCTCCTCCTCGGATTTCACGGCGCGCAGCAGCACGATCGGTGTCGCGATCTTCCAGATGAAATACACCAGCGTGGGCAGCATGTTCGCGAGGATTCCGTTCCAGGCGAACGGTCCGGTCTTGGTGAGGAAGACGAAGGCACCCGGAATGAGCAGCACGCCGAGAACCAGGTTGAGATAGCCGAACCAGCGCGGGAAAACCGGCTTGTCTCGGTCGTCGACGAGGGCCGCGTAGCCGATCGACCAGACCTGGAGGACGAATATGCAGGCGTTGCCGACCAGCATGAGCCAGTAGATGTCCGACATCGCGTAGAGCACGTCGGGCGAGTGGCTTTCCGGTCGGTAGGCAGCGGCGGCGAGTATCGCGATCGGGAAGAAGAAGCCGATCGGCGCGACGACACCGGTGGTGAGCTGGACCATGGACAGCAGGCCCCAGCCGCCTTCGATACGGCGCATCTGCATGCTGGTCAGGACGACGAACGGGTACTCGAACGGCACGACGAGGACCATGATCGCGGCACAGGCGAGGATGCCCGTCTGATGGTCGGTGAGGAATTCGACGACGCCTTGCGCGTTCTTGGTCGGGTCCATCGGCGTGATGAGATGGCCGACGGAGAACGCCACGGCGAATCCCAGCAGCAGTACAAATCCGCACCATGCGGAGATGCGTTCCAATCTGAAATGCAGGTCCTGGCGCATCAACGGATCTCCTTCGATATCGCGGCTCTTTGTGTTCTTCGCTCTCTCACCAGCCGACGAGCCTGTCCAGCAGAAGTCCCGCGCTGGACAGATAGTCGCCGTATCCACCGCGGAAGAAGAGCAGTGGGGTCTTCATCGACTCGACGCGGAGCGTGCGGACCCGTCCGACGACGAGTTGGTGGTCGCCGAGTTCGACGATCTTCTCGACCGTGCAGTCGACCCACGCGACGATTCCGGCGAGGACGGGATTGCCGAGCGGGGATTCCTCCCAGTCGGTTCCCTCGAAACGGTTCGGGCCGCCGGCCATCCGCCGGGACAGGCGTTCCTGGTTGCCCGCGAGCGCGTTGGCGCAGAACCGCCCGGCCGTCCGGATCGTCCGCAGGGTGTTGGAGGAACCGTCCACCAGGAACGACACGAGGGGCGGTTCCAGAGATACGGACATGAAGGTTCCGACGATCATTCCCTGGGGTTGCCCGTCGCTGTCCGTCGTGGTGATCGCGACCACGCTGGTGGGGAAGTGCCCCAGCACCTCACGGAAGTAGCGCCCCTCGACCGCGTCCGACACGGCCCCTCCTTGCTCGCTCACTCTCTTGACGTCCCGTCAGATCAGGACGCGCATCGGCTCGGGCAGCTCAAGTCCCATCTGGGCGAGGGCGTTTGCGTGGTACGCCGCTCCCGGGACGTGGATCATGTGCTGGAGCCCCACGTGCGCGTCCCGCCAGAACCGCTGGAGCGGGTTGCCGTGCCGGATCGCGTTGCCGCCGGACCGTACGAAGATCTCGTCCAGGGCGGCGACGGCACGCCATGCGCAACGCACCTGGTTGCGGCGGACGTTGGACCGGTCCTCGACGGTGATGGGCTTTCCGGCCTCGACCTGGTCGTACAACCGGCTGATGCCGTCGATCAGTTGGACCCGGGAGGCGGCGATCTCCGCCGCTGCCTCCCCGGCGGCGTACAGAACGTAGGGATCGTCGCGTACCTGTACCCCGGTCACGGCGACCCGGTCCTTCTGCTGGTCGAGGTGCAGCGCGAGGGCGCCCTCGCAGATCCCGACGACGGCGGCGGTGATCCCGAGCGGGAACATGGAGCTGAAGGGCAGCTTGTACAGGGTGTCGGTGAGTCCGACCGCCTCGGCGGCAGTGCCCTCCTGGACCACTTCCTGCCTGATGGTGCGGTACGTGGGGATGAACGCCTTGTCGACGACGACGTCCTTGCTGCCGGTGCCGGCCAGGCCGATCACGTCCCAGGTGCCGTCGATGATCTCGTAGTCCGAACGCGGCAGGACGACATGGAGCACGGAGATCGGCCCCGCCGGCTTCCCCTTGCCGTCGCCGACGAGTGCACCCAGGAAGTCCCAGCTGCAGTGGTCGCTCCCGGAGGAGAAGGGCCAGCGACCGCTGAGCACATAGCCGCCGTCCACGGGTTCCGCGATTCCGTTGGGCATGTACGGCGAGGCGATCCAGGTGTCCGGGTCCTCGTCCCACACCTCGTGCGCGAGCCGGGGGTCCAACTGGGCCAGTTCCCAAGGGTGTACGCCGACGACACCGGACACCCAGCCTGCCGCCCCGTCGTACCGCGCTACGGCCATCACCGCTTCGGCGAAGTCACGGGGGTGAGCGCTGTAGCCGCCGAACTCCTTGGGCTGCAGGAGTCGTATCACCCCTGCGGAACGCAGGAGTTCGACGGTACGGTCGCTCAACTTGCCCAGTTTCTCGTTCTGTTCGGCGAGTGCGGCCAGTTCGGGCCCGAGTTCCTCGACACGGTTGACCACTTCGTGCGTCACGCCGCACACCTCCTGCTGGCTGATTCCTCGCAAGTGCCGCACACACGCGGCGGGATGGTCCCAGTGTCATTTCCGGAGCCGAGCCCCTGCTGGCCGGTTTCCGCTGACCGGGACTGTGGATCAGCGGGTGATACGAGGCCGCAGCGCGGTGGTGGAACGGCCCCTGAGGGCGGACAGCCAGACGCCGGCCCCGTAGGCGAGGTCGTCGAGGCGGCGGGCGAGGCCGTAGCGGACCGGGTCCAGATTGGACCGGTCCCGTCGGTACTCCAGGGCGATGTCGGCCAGCGCGGCCACCGCCGCGGCCCGACGCACCCTGCGGGAGGCCAGACAGCCGACGACCGTGAGGGGCCACCAGTGCCGGTTGAGGAGTGCCGAGGTCTGGGCCAGGGCGGCCAGCGCGCCGTTGGCCGTGAGCCGCGCGGCGAGCCGATGACGGTCGCGGGTGTCGCCGAGCCTGCGGCCGATCCGGTAGGTGACACCGGCGAGGACGGCCCCGGCGACGGGCGCCGACCAGCGGCGCTGGGCGAGCAGCGCGGTCACGAGTGCCGCACTCCACGGGGCGAACACGGCAGGGGCGATGAACTGTGGGTGGCGTTCGGCGAGGGGGTGGGCCCCGGTGCCGTAGACGGCCTTGCGCAGCAGCCAGTCGTCGACCCTGGTCCGGTGCTCGTGGGCGGCCTCGGCGGCCGGTTCGTAGCGCACCCGTCGGCCCCGCTCGATCAGCCGCCAGCACAGGTCGACGTCCTCGCCGACCCGCATCCCTTCGTCGAAGCCCGCCGCGAGGGCATCGGTTCGCGCCACCAGGCAGGCAGTTGAGGCCCAGGAGACGGGACTACCGGGTCGTACGCCGGCCGGGTGGGCGCCCAGGTCGAGGGAGGAGCGGGCGTTCTCGTAGCGTTCGATCCAGGTGGGGGCGGCCGAGGGCAGTCCGGTGATGCGGGGCACGGCCATGGCGACGGCGGGGTCGGCGAAGTGCCGGAGCAGGGTGGGCAGGGTGTCGGGCGCCAGCACGATGTCGGAGTCGACGAACACCACGAACGGGGTGGTGACGAGCCGCAGTCCGGCGTTGCGGGCGCCGGCCGGGCCGACGTTCGTGGTCAAGGGCAGGAACTTGGCGCCGTGTTGGGCGGCCACGGCGGCCACAGCCCCCGGGTGTCGTGAGGCGTCGTCGACCACGATCACGGGATGGCCACCGCCAACGCTGCCGAGCAGCCTGGCGAGTTGGCGCGGTCGGTCGCGGATCGGTACGACCACCGTGTATCGCGGATCGGCGGGCGGGGGCAGTGCGTCGACGACCGGATTGGCCATGCCGAGGTCGAGAAGTCGGTCCGCGAGCAGCGCGCTTGCCGCGTCCCGCACGTTCAGCGTCCGCCCTGTGAGCAGCCGTTGGGCCCGTGGGGTCAGCCGGATCAGCCGGGTCGGGAAGCCGCCGACGAGGGCCCGGCCGCCGTCCACGATCCGCGTGTGCCGGTCGAGTTCGACCAGGAAGCCGACGGGCAGCCTCATGGTCGTGCGACCTGGCGGGTGGGCTCGGTCAGGCGGCCCCGGTCGTCCACGGTCCAGGCAGTGATCCGGCGTACGGCCGTCGACACCATCGCGTCCATCGTCGTACGGCCCTCCCCCGCCGAGGCGCCGGTCGGGTCGCCGAGGACGCCGGAAGGTGAGACGGCGCGCACGCCGTGTGCCATCAGTTCCGGGAGGAGGACGGACAGCGGGCGGGTGTCGCCGGTGACCGCTGCCTCCAACTGCACGTGTTCTGGGGCGAGATGGAGCATCACCGAGGTTTCCGTGCGGCCGGCGTGTGCGTCGCCTCCGGGTATGGAGCAGCCGGTCCAGGCCACGCCGTGGCCTTCGGCGCGCAACTGGCGGACGGCGGTGGCGAGGGTGGCGGTGTTGCCGCCGTGGCCGTTGACGAGGACGGTCCGTGCGGCCCACAGGGACAGTGAGCGCACCGACTCCACGAGTACCGCGTGCAGTGCTTCGTGGCCGATCGAGACGGTTCCGGGGAAACCCGCGTGCTCGCCACTCGCACCGTACGGCAGGGTCGGTGCAACCAGCGTGCCGGGGAGGGCAGTTGAGGCTCGCCGGGCGACGGCGTGGGCGATGACGCTGTCGGTGTCGAGTGGCAGATGCGGGCCGTGCTGTTCGGTGGAACCGATCGGCAGCAGGACCAGCGCGTCGGACGGCACGTCCGGCCAGGCGGCAGGGGCCAGTTCGGTCACCGTGTCGCCTGGGCGGCCGGAGTGTCATGGCCGGAACGGGCGCCCAGTTCCAGGCGGAAGCCCGGCGGGATCACCAGGTCGTCGGGCGTCAACTCGTGGACGGAGGAGTGCCCGAGGCCCAGCACCGCCGAATCGAGTCCGCCGCGCAGGATGTCGAGGACGTTCTCAACTCCGGCCTGTCCGTTGGCCGCCAGGCCCCAGAGATAGGCGCGGCCGATCAGGACGGCGCGGGCGCCGAGGGCGAGGGCCTTGGCGACATCGCCGCCCCTGCGGACGCCGCCGTCCAGGAGGACCTCGATCTGGTGGCCGACCGCGTCCGCGATGGCGGGGAGGACCCGGATGGTGGCGGGGGTGGTGTCGAGGTTGTTGCCGCCGTGGTTGGAGACGGAGAGCGCGGAGACTCCGGCGTCGACGGCCCGCTTGGCGTCGTCCACGCGGGTGACTCCCTTGAGCAGGAAGGGCCCGCCCCACTCCGTGCGCAGCCATGCCACGTCCTCCCAGGTCGGGGGCGTGGTCTGCATCCACTCTCCGTAGGCGCCGAAGAAGGTGGGGGCCTCGCCGCCCGGGGGCCGCAGGTTGGGGACCGAAAGGTCGGGCAGGCGGCGGGACTTGGCGAATCTGAGCAGCCAACCGGGGTGGGGCAGTACATCGGGGGCGAACCTCAGCATGGTCTTCAGGTCGAGCCGGTCCGGGATGGCGGGGCTCCCCCAGTCCCGGCCGTGGGAGAAGGACCAGTCGAGGGTGACGATGAGCGCCTTGGCGCCGGCTGCCCTGGCCCGGTCCATGCGCTGCACCATGGTGGCCCGGGTGCCGCTCCAGTACAGCTGGTAGAAGAGGTCCGGCTGTGCGTCGGCGACCTCTTCAACCGCCTTGCTGGCAAAGGAACTCAGGCCCATGGCGACACCCCGGTTCGCCGCCGCGCGGGCCACGGCGACCTCGCCCTCGGGATCCACCGCCTGTACCCCGGTCGGCGAGATGAGCACCGGGAAGGAGATGGGTACCCCGAGCACGGTCGTGGACAGGTCCCGCTCCGCGTGGTGGCCAACCACCCTTGGCGCAAAGCCCAGTTCGGCGAAGGCGGCCGTGTTGTCGTCGATCGTGCGGCCGCGTTCCGAGCCCGCGACGAGCGCGCCGTAGACCGTGCTCGGCAGTCGCTTCTTCGCCCGGCGCTGCGCCTCGGCGACCGTCTCGAACCAGGGGTTCCTGCCCATGACGTGTTCTCTTCTCTTGAGGTCCTAGGTGAGGCGCAGGCCGGCCAGGGGGTCTTCGGCGCAGTCGCTGACCGGGGACCGTTCCAGGTCGCGGCGTCGGGTGAGGACCAGGTCCACGGGCCGGCGGCGGGAGTGGTCGCCGGACGGCTTGGGGAGGTCTGTTCCGTCCTTGGCGCGCTGGGCGAGTTGCTGTTCGCCGTAGCCCTGCACGCACTCGGGGTCGGGGCCGTCCAGGGGCAGACCGGTGAAGAACTTGGCGGCCATGCAGCCGCCCTTGCAGGTGTCGTAGAACGCGCAGGAGGCGCAGGCCCCGCCGTGCTGCGGGGTGCGCAGCCGTGCGAAGAGTT
Source organism: Streptomyces hokutonensis (assembly GCF_000376565.1). Taxonomy (GTDB): domain Bacteria; phylum Actinomycetota; class Actinomycetes; order Streptomycetales; family Streptomycetaceae; genus Streptomyces; species Streptomyces hokutonensis. Next base: position 240,423 of record NZ_BARG01000024.1, on the reverse strand, counting down.
CCGAGCCGCGCCACACCTCGGTGAAGCCGCCGGGCGCGCGGACGTTGCCCGCGAGGAACTCGTCGTGGATGGCGAACGGGCAGGCGTAGACGTCGCCGACCGGGTCGATCAGACAGACCACGCGTCCGGCGCCGCACAGGTTGAGGCCGGGAAGCGACTCGCCGTACGCGGAGAGGTGGAAGAAGGAGTCGCCGGTGAGCACCTTGTCTCCGTGCGCCAACAGCCAGTCGTACAGCTCGCGTTGCTGACCCGCCGTCGGGTGGAGTTCGTCCCAGACATCGGCTCCGCGGCCCGACGGGCGCAGGCGGGTCAGGCGGAGTTGGGCGCCGTAGTGGTCGGCGAGGGCCTTGAACTCGTCGAGTTGGGGGATGTTGTGGCGGGTGCAGACGACGGAGAGCTTGAAGTTGCGCATGCCGGCGGCGGAGAGGTGTTCCATGGCCTTGATCGCCGTGGCGTACGAACCCGGGCCGCGTACCGCGTCGTTGACGTCCGCGGTCGCGCCGTCGAGGGAGATCTGTACGTCGACGTAGTCGTTGGCGGCGAGCCTGCGGGCGGCTTCGGGGGTGATGCGGACGCCGTTGGTGGAGAACTTCACGCCGACGTGGTGGGCGGTGGCGTAGTCGAGGAGTTCCCAGAAGTCCGCGCGGACGGTGGGCTCTCCGCCGCCGATGTTGACGTAGAAGACCTGCATGGCCTCCAACTCGTCTATGACCGCCTTGGCTTCGGCGGTGGACAGCTCGCGCGGGTCGCGGCGGCCGGAGCTGGAGAGGCAGTGGGAGCAGGCCAGGTTGCAGGCGTAGGTCAGTTCCCAGGTGAGACAGATCGGCGCGTCGAGTCCGGATTCGAAGAGGTCGACCAGCCGTGTTCCGGCGGCGGTGACGGTCATGGGGTCCTTCCGACGAGCATCGACGACTCGGCGAGGGCTGCCAACGCCCGGTCGTAGCGCGGCAGTTCGACCTCCGGGACACCGGCCGCGAGGCAGGCGGCGCGGGCCGTGGGGGCGTCCGCGAGGGACTCGACTACGGCCAGGAGTCTGCGGTCCTTGAGGAACGTCAGTCTGCGGGTCCCGAAGTGGTAGAGCAGCGCGCCGAACGGTTCGGGGCGTACCGAGACTTGGGGGTGCAGGCCGAGGGCGCGGTCGAGGGTCGGCGCGGTCATGCGGGCGGCTTAGTAGACACCGCACATGCCGTCGATGGAGATCTCCTCGATGAGGTCGTCGGCCTCGATCAACTGCTGTTCCGTGACGGGTTCTTCGGCCCTGTTCTCGTTGGCCGGGACGGTCGGTACGGCGTGGAGCTCGTTCATGCGAATCTCCCTGGCATCCGGCTGGGCATACGGGCGGCTGCGCGGTCGACAATAATGGCACCCGGTGCCGAAAGTGAAGAGGAAGCCACCATGATTCTTTCGACCGGTCGGTCTACATCGGCGCCGAGGTCCGGTTGAGCCGCCCGGACGTCATCGTGGTCGGGGCGGGCGGCAGTGGAGCTCCACTCGCCGCACGGCTGAGCGAGGACTCCGACCGCAGTGTGCTGGTGCTGGAGGCGGGACCCGTGCCGCGCCAACGCCCAGGTTTCACACGTGAGTTGCTGGACGCGCGACTCGTACCGGGTGCACAGCCCGGACATCCCGCCGTCCAGCCGTACGCCGTCCACCTCACACCGGGGCGGCCCTACACGGTCGTGCGGGGGCGTGTTCTCGGCGGGTCGACCACCGTCAACGGCGGCTACTTCGTGCGGGCCCGGCGCGAGGACTTCGAGCGGTGGTCGGCAGTGGGAGGCGCTGCCTGGTCGTACGAGCGAGTGCTTCCGCTGCTGCGTTCCCTGGAGACCGATCTCGACTACGGCGAGGACGAGTCGCACGGCGCCGAGGGTCCGGTACGGATCCGGCGTACGGAGCTGCGGCACCTCGCCGCCGTGGCATTCCGGTCCGCCGCACGGCAGTTGGGCTTTCCCGAGGAGCCCGACAAGAACGCCCAGGGCACGCCCGGGTTCGGGCCGGTGCCGTCCAACTCCGTGGACGGGATACGGGTCAACACCGGTGCCGGCTATCTGCTGCGCGCGCTCGGTCGCCCCAACCTGACGGTGATGGGCGGCAGTTCGGCGACTCGGGTGGTCATCGAGCGAGGTCGGGCGACCGGTGTCGTCGTCGAGCGCGACGGGCGTCGTACGACGGTGGAGTGCGGCGAAGTCGTGCTGTGCACCGGGGCGTTCGGCTCCGCGCAGCTGCTGCATCTGTCGGGGATCGGGCCGGGTGAGGAGTTGGCGCGCGTCGGCATTCCGGTGACCGTCAACTCCCCCGCTGTAGGAGCCCGGTTCGGCGATCATCCGCAGCTGGTGCTGGAGTGGCTGCCCCGGCGGCCGCTGCCCGCGCCCGACGACTCCTGGCTCGGCGGGTGTCTCCATCTGTCCGCGACGGACGGCGAGTACGCGGGCGACCTGGAGATCCTTCAGTCGCTCGTGCCGATGACGGGTCTGACCGGTGGCATCGCGTCCGTCCCCAGCGCGCCCCTCGCGTTCCTGGCGTCCGCGCTGTCGCCCCGGCTCGGCGGTCGACTGCGCACGTTGTCCGGCGACGCGGCCACTCCCCCTCGTATCGACTACGGCTATCTGGAGACCGGCGAGGACCGGCGGCGGCTGCGCGAAGTGGCCCGTGCCACGGCCGAGTTGGTCGCCACCGACGCGTTCGAGGAGGTGTCGCGCGGGCTCGTGGAGCCGGGGCCAGAGGTGCTGGCGGACGACGGGCTGCTCGACCGGTGGATAGAGGCGCGGCTCGGCACCTCGCACCACACTTGCGGCACGGTTCCCATGGGACAGGCCGGTGATCCCGGGGCGGCCGTCGACCAGTACGGGCGGGTGCACGGTGTCGTGGGCCTCCGCGTCGCGGACACGTCGATCCTGCCGACTCCACCCCTGCGCGGTCCGGCGGCCACCGCCGTGCTCATCGGCGAACTCGTCGCCGACGCCATGCGGCGCGACCTGCCGTGACATGGATCAACGGATCAGGCGAGGACCGGGGCCGGGCCCTCGAAACCGGCCGCGAGTTGCCGGAGTCCCTGGTCCAACAGGTCGGCCAGGCTTGCCTGTTCGTCGGTCAGCCAGTGTTCGTAGGCGGCGATGCACGCGGCGAGGACGGTGTGGCCGATCAGCCGGGGCAGCAGGTCCGAGGGCGCCCGGCCGGTGCGTCGGGCGGCGAACTCCGTGACGAGTGTCCGCCACGACGCGTACCGCACGGTCGAGTCGGCCTGCAGCGTCGGCACCCGCAGGATGAGCGCCATGCGCTGCCGGTGCCAGGGCACCACCGCCGGGTCGAAGCGGTTGAACTCCACGACCGCGCCGCGCAGCGCGTCCATCATCGGGGCGGCCGGATCGGTGGCCGCCAACAGGGCGTCGAGCTTGACCAGTTCGGCCGCGAAGTCGCCCCACACCAGGTCGTTCTTGGAGGCGAAGTAGCGGAAGAAGGTGCGGCGGCCGATGCCTGCGGCGGCGGCGATGTCCTCGACGGTCGTACGGTCGAAGCCGCGCCGCGCGAACAGCTCGAAGCCCACCCGTTCGAGGACGGCTCGCGAGGTCGCGGGCGGTCGGCCCGTTCGGGTCGGTCGCTGTCCGCTGTCGTCGTTCGCACCATCCACAGCGCACATCATGCACAGGTGCGGGGTTCTGTGTGGTCCTGGACCACCCGCGTCACCATGCCCGCCACTGCACGAAGGCGGCGCTTGCGGAGGTCGAGGACGGGCGTCGTGACCGACAGGCCCTGGGACGCCAGCAGGTTCATCAGCGCCCAGATGAGCTCGGGGCGTCCCGCCACCGGGAGTTCCCTGCCGTCCGGGGCGATGACCCTGGCCTCGGTGACACCCGCGAGGAGGTTGGTGCGGGCCCAGTCGACCACGTACGAGCGGCCGTTCGGGCTGACGGCGAGGACAACCTCCTTCGTCCGGTGGAGCACGGCCAGATAGTCCATCGGGACCGTCAGCCGCCGGGCCGCGTCGAACGGGGGTGTGCCGTCCGCCGGTTGGATGCGCAGGACCGTGTCGAGGACCGGGCCGTGGTCCTGGAAGGTGGTCGTGCTGCGCATCTCCAGGAAGCGGGCGCGCACCAACACCCCACCGCGCCGCGACCAACGGCGGCCGACCCATCCGAACTCGCCTTTCTCACCCGGAAGTCGGTCCGCCAGCCAGCGTGTCTCCTCGCCCGGCTCGCTCACCGGCGCCTGGTCCTCGGGGCGGTCCCGGTAACGGTCGGCCAGGGCTGCGTAGCGTGCCGCCGTGTACGGGTCCAGCTTCCGCAGGTCGATCGTGTCGCCGGTCATGACGACGCCTCCGGCCTCCCGAGAGATCCGCATCTGCTGGAGCTGGCGGCCCGAGCGCCGGGTCAACTCGGCCGAGCGGCCTTCGAGATCGATCAACCGGGAGGTTCTCGTGCCCGCGAGCAGAGCGCTGCGCGGCCATTCGGGTGTGACGGCTCGCTGCGCCCCCGGAGCGGCCGGCTCGACGAGGACGACCAGACGGCCCGCCGTGACCGCCGACAGGCAGACGGACGGCACCCGCCACTCGCCGGTGACCTCGAACTCCGCCCTCTCGTCGGTGCCTTCGCTGTCGTGCACCCGCAGTCTCAGTTCGATCAGCGGTGTGAACTCATTGGGGGTGTAGTTGCCGACGTGAGTGGTGAAGGTCGACTCGCCGTCCGGGTTGTACCGGACCAGGGATGCCTCCAGTACGTCCGCCCGCATCAACCGTGCCTGTGGCGAGCCCTGTTGGGACCGGGGCGCCAGCAGCACGAAGGTGTCGTCCCGGTACGGGAAGCCCCCGCCCTTCAGTCGGTCCCTTCCCGTGATCCCGGGAAACTCCTTCCGCGTCGACCTGATCGCGAAGACGGGGATCATGAGCGTGATGGCCGCCCCGGCCGCCGCTACGGCCGCCGGCCAGCCCCAACCGGGGTCGTCGTTCCAGGCGGAGTAACCGATGGCGAGGAAGATCGGGCCCGTACAACAGCAGAGCGCGGCGAACAGCAGATTCCCGATGAACACACCGGCACGGCTACGCATGGCCTGTCCTCCGTTCCTGTCTTCTGTGGACTCGCTTGGTCGACCAGGGACATCGGCACCGCATCGGCGCCGCCCCCGTCGTCGGTCAGGTCCGCGCTCCGGGGCTTGGGGCCGGCTCCGGCCCAGCAGGTCCCAGACGTGGTACCGCGCCGCGTCGGCGTAGCCGAACACCTCCAGCCCCCTGCCGTCGAAGGAGAGCAGCGCGGACTCGGTCACCGGCGCGTCGTACGGCAGGGTCGGCGTCACGGGGTCGTACCGTCCCCGGCGTAGAGGTAGGAACCGGGGCGGGCCGGGTCGGCGACCAGCAGCACCTCGTCGCCGGTTCGGGGGATCCGCAGCTTGGAGACGACGGCCCGCAGGGTGATCCGGTCCGCGCCGCCGGACGGCTGCACGACGAGGTCGACGACCGGGTCGTAGTTGATCAGCTGGCCGGTGTCGGCGATGGACACGACGACGGCCGACGTGGTCGGCGCTCCCGCAGCGAGCAACTGCTGCACTCCGAGGCCTGAGTTGTACGCGCCCATCGACTCCTGGACCCTGGCGTAGTCCTCCTTGCCGAGAAAGGCGCGGGTGGTGCGGCCGTAGAAGCCCTTGCCTCCGGCCACCTGTGCCGCGATCTCCGCGGCCCGCTCCTCGCGGCTCTTGCGACGTCCGAAGAGTCCCATGACGGCTCCTCCTTCTGATCGGGTTGGTGTCCCGTGGTTCCCGCTGTCCCTGTGGACGCTACGAGGCCCCGTTCGCCTACCGATCCCAGGTTCGACCGCCCGATCTCGGACGACGTACCCTCCTGACATGCCGCTTCCGAGCCAGCCGACCGACGCGCGCCGTCCGCGCGCCATGGTCATCGACGGCTCCTGGCGCGCTCTTGGACCGGGTCTCGAACCGCTGAGCGGGCCCGGCGGCGCCCCGCTGACCCGGACCGTCAAGCTGATCCTGCTGCCGTTGGTCGTCCGGCCCGCGCTGCACCCGGAACTCGCCGCCGACTTCCTCGCGCCGGAGCGGGCCGCCCAACTCGACGCGCTGATAAGGGAGTCCGGTGAGCGGCTCCTCGCGACGGCACAGTGGTTCACCCTCCTCAAGCGGACCCGCCGGGCGCTGGGCGTAGTGGCGGGCAACCCCCAGGACCTGTATTTCCAACGGTGCTTCGAACTCGCCGCCGAGCACGGAGCGCCCGCCGCGGGTGCGGGTGCGTTGGCCAGGGCCGTCGTCGAGGATGTGGCCGACGCGGACGGCGGCCGTACGGTGGACGCGCTCAAGCGCCATCTGGCCGACGACGCCCAACGCTCCCTTATCGAGAGGGAGTTGGCCCTCGCGTGGGAAGGCCGCCGACCTGCTAGGGCCGTTGATACGACCGCGGTGGTCGTGCGAGCGGCCCAGGTGCTCGAGGCCTGCGGCGGGCCGGACGGGCCGCGGAACCCACCGGAGTTCGGAGTCATGGTCGAGGCGGGAGACGGTGACCTGCTCGGCCGCGCCCTGTGGGCGGACACGGCCGGGGTCTGGGGCCGTTCGGATGTACCGGTCCATCTGGGGCTGACGGAACGGCAGTTGCCGCCGCGTCCGCAGGTCGGCCGGGGTGCCTCGACGGCCACACTGCCCGCACCGCTGGACCGCACGCTCTTCGAGCGGCTCTTCGTCGTGCTCCAGTCCTCCACCCGGCGCGAGGAACTGCCGACGATCCCGGAACTCGTCCGGCGCGAGGTCGGCCGTAGTTGCGCTCCGCTCGGTCTGTACGACGAGAGTCTGCGCGTCGCCGTCGTACTCGGCGGCCGGCTCGCCGTCGGCCTGGATCCGCTGGGCACCGGAGAATCCGCGCCGGGGCGGACCTCGGCGCACCGGGCGGTCAACAACCGTTGGCGGCGGGAGGCCTCGGTCCTGCGCGCCCGCCGGATGACCGTCTCACCCCGCCCCGATCCGGACGGAGGCGTGCTGGACGCCCTCGCCCAGGACCTTCGTACGCCCTGGGCCGCCTACATGCGGCGGTTGTGGGTGCGACTGCACGGACGGGACGTCCGCGACGCGCCACTGGCGGACGCGGAGGCCGCCTGGGCGGTGCTCGACGGGGTCGCCCGCTCGGTGATGATGGACCACCGGGCCAGGGTCCGGTCGGCGCTCCGCGCGCTGTCGACACCTACGGCACCACCGACCGCCGTACCCGAAGCGGCCGAGTCGAGGAGTGCGTGATGGCGCAGCCTCCCGTGGATGTCCGCGTCACGCGGGACAACGACGGCATCGTCCGGGTCGCCGCCGGCGGTGCCGGTCCCGACTTCACCCTGGCGGTGCTCGATGTCGCCGGAGCTGTGCTGTCCTGGTCCGTCATCGAGGAACCGGGACCGCCGACGGCCGAGATCCACGACGTGCGGCGGGCACAGCAGTGGCTGTGGGCAGTCTACGGCGAGCGCGTCGCCGCCGCCGCGCACGCCTGCGCGACGGGCGAGCAGCCGGCCGGGGCACGGGTGCCGGTGGACCCGACCGCGCTCGCGGCCGACGCCGCCCGGCTCGGTTTCGGGCACTGGGCGGCCCGCTGGTGGCCCGCCTCGCATCTGGACGGCATACCGGCGCTCCAACCCGACCTACTCGGGCTAGAGTTGGCGGCGCTGACCCATCAGTGCCAGCAGCTGTTCGACGGGACTGCCGACGACTTCGATGACCAGCCCGACGACTGCGCGGCCGAGTTGATCGAGGACCACTGGGCCGCCCTCGACCCGCTGATCCAGTGGTGGCACGCCGCGTCTACGGGCCCGGCGCATCAGGTGGAACGCGTGCTGCGGCTGATCGACGACGCGGCGGACGGCGCCGGTCTGGACGGCCCTGAACTGCGCCGACTGCGCTCGCTCCCGGACCGGTCCAGTCCGGCCGCCACCACTCCCCTGAACCCCGGCGCGCTGTTCGCCCGGTCCGACGGCTACGCCCTCGCGGCGGGCGAACTGCTCGTCACCGGCGGCCGGTTGATCGCCCGGGGCGCGGGAACCAACGACTGGCGCCGCTACCCGCCCGGGCTCGTCGACGCCTCCGAGAGCGCGGTGTCCTGGACCGCCCGCGCACTCGGCGCGCGACGGCAGTTCGAGGTCGAGGTCGTCGCGCACAGCGCGGCACCCACGACCGGCGCACCCCTCACGGCGGAGGTCCGGGTGAACGACGGCCCGCGGAAACGGGTCGCCCTCGCCAGGCGGGACGACATGTGGACCGGCCGCACGGACCTGGACCTGCCGCCCGGCGAGACCCGCCCGCGCGTCGAACTCGGCGTGCTGCTTCCCGGTTTCGACCCGGGGCCGGGTCCGGAAACCGGTGCCGAACGCGACGCGATCCGCGCACTGGTCCGGCGGCGCCTCACGGCGGCGGCACAGCCTGACGCCAACGACTCGGCACCGCACGGCAGTTCCTCCGCACCGTTCCTCGCCGAGATCGCCGCCGCCGCCACCGATGAGGACTACTGACGGATGCCGGACCAGGAAGACGACCCGACGGACGGCATCGGCGCGGTGACGCCGCTCTACGGCGAACCGTTCGACAGCGGTCTGGCCCGGGCCGAGGAGCATCACCTCAACGCCGAAGTCGCCGCCGCGGTCGCCGTCTACGAGGAGTTGCTCACGCTGGCCGAGTCCCTCGAGGACTCCCCCGACGTACGGTTCCTGCGCGCGCACCTGCTGGCGAACGTCGCGAGTGTCCAGCTCGCCGCCACGGACTTGGTGGCGGCGCAGGATGCCTTGGACCGGTCCCAGGCCCTGCTCGACGGGATCGCGTCGGCGCCGATGGGACCGCGCGGCCGTCAGCTGTGGCTGGAGCTGGTGCTGCGGACGCTGATCGCCAGGGCCGATCTGCTGCGCAGGACCGGGCACCTGGACGAGGCGCTGGTCTGTCTCGACGAGGCGGCGCTCAGACTGCCGGAGTTCGAGGACCCCGAGGGACTGCGCACCGCCGAACTCGGCCTGAACCGGGTGCACTTGCTCATGGACCGGGGCGCCTGGGGAGCCGCCGAGGAACAGGCGTCCGCGCTGCTGTCGACCACCCCGGAGACGGCGGTGGAGACCATCCCGCGACTGCTGGTCGCCCTCGGTCTGATCTGCTCCTCGACCGGACGCTTCGACGCGGCCGAGGACCATTTCGCGCGCGCCGAGGAGCGCTTCCGGTTGCTGGGGGACACCGGTGAGCAGCAGACGCTGCTGGCGCACCGGGCGTACGCCGCGATGTGCCGGGGCGAACTCGACCTCGCGGAGCGGTTGTTCGCGGAGGCGTCCGCGTTCTTCGAGCGGCAGGGGTGGTTCGGCGACCTCGCGGTCTGCGAACAGGCGCGTGCGTTCCTCGCCGACCGGCGCGGCGACGACAGCGGCGCGGAGGGTCTGTTGGCGGCGAGCCTGGAACGGTTCGAACGGCTCGGTGCCTCGATCGCCGCCGCCGACAGCATGCTGCTGGGCGCCCAACACGCCTACGACCGGGGCGACATCGACGAGATGAAGCGGCTGGCCCAGGAAGCCCGGGACGTGTACCAGGAGCGGGAGGTGTACGAGCGGTGCGCGCAGGTCGACCTCATGCTCGCGCGCACCCTCGAGGACAACCTGAACCGGACCGACCACGGCGACCGGGAGCGCGAGTCCATCGACAACGCGCTCTCTTTCGCGCTGCCCGCCGCGCTGGCCCTGGAGGCGGCGCGCTACGACTTCGCCACCGCCCACGCGCGCAGTGAGTGGCTGCGGCTCGCCGAGGACGCCGTACAGCTGGTGTTCCGTCTGGTGATGCGCCGGCAGGACCAGGGGCTGCTCTTCGAACTGGCCGAACACCGTTGCGCGGGCGCGACGTTGGCCCTGAATCCGAGCAGCACCGCCACCACCCCGGTTGGGGACCGCGCTTCCGTCTTCCCGAACGCGGCCATGAAGACGTACTGGCACGACGCGAACGACGATGACGGGCACGCGAACGGCACGATGACCCTCGGTGGGGTGGCCGCCGAGGCCGCCGCCTCCGCCGGACTGCGGGTCTCGCCGCCGCCGAAGGTGCGGATGTCGGCGCAGCCGGGCCCGGGACGTGTCGCGCTCCAGGAGTACATCGAGGCGGCAGAGTTCCGTTACGGCCGGCGGATCGTGGACGCGGAGGAGGTGCCGTTCTGGATCACCGACGACATGACGAGCCGCCCGGTGGTCCAGATCCGGCTGGCCGACGCCGGTGATCTGTTCATGACCTGGACCTGGGCCGGCGGGGTCCGGGGGTTCGGTACCGGTCACGGCCCCGGCGAGGAGATCGACCGGGCCGTCCGCGCTCTCACCGATGCCCTGCCGGGGGCAGGCGACGGGGCGGAGGGCATGCGGCGGGCGTTCACGGGCGCACTTGCCGACCACGACAGCGAGCGCCGGCTCGCGCGGACACTGGCCGAGGCCCTGTGGCCGGAGGGGCTGACGGCGCAGATACGTCAGGTGTCGGAGCGCGCGGGCCGTCCGCTGGTACGGATCCAGCCGTCGCCCCGGGTCGCCCAGGTCCCCTGGGAACTGCTCGCCCTCGACGACAACGACGTCCGGCTCATCGACCTGGCCGACGTGGTGACCACGGCACCGGCGTCACTTCGGCCACGAAATCCGCCGACAGCAGCAACACAGAGCGCGGACACGGACACTGTCGTCCTCGTCCTCGACCCCCGTGTCCCCGGCTTCCGCGCCGACTCCCCGCTCGGCTCGGTGCTGGGGCCACCCGGCTCCGACCCCGAGCTGCTGTCACTGGTCCGGCGCCATCTCGACGCGGGTGCCGTCGTACCGTCCGTCGCCACCCCGGCGGAGGCCTTCCGCCGTTCCGACCTGGACCGGGACTGGCTGAGCGGTGCGCTCCGCAAGGGCGCCCGCAGGCTGCTCTACGTCGGGCACGTCAGCGGTGCGCCGGTCGAGGGCGGCCAGAGCGAGGACGGCACGCTGCACCTGTCCTGCGCCGCGGAGACCGTCGGTCTGACCGAGCCGGTACGCACGCATCGGCCGCTGTCGGCCAAGGACCTGCTGCTGGGAACGCTCCCGCTGCGCGCGGACGGCGAGCCGGGCGCGCGGATCTGGCCGGCGCCTGCCCGGGTCGCGCTCATCGGCTGTGAGAGCGGCGGTGATCTGCGGTTCGCCGAGTCGTTCGGGCCCGCGACGGCGATGCTGCACAACGGTGCCGAGTTGGTCACCGCGACCCGCTGGGTGCTGCCGACCAGCTTCGCCTTCCATCGGCTGGCTCAACTGCCGGAGTCCGTACGCCCGTTGTCGGAGGCGATCGTCGCCGTCGACGCGGCGCACGAGCACGAGGACCCCGTGCACCGGCTCGGCCGCTGGCAGCGCGAGCAGCTCGACCGCTGGCGCACGGACGGCCGGATCGAGCACTCGCCCCTGCTGTGGGCGGCGCTGACCTGCATCGTCGTATGACCGAAAGCGCCGTACGGCCGCTCAGAGTCGGACGATGATCAGGGCCGTGTCGTCGGTGGCGCCGCCGTGCGGGAGGAGTTCGAGGAGTACGGCGTCCGCGAGGGCCTCGGGGTCGGTGTTCCGGTGGCGGACGAGGGAGTCGGCGAGGCGGACCAGGCCCCTGTCGATGTCCTCGTGGCGGCGTTCGATCAGGCCGTCGGTGTAGAGGGCCAGGGTGGCACCGGGTGAGAACGCGATGCCGGCCTGTGGCCTGGGTATCGGGGCGGGACGGGCGTCGAGGGGCGGATCTGTGGCCCGGTCCAAGAACTCCACGCGGCCGTCGGGATGGACCAGGACGGGCGGCGGATGTCCGGCGCTGCTGTAGGTGATGGTGTGGTTGTCGAAGTCGACGAAGGTGGTGACCACGGTGGCGGATTCGGCGCCGTCGACGACATGGGCGTAGCGGCCCAGGACGTCGAGGGCCTGGGCGGGGCCGTCCGCGACCCGGGAGGTGGCGGTCAGGGCGCTGCGCAGCTGGCCCATGACGCCGGCGGCGGCCAGGCCGTGGCCGACGACGTCCCCCACCGAGACGCCGATGCGGTTGCCGCCGACCAGGTCGACGACGTCGTACCAGTCCCCGCACACGTTCAGGGAGCCGACGGCGGGCCGGTAGCGTACGGCGATCTGGTGGCTCGCGCCCTGTCGGCGGGTGGGCAGCATCGCCTCCTGGAGGGCGAGGGCGACCTCGCGTTCGCGGGCGTGGGCGCCGCGCAGGCGTTCGTTGACCTCCTGCAGTTCGCGGGCGCGGGTGTACAGCTCGGCCTCCAGTACCCGGGTGCGACCGCCGCCGGAGCGGCCGCGGGCCCGGATCAGCTCGGTGACCTCCTCGACGCGGTGGACCAGCAGGACGACCTTGCCGTCCGGGTCGAGGAGCGGCGTGTTGACCGGGCTCCAGTAGCGCTCCTCCCACTGTCCCGGGCAGGCCGCGGACTCGACGTCGTACCGCTGGAGGGCCATGGTGTCGCGCTCGCCGGTGGCGACGACGCGGCGCAGCGAGGTCTCCAGGTTGCGCATGCCGGTGGCGGCGGGGTCGTTCGGGTTGTCGGGGAAGACGTCGAAGAGGAAACGCCCGACGACCTGCTCGCGGGTGCGGCCGGACATCCGCAGGAACTCCTCGTTGGCGTCCGCGTACACCAGGTCGGGTGTCAGCAGCGCCACCATCCCGGGCAGCCCCTGGAACACCGCCGCGTAGTCGATCGTCGCGTCCGTCATGGCCCTGCCACCAATCACCGCTGTCACACCATTTTCTCACGATATAAGCAGAGTGAGCGGGCCCCGGGGGACGCGTTGTGCCCACTCGGTCACTCGGCGACACAGGACCGGTAGGGTGCCCCGGTGACCACGCCGCCCTCCTCCCCCACCCGGCTGATCGTGCTGCGCGGCAACAGCGCCTCCGGCAAGAGCACGGTGGCCACCGCCCTGCGCGAGCGGTACGGCCGCGGTATCGCACTGGTGCGCCAGGACGTCCTGCGCCGCGAGGTGCTGCGCGAGCGCGACGTCCCCGGCGGCGCGAACATCGGGCTGATCGACCTGACCGTGCGCCACGCTCTGGCGCACGGTTTCCACACCGTGCTGGAAGGCCTGCTCTACGCCTCCCACTACGGCGAGATGCTGGCCGGGCTGCTCGCCGACCATCCGGGCCGCGCGCACTGTTACTGCCTCGACGTACCGTTCGAGGAGACCTTGGCCCGGCACGCCACGAAGCCCATCGCGAACGAGGTGAGCGAGCACCAACTCCGCGAGTGGTACCGGCCGTTGGACGTACTCCCCGGCGGCGTCGAGACGGTCGTCCCGGCGACGAGTCCGCTGGAGGAGACGGTCGACCGGGTCCTGCGCGAGTCCGGCCTGTGGGCAGGGAGCTCGTTGACCGGTCCTACGCTGTCCCCGTGATCGAGAGCGAGACCCCGAGCGCGGCGGCGGCCCGGCTCACCGGGTGTGCGGTGACCGGTGAGCGTCCGTTGTCCGGGGCGGTCACCGAAGTCACGCTCGACAGTGGGCAGTTGGTGATCGTCAAGGGCGATACGGCCCCTGGCGCGGTGCGCGCCGAGGCGGCGGGGCTGCGCTGGCTGGGCGACGCTGGAACGGTCCATGTTCCTGCCGTGCGTGGTCTGGACGAGCGATGGCTGATCACCGATCGCGTCCGCACCGGGCCGCCGAGCGCGACAGCGGCGGTCCGTTTCGGCCGGGAGCTGGCCGCCCTGCACGCCTCAGGGGCACCGGCGTTCGGCGCGCCGCCGCCCGGCGGGCCCACGGAGGCGTACATCGGCCTCGCCCCGATGCGCAACGTTCCCGCCACCGACTGGCCCAACTGGTATGCCGGGCAACGGGTGTTGCCCTACCTGCGCGGCGCGGTCGACACAGGCACCCTGAAGCACGCCGAGGCCGCGGTGGTGGAGCGGGTCTGCGAACGGCTCCCCGAACTCGCCGGTCCCGCCGAGCCGCCCGCCCGCCTCCACGGCGATCTGTGGAACGGCAACGTGCTGTGGGGCGCCGACGGACACGTCCGCCTGATCGACCCGGCCGCCCACGGCGGACACCGGGAGACCGACCTGGCGATGCTGCGTCTCTTCGGCTGCCCGTATCTGGCGGAAGTGCTGGCCGGCTACGACGAGGCCGCGCCGCTCGCCCCCGGCTGGACCGACCGCGTCGCACTGCATCAGCTGTTTCCGCTGCTGGTGCATGTGGTGCTGTTCGGGCGCGGCTATGCCGGGCAGGCGCTGTCGGCGGCGCGGGCTGCCCTGGCCGCGTGACACCGGGCGAGCGCGCCTGTCGCTACGGCCCAGGTCAGACGCCGCCGACCCACGCGCCGCGATCGACTGCGGCTACGCCAAACAGACCAACTCAACCGCACCAGCGGCCCCGGCCGAATAACACCAGGCGAGCGCACCCGCCGCTACGGCCCAGATCGGACGCTGCCGACCCACGTACCGCAGATCGACTGCGGCTACGCCAAACAGACCAACTCAACCGCACCAGCGGCCCCGGCCGAATAACACCAGGCGAGCGCACCCGCCGCTACGGCCCAGGTCAGACGCTGCCGACCCACGTACCGCAGATCGACTGCGGCTACGCCAAACAGACCAACTCAACCGCACGAGCGGCCCCGGCCGAATAACACCGGGCGACGGCGCCCGCCGCTACGGCCCAGGTCGGACGCTGCCGACCCACGCGCCGCGATCGACTGCGGCTTCGCCAAACAGACCATCCCAGCCGCGCGGGCGGCCCCGGCCGTATGACACCCGCCAGGGCCTCCCGTGACGAGGTGGTCCAGGTCAGACGTATGGGCGGCGGCCCCGCCCGCCCCGGGATTGGACCGACCGTGTCGGACGGCACCAGCTGTCTCCCCTACTGGCGCATGCGGTGCTGTTCGGACGCGGCTACGCACACCACGCCCTGACGGCGGCGCGAACGGCCCTGGCCGAGTGATACCGGCCGGAGCCGCCCGCGGCCGTGGACGCGGTCAGACGTGCGGGCGGCGGCCTCGCTCCTGGTGCGGGAACTTCTGGTCCGCGCCCGGCAGCGTGGGCTTCGGCAACGTTGCCACTTCCTCCTTCGCCTTCTCCAGCTGCTCCGCCGTGTCGTCGGGCAGTCGGGGCGAGCGCGGGCGGGCGTCGCGGAAGCGGAACGCGGTGGTGAGGTCGCCGAAGGTTTCGCGGCGCCAGTCGGAGACGTTCGGTTCCTCGACGCCGGTGAACCGCTCCAGGAACTGGAGTGCCGACGTGTGGTCGAAGGCCTCCGAGGCAACCCAACCGCCCACGGTCCAGGGCGAGATGATGATGGCGGGGACACGGAAGCCACCGCCGATGGGCAGGCCCTGGATGAACTCGTCCTTCGTGCCGGCCGGCGGCGTCGGCGGGACGACGTGGTCGAACAGGCCGTCGTTCTCGTCGTAGTTGAGGATGAACGCGGTCTTGCGCCACACCTTGGGGTTGGACGCGATGGCCTCGATCTTCGAGGCCACGTAGTCGGCGCCCGCCGCCGGGAGGTAGTCCGGGTGCTCCGACTGGTAGCTCGTGGGGCAGATCCACGACACCGTCGGCAGCCGGTCGTTGCGCGCGTCGTCCTCGAACGTGCCGTGCGCCTGCGGCCGTACACCCCGCTCGTACAGGTCGGAGCCGGGCTGGGCGTTCTTGAAGGAGGCGAACTGCTCCAGCATGTTGGTGCCGTAGTCGTCCTCCTCCTGGTACACCTTCCAGCTCACGCCGGCGTTCTGGAGGCGTTCCGCGTACGTCGTCCAGCGGTACGGCGTCGGCGCGACGTTGCTGATGATCGGGCCGCCCTGCGTGCCGGCGGGATCGATCGAACCGGTCATCCACATCAGGCGGTTGGGCCAGGTGGGCCCGAACACCGAGCAGAAGTAGTTGTCGCAGATGGTGAAGGTCTCGGCGAGCGCGAACTGGAACGGGATGTCCTCGCGCGTGTAATAGCCCATCACATAGGGGCCGTTGACGCCGTCGGCCTTGCGGTGGGCGGGCAGCCACTGGTCCATCTTGCCGTTGTTCCAGGCCTGGTGCTGCACCGACCAGGCGTGGCTGGTGGACGGGATGGCCTGGGCGCTGGAGGTGTGGGTGTCGAGGTGGAACGGGAGGAGGTAGCCCTTCGGGTTCACCGCGTCCGGCTGGTAGAAGACGCTGCGCCCGGTGTCGAGTTTGCGAGCGTGCGGATCGGCGAATCCGCGAACGCCGGACAGCGTGCCGAAGTAGTGGTCGAACGACCGGTTCTCCTGCATCAGGATGACGACGTGTTCGATGTCCCGCAGCGAGCCGTTCTTCGGCGGCTCGGCGGCGACGGCCTTCTGGACGCTCGGCGGGAGGAGGGAGAGCGCCGCGGCACCGCCCAGTGCCCCGGCGGCCGAACCCAGGAGTCTGCGACGTGTCAACTCGGCCATGATTGCCCCTTCTTGAAGAGCATCGAGGGATCTCGTGGACCAGACCTCGGATCACTCTCCGCCCGTGCGGGTATGGGGCGTCAGGGGCGTGCGGTGAATTTGCGGCCAACGTGCGGAAAGGGGTTGGCCAAGCCGTGACCGGCAACACCCGGGCGTTGCCGGGGTGTTGCCGAACCTTGGGTGACGACTGGCCGGGGCATGATCCGACCCGGCCGAGGGCATCGACCGCCGTACTTGTTTCCCGTTTGCGAAGTTATCCGGGAATCGAACCTCTGGGGCGCAGCCGGGCGGCGATCGCGGCGACGTCGTCCTCGGCCTCCTGGACGTGGAGGCGGAGCACGATGTCGTCGAGGAGACGGGAGACGCCCTGGCCGGGGTGGAGGCGCAGCCGGGCCAGGCGGGACAGGGAGACGTCGATGTCCTCGCCGCGCCGCTCGACCAGCCCGTCGGTGAACATGACCAGGGTGTCGTCGGGGGTGAGGGTGAGCGTGGTCATCTCGTAGTCGGCGGAGCCCGTGCCGAGGGGCGGGCCGACGGGGACGGGGATCAGTTCACCGGCGCCGTCCCGGTGGAAGACGGCGGGCGGCAGATGACCGGCGCTCGCGAAGGCGGCGGTGCCGCGGTCCGGGTCGAGGAGCGCGAGCAGGCAGGTCGCGGGGCGGCGGTTGTGCTCCTCGGACATGGCGGTGTCCATCTGGCGCAGGATGCGATGGGGCGGCAGGTCGGTGGAGGCGACGTAGCGCAGCATCGAGCGGTAGGCGTTCATGTCGACCGCCGCGTCCAGGCCGTGTCCCATGACGTCGCCGATGACGAGGAGGGTGCGGCCGTAGTGCAGTCGTACGGCCTCGAACCAGTCGCCGCCGACGAGGGTGCCGGTGCCCGCGGGCAGGTAGCGGGTGGCCATCTCGATGTTGGGATGGGGGCGGCTGGGCTCGGTGAGCAGGACCTGTTGGAGGTTCAGGGCGGTGGTGCGCAGTCGGTGGTGTTCGACGGCGTGGTGCAGATGGGCGGCGGTGAGACGGGCCGCGTAGTGCACGGCGGCGGCCTCGTCGTCGCCGAAGGTCCGTCCGGCGCGGATCGCGAGGAGCGCGCCGTAGGCCTTGCCCCATGCGGTCAGCGGCACGGACAGGGCGGCCAGGACGCCGTGGTCGTTGGTGGTGAAGGACGTGGTGATCGGGTGGCCGGCGTCCAGGGCGCGGACCATGACGTCCTCGCGTGGTGCGCTGCGCAGGCTGTCCAGCAGTTCCTTGCGGCCGACGGCCGCCATCGGGTGCAGCATGCCGTGCGGTGCCGGGCGCGCCTCGTCCTGCGCGAACAGGTCGACGGCCGCGGCCTCGCACAGCTCGTCGACAAGGAACCTCGCGCACTCCGCCGCGGTTCTGCGTTCGTCGAGCGTCGACCCGATCGCGGACACCGCCCGCCCCGCGAGCACGAACCGATCCGCCAAGCCCTGCTCGGCCCCGGTCACCTCGTCGTCGCTGTCCACCACGGCCCCTTTCTGCCACCTCCATCCCAACACCCGCGCGGGCGTTCGGACGGTAGCGACCCGTGGTGGGGTGCGATCGGGTGGGGCGACGAGGGGGCGGTCGCACCTCCGCCGGGAAGGGAACTCCGTGGCCGCGCCGCCCGTACGGCCGACGTTGACCGCCTGCGAGGACCGACCTGTGACCGACGGCCAGGGTGCGCTGCCTCACCGACCCAAGGGCCCGAATCCGGTAGGAGAGTTCAACCGGTGTGCCTGGCCGCCCCAGTTGGCCGAGCGGGTGCCGGGCGGGGAACCCGGAGTGCTCCACGACCACAGCGCCGGCTGGGGCAGGAACTCCGGCGACCTGCGGAAGCGCTGCTTCCCGGACGGCGACTCCCGGCCATCGGACGTACGGGCACCGTAGGACCCTCGTCCCGAGCCAGGCACGAAAGTGTTTCGTAACCGAGGAATTTCCCGTGCTTGTCCTGGGTGTGAATTCCGTGTCAGTGTCCCGGCCAGCAGGCAGGCGAGCCGCGGTGGGGCATCCGAAAGCCTTTCGGGCCGGTAGCCGTTTCCGCCTCTGTCCTGCGCACCTACGGCATGCCGAAAGAAGAGAGGCACACCATGCGGGGAATCCCGGTCACCGGACATCTCGGAAGCCCGAGAATTCGACGCGCCGTCGCGGCGGCGGTCACCCTGGCCGCCGCCGCGAGCCTGGCCGCCTGCGGCTCCTCGGGACCGTCCACCACCTCGTCGTCCAAGGGCCTGACGATGTGGGCGCTCAACGACCAGACGATCCTCAAGCAGTCGGTGGACGCCTACAACAAGGACCACCCCGACGCGAAGATCACCCTGCGGCTGTTCGCGAACGACGACTACAAGCAGAAGCTGCGCGTGGCCTTCGGCGCGAACCAGGCCCCGGACCTCTTCTTCAGCTGGGGCGGCGGCGCCCTGAACGACTACGTCAAGGCCGGCAAGGTCGACGTCCTGAACGCCACGGACGTGAACTCGGACCGCTACACCGACAGCGTGATGCAGAGCGCGACCTTCGACGGCAAGGTCTACGGCGTGCCCGTCAACGGTCTCGCCCCGGTCGTCCTCTACTACAACAAGAAGGTGCTGTCCGACGCGGGCGTCCAGCCGCCGAAGACCTACGACGACCTCCTCGCGGCCGTGAAGAAGCTCAAGGGCAAGGGCGTGACCCCGCTGTCGCTCGCGGCGAACTCCAAGTGGCCGACGCTGATGTACCTGGAGTACCTGCTCGACCGGACCGGCGGCTCGCGTGTGTTCGCGAACATAGCCTCCGGCGACGCCGCCGCCTGGAAGGACCCGTCGGTCACCAAGGCGAACCAGAAACTCCAGGACCTGGCGAAGGCCGGCGCCTTCGGCGACAACGCGTCCTCCGTCAGCTACGACCAGGGCGCCTCGACCGCGCTGCTGTACACGGGCAAGGCGGCGATGGAGGTGATGGGCACCTGGGAGTACGCCAACATCGCCAAGGCCGCGCCCGACTTCCTGAAGAAGGGCGAGCTGGGCTACACCGCGTTCCCGGCCCTCACCGGCGGCGCCGGCAGCCCGGCGAACATCGTCGGCAACCCGTCGAACTTCCTGTCGCTGAACAAGTCGTCCAAGCACAAGTCGGACGCGCTGACCTACCTGAAGGACTACATCCTCAACGGCTCCCAGGTCGACGCCTACCTCGCCGCGGGCAGCGTCCCGCCGGTCAAGGGCCTGGACTCCAAGCTGGCCGCAGTGTCGTCGGCCTCCGACAAGGCGTGGCTGACCTTCGTCTACGACCTGGTGGACAAGGCTCCGAGCTTCCAGCTCTCCTGGGACCAGGCGCTGCCGTCCGACCAGGCCGACCCGCTGCTGACCAACACCGACAAGTCGTTCCTGCGGCAGATCTCGCCGGCCGACTTCGGGGTGAACATGAGCAAGGCGGGGTCGTGACGATCACCACCACCCCCGTACGCCGGAGAGGAGGGAGCGGCCTCCTCATGGTCGCCCCAGCCCTGCTCCTCTTCGGTCTCTTCGGTCTCGTCCCCCTGGTCGGCGTGGCGGCGCTCAGCGTCGCCCGCTGGGACGGTCTCGGTTCCATCAGCTGGGCGGGCCTCACCAACTGGACGTCCGTCCTCACCGACAGCGCCACCTGGCAGTCGCTGTGGCTCACCGTCAAAGTGATGGTGGTCAGCTGGCTGGTGCAGACGCCCATCGCCCTGGCGCTCGGCCTGTTCCAGGCGCCCAGGGGCCGACTGCGCGCGCTGTTCGCCGTGCTGTTCTTCCTGCCGCTGCTGCTCTCCGCGGTGGCGATCGGTCTGACCTGGCAGGCACTGCTCGACCCGTCCTTCGGCATCGGTTCCACGCCCGGCCTGCACTGGCTGGCCAAGCCGCTGCTCGGCTCGCCCGAACTCGCCCTGTACACGGTGATCTTCGTGATCGCCTGGCAGTTTGTACCGTTCCACGCCCTGCTCTACCAGGCGGGCATACGGCAGATCCCGACCGCCCTGTACGAGGCCGCCGCGCTCGACGGTGCCGGGCCGGTGACCCGGTTCCTGCACATCACGCTGCCGCAGCTGAAGTACACGCTGGTCACGTCGAGCACGCTGATGCTGGTGGGCTCGCTCACCTACTTCGACCTGATCTTCGTCCTGTCGGGCGGCACCGGCGGGCCCGGCACCGCGACCCGCGTCCTTCCCCTCTCCATGTACATCACCGGTTTCCAGGCCCACGACATGGGCCGGGCCAGCGCGGTGGCCACCCTGCTGGTGGTCTTCGGCCTCGGCCTGTCGCTGCTGACCACCCGCCTGTCCGGCTTCACCCGGATGGACAGCCAGCAGGAGGGCATGTGAGCACCACCGTGACCAAGACCCGTACCCCCGCCACCGAACGGCGGACCGTTCCAAGCCACCGGGCCGCGACGCCCGGCCCCGTCCGGAAGAACCCCGTTCCGGGGATCCTGCGCCGCGCCCTCACCGGCGGCGCCGCGCTCTTCTGGACGGCGATCGTCGTCGTCCCCATCTACTGGCTGGTGGTCACCAGTCTGCGCAGCAAGTCCGACTTCACCTCGGACAGCCCCCTCGCCCTGCCCAGCCACCCGACGCTGGACAGCTACCGCACCGTCCTGGACGGCGACTTCACCACCTACCTCCTCAACAGCGTGGTCGTCACCGCGGGCACGGTCGTCATCGCCGTGGCCGTCGCCCTGATGGCCGCGTTCTCCATCGTCCGCAACGCGGGCAGCCGCTTCTCCCGGGTGTCGTTCCGCGTGTTCCTGCTGGGCCTGGCGATCCCGCTGCAAGCCGTGATCATCCCGGTCTACCTGCTGATCATCCGGATGCATCTCTACGACAGCCTGCTCGCGATCGTCCTGCCCTCGGCGGCGTTCGCGCTGCCGATCACCGTGATGATCCTGGTCAGCTTCCTGCGGGACGTACCCCGTTCGCTGTTCGAGGCGATGATCGTCGACGGCGCCGGCGACTGGCGGATGCTCTGGTCGCTCGCGGCGCCCCTGGCCCGCCCCGCGCTGATGACGGTCGCCGTCTACGACGGCCTCCAGGTCTGGAACGGCTTCCTCTTCCCCCTCATCCTCACCCAGAGCGGCGACAAGGCCGTACTGCCGCTGGCGCTGACCCTGTTCAGGGGCCAGTTCGGCATCGACGTACCGGCCACGATGGCCGCGGTGGTGCTCTCCACCCTGCCGATGCTGGCCCTGTTCATCCTGGCCCGCCGTCAGCTCGTCGCCGGTCTCACCGCCGGTTTCTCCAAGTAGCCCCCACTACCGGGCAGTTCACGCGCTACGACGGCCGGGCCAGGCGCCCGGCCCCGTCGGCGTGCCCGCGCAACACCGAGGAGTCGTGAATGACGACCACCATGCCCGACCACGGCGGCCTCCCCCAGGAGGAGAGCGACCGCCCCTGGACCGACCCCGCCCTGCCCGTCGCCGAACGCGTCGAGGCGCTGCTCGCCCGGCTCACCCTGCCGGAGAAGGTCGCGCAGTTGAGCAGCACCTGGGAGGACATCGAGGCCGACGGCCCCGAAGTGGCCCCGGGCAGCAACCACTTCGGCCGGGTCGGCGACCTCGACGAGACCGCCCGGCACGGCCTGGGCCAGCTCACCCGGCCCTACGGCACCCTGCCCCGGCCCGCGTTGGAGCACGCCCGCCTGCTGGCCGAGCACCAGCGGCAGGTGGTGGCGCAGAGCAGGTTCGACATCCCGGCCATGGCCCACGACGAGTGCCTGACCGGCTTCACCGCGTACGGCGCCACCATCTACCCCACCTCGCTGGGCATGGCGGCCACCTTCGACCCGGCGCTGATCCGCAGGGTGGGCGAGGCCATCGGCTCCGACATGGCCGAGGCGGGAGTCCATCAGGGTCTGTCCCCCGTGGTCGACGTCATCCGTGACTACCGCTGGGGCCGCTGCGAGGAGACCTACGGCGAAGACCCCTACCTGGTGGGCGAGTTGGCCGAGGCGTATGTCACCGGGCTGCAGAGCGCCGGGGTGTACGCGACCCTCAAGCACTTCGCCGGATACTCCGCCTCGATGGGCGGCCGCAACCACGCACCCGTGGGGATCGGCCGCCGTGAACTCTTCGACGTCATCCTGCCGCCCTTCGAACGGCTCGTCGCCGCGGGTGTGCGGTCGGTGATGAACTCGTACGCCGAGATCGACGGCGAGGCACCGGCCGCGAGCCGCTGGCTGCTGACCGAAGTCCTGCGCGACGCCTGGGGTTTCGAGGGAACCGTCGTCTCCGACTACTGGTCCCTGCCCTTCCTGGTCAACGACCACCGGGTCGCGGCCGATCTGCCGGAGGCCGGCGCGCTCGCCCTGACCGCCGGGCTGGACGTCGAACTGCCCGACCAGCGCGGCTTCGGCGACGCGCTCGTGCATGCCGTCGAACAGGGCCTGGTCGGTGAGGAGTTGGTCGACCGGGCTGTACGCCGGGTTCTGTTCCAGAAAGTCGAACTCGGACTGCTCGACGCCGACTGGGACCCGCGGCCGCCCGCCCTGATCGCGGGTGAACTGGACCTCGACAAGCCGACAAGTCGTCAACTCGCCCACGCCGTGGCCCAGTCGAGTGCCGTCCTGCTGTCGAACGACGGGACGCTGCCCCTCCCCGCGACCGGCCGCATCGCGCTCATCGGCCCGTGCGCCGACGACGTGCGCACGATGTTCGGCTGCTACAGCTTCCCCAACCATGTCCTCGCCGAGCGCGACGACCTTGGCAACGGTGTCGAGGCGGTCTCCCTTCGCCACGCTCTCGCGGCCGAACTGTCCTCCGTGGACTGGGACTTCGAGCCGGGCTGCCCGATCCGGGAGGCGGACCGCTCCGGTATCGCCGCCGCTGTCGAGGCGTCCGCCGGCTCCGACCTGACCGTGCTGGTCGTCGGTGACAAGGCAGGCATGTTCGGGATCGGCACCTCCGGCGAGGGCTGTGACGTGGAGGATCTGCGACTGCCGGGCGTGCAGGAGGAACTGGTCGAGGCGGTGTTGGCGACCGGTCGGCCGGTCGTCCTGGTCGTCAGCAGTGGCCGCCCCTACGCGGTGGGCCGGTTCGCGTCCACCGCGGCGGCCATGGTGCAGGTCTTCCTGCCGGGCGAGGAGGGCGGCCGTGCGGTGGCCCAACTCCTGGCGGGGAAGGCGAACTTCAGCGGCAAGCTGCCCGTGCAGATCCCGACCACGCCCGGCGGCCAGCCCTACACCTACCTCCACGCGCCGCTCGGCGACCGGCAGAGCTGGCTCTCCAACCTCGACCCGACACCGGCGTTCCCCTTCGGACACGGTCTGTCGTACACGGGCTTCGAGATCGAGGGGCTCGGCGTGGACCGTGAACTGGTGCCGGTGGACGGCGAGTTCACCGTCAGCGCGCGGGTGCGGAACACGGGGGCGGTCGCGGGGGCCGAGACGGTCCAGCTGTACGCGATCGACCCGGTCGCCCAGGTGACCCGGCCGGTGCGGTCCCTGCTCGGCTTCGCCAAGGTGGCCCTTGAGCCGGGCGAGGAGGCGACGGTCCGTTTCCACGTCCACACCGACCGGCTGGCCTTCACCGGTCTGGCGGGGCGGCGCATCGTCGAGCCCGGCGAGATCCTGCTGCAGATCGGCTCCTCCAGCCTGGACACTCTGGTGCGGGAGACGGTCCGACTCGTCGGCGAGGAAAGGGACGCGACGGTACTAGGGCGCCACGCGGTGCCGGTGAGCGTCGAGCGCGCGTAGCGAACCACCCGTACGAGAAGTGGCCCCGCCGGTCGATCCGATCGGCGGGGCCACTTTCTCGTTGAGCGATGACTAGCTGCGGGTCCACTGCTGGGTGGCGTTGCCGAGCCCGGTCCACAGCTCGACCTTCGAGCCGTTGGCCGTACCCCAGTTGGTCACGTCGATGACCAGGCCGTTGGAGCGGTTGACGATGGTGCCGTCCACCCGGAACGCCCACTTCTGGCTGGACTTCCCGTTGCAGGCCCAGAGGATGAGCGTGGTGCCCGCGGTGGTGCCGTCGCCGTTCGCGGCCAGGCAGTTGCCGTTGACGCGGAGTTCACCGGCCGCGGTCTGCGTGATGGTCTGATTGGCGTTGCCGGAGCAGTCGTAGATCTGGACCTGGACGCCCGTCGCACCGTTCGGGACGTCGAGGCAGCGGCCGGAGTTGGTGCCCTTCAGGGTGAAGGTGGCGGCCGTGGGCAGTGGGTCCTGGACCAGTTGCCAGTCCTGGGAGCCGTCGGTGGTGGCCGCCGCGACGGTGACGGAGCCGCCGGCGGTCGAACCGGTCATGTAGAGGCTGGTGTTGAGGACCGAGCGGAGCTTGTAGTAACCGCTGGTCGAGGACGCGACCTGGGTCCACTGTTTGTCGGTGGCTCCGTCGTCGACCCACTGGGCCAGTTTCTGTCCCGCCGTCGCGGTGCCGGTCCAGATGGCGACCGAGCGGCCCCCGGCCTTGTTGAGCAGCGTGATGTTGCTGCCCTTGGCGGTGAGGTGCCAACGCTGGGTGGCGTCGGTGGAGTTGGCGGCGCTCAGGATCAGGTCGGGGGTGTTCCCGGTGAGGTTGGCGTCCTGGGTCTTGCCGGACGCGGGGCTGAGCACCTGCCCGGTGAGCCGGTTGACGAGGCTGTAGTAGGCGCCGTCGGAGCGGCCGAGGTCGACCTCGGCGTACTTGACCGGGCCGACGCTGCTGCCGCTCCAGGACGCCTGGAGGATGAGTACGCGTCCGGTGCCGTCGACGTACTGGAGCGTGCGGCTGTAGCCGGCCGCGATCGACGTCTTGTACTCCTTCCAGGTGCCCGTGCTCGACCCGGACTCGTTCACCCAGACGTCGCCACTGCCCGCCGCGTTGTAGACGATCCGGCCGTCCGGCATGGGGAGGAGGACCGGGCTGCCGCCGGTGGCGAGGGTGGCTCCGCCCGAAGGGACGGGCAGTGAGGTGATCGGGTTGTCCGTGGCGGAGAAGAACTTCGTCGGGTCGTCGGATATCCGGTAGCGGACGTTCGTACCGCCGCCCCAGTACTCGTACGTCAGCAGCCACTTGCCGTCGGTCGTCGGGGCGATGGTCGTCATGCCGGGCCGGCCGCCGCCGATCTCCGTCTTGCCGCCGCTCATGGTCACCGTGGAACCGGGGACGTCAACGACCGGGGAACTCCAGGCAGTTGAGCTGGAGCCGTCCCAGGTGCGGTGGACGAGGACCTGGCCGCCGGAGTCCGTCGCCGTGTCGTTGGCCGGGTCGAGGGTCGGCGCACCGGTGGTGGTGCTGTAGCCGGTGTAGTCGTCCTCGTCGGAGTAGTAGGCGATGAGCCGGCCGTTGTGGGCGAGGAGATGGGGTTCCCACACGGGGTCGACCTGGGCGGAGGTGTTGGCCGTGGAGACCCGGCCGATGCTGCCCGCGCTGCCCCCCTGCCAGCCGCCGGCGGCGATGATGTTCTGGATGGTCCAGGTCGCGCCGTCGTCCGTGCTGGAGTACAGGGCCAGCGCCACGTCCTTGCGGTCGCCGTCACTGGTGGGCGTCCAGCTGGAGTTGGCCGCCTTCTGCTCCTGGTAGTAGTAGTCGTCCCCGGAGACGATGCTCGCGAGCAGCAGGGTGCCCGCGCTCAGGCTGCCGACGTTCTGCGGGAGAACGTAGAGATACGGGTTGGTCCAATTGCTCGTGTATTTCGCGTATTTGGAGTCGCTGGAGAGATAGGCGGGCGCTTGGACGTCGGACAGTTTCGCCCATGTCGTGCCGCTGTCGTCGCTCTTGTAGATGGGAAGCGTCTGGCCGACCGCAGCGGTCTGGTCGTTCTCGAACGTGGCCACGATCCGGCCGTCCGGCAACTGCGCCGACTTCGGATAGAGCACGCACGGACTCTTGTTGCAGGCGGCGGTGTTGGTCGCCGTATACAGATTGGCGGGACTCGGCTGATAGGCCGACGCGCTTGTCGCGGAGGCGATGGCGAATGCCACGCCTGTGCCGAAGGCTGCCGCCCACGCGAAAGCCTTTCGCACCCAGGATCTTGTCAACGGCTTTCCTTTCACCGGGAGGGGGTCCGGGCAGGAAGCCAGTATTCGCAGCGGACATGGCAATGTCACCGCCGCGTTTCGAAAGTGTTTCGCGGAATGGGGAGTTACGTGGTATTGACGCGTCTCCGCACGGACGTGGAAGTCCGCAGGACGAGTTCTGTCGCCAGCTCGATGCGCGGGGACACGGGCGGCCGGCCCTGGGCGAGTTCGAGGAGCACCCGGGTCGCCTCACGGCCGAGTTCCTCGAAGGGCTGGCGTACCGCGCTCAGCGGTGGGCAGGCCATCGCCGCGACGAGCGTGTCGTCGAAGGACATCACCGCGAGGTCGTCCGGTACGGCGAGCCCATGCTGCCGGGCCGCCTCCAGCACGCCGAGCGCCTGTGCGTCGCTGGCCGCGAAGACAGCGGTGGGCGGGTCGTCGGCACTCAGGATCTGGGCGCCGGTGGCGAGCGCCTCGGCGTAGTCGAAGTCGGTGGAGCGGACGATCGCCGGGTCGTAGGCGATCCCGGCCTCCTCCAGCGCGGCCCGGTAGCCGTGCACGCGGGCCGCCCCGGCCAGCGAGTGGGAGCGGCCCGCGACCATGCCGATCCGGGTGTGTCCGAGTCCCAGCAGGTGCTGTACGGCGTCACGGGCGCCGCTCCAGTTCGTCACGCCGATGCTGGGGATGTCCTCGGAAGGCGCGCTGAGCGGGTCGATGAGGACCACCGGGAGGCGCTGTTCGACGATGCGGCGCTGGTCCTCCTCGGACAGCATCGAGATCACGATGACGATCCCGGCGGCGCCGAGCGCGACGCACTGCTCCAGCCACCCGGAGATCGAGCGGCGGCCGGTCGTGCCGGTGACCACGTCGATGCCGAGCTCTCCGGCCGCGTCGACGATGCCGCGGACCACCTCCAGCGTGTACGGCCCGGAAAGGTCGCGGAAGACCGCGATGATCTGCCGGGGTGTCGCGGGGTCCCGCTCCCAGGGGCGTACGAAGCCGTGCCGCGCGAGGAGCTCCTCGACCCGCTCGCGTGTCCGGGCGCCGACGTCCCGGCGCCGGTGCACCACCTTGGACACCGTGCTGAGCGAGACGCCCGCCTCGGTGGCGATGCTCGTGAGGAGGCCGTACTGCGCCTCCAGTTGTCCCTTGCCGCGACCTGTCACCCGATGCCCGTTCCGCTCGCCGAACACCGATGCGCCGGACCGCATCGCGTAGCTGGCCTGTAACTTTGCCGCAAGGTAACGGGGCGCGGGCCGTGGAGGCAATACCGGTGCACGGCGTCCCGTACGGTTCGGCCTGCGGGGACGGCCCGGGTCGCGCGGTGTGCCGATCACCTGCTGTGCGCGACGCGCCGGTCAGTCCGCGATGTCGGTGCCCGGCACCCGCTCCGTGGCGGACGCGTGGTTCGCCGCCACGTGTCCGAACACCGCCGAGGCGGCGATGCTGGCTCCGGCGCCCAAGTACTTGCGCCCCATCACGGACGCGGTGCAGTTGCCCGTGGCGTAGAGCCCGTCGACCGGGTTGCCTTCGGTGTCGAGCACCCGGGCGAACTCGTCGCAGAGGATTCCCCCGCTGGTGCCGATGTCCCCCGGGTACAGGGCGACCGCGTAGAACGGCGGCTTCGCGACCGGCCCGAGGCAGGGATTCGGGGCATGGGTGGGGTCGCCGTAGAACCGTTCGTGGTCGCCCTCTCCCCGGTGGAAGTCCTCGTCGACGCCCCGCGCCGCGAACGTGTTGAACCGCTCGACGGTCTTGAGGAGTCCGCCGGCGTCGATCCCGCACTGGCTGGCGAGGTCCTCAAGGCTGTCGGCGCGCTTCATCGCGCCGCTGGTGATCCACTCCTTCGGTGTGCGGCCGGGGGGAGACATGCCGAACGGGTAGTGGCCGCGGTGCCGGGAGTCGACGACGAGCCAGGACGGGACGGCGCCTCCCACCTCCCGGTCGTGCGCGTACATCTGCTGGCCGGCCTCCTGGTAGGCAACGGCCTCGTTGAAATAGCGGCGGCCCTCCGCGTCGACGACGATCGAGCCCGGCCTGGTGCGCTCGGACATGCACATGTTGGGGGTGCCGTCGGGCATGATCCACGAGGGCATCCACCACGCCTCGTCCAGCATGTCCGTCGCGGCCCCGTGCGCCATGGCGATCCGGATCACCTCCCCGGTGTCGCCCGGGTTGGCCGAGGTCCACCGGTCGCTGGTGAGCCGGCCTCCCGAGTGCTCTTCGCGCATCTCCTTGTTGCGGGCGAAACCTCCGGCGGCGAGCAGCACGCCGTCCCGTGCCCGTACCCGGAGGTCACGACCGCCCCGGTGGACGACGGCGCCGACGACCCGCCCGTCCTCGACCACGAGGTCGGACAAGGCGGACTCCAGCCACACGGCCACGTCCTGTCGCAGCAGTATCTGGAGCAGACGAGCGGACAATGCCACCCCGTTCGTCACGAGCCGCTGCCTGCGGAGCCGGCCAAGGGCGGTCCGCAGTCCCACCCTGGCCAGGACGGTCAGCCCGGCCCGGGTCCGCATAAGCGTCAGACGGGACGCCTCACCGGTGTAGACGGCGAGGCCGCCCGAGAAGCCGGGGCGGATCCGGTCCTGCCAGGTCCCGAGCAGTTTCCTGTCGAAGGCCTTCGCCTCGATCGACCTGCCGCGTGCCGAGCCTCCCTCGCAGCCCCGGACTCCGGAGTAGTAGTCGCTGTAGCCCTCGCAGCGCCGCAGTTCCAGTCCTTCGGACTCCAGGAAGTCCACCATCTCGGCACCCGCGCGGACGTAGGCCTTCCTGCGGGCGGTCGACGACGCCAGGCCCGCGTCACCGACGACGGTGGCGAAGTACGTGAGTGCGGCGTCGGCCGAGTCGGGAACTCCCTCGCGTCGCATGAGCGGGTTGTCGGGAAGCCACATCACACCGCCCGACATACAGGTCGACCCGCCGAACCGGTCGGTCTTCTCCACGACGAGAACGTCCTTGCCGAGCGCGCGGGCGCGGATCGCCCCGGTGACGCCCGCGCCGCTCCCCACCACCAAGAAGTCGGTCGAGTGGTCCCAGTCGGTCATCGGACTGTCTCCCTCCGCGATCCGGCGCGGCAGCCCCTGACCGGGGTGCCGACAGGTGAGCCACACCGTAGGTTCGGGGACCGGGTCCGGCGTTCGTACTCCCGGTGAGTGGAACAACACCCCGTCGCCCCCAACTACGCCCGGACCGCGGTCACTTCGGCGTCGGCGTCCCGGCGGTCACCGGCGCCTGCCACAGCGCGACGATCGCGTCGACAAGACCGTCGGCGGTGTCGTGCCAGGTCGACCGGGTGGTGGGGGTGTCGTCGGCGAGGGCCCGTTCCCTCTCGACGGACATCTGCACGATCAAGTGCCGGGTCATCACGGCGCGATCGGTGTGCACCCCTGCGGGCAGGACGGGCACGCAGCGGGTGAGACCGTCCTCCAGTTTCCGCAGCGACGGGGAGGCTCCGAAGAACTCCTCCTCCGTGATCGCGTAGAGGGCGGGATCCGCCGAGACCTGCGCGATGAACCGGGCGTACCAGCTCGGACGCCCGAGTGCCGCCAGGTGCCGGGTGACCGGGCGCACCGAACAGTCCACCCAGTCCCGCAGGTCGGTGGAGTCCCCGATGTCGGCCAGCATGGCCACGCGAATGTTCTCGATCTCCTCCGCGTGTCTTCGGACGATGGCCCGCACCAGGTCCGTCTTGGTGCCGAAGTGGTAGCCGACCGCGGTGTTGTTGCCCTGCCCCGCCGCCTCGCTGATCCGGCGGTTGGACATCGCGTGCACCCCGTGCTCGGCGAACAGGCGCTCCGCCGTGTCCAGGAGCGCTTTCCGTGTCGCCCTGACCTGTTCGTCCCGCCGCGTACTGTCGGCCATCGTCACCACCGCCGTTCCGGGACATGGCGCCGCCCCGCGACGACTTGTCCCGTTGGTCCGACGCGCCTAGAACGTAGGTCACTTCGTTGATTTCCGTCCAGGGGCAGGTGGGAGCGACCGGCCGGGCACGGCCCCGGTACCGTGGTGGACATGACGGGTAGGAGTGTCCGGGCCGAACAGGTCAGAGTGACCCGGGAGCTCATCCGGAGCACGGCGGAGCGGCTGTTCGCCGAGCGTGGTGTGTACGCCGTGTCGAACCGGCAGATCAGCGAGGCGGCGGGGCAGGGCAACACCGCCGTGGTCGGCTACCACTTCGGCACCAAGACGGATCTGGTGCGCGCGATCGCCCGCCATCACGCCGAGCGGATCGAGCGCGTGAGCCGGCGTCTGCTGGCCGAGACCGGTGACTCCACCGACCTGCGGGACTGGGTGGCGTGCCTGGTGCGGCCGACCCCCGAGTACCTGGCGGAGTCGGGCAACCCCACGTGGTACGCGCGGTTCTGCGCCCAGGTGATGGCCGACCCCGCGCTGCACGAGATCCTGGTCGCCGAGACCCTGGACCTGCCCGTGTGGCGGCAGATCCTCGACGACCTGCACCGGTGCCTGCCCGACCTGCCGGCCGAGGTGCGCGCGGAACGAACCTCCATGACCCGCAACGTGATCCTCTACACGTGCGCCGAGCGTGAGCGCGCTCTCGCCCTCAACACGCCTACGCCGAGAGCCAGTTGGCACGATGCCGCGGACGGGCTGGTCGACGCGATCGTCGGACTGTGGACGGCGCCCGTGACCGAGAGTTCCTGACTGATCGTCAACTACAGCCCCCTCCACCCGTCTCGGTAAATTTTGAATCAGCCGATTGACTTACGAATGCGGCGGGAGTTCACTCGGAGGCGCGGTCGACGGAGCCCACAAGGGTGCCGCCTTGCCCCGACGCCAATGAGGGAGCAGCCCGTGAAAATAACCGTCGAGCAGGACAAATGCGTTGCGGCCGGCCAGTGCACGGCCACCGCGCCCGACGTGTTCGACCAGCGTGACGAGGACGGCGTCGTCGTCCTGCTGACCGACGACCCGCCCGCCGAACTGGCCGACGACGCCCGTGACGCGGCCGCCGTCTGTCCCGCGCTGGCGATCCACATCGCGCCATGACACTCCGGACGACACCTTGAGGACGGACATGTCCGACGCACCGACGAGCGCCGCAACCGGCAGCCCCGCCGAGGTCCCCGAGTGGCCGATGCCCCGGGCGGAGGGCTGCCCGTTCGATCCGCCCCCGGCCCTGCGGGAGTTGACCGCCCAGAAGCCCCTCGCCAGGGTGCGGATCTGGGACGGCAGCACTCCCTGGATCGTCACCGGCCACGCCGAGCAGCGCGCTCTGCTCGGCGACCCCCGTGTCAGCGTCGACGAACGGCTGCCCGGTTTCCCGCACTGGCACGAGGGCATGGCGGCGGCGGTGGCGTACCGCCCCCGGTCGGTCTTCAACTCGGACGCCCCCGAGCACACCGGGTTCCGCCGGATCATGACCCGGCCGTTCACCTTCAAGCGGGTGGAGGCGCTGCGCCCCACCATCCAGAAGATCACCGACGATCTGATCGACACGATGCTCGCCGGACCGAGGCCCGCCGACCTCGTCGAGGCGCTGGCGCTGCCCTTACCGACCCTGATGATCAGCGAACTGCTGGGCGTGCCGTACGAGGACCACGACTTCTTCCAGGAGAACGCGGCACGCGGTATCGCCCACGACGTGTCCGCCGAGGAGAGCATGCGGACCTTCGGGGCACTCAACGACTACCTGGTGCGGCTCGTCGAGAAGAAGGCCGCCGAACCCGCGGACGACGCGCTGTCCGAGATCGCGGCGCTCGTCACCGCCGGCGACATCAGCGTGTCCGAGGCGGCCATGATGGGCACGGGACTGCTCATCGCGGGCCACGAGACCAGCGCCAACATGATCGGCCTCGCCGTCGTCGCGCTGCTGGAGCACCCCGACCAACTCGCGGTCCTGCGTGACGCCGACGACCCGAAGGTCGTCGCGGGCGCGGTCGAGGAACTGCTGCGCTACCTGGGCATCATCCACGGCGGCCAGCGGCGGATCGCCACGGAGGACATCGAGATCGGCGGTGAGGTGATCCGCGCCGGCGAGGGCATCGTCGTGGAACTCTTCAGCGCCAACCGGGACGCGCACGTCTTCCCCGATCCCGACCTGCTGGACCTGCGCCGGGAGAACGCCCGTCACCACAACGCGTTCGGCTTCGGCATCCACCAGTGCGTGGGCCAGCAACTCGCCCGCGTGGAGCTCCAGGTGGTCTACGGCACGCTCTTCCGCCGGATCCCCACCCTGCGCCTGGCCGAGCCGCTGGACCGGATCGAGTTCAAGCACGACCGGCTGGCCTACGGGGTCTACTCGCTCCCCGTCACATGGGAGTGACCGCGATGGACAAGGAACTGTCGGAGAAGGTCGCCGTGGTCACCGGCGGTGCGGCGGGCCTGGGGCGCGCGACCGTCGAGAGGCTTCTCGAGGACGGTGCCCGGGTCGTCGTCGCCGATCTCGACCGGGACACCGGCGAGTCCCTGGCGACCGACTACGGCCCGGACGTGCGTTTCCGGCGGACGGACGTCGCGGACGCCGAGCAGGTCCGGTCGCTCGTCGGCTTCGCGGTGGCGGAGTTCGGCGGACTGCATCTCATGGTCAACAACGCGGGCGTGTCGGGCGCCATGCACCAGCGCTTCCTCGACGAGGACTTCAGCGATTTCCAGCGCGTCCTCTCGGTCAACCTGCTCGGCGTGATGGTCGGTACCCAGGCGGCGGCCCGGCACATGGCGGCGAACGGCGGCGGATCCATCGTCAACGTCAGTTCCGTGGGCGGGATCCAGGCCGGCGCGAGCGTGCCGACCTACCGCTCCTCGAAGGCCGCGGTCATCCACTTCACCAAAGGCGTCGCCGTCGATCTCGCCGAGTACGGAATCCGCGTCAACTGCGTGGCGCCGGGCGGCATCCCGACGCAGCTGCTGGCCTCGGCGACGGCGGCCGCGCAGGAGGGGGACGCCGAGGAAACCACCCGACGCATCCGCGCCCACATGGCGGCCGTCCAGCCGCTGAAGCGGCAGGGCACCCCCAGGGACGTCGCGGAAGCCGTCGCCTACCTGGCCGGCGACCGGTCGCTGCACATCACCGGAACTGTATTGACGATCGACGGCGGGATGACCGCGGGCCCGAAGCCCCTGCGGGCCTGACCCGCCCACTCCCCCGCCCGGCAGGAGCAGACGCACCACGCACGGACGTGAAACCCGCGGCTCCCCTTGGAGGACAATGATGTCCAGCCAGCCATCCACCCTGTATCCCCCCGAGGGCTTCGGCCCGCCCAAGGAACGGCACGGCCACTCCGACGGCTCCTCCCTTGGCCTTCCGCCGGGCACCGAGGTGTTCTCCGCCGACAACCACATCTCCCTCGCGGACGACATCTTCTACGACCGCTTCCCCGAGCGGCTCAGGAACCAGGCGCCGCGGGTGTGGTACGAGGACGGCGCCTACGAGCTGGGAATGGGCGGCAAGTCTTTCCTGCCGGGCGAGTTCAGCCATGTGCTCATGCAGTACGACCCCCTGACCGGCGCCGGCAGCGACAACCTCGAAGGACGTATCCAGGAACTCGGCTCGGACGGCATCACGAAGGAACTGGCGTTTCCCAACGCCCTGTTGGCCCTGTTCCACTACCCCGACAAGGAGGTCCGCGAGCTCTGCTTCCGCATCTACAACGAGTACATCGCGGAACTCCAGGAGCGCTCGAACGGCCGCTTCCACGGCGTCGGACTCATCAACTGGTGGGACGCGGAAGGGACTCGCAGGACCCTGGAGGAGATGAAGGGCCTGGGGCTGAGGACTTTCCTCATGCCGCTGAACCCCGGACAGGACGACGCGGGCAACCCCATCGACTACTCCGGCGCCGCGATGATCCCGGTCTGGGACGTGATCGAGGAGGTGGGGCTCCCGGTCTCGCACCACATCGGCGAGACCGGCCTCAAGGCCCCGTGCGAGGTCAACGCCATCGCCGTCGGAATGGTGGCCAACGTGGCGCCGTACCGGGAGATGTTCGGGAGGTACGTGCTCGGCGGCATCCTCGACCGTCATCCGGGGCTGCGCGTCGGCTGGTTCGAAGGGGGCGTGAACTGGGTTCCCTCCGCGCTCCAGGACGCCGAACACCTCCTCGCCTCCTACCGGCACATGCTGGACCGGCCCGTCGAGCACGACGTCCAGCACTACTGGGACCACCACATGTACGCGTCCTTCATGGTCGACCCGCTCGGTCTTGAACTGGTCGACCGCATCGGGGTGGACCGGGTGATGTGGTCCGCCGACTACCCGCACAACGAGAGCACGTTCGGCTACTCGGAGAAGTCGATCGCCCTGGTCGTGGACGCCGTCGGGCCCGAGAAGGCCGCCCGCGTGGTCAGCGGCAACGTCAAGGAGTACCTCGGCCTGTAGCACCGGCCGGGACCACGACAACCGACGGCGAAGCTCCATGACCTCGTGAGAGGAGACGGGAATGACCGTCATCGACATCCCGGCCGAACCCGACCTGCCCCGCATGAACCGCGAACGCGGCGCACGACTGCGAACCGCCATGGCGGGACAGGGCGTTGACGCCCTGATCCTGCTCGGCAACAACGCGGTGACCTACGCGACCGGAGCGAGCTGGCCGCTCGGCGACTCCGGTCTCGCCCACGTCGACCGTCCCGTGGCGGTGGTCGTGACGGACGATCCGTGGCCCCATCTGTTCATGCCGTTCCGCGAAGGGACCTCGGCACGGTCCCCGCTGCCCGCCGACCACGTCCATCCCCCGGTCTACCTCGAATTCGACGAAGGGGTACGGAACTTCGCCGCCGTGGTGGCCGACCTCGTGCCCGGCGGGGCGCGGGTCGCCGTCGACGAGGTGACCGGGGCGATGCGCAGAGCACAGAAGGCGCTGTTCCCGGGCGGGCCTCCCGGCGACGCCGCGCTGGTCCTTACCGCGGCCAAGGTGATCAAGACGCCCGACGAACTGGCCTGCATCCGCACGGCTTTACGGATCACCGAGCGGGCCATGGCCGACGTCGAGGGCGCACTCGCACCGGGGATGCGGCAGATCGACCTGTCGGCGGCGTTCGTGCGCCGGGCCCACGAACACGGCGCCCTGGCCAATGTGCTCGACCCCATCTGGCAGGTGATGCCGGCCTCCCGGGAGGCCGGGGTGTGGACCACCCACGGCGACCTCGCCCTCCCCCTCCTGACGACGGAGCGGGAACTGGCCCGGGGCGACGTCCTGTGGACCGACGTGAGCATCAACTACGCCGGATACTGCTCGGACTTCGGCCGCACCTGGATCGTCGGACAGGACCCGGACCCGCGCCAGCGAGAGCAGTTCGCGAAGTGGTGGGACATCCACAGTGCGGTGAAAGACGTACTGCGGGCAGGGGCCACCGCCGCCGACCTGACCCGGGCAGCCGTCGCCGCGAACGGCGGCTCGAAGCCCTGGCTCCCCCACTTCTACCTGGGCCACGGCATGGGCACCGACCCCGCCGAGATGCCCTTCGTCGGCACCGACCTGGGCGAGGAGTTCGACGCGCAGCTGGTGCTCGAAGCCGGCATGGTGCTCGTCCTGGAACCCGTGGTCTGGGAGGACGGCACCGGCGGCTACCGCAGCGAGGAGGTCCTGGTGATCGAGGAAGAGGGCTGGACAGCCCTGACCGACTACTCCTACGCCCCTTATGGCGACTGAGGTCCTGCCGGACGACCGCGCTCTCCGCAGTGGGCGGCGGAAGCGTGCGCTGGCACACATGGAAGCCCACGACCTCGACGTCCTCGTCCTCGGGCGGAGCGCCAACGTCCGCTACGTCACCGGGGCCCGCGGACTGTGGACCGCGGGCACCCATCCGTTCGCGCCCGCCGCCGTGGTGGTCCGCGCCACCGGTGCCATCCACATGCTCAGCACCTGGGACGAGGGCATCCCCGACGACATCCCGCACGAGCAGCTGTACGGCCTGACCTGGAACCCGATGAACTGGGTGACGGTGATCCGGGACATCGAGGGAGCGGCCACCGCCCGCCGGGTGGGCACGGACACCATCTCGCCGACCTTCGCCCAACTCCTGCCCCTGGCCTTCCCGTTCGCCGAGCTGGTCGACGGCGAACCGGCCATGCGCGCGGCCCGGCGGGTCAAGACGGCCGAGGAGGTGTCGGCCCTCCGGCAGGCCATCGGCGTGGCCGAGGCGAGCCTGGCGGCGGCGGTCGGCGAGTTGCGGCCGAGCGTCAGCGAACGGCACCTGTCGGGCGTACTGCTGGAGGCCGCGGCGGCCGGTGGCGTGACCACACCGGCGACCCAGGAGGTGGCGTGGGTGACGTCCCGGGACCACCCGTGGCGGCGGGTGGACACGGACAGCCGGGTGGGCCCCGGCGACCTCGTCGCCCTGACCGCGGGCGTGGTCGCGGGCGGCTACATCGGTGAGGTCGGACGGACCTGGCCGGTCGAGGGCGGTGATCCGGCCGCCGTCCGTGACCTGTACCGGCGATCCGCCGGCCTGTGGGAGCTGCTGTTCGCCGCCTGCCGGCCGGGCGCACCGGCCGGTGATCTGCTCGCCGCGTACGACACGGCCGGCGAGCCGCTGCCCCCGATGCCCGTCGCCCGAGGCCTCGGCCTGGGTTTCGACCCGCCCGTCGTCACCTCCGGGCTGCCGGCCACCGCGGCCGAGGAACGGCTCGAACCCGGCATGGCCCTGGCCGTGACCGCCTACGTCTGGCGGCGTGGCGTGGGCGCCGTCCTGCGCCGGGAGGCGGTGCTCATCACCCCGGACGGCGCCGAACGGCTGACCTCAAGTCCCGTCTGGAAACGGTAGTTAGGACCTACATGGCTGACAGCTCGCGTCCCTCGGCGGAGGAGATCATCCGCTACGAGAAGGACCCCAGGACGAAGATCGCCACCCTCACGCTGGACCGGCCCGACGCCCTCAACGCACCGACCGCGGCGGCCCGGCTGCGCTTCGGCGACCTGCTGCACCGCGCCAACGTCGACGACGAGGTGAAGGTCCTGGTGATCCGGGGCATCGGCGACGACCTGGGCTCGGGCGCCGACATCACGGAAACCATGGAGATGCACGCCGCGCCGACCGCCGGACCACTCCTCTCGGAGCTCGGGCTCGGCGAGGCGAACGACGTCCGCTATCCCCCCAAGGGCTCCTACCGCTACGGCGGCACCCCCGCGCAGTGGTACGCGAATCCGGGAGCCGGCTGCCGGAGCCTCCAGGACTTCAAGAAGATCAGCATCCTGGAGGTCAAGGGCTACTGCTACGGCTGGCACTTCTACCAGGCGGCCGACGCCGACCTGGTGATCTCCGCCGACGACGCCCTCTTCGGCCACCCCTCCTTCCGCTACGTCGGCTGGGCACCGCGCATGTGGACCTGGGCGCAGACGATGGGCCTGCGGAAGTTCCAGGAGATGGTGTTCACCGGCAGACCCTTCACCGCCCTGGAGATGTACGAGTGCAACTTCCTCAACAGCGTCGTCCCCCGGGACGAGTTGGAGAGGGAAGTGGAGAAGTACGCGCTGGCCTGCGCACGCAACCGGCCGACCGACACCGTGTTCATGCAGAAGGTCTTCTTCGAGATCTTCAAGCAGCACCAGGGCGAGTACATGGGCTCCCTGCTCACCGGTCTCCTCGAATCGGTCGGCGGGATGGCCCGGACCGACGGCGACGACCTGATGCTCGACGAGGAGACGATCGACGGCGGCGTACCCAACGCGGTCCGCAGCAACGACGACCGCTTCCCGCCGGACTTCCGGCTCAGCAGGTCGGGCCGCGAGCGAAGGGGCGACTCTTGAACCCCGCTCCGGCCCAACTCCCGCTCGGCGACTGCCTGGTGGTGGACCTGTCCACGGGAATCCCCGGCGCCTACTGCACGAAGCTGCTCGCCGACGGCGGCGCGGAAGTCGTCAAGGTCGAACCCCCGGAAGGCGATCCGCTACGACGGTGGTCGGCATCCGGCGCCACGCTTCAACCCGGCGACGACGGAGCCTTGTTCGGCTTCCTGGCCTGCTCGAAGGAGAGTGTCGTCGGCGATCCGGAGCTGGTGCGCGGACTCCTGGAGACCGCGGACGTCGCGGTGTGGTCGCCGGGCTCGCCGCTGTCACCGCAGGAGATCCACCGGGCCCACCCCCACCTCGTCGTCACGTCGATCACACCGTTCGGTCTTGAGGGACCGTGGCGGGACCGCGCGGCCACCGAGTTCACGCTCCAGGCCTGGTCCGGCGGCATCATCGGCCTGGGGCGCGGCGACCCGGACCGGGCGCCGGTCCACGTGGGAGGTCAGGTCGGTGACTGGGTCTCGGGGGCGTACGCCGCCGCCGCGACCATGGCCGTACGACTGCGCGCGCCCGGCACCGGCGAACTGGTCGACCTCTCCATGCTCGAAGCGCATGTCCTGTCCCTGACCTACCACCCGGTGACGTTCCGGGACATGCTGGACCGGCCGTGGCAGCAGACCCGCAGGCTGAACATGCCGGGCGTGGCCACCGCCAAGGACGGACTGGTGGCGCTCGGGTGCGCGACGGCCCAGCAGTTTTTCGACCTGTGTGCGATGGTCGGCCACCCGGAGTGGATCGACGAGAAGAACCCGGTCTCGATCGGCGCGCGCACCACCGAGGCGGCCCCGGTGATCCAGGAGTGGATCGCCGGCCGGACGGTCGCGGAGATCCGCGAGCTGGCCACCGCGTTCCGCATCCCCAACTCCGCGGTCGTCAACGGCGCCAACGCCCCCGCCATGGACCATTTCGAAGCACGCCGAAGCTTCCTGTCCAACCCGCGCGACGGCTTCCTCCAGCCCGCCCCGCCCTTCCGTCTGGAGCCCGCCCGGCTACGGCCGCCGACCCCGGCCCCGCGCCTCGGCGAGCACACCGAAAGCCGCCGTGGCGCGGCACGCCGGGCGAGCGGGAAGTCGGAGTCCGGACTGTCGTTCAGCGGTCTGCGGGTCCTCGACATGACCGCCTTCTGGGCCGGTCCCTCGTGCACGCACGTGCTCGCCCTGCTCGGGGCCGAGGTGATCCACCTGGAGTCCACCTCGCGGCCGGACGGGACCCGGTTGATCGCGGGCGTGCCGCCGACCGTGGACCAGTGGTGGGAACGGTCGCCGATCTTCGCGGGCCTCAACAGCGACAAGAAGAGCCTGACCATCGACTTCCGCACCGAGCGGGGGCGGGACCTGCTGCGCCGGCTGATCCCGACCTGCGATGTGCTCGTCGAGAACTACACCCCGCGCGTGCTGGACCAACTCGGCCTGGACTACGAGGCGGTACGGGCCCTGCGCCCCGACATGATCATGGTCCGCATGCCCGGCTTCGGCCTCGACGGACCGTGGCGCGACAACGCCGCGTTCGCCTTCGTCATCGAGGACGCGTCGGGGCTGACCTGGCTCACCGGCCATCCGGAGCGGAACCCGATCGAGCCGTACTCGATCGGTGATCCGAACGCCGGTGTCCACGCGCTGAACGGTCTGCTGCTGGCCCTGGAGCACCGGCGCCGCACCGGCGAGGGAGTGCTGGTCGAGGCGGCCATGGTCGACGCGGCCCTCAACGTGGCCGCCGAGCAGGTCATCGAGTACTCGGCCTACGGCGCGCTGCTGGAGCGGGCCGGGAACCGGGGGCCTCGCGCGGCCCCGCAGAACCTCTATCTCACCGCCGACACCGACGAGTTCGGCCGGGAGGACTCCTGGGTGGCCATCGCCGTGGCCACCGACGAACAGTGGGAGGCGCTGCGTGACGCCCTCGACCGCCCCGGCTGGGCGTCGGCCCCCGAGCTGTCCACCGCCGAAGGACGGCGTGCGCGTCACGACGCCCTCGACACACAACTCGCCGCCTGGTGCCGTGTGCGTGGTGCGGACGAGATCGTCGACCGTCTCTGGCCGGCCGGTGTCCCGGTGGGCAAAGTGCTGCAGCCGCACCGGCAGGCCGAGTTGGAGCAGTTGCGGTTCCGCGGCTTCTTCGAGGAGATCGACCACCCCGTGAGCGGCCGGGCCCGCTACAGCACCTTCCCGGCCCGGCTCTCCCGAAGCCCCGGCCCCCGCCGCACTCGCCCCGCGCCCCTGCTCGGGCAGCACAACCACGAACTGCTGACCGAACTCGGGCTGACAGCACGGGAGATCACCGCACTGGAGGCCGACGGGGTCATCGGCCGGGCGCCGTCCCGGTAGCCGGCCGGACACCCCGGCCAAGCCGGCGAGTTACGACGCGTTGGTCACGAAGCCGTCCCGGGCCGTGTCGAAGACGGGACGGTAGCTGTCCCACTTCGCGTCCGGGGCCGAGAGGTAGATGTCGTACTCGCGGTCGCCCTCCTTGCCGAAGCCGAGGTCGATGGCGCGGAACACCCGGACCCGGCCCTGGAAGGTGAACTCCCAGATCGCGGCGGGCAGTTGGCGGAAGGTGGTCTGCTGCATGCGGAGCCTGCGATAGGTCGGGTAGTTGACCTTGGTGTTGGCCTCGATGTCCGCGAAGTGCGTGCTCGGGTTGGGGCCCGCCGGGTCCACGACGCCGACGGTGAGTCCGGCGAGGCCCGTCGCGTCGGTGTAGGTGACGCTTTCGGCGGACCGCTTGCCGGCCTTCCAGTCGTCCGGGACCGGGAAGGAGACGCCGAGTTGGCGGTCCCGGACGAGGTGATAGCCCTCCGGGACAGGTGACGCGGAGGGCGTGGTGGTGGGCCGGCTCGTCGTGTGCCCGGGTGGCGATGTCGATGTCCCGTGCAGCGCGAACGCCGTGACCGCCGCGGCGAGGGCGAGCACCCCGACGACGATCCCCTTGCGGCCCCGGCGGCGCCCGCGACCCGCGTCTCCCGTCGGCTCCACGGTCGTCAACTCGGGTGCGGGCGGCGGCAGTTCGGCCGTCGCCTCGCCCCACCAGGCGGTCTGCAGGGCGCGCTCGGTCTGTTGTGCCGTTGGCCGCTCGTCGGGCTCCTTGATCAGAAGTGCCTCGATCAGCGGCTCCAGGGGTCCGGCCTGCTTCATGGGTTCGAGGGGGTCGACGGCGATGGCGTAGGCGGTCTCCATCGCGGTGGCCCGGCGGAACGGCGGGCGGCCCTCGACGGCCTGGTAGAGGGTGGCGCCCAGGGCCCACAGGTCGGAGGCGGTGCCGGGGGTGAGGCCGCGGATCCGCTCCGGGGCCATGTAGTGGATGGAGCCGACCATCTCGCCGGTCTTCGTCAGCGTCGACGCCCCGTCCGTCATGGCGA
The DNA here is from genome assembly GCF_000376565.1 of Streptomyces hokutonensis. Lineage (GTDB taxonomy): Bacteria > Actinomycetota > Actinomycetes > Streptomycetales > Streptomycetaceae > Streptomyces > Streptomyces hokutonensis. Next base: position 199,055 of record NZ_BARG01000024.1, on the reverse strand, counting down.
TGCCGAAGTCGGTGAGGACGGTGCGGTCGCCGGTGCCGAGCAGGACGTTGCCGGGCTTGACGTCGCGGTGCAGTACGCCGGCGGCGTGGGCCGCGCGCAGGGCGGCGACCGTGTCCAGGCCGATGCGGGCGGCCTCCTCGTGCGGGAGGGTCCGGCCGTCCTTGAGGAGGTCGGCGAGCGTGGGGCCGGGGACGTACTCCATGACGATGCAGGGGCGGCCGTCGTCGTCGACGACGTCATGGACGACGATCACGTTCGGGTGCTGGATCCGGGCGGCGCTGCGGGCCTCGCGGCGGGTGCGCTCGTAGAGGGTGGCTAGTTCGTCGGCGGAGAGTTCCGGCCGCGCGTGGAGCCGTTTGATCGCGACCTGACGGCCGAGGACCTCGTCGTCGGCACGCCAGACGGTGCCCATGCCGCCGCGGCCGATCTGCTCGGCCAGCCGGTAGCGCCCGGCGATGCGACGCCCTTCGTCCGACACGGTGTCCTCCGCCGGTTCTGTCCCTGTTCGATTCGCCTGGTCACCATAACCGGCTCTTGTCCGGGATCGTGTGGGGCGGATCACGGCGCCCGCCCGGACCGGAGGGCCGCCCACCTCGACTGGAGGGTGGAGAGGGCCTAGTACCCCGGTACTAGTCACCCCGGCCGTTTTCACTTCCCCGGTGCTGCGGAGGGGAGGAAGAGCCCTCCTAGCGTGAAGTCGTGGGTCGAACAGACCCTCCTTCTTCTCTCTCGAACCTCTTTCTCTCGAACCTGGTGGGAGTACTCCGTGGCCACCTTCCTCTACCGACTGGGCCGGTTCTCGTTCCGGCGCCGACGGCTCGTCCTGATGCTGTGGATCGCCGTCCTGGCGGCCGTCGGTATCGGTGCGGCGAGCGTGTCGTCCAACACGTCCGACAGCTTCACCCTGCCCGGCACGCAGTCGCAGAAGGCGATCGACCTGCTGGGCAAGGAGTTCCCGCAGGCATCGGCCGCCGGCGCCACCGCCCGGGTGGTGTTCGAGGCGCCCGACGGGCAGCAGCTGAAGTCCGGGGCCAACAAGACCGAGGTCGAGTCGCTGATCGCCGACCTCAAGAAGGCGCCCCAGGTCGCGAACGTCAGCGACCCGTACCAGAGCGGTCTGATCAGCAAGTCCGGCACCATCACCTACGCCCAGGTCACCTACAAGGTCGCCCAGCCCGACGTCACCGACGCGGCCCGCGACGCGCTGCACTCCGTGGCCGACCGGGGCGAGAAGGCCGGACTCGCGGTCAGCCTGGGCGGCAACGCCGTACAGGAGAAGGCGGGCGGCGGCGCGACCGAGCTGATCGGTCTGCTGGTCGCCGCCGTGGCGCTGGTCATCACGTTCGGGTCGATGCTCGCGGCCGGGCTGCCGCTGCTGACCGCGATCTTCGGGGTCGGGGCGGCGGTCGCCTCCATCACGGTCGCGAGCGCCTTCGTCGACCTCAGCTCGACCGCCACGACCCTGGCGCTGATGCTGGGCCTGGCGGTTGCCATCGACTACGCCCTGTTCATCGTCTCCCGCTACCGCGGCGAGATCCGGGCCGGCCACGAACCGGAGGAGGCGGCGGGCCGCGCGCTGGGCACCGCCGGTTCCGCGGTGGTATTCGCCGGTCTCACCGTCGTCATCGCCCTGGTCGGTCTGAGCATCATCGGCATCAGCATGCTGACCTCCATGGGCCTGGGCGCCGCCTTCTCGGTCGTCGTCGCCGTACTGATCGCGCTGACCCTGCTGCCCGCGATGCTGGGCTTCGCCGGGATGCGGATCATGAGCGGCCGGTTCACCAGCCGCCGGATGCGCGCCTTCCAGGAGCGCGGCCAGGGCGAGACGACGGGCGTGCGCTGGGCCCGGTTCGTGACCCGCAACCCGGTGAAGATGCTGCTCGTCTCGGTCGCCGGACTCGGCATCCTCGCCATACCCGCCCTGTCGATGCGGCTGTCCCTGCCCGACGACAGCATGTCCGCGCCCGGCACCAGCGAGCGCATCGCCTACGACACCATCACCAAGGGCTTCGGCGACGGCTACAACGGCCCGCTCACGGTGGTCGTCGACGGTCGCGGCAGCAGCGACGCCAAGACCGCCGCGCAGGACACGGTCACGCAACTGGGCAAGCTGTCCGACGTCGCCGCCGTGCGTCCCGCGGTGTTCAACCAGAACGGCGACGTGGCCCTGATCTCCGTCGTCCCGAAGAGCTCCCCCAGCAGCCAGGACACCGTCGACCTGGTCTCCCAGATCCGCGACCGGGGCCCGGCGCTGAAGTCCGACACGGGTTCCGAGCTGATGGTGACCGGCACGACCGCGCTCAACATCGACGTGTCCAAGAAGCTCAGCGGCGCCCTGATCCCCTACCTCGGTGTGGTCGTCGGCCTGGCCCTGGTCCTGCTGCTCCTGGTGTTCCGCTCGATCCTGGTCCCGCTCAAGGCCGCCCTCGGCTTCCTCCTCAGCGTGGTCGCCACGCTCGGTGTCGTCGTCGCGGTGTTCCAGTGGGGCTGGCTGGCGGACCTGTTCGGCGTCGACGGGACCTCGCCGATCGTGAGCGTGCTGCCGATCTTCATGATCGGCGTGGTGTTCGGACTCGCCATGGACTACGAGGTGTTCCTGGTGACCCGGATGCGGGAGGAGTACGTCCACGGGGCCGAGCCCACCGAGGCCGTGATCGCGGGCTTCCGGCACGGGGCCCGGGTGGTCACGGCCGCCGCGGTCATCATGATCTCGGTGTTCGCCGGCTTCCTGCTGGACGACGTGGCGCTGGTCAAGTCGATCGGCCTGGGCCTCGCCTCCGCCGTCCTCTTCGACGCGTTCGTCGTCCGCATGACGCTCGTACCGGCGGTCATGACCCTGCTCGGCCGCCGCGCCTGGGCCCTGCCCGGCTGGCTGGACCGGATCCTGCCCAACGTGGACGTCGAGGGCGAACGCCTGCGCCACCTGCTGGCCGAGACCCCGGACGACGGCTCCGGCAGCCCGGACCGGGCACCCGTGTCGCCCGTCACCACCGGGAAGCGCTGAGGCCGCGGCCGTACGATCCACACCAGGACGCCGGTCCGGGCCCGCCCCGGCCGCACCGTCCCCGCCCGCCTGCACCATGGAGGGTGTGTCCCGTGACCTCACCACCGATGACGGCCCGGTCCTTCATGCCCGAGACCCTGATGGGCGGGGCCCGGCTGGGCGACTCCGAGTACCGCGCGGTCGTCGGGCTGCTCACCTGGCTGGGGCGGGTGCGGCAGGCCGACACGGCCCATCCGCGGGTCAGGCTGTGGGGGGTGCCGGCCTGTTACGCGCTGGCCGGGATTCCGGGCCTGGTGCGCGCGGCCCACGACTCCGCCTCCGCGTTCGTGCTGATGCTGGCGGTGACCGCGGGGTTCACCGTGCCGCTGCTGTGGCGGAGGCAGCGGCCGGTGCTGGTGTTCGTCGCCCTCGTCGTCCTCTCCGAGGTGTGCCTCGCCCTGAGGGTGGACTCCGGTTCGGGCGCGACCCAGCTGGTGGCGCTGCTCAACCTGGGGCGCTTCGGCACTCCGAGCCAGCTGGCCGTCGGCCTCGCGTACAACCTCCTGCAGACTTTCGTGTCGACCTTCTTCTTCGACGGCCTCAAGGGGGCGGACAAACAGGCCAGTACCCCGGTGCTGTTGTTCCTGGCCGTGGTCGCCATCCTGTCGATGGCCGCGCTCGGTCTGGCCGGGAAACTCGTGAACGCCTACATCGAGGCCCTCAAGGACCACGCCGTCCGTCTCGAGGTGGAGCGCGACCAGCGGGCCCGGCTGGCCGCCGCCGGTGAACGCGCCCGGGTGGCACGGGAGATGCACGACATCCTCGGCCACACCCTCGCCGTGATCGTCGGCCTCGCGGGCGGCGCCGCCGGGCTCGCCGAGAGCAAACCCAAGCGGGGCGCGGACACCTTGCGGATCATCGCGGAGAGCGGACGCGGCGCCCTGGCCGAACTGCGCAGACTGCTCGCCGTCATCCACGAGGACGAACCCGACGACACCCCGTTCGCGCCCCAGCCCGGACTGTCCGACCTCGGCCCCCTGATGGAGCGGGTCCGGGCCGCGGGCCCCGCCGCCGCCCTGCGCCTCAAGGGCGAACTCACCGGACTCCCCCAGGGACTTCAGCTCGCCGTCTACCGCATCGTGCAGGAAGCCCTCACCAACACGCTCAAGCACGCGGCACCGGACACGACCGTCGAGGTCACGGTCGCGGCCGCCCCCGAGGCCGTGCACGTCACCGTCGAGGACACCGGCCCGCGCCTGCCCCCCGGCACCGACGAGCAGGGCAAGGGCCTGGTCGGCATGCGCGAACGGGCCTCGCTCTACGGCGGACAGGTCGCCGCGGGCCCCAACTCCCGGGGCGGCTGGACCGTCCGCGCCCTCCTCCTGCCCACCTCGACCGCCCCCGACCTCTTGGAGAAGCACCCCGCATGACCACCGTCCTCATCGTCGACGACCAGGCACTGCAGCGCCTCGGCTTCAGCATGCTCATCGAGCAGTACCCCGACCTGAGCACCGTCGGCGAGGCCACGCACGGCGTCGAGGCGGTCCGGCTGACGGCCGAACTCCGTCCGGACGTGGTCCTGATGGACGTACGGATGCCCGGTATGGACGGCATCGAGGCCACCCGCCGGATCGTGCAGTCCGGGGGCCGCTCCCGCGTCCTCGTCCTGACCACCTTCGACCTCGACGAGTACGCGTACGCCGCGCTGCGCGCCGGGGCCAGCGGGTTCCTCCTCAAGGACGCGCTGCCCGAGGAACTGGTCGCGGGCATCCGGGCGGTGGCCGCCGGGGACGCGGTCATCTCCCCCGGCCTGACCCGCAAGCTCATCGACGCCTTCGGCGACCGGATGCCCGGCCGCACCCCCGAGCAGGACCGCCGCCTCGACACCCTCACCGACCGCGAGCGCGAGGTCCTCACCGTCATGGCCTCGGGCTGGAGCAACACCGAGATCGCCGAACGCCTCTGCCTCGCCGAGTCCACCGTCAAGTCCCACGTCAGCCGCATCCTCGCCAAGATCGGCGCGCGGGACCGGGTCCAGGCGGTGATCTTCGCGTACGACGCGGGACTGGTACGGCCGGCCTGAGGCCGGCGGGGGGCTCAGACCGTCGGCGTGGTCACGAACTTCCTTATGAGCGCGGTGAGTTCGGCCGGTTTCTCCACGGGCAGTTCATGACCGGCGTCGACGATCCGGACGACCGCGTCGCGCCGACGAACCCGTAGGGTGGCGTGCTCAGGCAGCCTCGGTCGCGATCTGTTCGGGTGCCGTCAGTACGGCTGTGGCGTCGGTCAGGTGGAGGACGGCGTCGGCCAGGGCGGCCAGGCGGTGGTCGTGGGTGAAGAGGAAGGTCGTGCGGCCGGCGGTGAGGTGGCGGAGGGGGGCCATGATGCGGGCGGCCGCCGCGTCGTCCAGGCCGGTCGTGGGTTCGTCGAGGACGAGTACGGGTGCGGTGCGCAGCATGGCGCGGGCCAGGGCGATCCTGCGGCGCTGGCCGCCGGAGAGGTTGTTGCCGTGCTTGCCGACCGGGGTGTCGTAGCCCTCGGGCAGCGCGCTGACGAATCCGTGCGCGTCGGCAGCGACTGCGGCGGCGAGGATCTCGCTGTCGGCGGCGGCCGGGCGGCCGTAGACGATGTTGGCGCGGACGGTGTCGTCGAAGAGCATGCTGTCCTGCGGGAGCAGGGTGATGTGGCGGCGCACCTCGTCCACCGGGAGTTCGGCGATGTCCCGGCCGTCGAGGAGGATGCGGCCCCGGGTGGGTTCGTGGAAGCGGAGCAGGAGTTTGCCGAGGGTGGACTTGCCGGCGCCGCTGGGGCCGGTGACGGCGACCAACAGGCCCGGGGGGATGTCGAGTTGGACGTGGTCGAGGACGGGGCCCGGCGCTCCGGGGTAGGAGAAGCCGACGTCCTGGAAGGTGACGGCGCCGCGTACGGGTTCGGGGAGTGGCCGGGCGTCGGGGCGGGAGGTGGGTTCGGGGGTGGTGCGCAGGACCTCGATCAGGCGCTCGCAGGCCGCCGTGGCCGTCGAGGCGCCTACGAGCAGTTCGCCGAGCTCTTGCAGTCTGGGGTGGAGATAGCTGAGGAAGGCGGCGAAGGAGAGCAGGCCACCCACGGTGAGGTGGTGTTCGGAGATCTGCCACGCCCCGGCGCCGATCACCGCCAACACGCTGAGGGTTTCCAGGAGTTCGCCGAGCGGGCCGTACACGGAGGACAGCCGGATCTGGCGGAGTCCGGCCCGCATCCAGGTGCGTCCCTCGCGGTGCACCTTGCTGCGTTCCGCGCGCTGACGGCCGTAGGCCTGCACGAGGGGCATGTTGGCGAGGCTCTCCTCCAGGAGGGAGGCGAGGCGTCCGTTGCTGTCGCGTTCCGCGCGGGTGGCGGTGCGCATCAGGGTGCCGAAGACGCGGGCGCCGAGCCAGATCAGCGGGGCGGCGCCGAGAGTGATGAGCGCCAGCTGCCAGCTGGTGCGGAACGCGGCGGCGGCGAAGACGAGGGCGCCCGCGGCGGAGGTGATCAGCTCGACGGGGGCGGAGGCGACCAGGGTCTCGACGACCTCGATGTCCCCGGTGAGGCGGGTGACCAGGTCGCCGGTGCCGTAGCGGTCGAGGGTGTCCGGCGGGATGCGCTGGAGGTGCTCGAAGACGTGGTCGCGCAGGCCCAGGAGGAAGTGCTCGCTGGTCCAGCCGGACAGGTAGCTGCCCGCGGCTGAGGCCGCCGCGCCCGCCACGGCGAGGCCGAGCCAGAGCGTGGCCGGGCCCCAGAAGGCGTCGAGGTCGCCGGGGGCGAGGACGTCGTCGGTGAGGCGGCCCGCGATGGCGATCGCGACGGCGTCGGCGGCGGACGAGGCGATGAGGAGCAGCGCGGAGAAGACGACGGCGAGGCGGTTGCCGCGGACCAGGGGCCAGAAGGCGCGGAAGGCGGCGAGCGGGGAGACGCGGGCGTGCCGCATCCGGGACGGGCGGTGTTCCCCTGCCGCCGTCCGGTCCCAAGGCGTGCCGGGGTCCATGTCAGGCGGACGGGCGGACCCCGGCACAGCCGTCACTTGCCGTGCTTCTTGTGCTTGCGGTGGTGCTTCTTCTCGTGGTGCTTGTGATGCGCCTCCTTGGCGCACTCCTTCTTCTTGGCCTTCTTGGCCAGGGTGATCTTCGCGAAGGACACGGCGTTCCCCTTTCCCGGAGTTGGCAACCGGTAGTACGGGGGCGGGAGTTGGCCAACTCAGGAAGGGAGGTGAGGGTTGGATGATGTTCCCTTACCGAGTCCCTTACCCGGTCGGTCCGTGCCATGCGGTGCCTGCCCCGACGTTACGGATGCGTTCCGGACTCTTGACGACAGCCGTATGACTGCGTAGACATGACAGCGCAGACATGACTGCGCAGCCAGACGGAGAAACCGGCCATCGGGAGACACCATGACGCGAGGGACAGCGCGGAGCGGGAACACCGCGGCTCCGCGCAGCGTGGACGTCGCGCGCCTGGCCGGGGTCTCGCAGAAGACGGTGTCGCGGGTCTTCAACGACGAGCAGTACGTCTCCGCCGACGTCCGCCGGCGCGTTCTCGAAGCCGCCGAGGAACTCGGCTACCGGCGCAACAACGCCGCCCGGGCACTGGCCTCCGGACGCACCCGCTCGATCGGAGTGGTGACGCTGGGGACGGCCCTGTACGGTCCGGCCTCGCTGCTCATGGGGGTCGAGCGGGTCGTCCGGGACACCGGCTACGCGCTCCGCGTGGTCAACACGATGGAAGGCGACCCGGCGGGCATGGCCGGTGCCGTGGACTCGCTCCTCGATCAGGGCGTGGACGGCATCGTCATCTCCGAGCCGATCGACGAGGAGGGCATCCCCGGGGACGACGCAAGTGCCGCTCCCCCTCTGAACGTTCCGATCCTCGTCCTCGGTGCGCCCTCCCCGGTCTCCGCGCCGCTCGTGCTGACCGCGGGCGACGGCGCCGACCTGATGGCCCACACCGCGACCGAACACCTCCTGGAACTCGGGCATGTGACGGTCCATCACCTCGCGGGCCCGCAACGCTGGTACGCCGCGCGGGACCGTCTCGACGGCTGGCGGGCCACCCTGACCGCACACGGCAGGACCGTACCGCCGCCCGTCGAGGGCGACTGGTCGGCCGCGTCCGGGTACCGGGCGGGACGCCAACTGGCCGAGGACAGTGGGGTCACGGCGGTGTTCGCCGCCAACGACGACATGGCGATCGGACTGATCCGCGCGCTGACGGAGGCCGGGCTGCGGGTGCCCGAGGATGTCAGTGTGGTCGGCTTCGACGACATCCCGGTCGCCGCCTATGTGACCCCTCCGCTGACCACGGTGCGCCAGCCGTTCGACGCCGTGGCACAGGAAGGGCTCAAGCGTCTGGTGCACGCCATCGAGAACCCGAACGCGGCGCCCTTACCGTCGAGCCCCCCGCCGGTCGACCTCATCATCCGTACCTCGACCGCGCCACCGCCCGGCCGGACGACCCCGGCCCGCGGCAGACGTACCGCCGCCCGTTCCCGAGGGCACGCGCACCACACTCCGCCGCCGAACGGGGGCCCGGCCAGCCACCACTGACGACGCCGGTCAGCCCGGACAGCACAAGCGCACGGCCGGTGCGTGACCAGAGGACGAGCCGCAGGTCCCGGTCACGCCCCGTCCCTCCGAACGCCCTTGCCAGGCAAGGCCGTTCCTGAAGCCGGCCGACGGCGAGCCGCCCTCCCCCACCGTCTCCGTCACCGGTTCACCACCTTCTTCCTCGGCCACGACCTCCCTCTCCGCATCCGGAGAAGTCGTCGGCCCGGTCCACGAGGACGTGTGCCCGACCCCGTCGGCGTCCGCTCCTCGGCCGGCGCGTCCGCGCCCTCCTTCACCACGCCTCCGCACGCCCTTGCCAGGCGTGCCGTCAACTTCGCCACCGGCGGGAGTTCACCATGCCCAGAATCACCTCTTCGTCCACGCCCGGCCCCTTCTCGATGAGCCGTCGCGGCTTCCTCGCCACGACCGGGGCCCTGTCGCTCGGCGTCACTCTCACCGCCTGCGGCGGCAGCGGCTCCGGCGGCTCGACCGCGTCCAGCAAGCCGGTCAGCCAGGCCGACATCGACAAGGCGATGAAGACGCCGACCGAGCTGACGTTCTGGACCTGGGTCCCGAACATCGACAAGGAGGTCGCGCTCTTCGAGAAGAAGTACCCGGCGGTCAAGGTCAAGGTCGTCAACGCCGGTCAGGGCACCCCGCAGTACACCAAGCTGCGCACCGCGCTCAAGGCGAACAGCGGCGCCCCGGACATGGTGCAGATCGAGTACCAGGCCATCCCGACCTTCACCATCACCGACAGCCTCCTGGACCTGCGCCCCTACGGCGCCTCGGCCCTCAAGTCGACGTTCGTGGACTGGACTTGGGGCCAGGTCACCGGCAGCGGCGGCCAGATCTGGGCGATCCCGCAGGACACCGGCCCGATGGGCATGCTGTACCGCAAGGACATCTTCGACAAGCACGGCATCGAAGTCCCCACCACCTGGGACGAGTTCGCCGCCGCCGCGCGCAAGCTGCACAAGGCCGACCCGGACGTCTACCTCACCAACCTCGCAGCCAACCAAGTGGCCGCCTGGCACGGCCTGTTGTGGCAGGCGGGCGCCAAGCCCTACGCGCTGTCCGGCAAGAGCGACATCACCATCGGGGTGGACGACGCCGTCTCCCAGAAGCTCGGCGACTACTGGGGCGGGCTCGCCAAGGAGGGCGTCATCGGCGTGGAGCCGGACTTCACCGACTCCTGGTACGCGGCCCTCAACAAGGGCAAGTACGCGACCTGGCTGACCGCAGCCTGGGGCCCGGTGTTCCTGTCCGGCTCCGCCAAGGCCACCGCGGGCAAGTGGCGCGCTGCCCCGCTCCCGCAGTGGGACGCGGCCAAGCCCAGCTCGGGCAACTGGGGCGGCTCGACCACCGCGGTCATCCGCTCCACCAAGAACCCCATCCAGGCGGCGGTGTTCGCCCAGTTCCTCAACACCGACCCGGCCAGCGCCAAGATGTTCGCCACCGAGCAGTTCTTCTTCCCGGCGACCAAGGCCCTGCTCACGGAGGCCGACTTCGTGTCGGACGCGCCGGCCTTCTACGGCGGCCAGAAGGTCAACCAGGTCTTCGCCGACATCAGCTCCACGGTCAACTCCTCCTTCCAGTGGCCCCCGTTCCTCGACCAGGCGGCCACCGACTGGACCGAGACCGTCGGCAAGTCCCTCGCCGACAAGACCAACACCGTTCGCGCGCTGGGCAGTTGGCAGTCGCGGCTGACCACGTACGCCAAGACCCAGGGCTTCACGGTCCACTCGGCCTGACGGCGTGCCGGGTCCCGCGCGGCGGCGCGGGGCCCGGTCCCCGGCACACCCCACCCCTCAGAAAGGCCCGATGATGACTGCCACAACCGCGGCCTCCCCCAAGGGCCGGCGCGGCGGCGCGCGCCGCCGCCGGTCGGCAGGGCCACTGTTCGTCGCGCCCTTCATGGCGCTGTTCCTGCTGCTCTTCCTCGCCCCGCTCGGCTACGCCGCCTACCTCAGCCTCTTCCAGGAACGGCTCATCGGCGGAACGGCGTTCGTCGGCCTCGACAACTACGTCCGGGCCCTGGGCGATCCCCAGCTCATCCACGGTGTCGTACGCGTCGCCCTGTTCTTCGTGATCCAGGTCCCGTTGATGCTGCTGCTGGCGCTGCTGTTCGCGCTCGCCCTCGACAGCGGGCTGCTGCGGTTCGCCAAGGTGATCCGGCTCGGCATCTTCGTCCCGTACGCCGTGCCGAGCGTGGTCGCCGCGCTCATGTGGGGCTATCTGTACGGACCGGACTTCGGCCCGTTCGCCCAGCTGAGCCACGATCTGCATCTGCCGGCCCCGGCCTTCCTCAGCGACGGCTGGATGCTCGGCAGCCTGTCGAACATCGTGACCTGGGAGTTCGTCGGCTACAACATGATCATCCTGTACGCCGCGCTGCGCACCATTCCCGAGGAGCTGTACGAGGCCGCCGCGATGGACGGCGCGGGTGCCTGGCGCATCGCCTGGTCCATCAAACTGCCCGCCCTGCGGCCCGCGTTGATGCTCACCCTGCTGTTCTCGGTGATCGGCAGCTTCCAGCTCTTCAACGAGCCGAAGCTGTTGATGAGCATCGCCCCGGACGTGATCAGCAGTTCCTACACCGCCAACCTCTACGCCTACACGCTCGCGTTCACCGGACAGCAGGTCAACTACGCGGCCACGGTGTCCTTCCTCCTCGGCCTCGTCATCGTGATCGTCTCCTACGCCGTCCTGCTCACCGCCAACCGCAGGAGGACATCATGACGACCACCCTTCCCACGGCCGAGCTCGCTCCGCCGTCGAAGCGGGTGCCGGCCACCGCGGGCAAGCGGCGGCGGAAGCGGCACAGCACCCCGCTGACGATCGCCATGCTGGCCGTCCTGGCGTACTTCCTGCTGCCGCTGCTGTGGCTGCTGGTCGCCTCGACCAAGAGCACCCAGGACCTCTTCAACACCTTCGGCCTGTGGTTCTCGCACGCCCCGCAGCTGCTGACGAACGTCAGGGCCACCTTCACCCAGGACGACGGCGTCTTCGTCCACTGGCTGCTCAACACGGTCATGTACGCGGGTGTCAGCTCGGTCGGCGCCGCGCTGCTCGCGGCGGCCGGCGGCTACGGGTTCGCCAAGTTCCGCTTCCGCGGCGACCGGGTGGCGTTCAACCTCGTCGTGGGCGCCGTGATGGTCCCGGCCACCGCGCTGGCGATCCCGACCTACCTGCTGTTCGCCAAGGCGGGCCTGGTCAACACCCCTTGGGCCGTCATCCTGCCGTCCCTGGTCAACCCGTTCGGCCTGTACCTGATGCGCGTGTACGCCGAGGACGCCGTCCCCGACAGCATCCTGGAGGCCGCCCGGATCGACGGCGCGGGCGAGGCGCGGATCTTCTTCCGCATCGTCCTGAGGCTGCTCGGCCCCGGACTGGTGACTGTGCTGCTGTTCACGCTGGTGGCGACCTGGAACAACTACTTCCTGCCGCTGATCATGCTCAACAACCCGAGCCTCTACCCCGTCACCGTCGGCCTCTCCTCCTGGGCCGCGCAGGCCCAGAACGGCGGGGCGGGCTCCAGCAGCGACATGCTCGCCCTGGTGGTGACCGGCTCCCTGATCTCGATCGTCCCGCTGGTCGTGGCCTTCCTGATGCTCCAGCGGTACTGGCAGAGCGGCCTGGCGTCCGGCGGCGTCAAGCAGTAGCGCGCGTCCGCGTCCCTCGTACCACTTCCCGTTTCCCCGGAGGTTTCCCCCCATGGCGGCTCTGCCTGCCCGTGTCCTGTTCGGTGCCGCGTACTACCACGAGTACACACCTGCCTACGGCTCCACAGCGCGGCCCGACGAACAGCTCAAGACCGACCTGGACCTCATGGCCGAGGCGCACTTCACCGTGATCCGGGTCGGCGAGTCCGTCTGGTCGACGTGGGAACCGGAGAACGGCCGGTTCGAACTCGACTGGCTGCAACCGGTGTTGGACGGCGCCCACGAGCGCGGCATCTCCGTGATCATCGGCACCCCGACCTACGCCGCGCCGCAGTGGCTGGTCCGCCTGTACCCGGAGATCACCGCCGAGTACGCCACCGGGCGGCGGCTCGGCTGGGGTGCCCGCCAGGAGATCGACTTCACCCACCCCGCGTTCCGTTTCCACGCGGAGCGGCTCATCCGCGCGATGGTCGCCCGGTACGCCGACCACCCGGCGGTCATCGGCTGGCAGGTGGACAACGAGCCGGGCCTGCACCTCCTCCACAACAACGGCGTCTTCCAGCGCTTCGTGGACCATCTGCGAGAGAAGTACGGCGACGTCGAGACCCTCAACCGCGAGTGGGGACTGGTCTATTGGTCCCACCGCCTGTCCACCTGGGCCGACCTGTGGACCCCGGACGGCAACGAACAGCCCCAATACGACGTCGCCTGGCGGGAGTTCCAGGCCCGCCAGGTCACCGAGTTCATCGGCTGGCAGGCCGACCTCGTCCGCGAGTACGCGCGGCCCGGCCAGTTCGTCACCACCTGCATCTCGTACACCCGCCAGGGAGTCGAGGACGACGAGCTGTCGGACCGCCTCGACATCGCCTCCGGCAACCCGTACTACGACATGCAGGACGGCCTCCTCCTGCCCGACCCCACCCCCGACGACCACGAACAGCAGTGGAAGACCACCGGGGTCTGGTCGATGTACCAGACGGCCGACTGGATGTTCTCCTCGCGCCAGGAGCCGTTCCTCGTCACCGAGACCAACGCCCAGAGCATCGGTTTCCCCTGGGACAACCGGCCCGGTTACGACGGCCAGTGGCGCCAGGCCGCCTGGGCGCATGTCGCGCGCGGGGCACGGATGATCGAGTACTGGCAGTGGCAGACGCTGCGCTTCGGCGCGGAGACCTACTGGGGCGGAGTCCTCCCGCACAGCGGGCAGCCGGGCCGTACGTATGCCGAAATCGCCCGTCTGGGCGCGGAGTTCAGCGCCGCGGGCGCACTCGTCGCCGGTCTCGAACCGGACGCGGACATCACGATGGTCTACTCGATGCCGAGCAAGTGGCTGATGCAGAAGTACCCGCCGCTCGCCAACGCCGACGGTGAACCGGACGCCGCCGCCTACCACCGCTTCTTCGACCCCTTCTACCGGGGCGCCTTCGACGCGGGCCGCCAGGTGCGCATCGTGCACGCCCGCCAACTGCACGATCCGCGCGGCGAACGGGACGGCATGACACCGGAGGAGGCCGTTCGACGCCACCCCGTGCTCGTCGCCCCGGCCCTGTATGTCGTCGACGACTCCACGCTCGACTGGCTGGAGGCGTACGCCCACGCCGGCGGCCACCTGGTCCTCGGCCCGCGCACCGGCTACGCCGACCACGAGGCACGGGCCCGCCAGGAGCCCGCGCCCGGACGGCTCGTCGCGGCGGCGGGCGTCCAGTACGACGAGTTCGGCAACCTCACGCCGGACGTGCCGGTCCGCGCGGTGCCCGGCGGCCCCTTCGAGGTGCCCGCCAACGCCCGTGCCACGCGGTGGATCGAGGGCCTCACGGCCGTCGACGCCGAGGTCCTCGCCGCGTACGAGCACCCGCACTACGGCCGCTGGCCTGCGGTGACCACCCGCAGCCACGGCGCGGGCCGGATCACCTGCGTCGGCACGGCGCCGGACCGTGACCTCGCCCGGGCACTGGCCGAGTGGCTGTCCCCGGCCGCGGCCAGCGGCTGGCAGCGCCTCCCCGCGACCGTCACCGCGACCACCGGCACCTCCCCCGACGGCCGCCGTGTCCACATCGTCCACAACTGGAGCTGGGAGCCCACGAGCGTCCCCGCCCCGACGGACCTCACCGACGCCCTGACCGGCGACGCGGTCGTCGCCGGCTCGGCCCTGAACCTCGGCGCCTGGGACGTACGCGTCCTCGTCGCCGCGACAGCCAATCGATCGTGATCCAACTCCCCTGAGGAGGGGCCATGCAGAGAAGACGGCTTGGACGAGCCCTCGGAACCTTTGCCGCTACATCCGCGATCCTCGCCATCCCCCTGGTCAGTGCGCAGGCGTACAACCCGACGGGCGGGACTCTCTACCAACTCGGCGGCGACGCCTGCCTGAAGGGGCGCGGCAACTGCGCGATCTACCCGAAGTCGGCGCAGCTGCCGAGCGGCCGGCTCGTCGCGTCCTTCGAGAAGTCGACGGTCGTGCCGGCGTCGGGCAGCGCCGACGGGCAGACCCTCCCGGTCTACAAGAGCGACGACGAGGGCACGAGCTGGCAGCCGCTGTCGGAGGTCAAGGCTCCGGCGTATCTCTCCAAGGACCCCCGGTACGCGAAGTACACCAGCAACTGGACCAACCCCTATCTCTACGTCCTTCCGCAGAAGGTCGGCAGCCTGAAGAAGGGCACGCTGCTCCTGGCGAGTGTCGTGTCGGGCGACGACTACTACTACAAGGAGCACAAGGCGGCCGACCCCAACTGGACGCCGAACAACGACGGGGACCGCAAGGACCTGGCGATCGCCCTGTATTCGAGCGGTGACGAGGGCCAGACCTGGAAGGTCGTCAACGTCATCGCCACCGGTGGGTGGCAGGGCGGCAGCGCGGGCGCCATCGGCCAGAACGTCGCGACCGCCAACACGGACAAGCAGGTCGACCCCCTGTGGGAGCCGTACCTGATGGTCTACAAGGGCAAGCTCGTCTGCTACTACTCCGACGAGAACGACTACACGGGCTTCGACCCGGTCACCGGTGTCGCGAGGCTCGACCCGGCCAATGACACCGCCGCCGACTCGCACGGCCAGGTCCTCGTGCACAAGACCTGGGACGGCGGCGACTCGAAGTGGAGCGACCCGGTCGTCGACATCTCCGGTTCCACCCAGGACATGGGTGGCGGCAAGACGGAGATCGGCGGCGGACGGCCGGGCATGACCAATGTCGTCCCCACGACGGACGGCCGCTGGATGCTGACGTTCGAGTACTGGGGCGGCGGGGCCAACACCCGGTACGCGATCGCCGACGACCCGCTGAAGTTCTTCCGCGGCACCCAGACCGGCATGTCCGTCGGCTCACTGCCCGTCGTCGCGGGTTCCCGCCCGCTCCCGGGCGGCGGCAGCCCGGTGATCGTCCGGCTCCCCGACGGACGCCTGGTCTACAACGCGGCGGGCAGCGGCGACGTCTGGGTCAACAGGAGCGGGCGCAGCGACGGAGTGTGGACCGAGTACCAGACGACCTCGCCGGCCGGCTACAGCCGCAATCTCCAGTACGTCGACGGCACCGGCCGCGTAGCGATCCTCAACAACCAGGGCACGTCCACGATCGCCTACGCCGAGGTCGACCTCGGGCACTCGGACGGCGCCTACTACAAGCTGGTGAACCGCAAGACCGGCCAGGTGATCGGCACCGGCAACAGGACCAACGACGCCAACCTCGGCAACGGGAACGTGCCCGACGTGGTCCTGGAGGACGCCGGCGCGGCGGCCGACCCGGACACCGAGTACTGGCACGTGGTGACCGAACCGCAGGGCGGTACGACCCTGCTCAACAAGTCGGGCGGCAGGGCGGCCGCCATCTGGACGGGCAACGCCACGGCCGGCCAGAAGATCGGCCAGTGGGTCGACAACAGCTCCACCGGCAGCTGGAACCTCGTCAAGAACAGCGACGGGTTCTACACACTGCAGTCCGTGAAGAACACGAGCCTGTACCTGACCGGCGCGACGGCCGGAGCGCAACTCACCCTGCAGACCGCGCTGACGGACGGCTCGCAGGACTGGAAGCTCGTCCAGTAGGCCCCGCCCGAGACCGGGCCTGGTCTCCGTCGGCCAGGCCCGCCAGGGCACACCGAATCACCGATCAGCAGAAGGACGGCCGGTTGTGAACGCACCGCACGAGGACCACGCGAACCTCGACACCTACGTCATCGGAGTCGACTACGGCACGCTGTCGGGGCGGGCTGTGGTGGTCCGGGTCGCCGACGGCGCCGAACTGGCCGTCGCCGAGCACCCGTACACCCACGCCGTCCTCGACCGGCAGCTCCCCGACGGCACCCCGCTGCCGCCCGACTGGGCGCTCCAGGTCCCCGCCGACTACATCGACGTCCTGCGCATCGCGGTACCCGAAGCACTGGCCCGCTCCGGCGTACGCCCTGACCAAGTCGTCGGCATCGGCACGGACTTCACCGCCTGTACGGTCCTGCCGGTCCTCGCCGACGGCACGCCTCTGTGCGAACTGCCGGAGTTCGCGGGCCGCCCGCACGCCTACGTCAAGCTCTGGCGCCACCACGCGGCGCAGGCCCAGGCGGACCGCATCACCGCACTGGCCGACGCGCGCAAGGAACCCTGGCTCAAGCGGTACGGCGGGAAGATCTCCTCGGAGTGGGAGTTCGCCAAGGCCCTCCAGCTGCTCGAAGAGGACCCGGAACTCTACGAGTTGACCGAGCGCTGGATCGAGGCCGCCGACTGGATCGTGTGGCGGCTGTCCGGCTCCTATGTCCGCAACGCGTGCACCGCCGGGTACAAGGGCCAGCTCCAGGACGGGAGTTACCCCTCCAGCGACTATCTGGCCGCGCTCAACCCCGACTTCTCCGGCTTCGTCATCGACAAGCTGGACCAGCCGATCGGTCAACTCGGCGACCGCGCCGGTGGGTTGACGGCCGAGGCGGCGGCCTGGACGGGCCTGCCCGAGGGCATCGCCGTGTGCGTCGGAAACGTCGACGCCCATGTGACCGCCCCCGCCGCCACCGCCGTCGAACCCGGCCGGATGGTCGCCATCATGGGCACCTCCACCTGCCATGTCATGAGCAGCGACCAGTGGGCCGAAGTGCCGGGCATGTGCGGGGTTGTTGAGGGCGGCATCCTGCCGGGACTGTGGGGCTACGAGGCCGGGCAGAGCGGCGTCGGGGACATCTTCGGCTGGTTCGTGCGCACCGGCTTCCCGGCCTCGTACGCCGAGGAGGCCGCCGCACTCGGCCGCGATCCGCACGAGCACCTCACCGCGCTGGCGGCCGAACAGCGAGTGGGCCAGCACGGGTTGATCGCGCTGGACTGGCACAGCGGCAACCGCAGCGTGCTCGTCGACCACGACCTCAGCGGTGTCGTGGTGGGCCTGACCCTGTCCACCCGGCCCGAGGACGTCTACCGGGCGCTGCTGGAGGCCACCGCCTTCGGCACCCGCACCATCATCGAGGCGTTCGAGACCTCGGGCGTGCCGGTCCGTGAACTGATCGTCGCGGGCGGCCTGATGAAGAACCCGCTGCTGATGCAGATCTACGCCGACGTCACCCGTCTGCCCCTCGGTGTCATCGACTCGGCGCAGGGTCCCGCGCTCGGTGCGGCGATGCACGCGGCGGTCGCGGCCGGCGCGCACGCGGACATCCGGGCCGCCGCCCACGCCATGGCCAAGGCCCGGCCCGCCGTCTATCAGCCCGACCCCGAGCGGGCCGCCGCCTACGACCGGCTGTACGCCGAATACCGGCTGCTGCACGACTACTTCGGCCGTGGCGCCAACGAGGTCATGCACCGCCTGCGCCGTCTCCGCACCGAGGCCTCCGCCTGAGCGCCACGCCCCGCCCGGCGGTCAACTCCCTTTGAAAGGAACTCTCATGGACACCACAGCCTCCCCCTACCCGGACCAGGAGATCTGGTTTCTCACCGGCAGCCAGGGCCTGTACGGCGACGACATCCTGCACCAGGTCGCCGAGCAGTCCCGCAGCATCGCCGAGATCCTCGGTGGCCCCGGGAAGATCCCGGTCCGCATCGTGTGGAAGCCGGTCCTCACCGACGCCGACGCGATCCGCCGGCTGTGCCAGGAGGCCAGCTCCTCCGACACCTGCGTGGGCGTGATCGTGTGGATGCACACCTTCTCGCCGGCCAAGATGTGGATCGCCGGACTCAGCGCCCTGGACCGGCCGTTGCTGCATCTGCACACCCAGTACAACCTGTCGCTGCCCTGGCCCAGCATCGACATGGACTTCATGAACCTCAACCAAGCCGCCCACGGCGACCGGGAGTTCGGGCACATCGAGTCCCGTCTCGGCATCGACCGCAAGGTCGTCGCCGGTCACGCCACCGACCCCAGAGTCGTCCACCGCGTCGCGGCCTGGGCACGGGCCGCCGTGGGCCGCCACGCCTCGCGCACCCTGCGGCTGGCCCGCTTCGGCGACAACATGCGGGACGTCGCCGTGACCGAGGGCGACAAGGTGGAGGCCCAACTGCGGTTCGGCTACTCGGTGAACACCTACGCGGTCAACGACCTGGTCGCCGTCGTCGATCAAGTAGAGGACAAGGAGGCCGCCCAACTCGCCGCCGACTACGTCGAGTTGTACGACGTCGTCCCGGCCCTGCGCCCCGGCGGCATCCGCCACGACTCCCTCGTGTACGCGGCCCGCCAGGAGATCGGTCTGCGCACCTTTCTCACCGAGGGCGGCTTCACCGCCTTCACCACCAACTTCGAAGACCTGGGCGGGCTGCGCCAGTTGCCCGGTCTCGCGGTCCAGCGCCTGATGGCGGACGGCTACGGCTTCGGCGGCGAGGGCGACTGGAAGACCTCCGCGCTGCTGCGCACGATGAAGGTCATGGGCACCGGCAAGCCGGGCGGCACCTCCTTCATGGAGGACTACACCTACCACCTCGGCCCCGGCACCCCGCGCATCCTCGGCGCCCACATGCTGGAGGTCTGCCCCTCGATCGCCGCCGACCGCCCGAGCTGCGAGATCCACCCGCTGTCCATCGGCGGCCGCGAGGACCCGGTCCGGCTCGTCTTCAACGCGGCCCCGGGCCCCGCCGTCGTCGTCGGCCTCTCCGATCTCGGCGACCGTTTCCGGCTGACCGCCAACACGGTCGACGTCGTCACCCCCAGCGAGCCCCTGCACCGGCTGGCGGTGGCCCGGGCCGTGTGGAAGCCGCGCCCCTCCCTCGCCGAGTCCGCCGAGAGCTGGTTGCTCGCCGGTGCCCCGCACCACACGGTGCTGAGCTCGGCCGTCGACACCGAGACCCTGACCGACTACGCGGCGATGACGGGCGTGGAGCTGCTGACCATCGACGAGACGACCAGCACCGGGCAGTTCACCAAGGAGATCCGCTGGAACGCCGCGTATCACCGGCTCGCCCAGGCCCTCTGACCCCCATGTTCCTGATCCATCTTCGAGGAGACGACCGATGACCGCACGAGTCCGTGACGGCCTGCGGCAAGAGGTACTGGACGCGAATCTGACCATCCCCCAGGTCGGTCTTGCGACGCTGACCTGGGGCAATGTGAGCGGCGTCGACCGCGAGGCGGGCGTGTTCGTCATCAAGCCCTCGGGCGTCCCCTACGAGGACCTCGCCCTCGACCACCTGGTGACCGTCCGGCTGTCCGACGGCAAGGTCGTCGCCGGGGACCTGCGCCCTTCCACCGACACCGAGACCCACCGCTGCCTCTACCTCGCCTTCCCCTCCATCGGCGGGGTCACCCACACCCACTCCACCCACGCGGTGGCCTTCGCCCAGGCCCGCCGTGACATCCCGGTCCTGGGCACCACCCACGCCGACACCTTCAACGGGCCCGTCCCCTGCACCCCTGACCTCACCGCCGACCAGTGCGCGAAGGACTACGAGTACAACACCGGGCGCGTGATCGTCGACCTGCTGGCCAGCGACGATCGCAGGGCGGCCGAGGTCCCGGCCGCCCTCGTCGCCAACCACGGTCCCTTCACCTGGGGCGCCACCGCCCGCAAGTCCCTGGAACACGCCATCATCTGCGAGGCCGTGGCCGAGATGGCCATCCAGACCCTGGCGCTCTCCCCCACCGCCCCGCCTCCCCCGCATCTCCTGGCCCGCCACTACACCCGCAAACACGGCCCCGACGCCTACTACGGAAATCCGACCCCGGAGCCCGCCGCCTGACGGGCCCGGACGCCGGCCATTCCTCTTCGCTATTCCCGTGCCACCGCATAACCGGATACGGACGGCCACCGAACAGTGACCAAAACGGATTCCTCTTCAGCGAACCAGGAATGGTCGACTCCGGGACCCCACACGACATAATCCCCCTGCTTCTCCAGAAGAACACTGCGCTCCGGGAATTCCACCCGGAACCGGCCGCTGACGAGCACCAGGAGCGCGGTCCGCTCATCACCTCTCACCCATTCCAGCCGTTCGTCGCCCTGTGGATGAATTCCCCACTTGACCTCTACGGCGTCGGTGTGGCGAGGATCGTCGGCGGCCTTGAAATGCCCGAGGAGCCAACCGCTGTCCAGCGGCGCATCCTTGCCCGCATTCCCCACATATATGTTTCCGCTCATGAATCCAGACCTTATCAGCCATCATTTTCGATATGCGCATAGGTCCGCACGCCGTACGCATCCGTGATGTCGACGGTGATGCTCGTCCACTCCTCGGCGGGCTCCTCGGGTACTTCGGCCGTCCGGTATTCGGCCAGTGCCAGCAGTTCCGCGGTCACCCGGACTCCGGTGAGGCGCTCGGCCAGTGCGAACACCGCGGCTTTGCGATCGACACGGGACGCTTCCTCGTCCGTGAGGCCCAGACCCACCTCGCAGATCAGGTTGTTGAGCTCGTCCGGGGTGCTGCCGCTTCTGACCGGGGGCCATTCGAACCCGGTGCGCAACTCCCCGTTCTCGTACCAGTGGAAGAAGTGCATCGGCTTCCCGCCATTGCTCGAATGGGAGACGGCACGGGTCCCGGCGGAGAGGCTTTCCATGAATCCGGGCGGCCATGAATCCCCACCGAGGGCCAGGGCGAGGGTCCAGTCGCCTTCCTCGCCCTGGACCACGCACGCTCCCGCGAGAACGTAGGGGCCGTCCCCGTCATCCGGTTCTTCGAGGAGCTCCTGATGTCCCTCGATCAGTTCGTCGAGCCCTTCGCACACGCCCGTCGGCTCGGCTCCCGCCAGGGCGAGCAGTTCCGCGGGGGCGACTCCCCGCACCAGAGTCAGGATGTACCCGCTCTCCAGCGCATAGCGGAACGGTGATGTCGAGGAGCTTGTCCAGCCGTAGTCGGCCGCGGTGGCTGTGGTCATGGAGTGCATGCTGCCAGCCGCCACTGACACCCGGCCCGGCCCGATCGGTCCGACCGCCGATCCCCGATCGTGGGCGAACACCCCCGACCCGCCAGTAGGGTAGGGAAGCTGCGGACTCCCCACCAACACCCGTTCCTGCAAAGGGACATGGGCCGCAGCGGTCGAGTCGGTCTCACTGCGTGAGGATGAAACAACAGGTGCTGATAGCGGGCCGGTACCGGCTGCACGTCGCCATCGGACGCGGCGCGATGGGCGAGGTCTGGCAGGCGTACGACGAGGTGGGCGGCAGACCCGTGGCCGTCAAACTCCTGCACGCCCAGAACTCCGAACCCACCGCCGCCGCCCGCTTCCGTCTGGAGGCGCAGACGGCGGGCCGGCTCAGCCACCCCCATGTGGTCGGCGTCCTCGACTTCGGCGAGCAGGAGGGCCGGCTGTTCCTGGTGATGGAACTGGTCCAGGGCGACAGCCTCTCCCATGTGCTCGCCCAGGCGGGATCCCTGCCGGCCGAGCAGGTGGCCCGCATCGCCGCCCACTCGGCCGCCGGGATGGCCGCCGCCCACGAACAGGGCATCGTGCACCGGGACATCAAGCCCGGCAACCTGCTCCTCGACGCCGACGGGTCCGTGAAGATCGCCGACTTCGGGATCGCGCAGTTCATGAACGACCCCGGTGGCGCTCTCACCGCGACCGGCCAGATCGTCGGGACGAGCCTGTACATCGCCCCCGAGCGTGCCCTCGGCCAGCCCGCAGGGCCGCCGTCCGACGTCTACTCGCTCGGCTGTGTGCTCTACCAACTCCTCGTCGGACAGCCGCCGTTCCGCGCGAGCAGCGCCATCGCCGTCCTCCATCACCACCTCGACACGCCCCCCGTGCCACCACGGGAGCTGGGCGTCGGGCTGCCGCCCGCCTTCGAGAACTACCTGCTCGGGCTGCTCGCCAAGCGGCCCGAGGACCGCCCCACGGCGGGTCAGGCGGCCAACTGGTTCGCCACCGGCGCCTGGAAAGGACATCCCGAGCCCCTCCCCGCAGCCGCACCGCCTCCCCGGCCGGCGCCACGTGCGACGCCCCGGGAGACGGTCGGCGAGCCCAGGACGAACACGGCTGCCGGTTCGGTGACCACGTACGCCTTCCCGACCTCCACCGGCAACACCGCTCCGGCCCACCGGACGCGGCGCCGGCCGCGCGAGGGGGTCCGCGCCACCTCCGGACGCCGGTCGCAGACTTCGCGGACCTCGCGGATGGTGGTCACGGTCGCCGCCGTGCTGATCTTCCTTGGTGCGCTGTTGGTCGGCGTGGCGCTGTTCTCCCCCGACCACAGCTCGGCGGATACTCCGCCGACGAACCCGTCAAGCGCCACCAGCCCCTGACGCGCCGACCGGCCCGTACGCGTCAGCGCGCGGGCCGGTTGTCCTGTTCGAGCACTCCCGGCTCCTCGATGCAGTCGAGCAGGAACGGCACCAATCCCCATTCCAGCAGGGCGAGTTCCCACTCCTCCTGTATCCAGCCGCCCTCGGCCGCTCCCTCTTCGGACGGGACTTCATCCGCGCCCGGGCGGTCGTGGGCCGGTGCCTTCCACGACCAGACGAGGTCGCCCACGATCGCCCCCACGGCCACGGCACCGACGATCAGTCCTGCCGTCATCACGCCGTCGCCGACGTAGGGCCGCCCGACAAAGGCCCGCAGCGTGAACCCGAGTGCCAGCAACGCGACCGCGACGACGGCCACGAAGGCGAGCGCGGCCATCAGCCAGCCACCGCCCCGCTTGCCGGCCGCGGCCGGGGCGCCGGTGTCCCCACGGGCGTCCTGCCGGCCGCCGGCCTCCACGTACTCGCGGTACTCGGCCGCGGCCGCCTCGGCGATCGCGGCGCGCTCCCGGAGCGCGCGCGTCCGCAGGCACTCGCGGTCGAGCTTCCCGCAGGACCGGCCCAGCGCCTCCCTGACCCGCCCGGAATCCAGCGCCCGGCACAGGAGCCGTTCGAAAGCCGGGCCGGCGTCCGGCCCGGATTGCTCTGGATCCCGCATGGGTCTCCCCCGATGAATGAATGCCCGCGGCAGCGGGAGCCGACCGCGCACGCGTGAGCGGTCAGGGGAGGCGAGTGTAGTGGCTCCGGCTTACGGGACCGTGAGAGGGACGTTCGACCTACGGCGGCGGATCTTGTCCGACGGTCGCCAGCAGACGTGCGACCAGGGGATTGCGGTCGTTCTTGCGCCAGGCGACGGCCACTCGGGTGCGGGCGGTGCCGGGTTCGATCCGGCGGAAGGCGACGCCTTTGAGGCGGATGCGTCGGATGCTCGCCGGAGCCACGGAGACTCCCAGACCGGTCTCCACGAGGGCGCAGACGGTCTGCCACTCCACCGCGTGCTGGACTATCCGCGGTGCGAACCCCGCCGCGGTGCACAGGCCGATGATCTGGTCGTGCAGGGTCGGGCCGACCGCGCGGGGCAGCAGCACGAAGGGCGAGTCCGCCAACTGCGCGAGCCGGACGGTCCGTTGGCCGGCCAGCGGATGGGTGGACGGCAGCACGGCGACGAAAGGCTCGGTGAGCACCGTGGCGAAGCCGAGCTCTGTCTCGTCGGTGGGAGGTTCCCGCAGCAGACCGATGTCGATGGTCCCCTCGTGCAGGGCGGCGAGCTGTGGAGCGGTGGTCATCTCGTGGATGTCCAGGTCCACGCCGGGGAACCGGTCACGGAAGGCGCGCAGCAGGCCGGGCAGGACCGTCAGCGCGAGGGAGGCGGCGAAGCCGATCCGCAGCCGGCCGGCCCGGCCGCTGCCGACGGCCCGGGCCGCGGCCAGGCCGTCCGCGAGGTCGGTGAGCGCCCGCCGGGCGGCGGGCAGCAGTTCGTTGCCGGCCGGGGTCAGGGCGACATGCCCCGGGGCGCGGGTGAACAGCTCGTGGCCGACCTTGTCCTCCAGGCGGCGGATCTGCTGGCTCAGCGGCGGCTGGGCGATGCCCAGGCGGGCGGCCGCGTGGCCGAAGTGGAGTTCCTCCGCGAGCACGACGAAGGCGTGCAGCTGCGGCAGGGGAAGTTCGGGGCGTTCCATACGCGCAGAGATATCAGACCATGCAACTGGCCGTATTAGACGTATCGGTGACGGCCGCTTAGCGTTCGGCGCATGACAGAGCGACGCGCGATCCTCGGCGGCTCGGCCTTCGAGGAGCGGATCGGCTACGCCCGTGCCGTGGTCGACGGCGACCGGGTGCATGTGTCCGGGACGACCGGGTTCGACTACGCCACCATGACGATCTCCGACGACGTCGTGGAGCAGGCCGAGCAGTGCCTCCGCAACATCGGGGCCGCACTGGCCGAGGCGGAATGCACCTTCGCGGACGTGGTGCGCGTGCGCTACCTGCTGCCCGACCGCGAGGACTTCGAACCCTGCCGGCCGGTCCTGCGCCGCTGCTTCGGCGACGTGCGGCCCGCCGCCACGATGCTCGTGTGCGGTCTCTCCGACCCACGGATGAAGATCGAGATAGAGGTGGAGGCGCGGCGACCCGCCCCGCCTCTCCCGGCAGCGACCGTCCTGCCCGTCACGCCCGTCGAGGCCCATGAACCCCCTTACTACGCGGCCGTGTTCACCACGGTGCGCACCCAGGACCAGAGCGACTACGGCGAGACCAGCGCGCACTTGGAGGAGTCGGTGAAGAGCGTCCCCGGCTACCTGGGGATGGACCACGCCCAGACTCCTGGCGGGCTGGGCATCACCGTCAGCTACTTCCGTGACGCCGACGCGCTCAAGGAGTGGCGGACCGACGTCGAGCATCGCGCGGCACAGAATCGCGGGCGGGCCCAGTGGTATCAGGCCTACACGCTGCACGTGGCGAAGGTGGAACGAAGCCGCGGGTTCGTGCGCGCGGATGCCCCGCAGGGCCCGGCAGCGGGCTGACCGACCGCCCTCATCCCCAGTCCGTCGGGATCCATTGGACGTCATCAGTGGATTCACGGGCCGGAGAAACCCCTCGAAGATACGGGTCGGCCAGGCCCAGCAACCGATCACGGCATCGCCCGCCACCACACTCACCGCCGCAGTAGCGGCAGCGAGGTCCATCGGGATCGGACAGACCGACCGGATGCCGGTCGATGCCACGGACGATGCTTCGACCAGGGCAACCGGACCCGGCCGGGCGAACAGGAGGCTGGGGCGGCGCTGCTGCTCCGGGACCTCGCGCAGAAGAGCAAGGAGGCTGTTGTCACACGGTGTTCCTGAAGCGGTGCCGTGACCGCCACATGCGGACCCGGCAGCGGGAGAACTGGTCGCCGAGACGCTCGACTACGGCGGCGGCCGGCAGGTCACGGTCTACGTCCCGCCCGGTGCGTCCGGGGCGGTCGTGTTCGCCGGTGACGGACAAGGGGTCGCACGCTGGGGCGAGTTTCTCGATGCGGCGGGCCTGCCGCCCACGGTGATCGTCGGCGTACACGGGCCCGCGGACGAGACGCTGCGGCTCAAGGAGTACTCGCCGGTCTTCGACGCGGAACGGTTCGCGGCCGATGAGCGGTTCTTAGTGGAGGACCTACGCCGCTGGGTGCGATCGCGGTTCGCGATCGCCGGGAGGACCGTGTGGTTGCGGGTGCGGGTGCGGGTGCGGGTGGCCTGCCGTTGTGCGGCTTCCTACCGTTTCATGGCAGCCGCGGTTGCGACGGCCGCAGCCAGGGGGTCGCGAACGGGGTGGCCGAGGAAGTCGGCGAGGTCGGGGCCGGTGCCGGCCAGGAAGCCGTGCCGGATACCGGTCGCGATCGAGGTGAGCATGGGCGGTTGGAACGGCAGCAGTTCCGGCATCTCTTCGAGCAGTCTGCGCCGGTACTCGCCGATGCCGATGGTGCGGTGCGGGACTCCGAGCCGGTCGGCCACCTGAGCTGCCGTGATGGGCGTGCCGGTCAGATCGTAGGTGTGCCCGGTGTGCCGTGTCGGATCCGCCGCGACGGTCGCCGCGGCCTCGGCGAGGTCCGCGCGGGCGACCGCGGCCAGGGCGCCGTCGCCGAACGCGGACTCCACCGCGTCCCCGGCCCACATCATCAGGCCGCCGAAGAGTTCGGCGTAGAGACCGTTGCGCAGGATCGTCCACGGCAGACCGCAGGCGCGCACGAGCCGTTCGGTCGCGCGGTGCGCCAGTGCGAAACCGAGATGGTCACCGGCTCCCGTCAGGCTCGTGTAGACGACATGCCGGACGCCGTCTCGGGCTGCTGCGTCCAGGACGGCCGCGTGCCGCCCGATGACCTGGTCGTCCTCGGCGTAGCCGGCGGAGATCAGCACCAGGGTCGACACACCGGCAAGATCCATGCCCGCGTGGTCGTCGAAATCGAGCCGCCGCAACCCGTCGCCCGGGGTTCGGCTGCCGCCCGTGGCGTTCACACCGCGTGTGCGCAGCTCCGCGAGAGTGGCCGAGCCGAGGTTCCCGTTCGCTCCGGTCACCAAGATCATGTCAGTCACGGTCTTCCGTAGTGGTTCTCTTCGGTAACTACGCTTGATCCTGATCCGCCCGCACACCGGCCACAAGGAGGCACTTCGATGTCACCCACGCACACCGAGGTAACCCCGGCACCCGCCGACCTCGACCCCTGCGGGCAGGAGGATCACCCGGACTGCGGGATCCGCGACGTCCTGGACCGCATCGGGGACAGGTGGTCGGTACTCGTGATCGTCGAACTCGCCGGCGGGCCACGCCGATTCCGCGCACTGCAGCGCGCGATCGACGGCATCTCCCAGCGCATGCTCACCCTCACCGTGCGCAGGCTGGAACGCGACGGACTCGTCCTGCGCACCGTGTACCCGACCGTCCCTGCCCAGGTCGACTATCGCCTGACCGAGACCGGCGCCGGCCTGACCCACCTGGTCAAAGCGCTCGCCGACTGGTCTCTCGCCCACCGCGCCGTCATCGCCGAGGCACGGCACGAGTACGACCGGGCCCACCCCGACCACGACATCCGATAGCGAGGACCGCCGCCGCACGCCGGACGGGTCGCCGTGAAGGCGAGCAGGACGTGGGCGAGCATGTCGTGAACCCCGTCAACTCCCGCCTCTCGCAAAAGAGTTGAGACGTACTGATGGAAGGCACGGCCGGTGTCGGAGGCGTGGCGGCGGTCGTGGAGCACCTGACACCCTCGCCCGGCAGACAGCCGCCGCAGCAGCAGCCGAGCATGAGATCGCACACCGCGCGCTGGACTGGTGCCCCGGCGAACCCGTCTGCCGTGCGCCGAGCGACTCCTGGACATTGCGGCCGCCCTCGGACGTGCGGCTTCACCGATCGGTCGGCCGACTCGACTCCGGAAGATGAGTCCTCTCCCATTCTGCGAGTTCTGTGAGTGCGGGCTCCAACGCCGCACCCGCTCGCGTCAGTTGGTAGGACACCCGCAGGGGCGGCCCCTTGTCCACTTCGCGGACGACGAGTTCTGTGGCGGCAAGCTCGGCCAGCCGGTTGGAAAGCATGCGCTCGCTGATTCCGGGTATCGCCCGGCGCAGGTCGGCGAAGTAGGCCGGTCCCATGATCAGGACCGACATGATGGGGCCGGTCCAGCGCTTTCCGAGGAGCAGGAAGACGCGTGTGATGCCCTCGTCGACCTGTGTACGGCTCTGCGCGTCATGACGGGCTGCGCTCTCGCGGGCCCGGTGCGTCGGCGGATTCATACGGCGGGTGCCGTGCGGAGGGACCGATGGGTGAGGTATCGGCGGCGGCCTTCGCCCAGACAGCCGTCCCAACTGGCCTGTGCGACAAGGCGGTTCCACATGCGCAATGCCTCCGCACCCGGAGTACGCAGCACCCGGACGGCGGAACGTGGCCCGCTCGGGAACGGCCGTGGCCACGGTGTGATCTCGCGGTCGCCCGCACAGGTCATGGCGTCTCCTCGACGGGCACATGCTGGGACGGCTTAGGGGGGGGCGGTGCTCCTGGCAGGACGAACAGTCGTGGGTCAGCCTCTGAAGATTCGCTCGGACTGGTCGCGGTGGTTCATGTGCAGGTCCCAGTGGAGGAGCGCGAGTTGGTCAGCCGTGGCCCGTGGCTGTCCGTAGAAGGTGGGGGTGCCGATCGTCGCGTCGATGCCGATGTGGGCGGCCTGGATGCCGGTGTCGGTCAGCTCCTTGTGCAGGTTGATCGCCCAACTGCGCAAGGACTTCGACCCTCCGGACCTGGTGCTGCTGCACATGGCCAACCTCGGCGTCGTCAACGCCTGCGGCGACGCGGCTCCCGACGCCTGGCGACGTGTCGTAGCCCTGATGATCCAGTCCTTCGAGGCCCCGGCCCGGGCTCCCCTTCCCGCCTCGCCCGCACACGACGACCTCTACAGGGCCATGCTCCGCGCCCTGCCCGCAGGCGACACCGTCACGCGGAAGCCCGCCCCGAACCGCTGACCTTCCCGACCCCTCCGCCGACCAAGGGAGGTCGACAGGCCCGTCACGGGCTCACGGCCTCACGGGTGGAGTCGGCCGGCAAGCATCGCATCCCGGCGATGATCCACGTCGTACGAGCGCCAACCCCGCCTTCCACACCACGGGCGCGCACTACCTCAACGCCGTAGACATCGGCCCGACCGGGTCGATCGGCCCCGACCGGGAACGCATGACGCGGTCAGCGGGTCATGCTCCGATGAAGGACACGGTTTCTGTCATGTCCGCGCGACCGGTACGCAGCGCCGGCACGCCTTCCTTCTCGAATCCCACGGAGAC
This sequence comes from Streptomyces hokutonensis, assembly GCF_000376565.1. Classification (GTDB taxonomy): domain Bacteria; phylum Actinomycetota; class Actinomycetes; order Streptomycetales; family Streptomycetaceae; genus Streptomyces; species Streptomyces hokutonensis. Next base: position 169,931 of record NZ_BARG01000024.1, on the reverse strand, counting down.
ACCGCAGAACAGCACGAGTCCGTTGTCAGCTCCGACTATTTGACCGACGGTCTCGCGGTACATCGTCCACATCACCTGCGGGCAGCTGTGCAGCCCTTCCGCCCTCAGCAACAGCATGACCGTCTGCAGGTACATCCCCGCGTCCCCCCACTGTCCGGGGCCCATCGTCCGGTCGAGGTAGCAGAACAGGACGACCGGCGCCCCGAACGCCTCCGAGTTCAGGGTGGCGATCTTCGTGGGCCGGGCGGGGTCGTCGCGCTCGATGCCCAACGCCGCGTACCGCTGGGCGGCCGCCGCGGCGAAACGGTCCAGATAGCGTGAGGCCAGTTCGGCCGGGTACATCGGATACTCCCGCTCATCGCCCGGGTCTCCCGCCCGCGCCCTGGCCGTCGCGCGTCTCTTCAGCTCGGCCAAGGGCTCGCCGGTCACGACATACACACGCCACGGCTGGAGGTTCCCGCTCGACGGAGCCCGCGTCGCCGCTGCCAGCACGCGTTCGAGTACCTCTCTGGCTACCGGCGCGTCGCTGAACGCCCGCACGGCCCTGCGACTGTCCACGGCTTCATACACATCCACGTCTTCTCGTCCTCTCACTCCAAGGCAGGCAGCGAAAACACGAGGATGATCATCGCACCCGGCGAGCAGCCCGGGCGGAGCTTGGGCGCTGCCGTGACTCCCCCGCACGGGCTGTCGGATCTCAACGACAAAGCCGGACCGAGGAGCCCGCGAGGTACACGCTGGAGCAGTTCGCGGCGGGCGAGGGCTTCACCCGTCACCGCGGTTCCTCGCCGGCCTGGGCCGCGACGTCCCCCCGACCACAATTTCGGCGCCGCGTCATTTGCGCTCCCTTTTGGGAAACACGTACTCGTCGAGAATCAGGCCGACAGCGACCGCCGCCGGGATGGCGACGAGGGCGCCGATGATGCCGAGGAGCGCCCCGCCGACGAGTACCGCCAGGACCGTGACCAGCGGGTGGACGTCGACGGCGAACTTCATGGCCCTGGGCACGATGAGGTAGTCCTCGGCGACCCGGAAGACGACGTAGAAGACCGCGGTCGCGATCGCGATGGGCAGGGACACCGAGAGGGCGACGAGGCTGACGACGATCCCGGCGAGCGTGGAGCCGACGATCGGGATCAGGTCCATCAGGGCGGTGAAGACGCCCAGCGCGGCGGCGTACGGCACACCGGTGGCCGCGCACCAGCCGAAGGTCGCCACGCCCGCGATCCCCGAGGTGACGAGGTTGCCGAGCATGAACCTGCCCGTCCGGTCCATGATCTCCTCGGCCACGCCCGCGACGCGCTCACGGCGGCTGGCCGCCACGAAACGCAGGCCGAACTGCTTGATCGTCGGCAGGGCGGCCATGCAGTACAGGGTCACCGTGATCACGATCACCGTGGACGTGACCGTACTCAGCACCATCTGCCCGGCACCGAGGACACCGCCCGCCAGCCCGGACGCTCCGCTTCCCGAACCGATCTGCTCCTTGGCCTTCTCAACCAGGTGGAAGCGGTCCTCCAGGCGGCCGATCGTGGACTGGTGGTTGTGGAGCTGCTCCAGCCACCCGGGCACCGCGTCGACCAGTGCGCCGATCTCCTTGGCCACCGGCGGAATCACCAGGGCCAGGAATCCGCCGAGTACGACGACGAACCCCGTCAGGACGATCGTGACGGCCCAGCCGCGCCGCAGACCCCGGCGCGTGAACCACAGGACCAGCGGTTCCAGGCTGACCGCGATGAACACGGCCAGCAGGAGCAGGGTCAGCATCGAACTGACCCGCAGGACGGTCTGCACGGCGAGCCAGGCCAGGCTCGCGCCCAGGCCCAGCGCGAATCCCACCGTCACCCATGACCGTCTGCGCCCGCCGCGTGACTCCATGGGCGGGGGCTGCTGCGGCGCATGCCGAGACTCCTCTACGGCGTCCGGCGGGCCGGGATCCGCGCCGTTCGCGCCGGCCTCTCCCACCGCGTCGTGGTGTTCCCGGGCGGGCTCGGACTGGGGGGACATCGCGGTGGCTCTCCTCGGCGGTCTCACTGTCTCGAATGGGCGGGGGTGTCCCGGGTACCCAGGCATTCGGCTCGTACCGCGACCGGCCGGCGCGTCGTGGGCCGACCGGGGCGCGGAAGCGTTGAACGCTTGGCCGACATCCGATCTCTTGTGACGGGAGCCGAACACCGTGACCGATCTCGATCCCTTCACCGACCTGCTCGACCACCCGATGTACGTCGTGACCGCCGAGGCCGACGGGGAGCGAGCCGGCTGCCTGGTCGGCTTCGCCTCGCAGTGCTCTATCCGGCCCGCCCGCTTCATGGTCTGGCTGTCCAGGGCCAACCGGACCTACCGGGTCGCCGAACGCGCCGAACGACTCGCGGTCCATCTCCTCCGTCGCGACCAGGACCGGCTGGCCCGGCTCTTCGGCGGGGAGACCGGCGATCGTACGGACAAGTTCACCGCCGTCCCGTGGCACCGGGGACCGGGCGGATCAGTGATCCTCGACGAGGCCCCTGCCTGGTTCGTGGGCCGCGTCGAGAACCGGATCGACGGCGGCGACCACGTCGGATTCCTGCTCGCGCCGGAGACGACGGAGAATCTCGCGGTCGGCCGCATCCCTCTGCTGACCCTGCACGACGCCCACGGCATCGCCCCCGGCCACCCGGTGAACTGAGCGGCCTCCCTGTCCGAGCTAGCGCGGTCGCCTGCGCCGGATGACCGCTCCGACACCCGCCGCTGCCGCTCCCGTCACGGCGGCCAGCACGAGGCCGGGGTGTCGTGCGAGTGCCGCCTCGGCCGAGTGGGAGTGGGACGTCTCGTCGAAGGTGCCGTGTGCGCCGTAGTCGTGTTCCGGGGCTTCGTCCGCAGGGTGCCACAGGTTGGTCGGGCGGGTGCCGGAACCGCCCGCGTCGGTCTGCTGGGACGCATAGCCCGTGCGCGCGAGGTAGCGGTCCAGCAGGGCGGGCGCCAGTTTGTTGGCGAGGACGGTCGCGGCGGTGGACGCGCCGACGTAGTACTGCTTGCGGTGCGGGTGGTCCGCCGCGTTGACCACGGCCCGGGCCGCGACCTCGGGCTGGTAGATGGGCGGCACGGGCTGGGGATGCTTCGGCAGCCGGGACAACACCCAGGAGAACTGCGGGGTGTTGACCGCCGGCATCTGCACCACGGTGACGCTCACCCGGCTGTGCTGATGCATGAGTTCGGTGCGCACACTCGACGTGAAGCCGTTGACGGCGTGCTTGGCACCGCAGTAGGCGGACTGCAAAGGGATGGACCGGTCGCCGAGGGCCGAGCCGACCTGCACGATCACGCCGGCGTCCCGGGGGATCATCCGCTGGAGCGCGGCCCGGGTGCCGTGCACAAATCCCAGGTAGCTGACCTCGGTGACCCGCTTGTACTCGGCGGGCTCGATCTCCATGAACGGCGCGAACACCGACGTGAAGGCGTTGTTGACCCAGATGTCGATCGGCCCGAAGGCTTCCTCGGCGGCCACGGCCGCGGCCTCGACCTGTTCGGGGTCGGCCATGTCCGTGGGCACGGCGAGGGCACGGCCGCCCCTTTCCTCGACGTCGGCGACCGTGGCGTCGAGGCCCGCCTTGCCGCGCGCGAGGAGGACGACGTTCGCGCCCCGCTCGGCGAAGAGCCGCGCGGTGGCCCGGCCGATGCCTGCGCTGGCCCCGGTGATGACGACGGTCTGCTGGTTCATGCTCGTCCTTTTCGTCTCTGAGGGAGTCGTGTGTCCCGCAAGCCGAGGCCGGGTCACCCGGTCCGGTACTTCTCCGCCCGCTCGGCGCGGAAGGTCAGGCCGTGGCCGGGTGCGCCTTGGGCACCCGGGTGGATGCTGCCGCCCTGGGGGTCGAGGGTGCCGTCGAAGAAGAGGTCCTCGATGCGCGTGTGGTCGTGGAACCACTCCAGATGGCGCAGGTTGGGAATCGCGGCCGCCGCGTGCGCGTGGACGTGCGGGGCGCAGTGGCCGGAGAGTTCGAGTCCCGCCGCATCCGCGAGGGCCGCCGCGCGCAGCCAGACGGTGATGCCGCCGCAGCGGGTGGCGTCGGCCTGGAGGCAGTCCACGGCTCCGGCGCCGAGCAGGTGCCCGAAGTAGGCGAGGGTGTAGCCGTACTCCCCCGCGGTCACGTCGGGTGCGACGGCTGCCCTGATGTCCGCCAGGCCGGCCGGGTCGTCGGAGGAGACGGGCTCCTCGAACCAGGTCACGCCGTGCTCGTCGAGGTGGCGGGCCATCCGGATCGCCTGTTTCCGGCCGTACGCGCCATTGGCGTCGACGTAGAACTCCGTCGTGTCGCCGATGCCCCGTCGAGCCTGTGCGATCCGCTCGCGGTCCCGCCGCTCGGCCCGGCCCCAGGACTCCCCGATCTTGATCTTCACTCGGGGGATGCCCAACTCCTTGGTCCAGTGGCGCAGTTGACGGTCCAGCTGGTGCTCGTCGTACGTCGTGAAGCCGCCGCTGCCGTACACGGGGACGTCGGTACGGCTCGCGCCGAGCAGTCGTATCAGCGGCAGGTCGAGGAGGCGGGCCTTCAGGTCCCATAAGGCGATGTCCACGGCCGAGACGGCTCCGGCGATCAGGCCGGGCCGGCCGGCGTTGCGGACGGCCCGGCTCATCGCCTCGTTGGCGGCAGGCACGTCCCAGACACTCAAGCCCCTTACGACGTCGGCGAGTTGGTGTTCGACGACGTGGGCGGTCCCGGCGGCGCCGTACGTGTACCCGAGTCCCGTGGCGCCGCCCCCGTGCACCTGGACCACGATCATGGTGGTCGAGTCCCAGGTCAGTGTTCCGTCGCCCTCCGGCGCGTCGGTGGGGACGGTGTACGCGGCGGTCGAGACCCGGTCCACGAGCGGCTCGCCGCCCCCGGCGGTGTGCGGGGCCATCACTCCCCCGTTTTGTCCTGGCGCTGTTTGCCGCCGGGGAGCATGTCCTGGACCTTCGCCTTCAGGCCCTGGCGGATCATGCCGGCCCGGTCGCTGTCGCCCTTGAGGACGGCGGAGGCGGCGGCCTCGATCTGTTCGAGCGTGGCGTGCGGCGGGATCGGCGGTACGGCGGGGTCGGTGCGGAAGTCGATGACGAACGGCCGGTCGGCGGCGAGCGCCCGCTGCCAGGCGTCCTCCACGTCGCCGGGCTTCTCGACCCGTACCCCGTCGAGGCCGATCGAGCGGGCGAAGTCGGCGTACGGCACGTCCGGGAGGGCCTGGGAGGGCAGGAACTGCGGGGCACCTGCCATGGCCCGCATCTCCCAAGTGACCTGATTCAGGTCCTGGTTGTTGAGGACGGCGACGATCAGCCGCGGATCCTCCCACTCGGGCCAGTACTTGGCGGCGGTGATGAGTTCGGCCATGCCGTTCATCTGCATCGCCCCGTCCCCGACGAGCGCCAGCGCGGGACGGTCGGGGTGGGCGAACTTGGCGCCGATGACGTACGGCACGCCGGGTCCCATGGTGGCGAGGGTGCCGGACAGGGAGCCGCGCATGGTGCCGCGCATGCGCAGATGGCGTGCGTACCAGTTGGCGGCGGAGCCGGAGTCGGCGGCCAGGATGATGTCGTCGGGCAGGAGGGCGTCGAGGGTGTGCACGACGTACTCGGGGTTGATCGGGTCCGCGTCCACGGCGGCCCGCCGCTCCATGACGTCCCACCAACGGGCCGTGGCCATCTCGGTCTTCTTGCGCCACGAGCCGTGCTTCTTCGGTTTCAGCTGCGGCAGCAGGGCCCTGAGTGTCTCCTTCGCGTCCCCGACGAGGTTGACCTCGAAGGGGTAGCGCAGCCCGATCATGAACGGGTCGATGTCGATCTGGACGGCCCGGGTCTGCCCGAACTCCGGCAGGAACTGGGTGTACGGGAAGCTGGAGCCGATCACGAGCAGGGTGTCGCAGTCGCGCATCATCTCGTAGGAGGCGCGGGTGCCGAGCAGGCCGATCGAACCGGTGACGTAGGGGAGATCGTCCGGCAGCGCGTCCTTGCCCAGCAGTGCCTTGGCGACCCCGGCGCTGAGTACCTCGGCGATCTCCTCCACCTCGGCGCGGGCGCCGCGCGCGCCCTGCCCGATCAGGATCGCGACCTTCTCGCCCTCGTCCAACACCTCGACGGCGCGCGCGAGTTCCGAGGCGGGCGGGACCGGCGCGGAGTGTGTGAGGCCGAGGCTGGACGGCACCATCTTGAAGGCGTGGGTGGGCTCCGAGTAGGTCAACTCCTGTACGTCGGCGGGGATGACGACCGCCGTCACGGTGCGCTTGGCGTACGCGGTGCGGATGGCGCGGTCGATGACGTTGGGGAGTTGCTCGGGGACGGTCACCACCTCGCAGTACTCGGAGGCCACGTCCTTGTAGAGGCTCAGCAGGTCGACCTCCTGCTGGTAACTGCCGCCCATGGCACTGCGGTTGGTCTGCCCGACGATGGCGACGACCGGGACGTGGTCGAGCTTGGCGTCGTAGAGACCGTTGAGGAGATGGATCGCCCCGGGGCCCGAAGTCGCCGCGCAGACACCGACCTTGCCGGAGAACTTGGCGTAGCCGACGGCCTCGAACGCGGACATCTCCTCGTGCCGCGACTGCACGAACTTCGGCTTGTTGTCGGAGCGGCCCCAGGCGGCGAGGAGGCCGTTGATGCCGTCGCCGGCGTAGGCGAAGACATGGTCGACGTCCCATTCGCGGAGCCGCTGGAGAACGTAGTCGGACACCTTGATGGACACGGGGGTTCCTTTCATCGCGCTGATTGCCGGTTGCGCAGCCGGTAGGTTCCGGCCGCTGCCACCGCGAGGGCGGAGACCGCGGCGCCCGCTGCCAGCAGACGGCCGTCCCGGGCGGAGCCCTCGGGCCGGTCGGCGAGCTTCTCGGGGTGATCGGCGGGGAGGTGTTGTCCGTCGAGGGCGAGCGCCAGGGCCTCGGCCAGGTGCAGGGCGCGCCGGCCGGTGTCGCCCTGTTCGATCTGCGTACGGCAGCTGAAGCCGTCGGCGAGGACGAGTGCGCCGGGGGCGGTCTCCCGTACGGCGGGCAGTACCCCTTGCTCCGCCACGGTCATGGACAGGTCGTAGTGGCCTTGCTCGAAGCCGAAGTTGCCGGCGAGTCCGCAGCAACCGACGTCCAGGACACGGGCGTCGATCCCGGCGCGGCGCATCAGTTCGCGGTCGGCGTCGTCCTTCGTCACCGCGTGCTGATGGCAGTGGGTCTGCACGGTCGCCGACCTGGTGAGGGACGAGGGCTGCCAGTCTTCCGGTGCGTGGTTGAGGAGTTGCTCGGCGAAGGTCCTGAACTGCCCTGCCAGGCGCCGCACATCCTGGTCGTCGGGCAGCAACTCGGGGGCGTCGGCGCGGAAGACGGCCGTACAGGACGGTTCGAGGCCGATGACCGGGGTGCCCGCCTCAAGCCAAGGCCGCAGTACGTCGAGGGTATGGCTCAACACGCGCTTGGCGGTGGTGAGTTGGCCGGTGGAGATCCAGGTGAGGCCGCAGCACACGGACCGGGTGGGGACGGCGACGTTGAATCCGGCGTCCTCCAGGACCCGTACCGCCGACTTGGCGACGCCCGGGTGGAAATAGGTGCTGAACGTGTCCGGCCAGAGCAGGACGGTGCGCGGGTCGGCCGGGTCGGGTTCCGCGCTCCCCCGCCCCTGCCACCACTGGACGAAGGACTCCTCGGCGAAGACGGGCGCGTCGCGCTCCGCCGCCACCCCGGCGACGCGCTTGCCGAGGCGGGCGATGCCCGGGGCGCCGAGCGCGGCGTTGACGAGCCGGGGGGCCAACCGCGAGAGGCGCGCCCACACCGGCAGCCAGCCCATGGAGTAGTGCGCCGCCGGCCGCAGGCGTCCCTCGTAGTGGTGGGAGAGGAACTCGGCCTTGTAGGTCGCCATGTCGACCCCGACCGGGCAGTCGGACTTGCAGCCCTTGCAGGCCAGGCAGAGGTCCAGTGCGTCGCGGACCTCGGTGGAGCGCCAGCCGTCGGTGATCGCGGAGTCCGCGTGTCCGTCGAGCATCTCGAACAGCAGCCTGGCCCGCCCGCGCGTGGAGTGCTCCTCCTCGCCGGTCGCCCGGTAGGACGGGCACATCACTCCGCCTTCGTGGGTACGGCAGTTGCCGATGCCCACGCAGCGCAGCACCGCGCGGTCGAAGGAGTGGTCGTCGTCCGGGTAACTGAAGTGCGTGTCATGGCTGTTGGGGCGCCAGAGGGGTCCCAGGCGCAGGTTCTCGTCGACGCGGTGGGGGTCGACGACCTTGCCGGGGTTCATCCGGTTGTCCGGGTCGAACAGGGCTTTCACCTGCCCGAAGGCGGCCACGACCTCCTTCCCGAACATGCGCGGCAGCAGCTCGCCGCGCGCCTGCCCGTCGCCGTGCTCGCCGGAGAGCGAACCGCCGTAGGAGGCCACCAGATCGGCGGCCCGGAAGAGGAACTCCCGGAAGTTCGCGACCCCTTCGGCGGTGGTGAGTTCGAAGGGGATGCGCGTGTGGACACAGCCCTGCCCGAAGTGGCCGTACAGGGAGGGGTGGTCGTAGCCGAACGCGGCGAACAGCTTCTTCAGGTCGCGCAGATAGTCGCCGAGCACCTCGGGCGCCACGGCCGAGTCCTCCCAGCCCTCCCATGTCTCGCGGCCGTCGGGAGGCCGTGCGGTGACGCCGAGGCCGGCCTCGCGGGCCTTGAGCATCTTGCGTTCGCGCGCCGGGTCGTCGGAGAACGCGACCGTCGGATCGTCCTCGTCGCGTCCGAGCGCCCGGATCAACTCCCGTCCCTGCTCGTCGACTTCACTCTGGCTGTCTCCGGTGAACTGGACCAGGAGCCAGCTCTCGCCCTCCGGCAGCTCGCTCAACGAGTCGAGATAGGCGCCTTCTTCGCGCATCAGCTGGGCCATCCGCCCGTCGAGCGCCTCCAGTTGGGTCGGGCGGCTGTGCTTCAGCAGCCGGGGCACGTCGTCGGCGGCCGCGCAGATGTCGTCGTAGCCGAGGACGAGGAGGGCTTCGTACGGCGGCACCGGCACGAGGTCGAGTTCGGCGCGCAGGACGGTGACGAGGGTGCCCTCGCTGCCGACGAGCGCGCGGGCGAGGTCGAAGCCGTTCTCGGGGAGCAGCGAGTCCAGGTTGTATCCGGAGACGCGGCGCGGGATGCGCGGGAATCCGCGGCGTACGTCCGCCCTGGTGCGGTCGATGATCTGCCGGAGCCCCTGGTGGATCTCGGCGCGCCGGCCGCCGGCCGCGACGATCGCCTCGTACTCCTCGTCCGAGGTGGGGCCGACCCAGCAGCGGAGGCCGTCGTAGGTCAGGATCTCCAGGCGCCGGACGTTGTCCACGGTCTTTCCGTACGCCTGGGCGGAGCCGCCGCACGAGTTGTTGCCGATCATGCCGCCGAGCGAGCAGTGGCTGTGGGTGGACGGCTTGGGGCCGAACTGGAGGTGGTGGTCGGCGAGTTGGCGGTTGAGTTCGTCGAGCACGATGCCCGGTTCGACGACACAGGTGTGTTGGTCGGCGTCGACCGACACGAGCCGGTGGCAGTACTTCGTCCAGTCGACGACCACGGCGGTGTTGGTGCACTGGCCGCCCAGGCTGGTCCCGCCGCCTCGGGAGAGCACGGGTGCCCCGAATTCGGCGCAGACCGCGACCGCGTCGGCGCCGGCCTCGATCGTGCGCGGGACCACGACACCGATCGGGACCTGCCGGTAGTTCGAGCCGTCCGTGGCGTAGGCGCCCCGGCTGCCCGCGTCGAACCGGACTTCGCCGTCGACGCGCTCGCGGAGCAGCTTCGCCAGGGCACGAACGTCCAGGGCACTCGCCCCTTCGCGCGCCTCGATCACCATCGGCTCCCCTCTACGAGCGTCCTGATATGGCGGGCCGCTCGGCCGCGTTGGACGGGTTCCCGGTGATCGAGGCGGCTAACGCCCCAACCGATTCTCGAACGCTTGCGCTAATTGCCCTGCCCCGGGCCGACCCGAAGTGGGTCACCGAGAGTCCTTACGGGCCTTGGCGAACTCGGTGAGGAAGGCCGCGCAGAACGCCTTCAGGTCGTCGGGCCCACGGCTGGTGACCAGCGTGTTGGGTCCGTGACCGCAGACGCTCACCTCCTCGTCGACCCAGGTCCCGCCCGCGTTGCGGATGTCCGTGCGCAGACTCGGCCACGAGGTCAGCGTGCGGCCCGAGACCACGTCCGCCTCGACCAGCGTCCACGGCGCGTGACAGATCGCGGCGACCGGACGGCCCAGGTCGAAGAAGTCACGTACGAACGACACGGCGTCCTCGTCGGTGCGCAACAGGTCGGGGTTGGCCACACCGCCCGGGAGGACGAGGCCGTCGAACGTGTCGGCCCGCGCCTCGCGCGCCACGACCTGCACCGGGAACACGTCCGCCTTGTCCAGGTGGTGGAACGCCTGGATCTGTCCCGGCTCCGTCGACATGAGGACCGGCTCGTGGCCCTGGTCGGTGACCGCCTGCCACGGCTCGGTCAGTTCGATCTGCTCGACGCCTTCGGGCGCCATCAGGAATGCGATACGCACAGTGCTCCATCTCCTGCCTTGTGAGGCGTGGCATCCGCGTACCCGATGACCGGACGCCGACACGGCGGATCGTCCGATCGGCCTGCGCCTCTTCCCGGCCGGTTTCCTTTCGTCCGCTCAGGGCACTTCGGTTGCCAGGTCATCGCGAGCCGCCCGCCGGCGGAGGACTGGCGGTGCTTGGATGACGTAACGGAAACAACCCAACAAACAGGGCGAGTTGGACTCGTCGGCGGAGGTGCCCCATGAACCGGCGTACGACGCTCCTCGGCGTGGCCGAGGTCCTGGCGTGGTGGGCGGTCCTCGCCCTGCTGTGGCTGGTGTTCATCAGCGCGGTGAACACGCTGGAACTCGTCGTGGGGGCGTCGGCCGCGCTGGTCGGCGCGTTCGCCGCGTGGGGTACGCGCCGCGCGGTGAGCGGGTGGTGAACGGGTGGACGGTCGCCGCGACGGCCACGCTCGCGGCGGGCGTCGGGGCGGCGGCCTGGGGCGTGGCCACGGGCCCGTTGCGGCGCCGGGTGGTGGCACAGAACCTGTCCACCTCGCTTGCCTGCCCCGCTCTACTGCTTCTCTCCGAGGGCTACGACCGTCCGTCGTACGTCGATCTCGCCCTGCTGCTCGCCCTGTTGGGCCCGGTCGGAACCCTCGTCTTCGCACGGCTGCTCGCGGAGGACCTGGCGGCGGATCCGCCGCGCGCGTGGGGGCTGACGTACGCGGTCGCGGGGTTCGGCGGTGTCGTCGTGATCGCCGTGTGCGTGGCCGCAGGACCGGGGCGTGCGCTGGTGAAACTCCTGGTCGTCGGCGCTCTGTTGATCGGCGGGAACCTCACCGCGTCCCGTGCCCTGTCCGGCGGCTTCGCGGGGAGCCGGCGTGGATGATCCGCTGATCGTCGTGGCGCTGGTGCTGGTCGCCGTGTCCGCGACCGCCGCCGTGGCCGTCCGTGATCCCGCGCGGCAGGCGCTCGTGCTGGCCGTGCTCGGCACGGTCCTGGCCGTCCTGTTCACCGTGCTCCAGGCCCCCGACGTGGCGCTCTCCCAACTGGCCGTGGGCTCCGCCCTCACTCCCCTGCTGATCATGCTGTCCGTGCGCAAGGTCCGCCGGCCGCAACGGAAGAAGGAGGCTGATCGATGACCCGGCGGACACGACTGTTCGTCGCGGCCCTCGGCGGCACCGGCCTCGCGGTCCTCCTCGTCGCCGCCTGCTTCTGCCTGCCGAGGTTCGGCGGAGCACAACACCCGTACGGAGACCGGGTGGTGCGCGCCTCCCTCGCCCGGCACACCGCGAACACGATCGCCTCCGTCAACTTCGACCAGCGCGCCTTCGACACGCTCGGCGAGATGAGCATCCTCTTCGCGTCCGTCCTCGGCACCGTCGTCCTGCTGCGCCAGACTCGCGACGAACACCGCGCCGCACCCGAACCCGAGCAAGTCGCCGTCCCCGTACGCCGGTTCGCCCTCCTCGTCCTCCCCGTGGCCGTCGTCACCGGCCTGTACGTGATCGCGCACGGCCAACTCAGCCCGGGCGGCGGCTTCCAGGGCGGTGTCGTCCTGGCGACCGCCCTGCACCTGCTCTACCTGGGCGTCGACTACCGCGCCCTGGAACGCATCCGCCCGGTCGGCTTTTACGAGATCGCCGACGCCCTCGCCGCCTCCGCCTACCTCGTCCTGGGCCTCGCCGGACTGGTCGCCGGCACCGCCTTCCTCGCCAACTTCCTTCCCTACGGCACCTTCAACACCCTTTCCTCGGGCGGCACCGTCCCCCTCCTGAACGCGGCCATCGGCATGGAGGTCGCCTGCGCGGTCGTCGTGTTGCTCGCCCGTTTCCTGGACCAGGCCGTGGAGATCGAGAAGGGCGGCGAGAAGTGATGTCGGTGTTCCCGTATCTCGTCGCCGTCTGGGTGTTCCTCGTCGGCTGCTACGGACTGGTGACCAGCCGGAACCTCATCCACGCCGTGGGTTGTCTGGCGGTGTGTCAATCATCCACCTACGTCCTGCTGTTGGCCGTCGGCTACCGCGACGGCGCCACCGCTCCCGTCTTCTCCGACCTGAAGCCCGGCTCCCGCCCGGTCGTCGATCCGGTGGTCCAGGCCCTCGCCCTCACCGACGTGGTCGTGGGGGCCACGGTCACCGCCGTCCTGCTGGCCCTCGTCCTGCAGATCTCCAAACTCCACGGCACGGTCGACCCGGACGAACTCTCGGAGCTGCGCGGCTGATGCACCACCTGCTTCCGGTCCTCGTCGCCGTCCCCCTGCTCGGAGCCACCCTCCTGGTCGCCGCCGGACGCCACCTCTCCCGTGCCGTCGCCGAGACCACGGGCTGCTTCGTCGCCGCGGGCACGGCGGGACTCGCGATCGCGCTCCTCCTCAACTCCTCGCCTCCCATGACCGATTGGGTGGGCGGCTGGACTCCCCGGGGCGGCGAGGGCGTCGGGATCGTCCTCGTCGGGGACGGCCCCGGGCTCGGCATGGCCGCGCTCGCCTCGCTGCTGACGGTGGCGGCTTTGGCGTACTCCTGGCGCTACTTCGACGAGCCGCCGCGCCGTCACGCGGGCTCCTTCCCCGCCCTGATGCTGCTGTTCCAGGGCGGCATGTGCGGCTTCGCGATCGCGGGAGACCTCTTCGACGCCTTCGTGTTCTTCGAGTTGATGAGCGTGGTGGCCTACGCGCTGACCGGTCATCGCGTCGAGGAACCGAAGGCCGTCCAGGGCGCGTTGTCGTTCGGTGTCCTCAACTCCCTTGGTGCGTATGCCATGTTGACGGGCATCGCCCTGCTGTACGCCCGCACCGGCGAACTCGCGATGACGAAGATCGGCCAGGGCCTCGACCGCCACGGCGGCCCCGACGCCCTCACCCTCGCGGCCTTCGCACTGGTCCTGACCGGCCTGCTGGTGAAGGCCGCGGCCGTGCCGTTCCACTTCTGGCTGCCGGACGCGCACGCGGTCGCGCCGACCCCCGTGTGCATGCTGCTGTCGGGTGTGATGGTCGAACTCGGCGCGTACGGCGTCTGGCGGGTGTACCGGACGGTGTTCTCCGGCCCGGGCGGCATCCCGGCGTCCGACCTGGAGCGCGCCCTCGTCGTCCTCGGTGTGCTGACCGCCGCGGTCGGCGCGGTCATGTGCTGGTACCAGCGGCACGTCAAACGGCTGCTGGCCTACTCCACGGTCGCCCACATGGGGCTCTTCCTCATCGGTATCGGCAGCCTCGGCGCCGAGGCCGACGACGGAGTCGCCCTCTACATCCTGGGCCACGCCGGGGTGAAGGCCGCCCTGTTCGCCTGCACCGGCGTACTCCTCGACCGGTACGGCTCGGTGGACGAACACGCCCTGCACGGACGCGCCCGCGAACTGCGCGCAGTCGCCGTCCTCTACGTCGTGGGCGCGCTGAGCCTCGCCGGTCTGCCGCCCTTCGGCACCGGACTCGGGAAGGCGGTGCTGGAGGAGGCGGTGGGCGGCCCGCTGACCGTGCTGTTCGTCGCCGTGTCGGCGGTGACTGCGGGCGCGGTGCTCCGGGTCGCCGCGCGGGTGTTCTTCGGCCTCGGCTCCCGGCCCGGCGACGAGTCGTCGTACGAGACGACGGGCATCGGGGAGGAACCGGAGACCCGGCACCGGCTGAGCCGGGCGCCGGGCACCATGACCGCGGTCCCCGCCGTGTTGCTGGTCGGAGCCCTCGCCGTGGGCGCGGTACCCGGCTTCGCCACCGCGGTCGGGCACGCCGTGTCCGGCGCGGCCGCCCCCTCGCCGCACTGGACCCTCGCCGGGGTACTCCTCGGCCTCACCTCGACCCTGCTGGCCCTCGCCCTGGCCGCGCTCGCCGTGACCCACCCGAAGCCGCTCGGCGAGTCGTCATGGACAGTTCCGCTACGACGCCTGCAGTCCGGGCACATCGGCGACTACGTGGCATGGCTGCTGGTGGGCACGACGCTGCTGGCGGCGCTGGCGGCGCCGGGCATCCTGGGCGGCTGAGCAGATCGCCCAAAGGGATCGTCCAGGCGTCGGAGCGGGACTTCGGTTGCGGGTGCGCGCACCAGACCCCCGGTGACGCGCCACGGAAGTCCCACCGATGAGTTTCCGGCGGACGTGCGGTCTACCTGTCGACGAAAGGAGCGCACCATGCGCGAGATCATCGTTTGTACGTTTCTGACGCTGGACGGCGTCATGCAGGCGCCGGGCGGTCCGGACGAGGACGCGGAGAGCGGCTTCGAGCACGGCGGCTGGCAGAAACCGGTGGACGACGACGAGGTCGGGGTGGCCATCGCCGGCTGGTACCAGGACTCCGACGCGATGCTGCTCGGCCGCAAGACGTACGACATCTTCGCGTCGTACTGGCCGACCGCCGATCCCGCCAACCCGTTCACGGACCGGATGAACGGCATGCACAAGTACGTGGCGTCCCGGACCCTGACGTCCGTCGACTGGCAGAACTCCACGCTGCTGGAGGGCGACACCGTCGACGCCGTACGCGCGCTGAAGGCGTCCGACGGCGGCCCCATCAATGTCGTCGGCAGCGGCGACCTCGCCCAGACCCTCATGAAGAACGGCCTCGTCGACGAGTACCGGCTGACCATCCACCCGGTGATCATCGGCACCGGCAAGCGGCTGTTCGCCGACGGCGCCATCCCCACCGCGCTGGAGCCGGTCAGTGTCTCGACGACGAAGGGCGGCACCGTCGTCGGCGTCTACCGGCCGAACGGCAGGCCCAGCTACGACAGTTACTAGGCGGCGCGCGGTGCTGCGGCGCGCGAACGGTGCTCAGCCCCGGAGGCCGATCGCGGCGCAGGCCGTCGCGTACTTCGAGGTGCAGATGTCCTTGACGGAGTAGACGCCGTCCGCGATCACCGTGTCCTTGATGTTGTCCCTCGTGAGGGAGACGACCGGCACCAGCATCGCGGGGATCTTCTTCTCGGTGGGGCTGTCGACGGTGTCCCGGGTCAGCGCGTCGAACTGGATGTCGCGGCCCTGGACCTTGTACACCGCCATCTCCGCGGCGCGGGTGGCCTCCTCCAGGAACGGCTTGTACGCGGTCATGTACTGCTCGCCGGAGACGATCCGCTGCACGGCGTCCAGGTTCGCGTCCTGGCCGGTCACCGGCGGGATCTTCGTGGCGCCCGCGTCCTTGAGGGCCTGGATGACGGCGCCCGCGAGGCCGTCGTTGGCCGCGTAGACGGCGGCGATGTTGTCGAGGCCGACCGCCTGGATCGCCTTCTTCATGTTGGCCTCGGCGACCTTCGGCGACCACCCGGTGGTGTCGTACTCCTTGGCTATCCGGACCTTGTTCTCTAGTTCGCTGAGGGCGCCCTGCTTGTACTTGGAGTAGTTCGTGTCCTCGGGGTCGCCGTTCATCATGACGATCCTGCTCGTCGCCGCCTTGCTGCCGAGCGCCTCGAGGACGGCGCGGCCCTGGACCTCGCCGACGAGTTCGTTGTCGTGCGAGACGTACGCGGCGATCGGGCCCTGGGCGAGCCGGTCGTAGGCGATGACGGGGATGCCGGCGTCCTTCGCCTTCTGGACGTCCGGGGCGATGGCCTTGGCGTCCAGCGCGTCGACCAGGATGACGTCGACCTTCTGGGCCACCATCTGCTGGAACTGCCGGCTCTGTTTGTCCTGGCTCGCCTCGGCGTTGGCGTAGACGACCCTGCCCTTGCCGTGGGTGAGGGTGGCGACCTCTTTCTTGATGACGGGGTGGTCGAAGTCCTCGAAGCGTGCGGTGTCCTTGTCGGGCAGGAGCAGCCCCACCGTGATGTCGTCGCCCTTCTTGGGCGATGCGGAGCTGCCGCTTCCCCCGATGCCGTCGACGGCACCGCACGCGGTGAGCGCGAGGGCCGACGCCGAGGCGGTCAGAACCGCGGCGAGGCGGCGCACGGGGATGTGGCACAGGACAGGAGCGCTCACGTCAGGAGCCTTCCGGGTAAAAGGAGAGCGGGTAGCTGAGTGACTTTCGCGCGGCGCACCGGGCCGCGTCCTTGAGGAACTGCTTCCTCCACGACCTCCGACCGTCACCGGTGCACTTCCGCCACGCGGACCGGGCGGTGTTGGCGGAGGGATGGCGCGTGCGTGCCTTCAGTCGATGGCGCCGATGACGTTCTGGTCCCAGTCGACGACGGACCCGGTGACGACTCCGCTGCGGTCCGAGAGCAGGAAGACGACGAAGTCGGCGATCTCGTCCGTCCGGCCGAGGCGGCCCATGGGCAGGTTCTTCGCGGCCTGTTCGCGCCAGTCGTCGCCGGCGCCGTGGAAGGCGCGCTGGGTGGCGTCCTCGCCCTCGGTGTCCGTCCACCCGATGTTGAGCCCGTTGATGCGGATGCGGTCGAAGCGGTGGGCGTGCGCGGCGTTGCGGGTGAGCCCGGCCAGGGCGGCCTTGGCGGTCGAGTACGGCGTCAGGAAGGGCTGGCCGCAGTGCGCGGAGGTGGAGATGATGTTGACGATCGTGCCGGGGGCGTGCCGGGAGAGCATGTCGGCGACGGCGCCCTGCATCAGGAAGAACGGTGCGCGCAGGTTGACGGCGATGTGCGCGTCGAACAGCTCCGGCGTGGTGTCCAGCAGCGAACCGCGCGAGGTCAGGCCCGCGGAGTTGACCAGGCAGTCCACCCGGCCGAATCGGGCGACCGCGGCGGCCACCGACGCCCTGGCCTGCTCCACGTCGGCCACGTCGGCCCTGACGAAGGCGGCTTGGGCTCCCAGGGCGGTGAGTTCGGCGGCCAGTGCCTCGCCGGGCTCGGTCCGGCGACCGGTGAGAAGCACCGCCGCGCCCTCCCGGGCCGCGGCTCGGGCGACGGCGCCGCCGACTCCCTGACTGCCGCCGCTGACCAGCACCACTTTGTCGTCCAGCAGGGTCATCTCGTTCTCTCCTTGGCACAACTGGCGGGCATCCACCCGGGGTTGGCAAGCGCGGCCGGACGCCGTCCGGCCAGTACGTCGGCGACGCCTTGGGCCGCGTCGGTGTAGGTCGCGGCCTCGGCGCGGATGCTCATGCCCATCAGGTGCGGGGTGAGCAGTACGTCGGGGTGGTCGAAGAGCGGGTGGTGGGCGGGCGGTTCGGGGTCGTAGACGTCCAGGCCGACGCCGGAGAGGCGGCCGGCGAGGAGCGCGTCCTGTACGGCGTCGAGGTCCACCAGTCCGCCGCGACCGCAGTTCACCAGCACCGCCCCCGGCTTGACCGCCGTGAGGAAACGGCGGTCCACCAGGTGGCGGGTGGTGTCCGAGAGCGGCACATGCAGGGTGATGACGTCGCTGTGCGCGACGAGTTCGCTCAGATCGGGGCAGTTGACCGCGTCGGGAGGCGTGGCGAACGGGTCGTGGGCCAGCACCCGCATCCCGAAGGCCTCCGCGAGTACGCCGACCCGGCGCCCGATGCGGCCGTAGCCGATGATCCCGATGAGGGAGCCGGACAGGTCGCCGACCGGGATCTCCGCGCGCCGCGCCCACTGGCCCTCCCGTACCAGGCGGTTCAGTGGTCCGAAGCGTTTGATCAAGTGCAGGGCCATGCCCAGGACGCCCTCGGCGACGGCTTGGGAGCCGCTGTCCGGGGTGATGACCACCGCGATGCCGCGCGCGGTCGCCTCGGCCACGTCCACCAGGTCGACACCGACGCCGGTGCGGGCCAGGACACGGCAGTTGGGCATCCGGTCCAGTGCGTCACGGTCGACCACGGCGTCGGCACGGACGATCGCGCCGACGGCCGCGGCCAGGTCGTCCGGCCCCGGGTGGGGCACGAAGGCGGCCTGTCCCCGCAGTGGCCCCCGCACCAGCGCGGGGTCGACGCTGCCGAGGGCGACGACGGTGGGATCAGGCATGGCTCGCCCCGACGTGCGGCGTGCGCCCGTAGGCGGCGTCGGGGACGGTGCTGACGGGGTGCCAGCGTCCGTCCTCGGCCGAGGCGGCGACGGCGGCGAGGACCTCGGCGTCCTGGTGGGCGTCGTAGATGGTCGCGTTGCGCTGTTCGCCGCCGGCCAGCGCGGTGAGGAACTTCTTGGCCTCGATCACCTTGAGGTCGTCGAAGCCCATGCTGTTGGCCGGTCCTGGCTGGAACCGCGCGTAGTCGCCCATGGAGGCGTTGGCGAGAACGGTGGTGTAGCCGACGTTGGGTCCACCGCGCCCGAGGCACAGTTGCAGTTCGTTGAGCCGCTCGAAGTTCCAGGACGCGGAGCCGTCGGTGCCGTAGACCTCGATGGCGAGTCCGCACTGCGGGCCGACGATGACGCGGGAGGCCTCCAGGGTGCCGACCGCGCCGGTGGTGTGCGGGCCGTCGGCAAAGCGGACCAGGGCGGAGACGTGGTCGTCGTTCTCGACCGGTGCCATCTCGCCGTTCTCGATGACGGCGAAGTGGGTGCCGGAGCCCATGGGCAGGACGGGCCGCTCGGTGTACACGGTGGAGAGCAGTGAGCTGGCCTCGCGGATGGGTCCGACGACGTACTGGACGAGGTCGACGACATGGCTGAGCAGGTCGCCGAGTGCGCCGCTGCCCGCGAACTCGCGGCGGAAGCGCCAGGAGAGGGCGCCCTTGGGCTCGGCCGCGTAGCCGCAGTAGAAGACGGAGCGGACGTTGGTGATCCGGCCGAGCGTGCCGTCCGCGACCAGTTCGCGGATGCGCTCGACGGCCGGTGCGCCGCGGTAGTTGTAGCCGACCGAGGTCTCGACGCCGGCCGCGTGGGCGGCGGCGGCGACCGCGGCGGTCTCGGCGACACTGCGTCCGACCGGCTTCTCGATCCAGAACGGCTTGCCCGCCTCGGCGGCGGCGACGGCGATCTCGCGGTGCACGTGGTTGGGCCCGCAGATGGAGACCACGTCGACCTCGGGGTCGGCGAGGACCTCGCGGTAGTCGGCGGAGGCTCTGGCGTAGCCGAGCACGTCGCGGGCGTAGGCCGCGCGGTCGGGTGCGGTGTCGGCGGCGTGCACGAGTCTTGGCCGCAGGCCGAGTTCGGGGTAGACGACGGGGATGGCCTGGTAGGCGCGGGTGTGCAGCTTGCCCATCCAGCCCACGCTGATCAGGCCCACACCGAGCGTTGCCGCGTCCTCGGAGCCGTCGGATTCCTTGCCGTTGGTCATGGTTGTGCTCCAGGGTTGTGCGGGATCAGGACGCGGTGCGTGCCTGCTCGAGATGGGCGGTGACGGCTGCGGCGAGCAGGGTGGAGTCGGAGCCGATGGCGACGAAGGTCCAGCCTTCGGCGATGCGGGCCGCCGCTCCGGCGCCGTCGTTGACCAGCAGGCCGCACGACTTGCCGTGTGCCGTGGCGGCGGCGCGGACCTTGTCCAACGCGGCTGTGTAGACAGGCGAGTTGAACTGTCCGGGGACGCCGAGGTCGTGGCTGAGGTCGCGGGGGCCGACGAAGAGCACATCGGCGCCGTCCAGTGCGGCGATCTTGTCGACGTCGTCCAGGGCGGCGGCCGACTCGATCTGCACCACACCCAGGGGCCGGTCCTCCTCACGGTCCAGCGCCCCGGGGTCGAGACCGAAGCGGCAGGCCCGGTTGTAGGTGGCCACACCCCGGTCACCGGCCGGCGGATAGCGCAAGTGCCTTAGCGCGGCGGCGACTTCGTCCGCGCTGTCCAGCCGGGGCAGCATCACGCCGGCCGCGCCCAGGTCGAGCACCCGCCCGACGCGGATGCGGGCCGCCGACTCGACGCGGACGACGGTGGGCACCCCGTACGCGGCGGCGGCCGGCACGAGCGCACGCACCTGCTCCTCACCGCCCGCGCCGTGCTCCAGGTCGAGCAGCAGCCAGTCGACTCCGGCGGCGGCGCAGACCTCTCCCACGACGGGGGCGGCGGCGCCGACGAACGTGCCCACCGTCGGTTCCCCGGTGGCCAGTTGGCGACGCAGGCGGCCGTGGTCCAGTGGCGAGGGGATCATCCGAACCACCTCTGTTCGGCGAGCCCGGCCTCGTACTCGGCGCGCAGTGCGGCCACGGTCGGCTGTTCGGCGACCTCGGCCGGGGCGACGTCCCACCAGACGCCCGCGCCGGGCAGATCGGCGTGTGGGATGACGGGGACGACGATGACCACCGGGCCCTGGTGGTCCCGGGTGGAGTCGAGTGCCTCGGCGACCTCGTCGGCGGTGGTGGCCCGGAGCGCGCGGGCACCGAGCCCGGCCGCGACGCTCACCAGGTCTACGTCGAGATAGTCGCTCTCCAGACGGGCGGGCTTGCCGTCGGTGAGGTCCAGGGCGCTGTTGCGGTAGCGGAACTCGTTGCCGAACTCGGCGCCGTTGCGGCCCATTTGGAGGCGGTGGATGACCTGGTAGCCGTGGTTCTCGGCGACGACGATCGTGACGGCGGCGCGTTCCTGGGCGGCGGTGACCAGTTCGGTGGGTGACATCAGGAAGGTGCCGTCGCCGATGAAGGCGGTGACGCGGGCCTCCGACCGGGGTTCGGCGAGCCGGACGCCGATCGCGGCGGGCAGCTCGTACCCCATGCAGGAGAAGCCGAATTCGAGATGGCAGTGGCGTCCCTCGGTGGCGTCCCAGACCTTCTGCAGGTCGCCTGGCGGTCCTCCGGCCGCGGCGATGACGATGTCACCGGACCGCGCGTGCTCCTGGAGCACTCCGATGAGCTGGCCCTGGGTCAGTACCGCGTCCGTGTCGGTGACCACGTCGGAGTCGGCGGGCACTGAGGACTTGTTGAAGGGGACGCCCGGGTCGATGGCCTGGGCGCGCACCGGGACCCACCGGGCGTGCGCGGCTTCGACACGCTGCCGCCAGTCGGCGGGAGCGGCGATCCGCCGCGCCTCGACCTCGTCGGCGAGCGCGGCCAGGGCCCGCTTCGCGTCGGCCACGATGCCTATGGCGCCCAGCCGGCCCGCGTCCTGGACGTCCAGGTTGATGCTGGCGAAGCGGACGTCGGGGTGCTGGAAGAGCGAGTGCGAGGCGGTGGCGAAGTCGGTCAGCCGGGAGCCCACGGTAAGCACGAAGTCTGCTTCCCGCGCCAACTCGTTGACGGCGGGCGTGCCTTCGAGCCCGATGCCGCCGAGCTGCCACCAAGCACGCTGCTGCACCGCGCCCTTGCCGCCGAAGGTCTCGACGACCGGAACACCCGCCAGGTCGGCCAGCCGCTCCAACTCCGCTGTGGCGCCTGAGTAGTTGACGCCCCCGCCCGCGATGATCAGCGGTCGCTCGGCCTCGGCGAGCAGCTCCGCGACCTGCGCCACCTCGTCCGGGTCGGCGGCCGGCCGGCGGATCCGCCAGACCGTGTCGCGGAAGAGTGCGGTCGGGAAGTCGTACGCGTGCGACTGCACGTCCTGCGGCAGGGAGAGGACCACGGCGCCGGTGTGGGCGGGGTCGGTGAGCACCCGCATCGCCGCCGGAAGGGCCGTGAGCAGTTGCTCGGGCCGGGTGACGCGGTCGAAGAAGCGCGAGACGGGCCGGAAGGCGTCGTTGACCGAGGTGTCGGCCTCGATGGGGTGCTGCAACTGCTGGAGCACCGGGCCCTGACGGCGGGTCGCGTAACTGTCGCCGGGGAGCAGCAGTACCGGCAGTCGGTTGACGGTGGCCAGGCCCGCGCCGGTGACCATGTTCAGCGCGCCGGGCCCGATCGAGGCGGTGACGGCGAGGGTGGCGTGGCGCCGGGCGTGTTTGGCGTAGCCGGTGGCCAGGTGGACGAGGGCCTGTTCGTTGCGGCCCTGGACGAAGGGCATCCGGTCGGAGAACTGGTCGAGCGCCTGCCCGAGTCCCGCGACGTTGCCGTGGCCGAAGATGCCGCAGGTGGCCGGGATCAGCCGCCGCCGTTCGCCGTCGGCGTCGCTGTACTGGTGGGAGAGATAGGAGACGACGGCCTGGGCCACGGTCAGCCGTGTGGTGGGTTCGGGACGGGACGCACTCACGGGGAGCTTCCTTCCTTGCGTACGACGCTGTACGAGGGGCACGGACTGGGGGTGTTCACCAGGGGCGGCCGTGCAGGATCACGGTCTTGGCCTCGGTCATCTCCTCGACCGCGGCGCGCGGGCCCTCCTTGCCGATGCCGCTGCCCTTGAGCCCGCCGTAGGGCATCAGGTCGGCGCGCCACAGGGGGGTCCAGTTGATGTGCACGGTGCCCGCGTCGATCTCCCGGATGGCGCGGACGGCGCCACTGACGTCGCTGGTGAAGATGCCCGCGCCGAGCCCGTACGCGGTGCCGTTGGCCTGGGCGATGGCCGACTGCCAGTCCTCGGCGGTGCTGACGGCGACGGCGGGACCGAACAACTCGTCCTGGCTGAACGGTGATCCGGGGGCCACGTCCGCGACCACCGCGGGCGTGACGACCGCGCCGTCCCGCTCACCGCCGGTCAGCAGCCGGGCGCCGCCGGAGACCGCGTCGGCGATGGACGCGTGGACGCGTTCCGCCTCCTGCCGGGTGATCAGCGTGCCGATGCCGGTGTCCGCCGAGGCGGGGTCGCCGGTGCGGATGGCCTCGACCTTGGGCACCAGCGCGTCCAGGAAGTCGCCGCTGATCGCGGGGTGGGTGATGACGCGTTGGACGGAGATGCAGACCTGGCCGGCGTTGATGTAGCCGCCGAGGGCGACGGCGCTCGCCGCGGCTTCGATGTCGGCGTCCGGGAGTATCACCACCGGGCAGGACGCCCCCAGTTCCAGCGAGAGCTTCTTCACGCCGGCCACGCGGGTGATGTGCTCGCCGGTCCTGGTCGAGCCGGTGAAGGAGACCTTGCGCACCCGGGGGTCCGAGACCAGTGCGTCGCCGAGTTCCCCGCCCGGGCCGGTCAGTACGGAGAGCACGCCCTGCGGCAGGCCCGCCTCGACGAAGCACGCGGCGAGCGCGAGCGCGGTCAGCGGTGTCGTGCGGGCGGGCTTGAGTACGACGGCGTTGCCGGCGGCGAGTGCGGGGGCGAGTTTGTGAAGTACCAGCAGGGCGGGGTAGTTGAAGGGGGTGATGGCGACGACCAGTCCGCAGGGCTGGCGGACCGTGAACCCGATCTTGTCGTGGCCGGTGCCCCGGTTGGCGTCCAGCGGCAGGGTGTCGCCGTAGAGATGGGCACCCTCGAACGCGGCCAGCCGGATGATGTCGCCGGAGCGGCCCGCCTCGCCGGTCGCCTCGGTGATCGTCTTTCCGGTCTCGGCGCTGATCAGCCGCGCCGTCTCCGCCGCTCTCCGGTCGGCGAGCACGGCCGCACGGAACAGTATCCGCATCCGCTCGTGGGCGGGTGTCGCGCGCCAGACGGCCGCGCCCGCCTCGGCCGCCGCGAGCGCGGCCTCGACATCCTTCGGTCCGGCCACGGGTACGGTCCCCACGGCCGCGCCGTCGAACGGCGAGGTCACTTCCTCGGCCACGCCCGAGAGCGCGGGCGTCCAGGTACCGCCGATCAGCATGTCCACCATGACAACTACCAATCCACAGGGGTTACTTACGGGAGGTGAGGGCTCAGCGGTTGGTGCTGAACGCGGCGTCGAACTGCCGGTCGGAGGCCTCCGCTGCCACGGAGCGGACGAAGCGCAGCGCTTCCGGCGCGGCGGTCTCCCGGTCGAGGCCGACGTCCTCCCACTCGACGGAGAGCGGGCCGTCGTAGCCGAGGCGGTTGAGCGCGCGCATGATCTCCTCCCAGTCGATGCCGCCGCGTCCGACGGTGCGGAAGTCCCAGCCGCGCCGGGGGTCGCCGAAGGGGAGGTGGGAGGCGATGACGCCGTTGCGGCCGTTGAGGCGGCGGGTGGCGTCCTTGCAGTGGACGTGGGTCACGCGGTCGCCGTGGCCCTCCAGGAAGGCGACCGGGTCGACCTGCTGCCAGTGCAGATGGCTGGGGTCGAAGTTGATGCCGAACGCCGGGTGCTTCATGGCGTCGAGGGTGCGTTCGGTGGTCCAGTAGTCGTAGGCGATCTCCGCGGGGTGGATCTCCAGTCCGAAGACGACGCCCTCGGACTGGAAGACGTCCAGGATCGGGGTCCAGCGCTCCACGAAGTCGTCGTAGCCGGCGTCGATGGTCTCCGCGGAGACGGGCGGGAAGCCGGCCAGCATGTACCAGATGCTGGAGCCGGTGAAGCCGTTGACCCGGGTGACGCCGAGGGCGGCGGCGGCCCGCGCGGTGTCGGCCATCTCGGCGGCGGCCCGGGCGCGTACCCCCTCGGGTTCGCCGTCGCCCCATACGTGGGGCGGCAGTACGTCACGGTGCCGGTGGTCGAGGGGGACGTCGCAGACGGCCTGACCGGTCAGGTGGTTGGAGATGGCCCAGACGTCGAGGTCGTGGCGGTCCAGGAGGGCGCGCTGCCGTTTCACGTACCCGGGGTCGGTGACTGCTTGGCGGACGTCGAAGTGGTCGCCCCAGCAGGCGAGTTCGAGGCCGTCGTAGCCCCACTTGCCCGCCTTCTGTGCAAGTTCCTCGATCGGCATGTCGGCCCATTGGCCGGTGAAGAGCGTGACGGGGCGTCGGCTCATGGTGGAGGCTCCGATTCAGGCGTTTCCGGTGCGCAGCCGCAGCTGCGCCGGACGATCAGGTCGAGTGGCACCCGGGTCTCGGTGGGGTGCTCGGTCTTCGGTGCGACGCCGGACTTGCGGCCTTCGAGGGCGTCCAGCAGCATGCGCGCGCTGATCTCGCCGAGTTCGCGGTCGTGCCGGCGCAGGGCGGTCATCGGCGGGTCGAGCAGATCGCTGGAGACCGGGTCGTCGAAGGAGACCAGGGCGATGTCCGTGCCGACCTTGTACTGGTCGGCACGGAGTTGACGGAGCGCGCCGAGGGCGAGGGTGTCGCCCGCCGCGATGATCGCGGTCGGCGGCTCGGCCACCCGCATCAGTTCGGCCACCGCCTGCTGCGCGCTGGCCTCGGTCCACTCGTGGTCGCCGTAGGCCAGGTACTCCGGGGGCACCGGCAGCCGCCGGGCGCCCATGACGTTGCGGAAGGCCTCCAGGCGTTCGGTGGCGGGGGCGTGCTCCATCCGCTGGGTGCGGGCGGTGGGGCCGGGCGGCACGCCCAGGAAGGCGATCCTGGTGTGGCCGTGGACGACGGCGAGGTGTTCCACGAGGGTGGTCATGCCGCCGGCGTTGTCCGGGCTGACGTAGCCGAGGCCGGTGTCCGGGATGACGTGGTCGAAGAACACGACCGGTCCGCGGTCCGGGACGTACCCGCCGCTGGTGGCGACCAGCAGTCCGTCGACCTGGCGGTCCTGGAGGGTGCGCAGGGCGACGGTCTCGTGCTGGGCGTCGCGCTCGGTGTTCATCACGACGACCTGGTAGCCGGCGGCCTCCAGCACGTTCTGGGCGGCCTTGAGCACCGTGGCGTAGAAGGCGATGGCGATGTCGGGGACGACGACGCCGACGAGCATGGAGGACTGGGTGCGCAGGGACCGCGCCGAGATGTTGCGCCTGAAGCCCAGCGCGGTCGCCGCCTCGACGACCTTCTGCCGGGTCTCCCCCGGGATGCGGGGGTTGCCGTCCAGAGCCCGGCTGACCGTGGACACGGACACTCCGGCCATCGCGGCGACGTCCGTCAGGGTGGGACGGCGTCGGCGGGAGGGGTCGACCGGACCGGGGGTCTGGTCCTGGCTGGAAGGCATCGGGGCTCCTTACGAGGGCGGTCTCCGCGGCGGACCCGCGCTACTTGGTCGCTCGGGCGAAGACACTGCCACGGGTGAGGATCGAATCCACAGTCGCCGCGAGAACGAGGATGGATCCCTCGGCGACGTACTTGACCACCGTCTCCGCACCGATCAGGTCGAGGCCGTTGGAGATGGAGCCGATCACCAGGGCGCCGAGCAGGGCGTCCCAGACGCTGCCGCGCCCGCCGAAGAGGCTCGTCCCGCCGATCACGGCCGCCGCGATGGACTCCAGCAGCACCGTGCCGGTACCGGAGGAGGCCGACACCCCGAGCAGGCGTGAGGCGGCGAGGATGCCGCCGAGCGCGGCGAGCGCGCCCGCCAGGCTGAAGGCGATCATCTTGGCCCGGGCCACCGGGATGCCGGCCCGGCGGGCGGCGTCCGGGTTGGCGCCTACGGCGTAGAGGTGCAGGCCGAAGCGGGTCTGCGTGGTGATGTAGCTGAACACGATGAGCAGTGCGAAGAGGATCACCACGGGCAGGGGCACACCGAGATAGCTGTTGAGCACCGCCACGGCGGTGACGCTCGCGGCGCCGACCAGGATGCCGGGGGCGACGACCTCGCGCACCAGGCTCATGTCGATGCCCCGGCGCCGGGACTCGCCCAGGGCCAGCAGGCGCAGCAGGACGAACGCGACGATGCCCGCGGCCGTGAGCGCCCAGCCCAGGGCGGGTGGGAGGTAGGTGCTGGACAGGGTGGCGATACCGGTGCCGAAGAGGCTGACCTGTCCGGTGCCGCCGGGCAGCAGGACGAGGATCGCGCCGAGCAGCATGAGCTGGGCGCCCAGCGTGACGACGAAGGACGGCACCCCGAACTGGGTGACGACGGCTCCCTGGATCAGGCCGATCACCGCCCCGGCCGCGATCCCGGCCAGCAGGCCGAGCCAGGCGGGCCAGGAGTGGTTGACCACGAGGATCGCGGTGAGTGCCGCCGCCGCGCCGCTGTTGGCGGCGACCGAGAGGTCGATCTCGGCGAGCAGCAGGACGAAGACGATGCCCAGGGCGATCGTCGCGGTGACGACGATCTGCACCAGCAGGTTGGTGATGTTGCGGTTGCCCATGAACGCGCTGTCCTGGGCGGTGAAGAAGGCCCAGATCACGGCCAGCATGAGGACGACGGGGACGAATCGGTACCGTCCGGCGATGGCGTCGAGCATCTGCCGGCGGCGGGACTGGCGGCCTTCGACGCGCGCGACGGGCGGCGGGGAGGACGTGGCGGCGACGGCCGCGGGCGACTGGTTCGATGTGGTCATGGGGCCGAGATTCCTGTGATGGCGGCGACGAGCTGGTCCGAGCTGGTGGTGCGGTCGCTGTTGTCGAACTCGGCGACCTTGTTGCCCAGGCGCAGGACGACGATGCGGTCGGCGACCTCCAGGACGTCGCGCAGGGCGTGTGAGATCAGCACGATCGCGCAGCCGTGCTCGGTGCGCAGCCGGCGGATCAGGTCGAGTACGCCGGTGCTCTGCTCGACGCCGAGCGCCGCGGTCGGTTCGTCCATCAGCACGAGCCGCGGGTTGGAGAGGGTGGAGCGGCAGACGGCGATGGACTGCCGCTGGCCGCCGGAGAGACGGCCGACCGGGGTGCGCAGGGAGGGGATCTTCGCGCCGAGGCGGCGGATGGTCTCCTGCGCCCGGTGCTCCATGTCCGCGCGGCGCAGGCGCGCGCCGCGCAGGAGGGAGCTGGTCTCCTCCCGGCCGAGGAAGAGGTTCTGGACGGTGTCGAGGTTGTCGCAGAGCGCGAGGTCCTGGTAGACGGTCTCGATGCCGAGCGCGGTGGAGTCGACCGGGCGGCGCAGTTCGACGGTCTTGCCGTCGAAGCGGATCTCGCCCCCGTCGGCGGGCTGCAGCCCGGAGATGATCTTCATCAGGGTCGACTTGCCCGCTCCGTTGTCACCGACCACGGCCACGATCTCGCCGGGGCCGACGGTGAGGTCGATGCCTTCCAGGGCGTGCACACCGCCGAAGAGCTTGACCACCTGGCGGAGTTCGAGGAGCGGGGCCGCCGTGGTCACGGCGGCCGTTTCCTTGCTCATCCCATTTCCTTCTTGCAGGTGTCCGTCGCCGCGGTGGCACCCGTGCAGATCTGCTTCCAGGTCCATACGCCGTCCTTGACGAGCGTGGAGACCGTGTCGGCGTGCAAGTCCTGGACCGGGAGGAAGACCGCCGGGACGCCGGGCTTCATGAAGCCGTTGTCCACGTAGCCGGAGATGTCGCTCTTGGCGATCTTGCCGTTCTTGAGCAGCTGGACCGTCAACTCGGCGGCCTTGGATGCCTGCAGCTTGAACGGCTTGTAGACGGTGCTGTACTGGTAGCCGAGCAGGATGTACTGGACGGCCTGCAGGTCGGCGTCCTGACCGCCGATCACCGGCACCTTGCCGGTCAGCGACTGGGCCTTGAGCGCGGCGATGGCGCCACCGGCGGTGCCGTCGTTCATCACGACCACGGCGTCGATCTTGTTGCCGGTCTTGGTGAGGCACTGCTCCATCTCGGACTGCGCCTTGGCCGGGTCCCAGTTGGGCGTGTAGGTCTCGCAGGCGACCTTGACCTTTCCGGCCTTCACCAGCGGCTGGATGTACTGGTCCTGGCCCTTCTTGTACTGGGTCGTGCCGTAGTCGCCCTGGTTGCCGTAGATGCGGGCGATGACCTTGGGCTTGGCGGCGGTGCCGCCGGCGAGCAGCTTGGCGGCGTCCTGGCCCTGGTTCTGGCCGACCGACAGCGAGTTGAAGACGACCTGTGCCGCCGCCGGGCCGCCACGGGCGTCGTGGTCGTAGAGCAGCACCGGGACCTTGGCGACCGACGCCTTCTGGAGCGCGCCGCCGGCGATGTAGGGGTCGGCGGCGACCAGCACGATCGCGGAGGCGCCGCCCGAGATGGCGGTCTCGACCTGCTGGACCTGCTTCTGCGGGTCGTTCTCGGCGTTCTGGATGACGACCTTGGCGTCGGGCATCGCCTTCTTCATCGCGGCCTTGAAGTCGGGGCCGTCCTGAGTGGTGAAGCGCACGGTCGTGGTGTTGGGCAGCAGCATGTAGACGGTCTTGCCGCCACTCGCGCTCCCGCTGCCCCCACTGGAGCCGCAGGCGGCGACCAGAAGGGCCGCCGCCGGCAGGGCGGCCAGGCGTACGGCGATTCTTCGTGAACAGGGCAAACGGCGCATGGATGACACTCCTTCGTGAATCCGGCCCTCAGAGTGCGCAAACCTTTGCACCGAGGTTTCTGGCGGGTCAATACTTTGAGCCAAACAAGATGAGGGTGCCGAGATATCGTTTGCACAACGGCGAGCTGCGGCGACGCGGGGCACGCGAAAGAAGCGCAGGTTGTCGGCGTCTACCGATGAGTAGCGCCGTTGGCCGCCACTGCCCGAGAGGCCGTCGAGCGGATGTTTCGATTCGGACAACTGCCGTGAGCACGCATATGTCAGCCGCGTCGGCCGTATTCAGTCGTGTCAGCCGAGGGGCTGCGAGGCCCAGATGACCTTGCCGTGCGAGGTGTAGCGGGTGCCCCAGCGGTCGGCGAGCTGGGCGACCAGGAACAGACCGCGGCCGCCCTCGTCGGTGTCGGCGGCATGGCGCAGATGGGGTGCGGTGCTGCTGCCGTCGGAGACCTCGCAGATCAGGGTGCGGTCACGGAGGAGACGTACCTGGATGGGGCCCTTGGCATGCCGGATGGCGTTGGAGACCAGCTCGCTGAGGACGAGTTCGGTGGTGAAGGCGGCTTCGTCGAGTCCCCACTCGGACAGCTGCCGCAGAGCGGCGGCGCGGATGTCGGAGACGGCGGCGGGATCGTCCGGCACGTCCCAGCGCGCGATGTCCGCGGGCGGAAGGGCGCGGGTCCGGGCGACGAGCAGGGTGACGTCGTCGCTGCTGTGCGGGGTGGGGAGGGCGTCCAGGACGGCCCGGCAGGTCTGTTCCGGGGTTCGGTCGGGGTGGGCCAGCGCCCGGTGCAGGAGGTCGAGGCTGTCGTCGATGTCCCGGTCGCGGTCCTCGATGAGCCCGTCGCTGTAGAGCACGAGCTGACTGCCCTCGGTCAGGCGCAGCTCACCTGTTTCAAAGGGCAGGCCGCCCAGACCGAGGGGCGGGCCTGCGGGCAGGTCGGGAGTCTCCACCCTGCCGTCGGGGTGCACCACGACGGGCGGCGGATGGGCCGCGCGGGCCAGCGTGCAGGTCTGGGAGACCGGGTCGTAGACGGCGTACAGGCAGGTCGCGCCGATGATCTCGGCGTCGTCCGGTCCGCCGGTCCGGCTCCGGTCGAAGTCGATGACGAGGTCGTCGAGACGGGCGAGGAGTTCGTCCGGGGCGAGGTCCAGGGTGGCGAAGCTGTGGACGGCGGTGCGCAGCCGGCCCATGGTGACCGCGGCGTGCAGGCCGTGCCCGACGACGTCACCCACGACGAGCGCGACGCGGGCCCCGGACAGCGGGATGACGTCGAACCAGTCGCCGCCCACGTCGGCGCGGGCCGGCAGATAGCGGTGGGCGACCTCGACCGCGCTCTGTTCGGGAAGCTCCCGGGGCAGGAGGCTGCGCTGCAGGGTGAGCGCGGTGGCGCGTTCGCGGGTGTAGCGGCGGGCGTTGTCGAGGCACAGCGCGGCACGCGTGGCGAGCTCCGAGGCCAGGGCCGCATCGTCCTCCTCGTACGGTTCCGGCTGGGTCCGGCGGTAGAAGCTGGCCACGCCCAGAGTGACGCCACGGGCGATCAGGGGGACGGTGATCAGCGAGTGGATCCCCTGCGCGAGGATCCGCTCGACGCGTTCGGGATCCTGTGCCTTCCAGCCCGGCGCCGCACTCAGGTCGGCCTCCAGTACGGCCCGGCCGGCGGCCAGGCAGCGTGCCTGCGGGGTGGTGGCCAGGAAGCCGGCCACATGACCCACCGGGTACAGGGAGAGTCCCTCGTGGAACCCGTGCAGGGCGGTGCGGCGCAGCATGGTGCCCGGCTCGATCGCGCTGCCGGGTTCCTCCCCGCGCAGGACCGGCTCCGCCAGGTCCACCATGGCCAGGTCGGCGAGTTCGGGCACGGCCGCCCGGACGAGTTCCTCCGCGGTACGGGTCACGTCGAGGGTGGTGCCGATGTGCGCGGCGGCCTCGATCAACAGCCTCAGGCGTCGCCGCGACGCCACCGCGAGACGGCCGATCCCCTGCTCTCCCACGCTGATCAGCTGCACGCCCGTGGTGCGGCGGGGAGCGGCGGGCCCAGTGGCGCCGGGCATGTCGCGTGTTCCGGGCATCGGGTACGACGCCGGGTCCGGACGGCGTGGTCGCGGTGCTGGTGGGGTGTCGGCGCTCGCTCGCTGCGGACCGTCCGGCTGCGGCACCCCGACGGTGTCCGGCACACTCGGCGTGACGTGCTGGAGCGGGCCGTCAGGGAAGAGAGCCTCTACGGCGAACCCGGCAACGCCGGAGGCGGTCACCAGCGGCCTGCACAGCAACGTGGCGGTCAGACCGTGTCCCAGCGGCACCTCTACGGCGGCCCGGCGACCGGCCCCGACGAGCTCGGCGGCCTTCTCCCGCAGGATCGGCGGGGCTTCGTACCCGCCGCCGGGCAGCGCGCCAGGGGCCACCGGCGTTCCCGCGGAGTGGGCCAGTGCGTGCACCCGCCGTTCGGCCGCCACATACGTCCGCAGCAGGGCGCGTTCGCGCTCGCTCGCCAGCTCCAGGATCCGCCGTTCGATCGCGTGGCCCGCCTCGTACATGAGGTATTCGGCCTCCGGGGTGACATCGGCCACGTCGCACGCGAAGTCGATGACCCCTTCCAGGTGGCCGTCGAGGGGGTTGCGGATGGGCACGCTCACGCAGGCGTCGTGCTGGGTGTGCTCGGTGAAGTGTTCCGCGCCCAGGACGTGGCAGGGCCGCCGTTCGACCAGTGCCAGGCCGATGGCGTTGGTGCCGACCGCGTGTTCGGCGAAGCCGAAGCCGGGGGCGTCGGAGACGGCGTCGAGACGGCGGGCCAGAGACGGCTCGCCGACGCGGCGCATGAGTTTCCGCCCCTGGCTGTCCGCGAGTGACACCCGGGCCCGGGTGCCGGTGATCCGGGACTGCAGCCAGTCGAGCGTCGGCCCGGCCGCGCGGACCAAGGGGGCGTCCAGGTCGAGATCGGCCTCGTAGGGCGGGGCCCATCCGTCGGGGTTGATGGCCAGCAACTGACACCGCTGCCACGAGCTCAGGATGGCACCGCGCGGGCCTCCCAGAACGACCTCACCGGACAGCAACCTCTCCCTGGCCCGCGCCGTGACCAGGTCCGGGTCGCCCCAATCATCGGTCACCGGGATCACTTCCCTAAGCCGGCAGTGCAGACCGTCTTGATGCGCACCCCCGCCAGGACACAACACCACATTTCAATCTACTGCGGTGTCAATCCCCTCCGCGTGCGGCAGTCGCTCGATCGGGCGCTCCGGAAAGGGTCACGGAGCACCCGAACGTCAGCCGGCGGACACTCGCGCGCAACCTTCCGGTGTTCTGACGTGTCCACGTTGTGTGCTGACGATACGCAGAACATGGCGAACAGCGGCGGCCGCCGCTTTCGTGACCGCCGCCCTGGCGGTCACGACCCCGGCCGCGCATGCCGCCGCAACGACGCTCGTCCTGGACACCCAGGAGAACTACTACCTCCCCACCGAGGGCGAGGGCCCGAACCTGGACCTCGGCATCACCGCCTCGGGCGGGGATGCCCATGACGTCTCGGTCACGGTCGACGCCTCGTCCCTCGCCGGGAAGGCGACGATGGTGGTCACGGGGGACTGCGTGAGCACCGGCACCCTGAAGGTGAGGTGCGACGTGGGCCCGCTGTCGGGCAAGGAGTCGATCGACCCGTTCCTGCTGAAGCCCACCTCGGCCGCCAAGGCGGGCGACACCGGTGCCATCACCTACACCGCCACCGCCTCCGACGCGGCCACCGTGACGGGGAAGACGGACGTCCTGGTCGGCGGGCCGAAGCTCGTCGCCCGGTCCTACCCGGCACTGAAGGACATCGCGCCCGGCGCCGTCTTCGAGCGCACTCCAGCCTTCACCAACACCGGCAAAGCCCCCGCAGACAAGGGCGTCATGCTGCTGGTGCAGGACTCCGAAGGCGTCTCTCTCGCCCATGACCACTCCAACTGCCACTACGCGGACCGGCCCGAGGCCGGCGCCTGGTGCCGGTTCGACACCCCGGTCGCGCCCGGCGCGGCCTACGAGACGGCCGCGCCGCTGCACTACACCGCCTCCAAGGACACGATGTACGGCTACAACACCTATGTCGTGTGGCCGGTCGGCGGCACCGCACCCGACTCCTTCGACCCGTCCGGCTTCCCCGAGACCGGCACCGGCGCGCCGCTCGGCCTGAAGTCCGTCGCCTCCGGCTCCGGATTCACCGACTCCGGGTACGGCACCTTCGCCACCACCCAGCACGCCGACTACCAGGCGCTCGGTGACACGGTCGAGGGCAAGGTCGGTGAGACGGTGAGCATCACCGTGGGCGTGCGGAACAACGGGCCGGGCTGGATGAACTTCCGGTGGATGGACGCCGTCAACTCCGGCACGTTCGTGGTGACCCCGCCCGCCGGCACCACCATCACCGGCGCCCCCGGCCCGGACGAGCAGGGCGACCCCGGGCCGCGATGGAACTGCACACCGCGCAAGGCCGACGCGAAGAGCTACACCTGCGACATCGGCAGCACGGACTTCCGGCCGGGCGACTCCGTGACCCAGAAGTTCACGGTGCGGATCGACCGGGTCGTGCCCGACGCGCGGGGCAGCGTGCGGGCGGTGGAGAACCCCGAGTACCCCAATCGTGACGACGACGCGGCGAACGACACCGCCGCCATCGCGGTGAAGGCCACCGGCTCGGCGACAGCCAGCCCGTCGGCCGGCGCCTCCGCGTCCCCGTCGGCCACGGCCACCGCGAGCCCGTCCGGCTCCGGGGCGGGAACCAGCAGCGGGACGACGACCGGCGGCGGGCTCGCCGCGACGGGCGCGGACGGAGTCCTGCTGCGGGCGGGCATCGCCGCCCTGCTGGTGGCGGGCGGCGCGCTGGCGTTCCTGACGGCACGGAGGTCACGACTGCGGAGCGGCCGCTGACACCGTCGCCCGGGCATGTACTGCCCTGCCCGGCCCGCACTCGGGTCGGGCAGGCCAGGGCCCAGGGTTCGGCTGGAGCGGGTTGCGCCCGTTACCGAAGTCGGCTCAGGCCCGGGGGTCCTTCTCGTCGGCGTGGAATCCGCGTACCTCGTTGCGTATGCGCGGGCCCCACTTGGTGAGGAGGGCCGTGATCTCCGGTGTGGCGACATGCCGGTCGAGGGCCTCCTGGGACGCCCACTGTTCGAGCACGGTGACACTTCCGGCCGCCGCGTCCTCGACGCAGAACGAGATCATCACGTTCCCCGGGTTCGCGGCGGCAAGGGGGTACGACGTCGCCCGCGCCTCGGCGACGAACGTCTCGACGTCCTCGGCCGGGACGAAGACCCGCCCGGCGATGATGACGGTCGTCCGGACTTCGTCCTGGAGCGTGTTCGGCGTGTTCATCGGTGTTCCTCGTCCTTCGTGCTTCGTGTCCGGTCAGGCGGCGTACTGGTAGGCGGAGTAGGTGAGATAGCCCGTGTCGCCGCCCTGGTAGTACGTGGCCGGGTCGGCGGGCGCGAGCGGCAGGCCGGTGCGGAGCCGTTCGACGAGGTCGGGGTTGGCGAGGAAGGCGCGGCCGAAGCTGATCAGGTCCGCTCCGAGGGAGAGCCAGTGGTCGGCGGCGGCCCGGTCGGTCTGCTTGGGGCCCATCGGGAGCACCGGGTTGACGACCAGATTGCCCGGCCACGCGCGGCGCAGTCCGACCAGCACCTCCTCCTCGGCGGTCGCCTCCAGGTGCACGTAGGCGAGGTCGAAGCGCGCGAGTTCGGCGAGCAGAGCCGCGTACAGTTCCGGCACCTCCCTCTCCTCGACGCCCCAGAAGGTGCCGCCGGGGGACAGTCTGATCGCGGTGCGGGCGGCGCCCACGGCGTCGACGGTGGCGGCGACCGCCTCGACGGCGAAGCGGATGCGGTGGGCGATCGGGCCGCCGTAGGAATCGGTGCGCAGGTTGGCGTTGGACGACAGGAACTGTGAGATCAAGTAGCCGTTCGCGCCGTGCAGTTCGACGCCGTCGAAGCCGGCGTCCACCGCGCGCCGGGCCGCCTCCGCGTACGAGCGGGCCTGTTCGGGCACCTCGGAGAGGTCCAGGGCGCGCGGAAGCGGCGCCGGCTGCGGTCCCGTCGGGGTGAACACCTCGCCGGCCGCGGCGACGGCGGACGGTCCGACCGGCTGGAGGCCGGTGGTGTCGGGGTGCGAGACCCGGCCGCCGTGCATGATCTGGGCGAAGATCCGCCCGCCATTGGCGTGCACGGCGTCGGTGACGGGCCGCCAGGAGGCCACCTGTTCCTCGGTGTACAGCCCCGGGGTGCCCGGGTTGGACTGCCCGAGCAGGCTCGGTTGCACCCCCTCGGTGACGATCAGCCCGGCGCTGGCCCGCTGGGCGTAGTAGACCGCCATGGACGATGTCGCGAGGCCCCCGGCCCCGGCCCGGCCCCGGGTCATCGGGGCCATCACCACTCAGTTGGGCAGCTCCAGACCGCCGAGGCGGTGGCGGTCGAACAGCGTGGTCATGCGGCAACTCCTTCGTGCATCACGTATCGAAGGCCCGGGGAGAGCGGGCCCGACCGGTACGCTAAAACCTGACATCAATGTGAGCTGCAAGTCCTGAACCCAGGTCACCGTCAGGAGAGTTGAGATGCGGATCGGCGAACTCGCGGCGCGCACCGGAGTGAGTGTCCGTTCACTGCGCTACTACGAGGAGCAGGGACTGCTCGTCAGCACCCGCAGCGGCGGCGGACAGCGGCACTTCACGCACGACGACATCGAGCGGGTCGACTTCATCCAGCGCCTGTACGTGGCCGGGCTGTCCAGCCGCACCATCCTCGAACTGATGCCGTGCCGCTACGCGCCCAGCGACGAGAACTCCGACGCCGCACTGGACCGCATGGCCCAGGAACGCGACCGACTCTCCGCCCACATCAAGGAGTTGCTGCACACCCGCGACTCACTCGACGACCTGATCACCGCGGCCCGAGCCGACCGCGACGACCGCCGGACGGCGGCGTGAGGATGCGCGGGAACGCTGGAGATCCCTTGCAGGTCAAGGGCCTGATTGGTCCTCGTACAGCCCGACTTGGGGGCATCTCCGGAGCCGACGCCCCGCAGATCGGATGCTACGACGGTGCACTGATCGACGAGGGCCCTGAACTCGCCTCGGACCAGGGCCACTTCCCGCACTGTGTGGAATCCAGGGCCGCGACGACGAGGGTGATGCCGTCGGCGACGAGCCCTGTCCCACCGACGCCGAAGACGTTCACCGCGCCCCTCCTCAGCCGGGCAGCGCGCTGAGTTCGCCACCGTCGGCGTACAGGATGGAGCCGTTGACGTAGCTGCTGGCCGGGCCGGCCAGGAACGAGACGATGTCGGCGATCTCGCTCGGGTCGCCCGCCCGGCCGCGCGCGTTGGTCCTGTCCAGGAGCGCGGCGCGCTCGCCGAGCATCGCCGAAGTGCCTTCGGTGTGTACGGGGCCCGGAGACACGGAGTTGACCCGCACGCCCGAGGGGCCGAACTCGGTGGCCCAGTAACGGGTGAGGATCTCCACACCCGCCTTGGAGGCGCCGTAGGCCGCGCCGACCGGAGCGGGCGTGCGGGCCGCGCTCGACCCGAGCAGCACGATCGATCCCCGCCCGCGCGCGGCCATGCCGGGCGCCAGCGCGCCGACCAGCAGGAACGGGGCCCGTGTGTTGACCGCGATGTGCCGGTCGAAACTCGCGGCGTCGGTCGCGGCGGTCGGCGCGAACTCGTACAGGCCCGCGTTGCTCACCAGAATGTCCACGTCGCCGGCGCGTGAGGCCAGCCGCAGCGTGTCCTCGGCGTCGGTGAGATCGGCGGCGACGAAACGGGCGGTGCCGCCGTCGTGCGCGATCTCCTTCACCAGGGCCTCGCCCCGGCCCTGGTCCCGCCCGTGCACCACGACCTCGGCCCCCTGCCGGGCCAGGCTGTGCGCGACGGCCCTGCCGATGCCCGACGTCGCCCCGGTCACCAGTGCGGTGCTGCCCCGCAGAGCGGTGCTGATGTTCATCGCGGTCCCTCTCGTCGTTGTCATGACGCTTCGGCGTGCGGATCACACGCTCGGCGCCCTCTCGGAAACAACTATGCACAGCATATGTTCTGCTCACGAGAACATCTGTGAAGTAGCACTTAGGTGCTAGATTGAGTGGGTGAGCGCAGCGACTTCCGAAAACGACAAACGGCACGGCAAGGCCGAAGAGCCGACGCCAGGGGGGCCGCGCGGCCACCTGGTCCTGGTGGCCCTGGCCGGTGGCGAACCGCCCTCACAACTCGCCCTGGCCAAAGAGGTCAGCCTGGACCGCACCGTGATGACCTATCTGCTCGACGACCTCGAGGCACACGAACTCATCACCCGCAGGCCCGACCCCCGCAACCGACGCGCCCGCCAGGTCCTCATCACCGACACCGGACGCAGCAGGCTCAAGGAGGTACGACGCGGTCTGTCCGCCGCCGAAGCGCGCCTCCTCGCCGATCTGAGCGACCAGGACGCGGATCAACTGCGCACCCTCCTCTCGCGCGTCGCGCAGACCGCCCAGCGTGAGTCGATCGCCCCCGCGGAAGCGGACTGCTGAGCCGCAGGGACTCAGTGGGTGACCCGGAGCTTCGACTGGCCGTGCGGCAGCTGTTCCCAGTCCTCCATGAAGTGGGCCTTCAGGCCGTGTCGGGCAGCCAGGGCGACGAGGGTCTCGGTGCGGTAGTAGAAGTCCTCGCGCAGCACGTGGTGCTCCTCGCCCTCCGTGCGGTCGAAGGTGAAGTCGAACCAGCCGCCCGGCGCCAGAACACGGCCGACGTGGGCGAGGCACTCCTCGATGACCGGGAGCGGGGAGTGCGAGAACACGCTGTGCGCGTGGACGACGTCGAAGTGCGCGTCGGGCAGGAAGCGCAGGGTCAGGTCCTGTACGGGGGTGAGGGCGGGGAGCCGTTTCTGCAGGCCCATCTCCACGAGCGTGTCCTGCGCGGCGGCCAGGATGTCGGGCGAGATGTCGATGCCGTAGTAGTGCCCGGGGTCGAGGTGGCGGATGAAGCGCCAGCCGCCGCGCAGGTTTCCGCAGCCGATCTCCAGCATGCGGTGTTCGGGGCGCAGTCCGTGGCCGAGGAGGTAGTCGAACTGCATCGCGCCCAGGGCCAGCCAGCGTTCACGGCTGGCGCTGCCGACCGCCGCGTCCGGGTCGGCCCGGGTGTCGGAGCGCATCACGGCGCGGTAGTAGGAGACGTGGTCCGGGTGGCGGTGGCGCAGCCAGGCGTCCCGGGTGGCACGAGCAAGGTGGCGGGGCACGCGGTCGGGGTGGCGCAGGGCGTAGGCGATGCGGTGGCCGAGGGTGGCGCGGTTGGCGGTGAGGTTCTTGGTGGGCACGGGGGCGTCGCCTTCCGATCTCCGAGGTGGGTGGCGGGTGTTGATGCCAGCCTCGGTGCGGCGGCGGGGTGTCCGGCTCGGTCAAGGGGCGCTGATCCGGGGGCGGTTCGGGTGATCCGGATGTCAGCCGATCGGTTGATGCGCCATCCTGTCCTTCGCGTTAGACACGGAGGATGGGACACACGGGACGACGGATGACGGGACACATCGGTCCGGAGGAGCGGCTGTTGCCCGCGGTGGTGCACGCCGCGTTCTTCCTGCTGCTCGGCTCCTCGTTCGTACGCTTCCTGACCCGCGACCAGGGCGGAGCGCGCACCGGCTGGGTCCTCGCGCTGTACGCGGTCTTCTGTCTGCTGTACGTCCTCGGGCAGTTCCTGGCGCCGGCGCCGCGCCCGGGTTCGGCGCCCACCGCACGTCATCTGGCCTGGCTGGCCTCGGTGTTCGCGGTCTGGACCGTACTGCTCGCCCTCGCGCCGAGTGCCACCTGGTGCGCGATGCCGCTGTTGTTCGGCGGCCTGTACGCGCTGCCCGCGCGGCTCGCGGTGCCGCTGGCCGCCGTACTCACCGCGCTCGTCGTCGCCTCCGAGATACGGGTGGCCGACGGAGCGCTCAACCCCAACATGGTCGTCGCGCCGCCGGCTCTCGCGGCGGTCGCCACCGCCGTGCTGGTGCAGTTGCAGCGGCAGGCGGTTCGCCAGCGCGTCCTGATCGACGACCTGGTACGCACCCGCCGCGACCTCGCGGCCACCGAACGGCGGGCCGGCGTCCTGGCGGAACGGCAGCGGCTGGCCACGGAGATCCACGACACCGTCGCACAGGGCCTGTCCAGCCAGCAGATGCTGTTGCAGGCGGCCGAGCGTGTGTGGGAGGCCGACCCGGAAACGGCCCGAGAGCACATCCTCAAGGCCGCCGAGATCACCTCCCGCGGCCTCGCCGAGGCGCGCCGGTTCGTCCACGACCTGGCACCGGCCGACCTCGTCGAGCACTCCCTGCCGGTGGCGCTCGGCGCGCTCGCCGAGCGGGAGAGCGGTCCCGGCCTGACGGTGGAGTTCCGGCTCGACGGCGATCCGGGCCCGCTGCCCGAGCCGGTCGCGGCGGCCCTGCTGCGCATCGCCCAGGGCGCGTTGGCCAACGTGCGCGAGCACGCGGCGGCGACCCGGGCCGCGTTGACCCTGACCTGCCTGGACGACCAGATCTCTTTGGACATCGCCGACAACGGCCGTGGTTTCGACGCCACTTCTCCCCCGGCCTCCGCGCCCGGCCGGTCGCGCGGACACGGGCTGCCCGCGATGCGGATCCGGGCCCGGCAGTCGGGCGGCACGCTGAGCGTGGAGTCCGCCCCCGGCGAGGGCACGGTCGTGTCGGTCGCCGTACCCGTCGTCCGTGATCCCCGTGAGGAGCTCGTGCCGTGAACACACCCGCACCCGTACGTCTGTTGCTGTGCGACGACCACGCCGTCGTACGGGCCGGGCTGCATGCGCTGCTGTCCAGCGCCGACGGCATCGAGGTGGTCGGTGAGGCGGGCAGCGGCGAGGAGGCCCTCGCCCTGGCCGCCCGGGTCCGTCCCGACGTGGTGCTGATGGACCTCCAACTCGGCGACGGCATGGACGGAGTGACGGCCATCGGGAAACTGACCGCCGACGGAGGCCCTCGCGTCCTCGTCCTCACCATGTTCGACACCGACGCCGACATCACCCGCGCCGTCGAGGCGGGCGCCACGGGCTACCTCCTCAAGGCCGAACGCCCCGAGGAACTGTTCACCGCGATCCACAGCGCCGCATCCGGTCGTACGGCACTCTCCGCGCCGGTGGCCGACTGCCTCATGGCCCGGATGCGCAACCCGCACCCCACCCTCTCCGAACGCGAGCAGGAGATCCTCGGCCAGCTGGCCCGCGGCCTGGGCAACCGGGACATCGCCCGGGCTCTCTTCATCAGCGAGGCGACGGTCAAGACCCATCTCGGGCGGATCTACGGCAAGTTGGGGGTGGAGACACGGGCCGGGGCGGTGTCCGTCGCCAAGGAGCGAAGGCTGCTGTCGTAGGCCCGTTGGCTGTTCTGGATCTCTTCGCTGTGCTCGACGGTCCAGCCGTAGAGGTGCCCGAACGGCTCGCACAGGGACTCGCCCAGCGGGGTGAGGGAGTATTCGACGCCGACCGGTGAGGTCGGCAGGACTCCGCGCTCAATCATGCCGTTCCGCTCGAGGCGGCGCAGCGTCTGGGTGAGGACGCGCTGTGTCACGCCTTCCAGGCCGCGCTTCAACTCATTGAAACGGGTGGGTCGTTCGAGGAGCGCCATGACCATCATCGACCACTTGTCCGCGATCTGGTCGAGGATCGGCCGACTGGGGCAGTCCGCCCGGAAAACGGTTCGTGTTCCGGCGTCCACTCCGTGCACCGCCTCAGGGACGCGCAGCGCCTGCGCGCGAGTCAGCCGGACTCCGGTTGATCCTCTCCGGTTGTTTGAAGCGGGCTCAGCCCGGTAGTCCGAAGAGGGCGGCCGGCTGCCCAACCGCTCCCGGGAGGGTTCGGCAGTGAGCCCGCCACCGGCCGCCCCGGGAGCAGTCCCGAGGGGCGGCCGGCCTCCGCTCCCGGCACGCTAGGCGGCGTCGGCGAGCACCTTCTTGCGCACGGTGGCGCAGGAGTTGCTGATCAGCCGGGAGACGTGCATCTGGGAGACACCGAGCTGTTCCGCTATGCGGCTCTGCGTCATGCCTCGGAAGAAGCGCAGGTAGAGGATGGTGCGTTCACGTTCGGGCAGGGTGCGCAGGGCCGGCTTGACCGCCTCCCGGTCGACGACCAGGTCGAATCCGGCGTCCCACTCCCCCAGCAGGTCGGCGAGCGTCACCGCGGCGTCCTCGCCCGGTGACTCTGCGTCGAGAGAGAGGGCGGCATAGCTGTCCAGCGCCTCCAGACCGGCGCGTACGTCCTCCTCGCTCAGCTGTGTGTACGCGGCGATCTCGGCGATGCCCGGGCGCCGCTCCGCACCCGTCGCGGACAGGTCCTGCAGGGCGACGCGCACCCTGTTGCGGAGTTCCTGGACGCGCCGTGGGACGTGCAGGGCCCACATGTGGTCGCGGAAGTGGCGCTTGATCTCGCCGGTGACGGTCGGGACGGCGTAACTCTCGAAAGCGTGACCGCGATCGGGGTCGTAGCCGTCGACGGCCTTGACGAGGCCGAGCGCGGCAACCTGGCGCAGGTCCTCGACGGGCTCGCCCTTCCCCCGGTAACGGCCGGCGATACGGTCCGCCATGGGCAGCCAGGCCCGGACGAGTTCGTCGCGCAGGGCGTCCCGTTCCGGTCCGTCCGGCAGGTGCGAAAAGCGTGCGAAGGCCGCGGCGGTGCACGGTGCGTCGTCGTGCGGACGGTGCTTCCTGGTGACTGTGTCCATGGTGCTCACAACTCCCTCCAGGGGTTGTCGACCGGACGGTCCCCATGGGAGCGAGCACGCGCTGAGCAGGCGAAACACACCCGCGATCCGGCGTACACCGGCTCCCACGGACGTGCCTCCTGTCCGAAGCACTCATTTCTGCGCCTTCCCGCACCGCACGTGCCGAAACAGGCGCACGCCTACGACGACACCGATCCGGACGACCGCGGCTGTCCGTCACGCTGCGCGTCGTGCTGCGCGAGGGCGGAAAGCAGCGCTTCGACGGTCATGCCGGCCTCGGCCGGGTGCCGCAGGATGGTCCCCGGGACGATGCGGTACGCATTGGTCCGCCCTTCCCGGGTGTGGGTGAGATAGCCAGCCTCCTCCAGATCGGAAATGATCTTCTGGACCGCCCTCTCGGTGAGCCTGCACCGTGCGGCGATGTCCCGGATGCGGGTGCGGTGGTCCTCGGCGATCGCGGCAAGCACCCGGGCATGACTGGTGAGGAACGTCCATCCTGTGTGCGTCTCGGCTACTCCACCCATGCAGCCCA
Organism: Streptomyces hokutonensis; assembly: GCF_000376565.1. GTDB lineage: Bacteria > Actinomycetota > Actinomycetes > Streptomycetales > Streptomycetaceae > Streptomyces > Streptomyces hokutonensis. Next base: position 127,598 of record NZ_BARG01000024.1, on the reverse strand, counting down.
TCATAGGGCGTAGTGTTCACGCATCCAAAGACGCGAAATAAATTTCATGTATCTCTTGACGTGTTTCATGGGCCGGATGAAACTTGTACCGGCAGAGGACAGACAAACGCTTCGGGAGCGACTGCCATGCCGGAACACGAGCCTCCCGTGGGAGTCGACCCGTCGGCTCTCCTGCAGATCGTGACGCGTCCGGCCGGGGGCCGGACGGTCGTGGCGGTCTCGGGCGAGATCGACATCGACACGGAACAGACGATGCAGCGCGCCCTGCGTCTGGCACTGGCCCGGTCGTCGCAAGGCGTGGACCTCGACCTGGCCGAGGTCGGCTTCTGCGACTGTTCCGGACTCAACGCCCTGCTGCGCGTACGCCGCACCGCCCTGGCGGACGGCAAGACGGTCACTGTCCGGACCGCGAGCCCGGGGGTCGAGCGACTGTTCGCCCTCACCGGCACGTCAACGCTGTTCTCTCCCGCCCGTGCCCCCGTCAACGGGGTGATCGTCCACGACTGGCACGAACATTCCGCCGCGACGCACGACCGTACGGAGGAGGACGAGGTGTCCGACGAGGCCGAGGAACTGCGCCTCGAAGTCGTCCAGCTCAAGCGCGCCATGGTGACCCGGCCGGTCATCGACCTGGCCCGCGGCGTCCTGATGGCCTCTTTCGGTCTCAGTGCCGAGGACGCCTGGAGTGTCCTGGTCGACGTCTCGCAGCACACGAACACCAAACTCCACCAGCTCGCCGAGGAGCTCGTCGACTCGGTCAACGGGCCACCACTGCCCGACCATGTGAAGCAACGGATCTCCACAGCCGTCGCCGAGGTCTCACGCCCGGCGTAGGGCGAACGTCCGGAAAGGAGCAACGCGATGCCGGCAGGATCGAGCAAGAAGCGGGAACGGCAGTACGAGCACGTAAAAGAGAGTGCCGAGAGGCGCGGTGAGTCCACGCGCCGGGCGAAGGAGATCGCCGCGCGGACGGTGAACAAGGAGCGCGCCCGCTCCGGCGAGGCGAAGACCTCCAGCAAGACCTCCACGCGTGATCCGAAGTCGGCCTCTCAACGCGGCGGGCTGCGCTCACACAGCGGCGCCGAGGGGCCCACGAAGGACCAGCTCTACGCGGAGGCGAAGAAGCGCGACATCCACGGCCGGTCCTCCATGAACAAGCGGCAGTTGCAGAAGGCCCTCGGCCGCTGATCACGACGCCCTGCGGATCATGGAAACGGCATGGCGTTTCGCCTCCGAAGGCCCAGGTCACTCCATGTCGGCGAAGACGCCGGAGTCCAGATGCCCGAGGAGGTCGGCCGGGTCCCGGTACACCGCGCGGGCACCGGCGGTCTCCAGGTCCGCGCGCGGGATGCCGCCGGACAGCACCGCTACCGGGAGCACTCCGTCCCGTACGGCGGCCTTCATGTCCCAGACGGTGTCACCGACGAACACGGCTCGTTCGCTGGGTACTTCGGCGAGTTCCCTGGCCCGCCGCACGGGGTCGGGTGCGGGTTTGCCGTCACCGACGTCGTCCGCGCTGGCCGCTCCGAGGATGACGTCGTCCGCGTCGATGGCACGGCGTAGGGCGGAGAGTTCCGCGCCGCTCGCCGAGGTCGCCAGGACGATCGTCCAGCCCCGCCCGGCCAGGGCGCGCAGCAGGTCGCCCGCCGCGTCCAGCGCCGGGAGCCGCTCGAAGTACGTGGCGTACAGGGCGTGATGGGCCGCGGTGAGCTGCTCGTCCTCGGCGGGATCGCGGTCGCCGCAGCCGAGGAGGTGGTCCAGCAGGTCGCCTCCACTCAGACCCACGGACCGGTGGATGTCCCGCATGGGGACCTGGTGGCCCGCCTGCCGAAACGCCTCCCACCAGGTCACGACGTGCAGGTGGTTGGTGTCGACGAGCGTCCCGTCGACGTCGAAGATCGCGGCGCGTTCCGTGGTCATCGCGCGCTCACAACTCGCGGAGGGCGGGGAGCAGTTTCTGTTCGGCCCATTCCAGGTACGGTTCCTGGTGCTCGCCGCCGATCTGGACCAGGGCGACCTCGGTGAACCCCGCGTCGACGTAGGGGCGTACGGCCTCGACGACCGCCTGCACGTCGTCGCCGCAGGGAATCGACTCGGCCACGTCCTCCGGCCGTACGAACTGCGTGGCACCCTCGAACGCGGCGGGGCCGGGGAGTTCGGAGTTGACCGGCCAGCCACCGCCGAACCAGCGGAACTGGTCGTGGGCGCGGGCGATGGCCGCGTCGCGGTCGGTGTCATAACAGATGGGCAGCTGACCGACCTTGGGCTTGCCGGTGCCGCCGTGGTCCTCGAAGGCGGAGATCAGTTCCGGCCGGGGTTCCGTCGCGATCAGCAAGTCGGCCAGGCGGCCCGCGAGTTCGCACGAGTGGTCGCCGGAAACGGCTGCACCGATCGGCGGGGGCGCGTCGGGCAGATCCCACAACTTGGCGTTCTCCACGTCGAAGTGGACACCGTGGTGGTTGACGTTCTCCCCCGCGAAGAGCGAGCGGATGATCTCGACGGCCTCCTCCAGCTTCTCCAGCCGGACGTGTGCGGCGGGCCAACCACCGCCCACCACATGCTCGTTGAGGTTCTCCCCCGAGCCCAGGCCCAGACGGAACCGTCCCTGGGAGAGGAGTTGCAGCGTGGCGGCCTTCTGGGCGACGACGGCCGGGTGGTAGCGGGTCGTCGGGCAGGTCACGTAGGTCATGAGGGGGATGCGTTCGGTGGCCTGTGCGGCAGCGCCGAGCACGCTCCACGCGTAGGAGGCGTGGCCCTGGGACTCCAGCCAGGGGAAGTAGTGGTCGGACGTGACCGAGAAGTCGAAGCCCGCGTGCTCGGCGCCGACCACGTGGTCGACGAGTTCTCGCGGGCCGGCCTGCTCGGTCATCATCGTGTAGCCGATCTGCACCATGTCGCTCAACTCCTCGTGGGTCGCAGTCGCGCGAGGACGGCTTCCCGTCCCGTCACCGCTTCGTCGTGAGCCGCAGGTCGACCTCCTTCTCCTGGTCTCCTGACGCGGCGCCCCAGTGGTCGACGGCGAACGCCGCGCTCAGGGCCTCGAACAGCTGGTCCACGGCGACGTAATCGCCCTGGAGCGTGGCGGAGACCGAACCCTCCAGCGGAACGGAGTCGGTCGGGATCGGCTCCCGCGCCGGCTCGAACTCCGCGCTCCACACCGGGGAGTGGTCGCCCGGCTGCTCCTGGGGGATGTCGTGCGAGGAACGGTCGGTCGGGAACGCCGTGCGCAGGACGTCGAAAACAGCGGTGGCGTCCTTCTTGGACGCTCCGGTGAGGGACACGGTGGCCATCAGCTCACTCTCCTCGAACTTGAATACGGGGGGACATGTGAAATCGGAGATCAGAGGGATCCGTTCACGGGGGGAGCGACGGCACACTGCCGAGCGGACCCCGCCTCGACTCCCTCGGGCGCGCGCGGGTCGTCAACCCGTCGATTCGTCGGGCACGGGATGCCCTGGACGTGCGCTGCCGGAATGCGCGCCGCCCCTCCGCCCGGTACCGGCCTCGTCCGTGTCGGGGATCCCCGGGTCGGGGTTCTGCGGATCACGGCCCTCCGGCTCGCGCTGCTCCTCGGCGCCGGCCTGCTGATCGGGCAGATCCCTCGGTATCGGCTTCGGTTTCGGCCCTCCTGTGTTTCCTGGGGCCTCCGGGCGACGCTCGCTCACGGCGTTTCTCGCTTCCTCGCGCGGGGTGGGTGTCGGACACGGGTACCCCGACGGCCGACGATGATGCGGACCCGGGCGTTCCGGACCCTGGGGTCCGGGACCGGGCAGGGCGAAGGGCGGGCACCGGCAGCACGCCGGTGCCCGCCCCTGTGTGCCGCGGAGCGACGGTCAGGCTCGGTGGTCTCCGTAGTAGCCACCGACCTGCTCGTGGTACCCGGCGTCACCGATGTGCTTGTCCTTGTCGAACTCGGGGGAGTTCTTGATCTCGTCCTTGGTGCGGCCGACGTGGATCGTCCGCTCCGCCACGTCGACGGACGAGATGACACCGGCAGGGAGCAGCACCTGCTTGCCGAAGATCCACACTCCGGTGTCGACGACGATGTACGCGGCTCCGACATCCTCGGAGTGCTTGTCGACCTTGCCGATCGAGCCGTCGCTCGCCTCGACCTTGAACCCGGTCAGGTCCATCCCCGTCTGGTGGCCGGACTCGGCCTGATAACCCCACATGTTGTCCGTCATGCAAAACCTCCCCTTGCTGTGCGTGAATACCGAGGAAGCCCGTCCGCTATTCCGGTGGGCGACCCTCGGCAGGTCGGGTGCCCATCGTTTTCCGTCCTACACACTCATCCATTTATTAATGGCGAACCCTGCGCCGCCGAATATCAGGACGAGAAAAGTACAAGAATCAACACAACTGTTTTGAGACGGGCCGAGCGGGTTACACGGGGACGTGCCGAGAACCGGAATCGTCGCGGTGACCCGACACGCCCGGTGCCCGGACACCCGCCCCGCGTACGGATCGGGAGCCCGGAGATCGGTACCGGCTACTTCGACTACCGGACCCTCGACGAGGACTTCGATGCCGGGCAGTTCGCCGAGAAGGCGTCGGGCGAGAACGTCGAGTGCGTGTCGCTGGAGCTGCCGCAGGTGATGCGGGAGCTGTCTGGCAGCAAGCCGACCGGTTTCAAGCTGTGCGTCGGTTCACGGCGCCAGTTCCTTCTTCGTCCACGGCGCGGAGGGGCGGCACGGGTGCGGCGCCGCTCGAGTTCGCCGACCACATCGGCACACCGCTCACCGAGGGCTTGATGACCGTGCACAACGCGCTGGTCGGCGCGGGCCTGCGGGGCCGGATCCAGATCGGCGCGAGCGGCAAGATCGCCACCCGGGCCGACCTGGTCAAACGTCTGGTCCAGGGTGCCGACTACGGCAACGCGGCCCGCGCCCTTACGTTCGCGGTCGGCTGTATCCAGGCCCAGCGCTGCCACACCAACACCTGCCCGGTCGGCGTCACCACCCAGGACCCGCGTCGAGCCCGCGCCCTGGATGTCGGCGACAAGGCCGCGCGCGTACGCCGCCTCCCGGGGGCCACCATGGGCAGCGCCCTCCAGATCATGGCCTCCATGGGAGTCACCGAGTGGCTCTCCCCCGGCCGACCGCTGGTCGAGCCGCCCGCCGACTGGAAGGCCACCGACCTCGACCGCTTCACCATCTGAATCTGATTCGACAGCCCTCCGCGATCCGAGAGGTGAATTCGCGCACCGCTCATGGCCATGCCCGCCCGGGATCCGAGAAAGGCGATCAGGGGCGGGCTGTGGTCATGGCCGACCGTGCGGTACAAGGGGCACGGGTCAGCGGCGACGCAGCATCATCACGACAGCGACGATGACAATGATGAGGACGACAGTACCCAGGCCTATGTACACGATTTTCTCTTTCCGTCGGGGAGCGGCACCAACCGGCACCGCAGAAACCCGAGTGCCCCCGACAAAGCATTTCAGCCCGCCCCGGTGAATTTTTTGCCCAGGGGTGCCGCGTTGGAGCCGTGTTCGGAGGTAGGCGGTGCGCCATGGGTGAATTCCTGGCCCTGCTGTCCGCCTTGGGCTTCGGAGTCGCGCGCTTCGTCAACGGCCTGCTGTCCCGGCGGATCCACGGAATGACCGTCGCCCTCCATGCTCACGCTCTACGGCGGGCGCCGGCCCATGCCGACCGGTGTCCGGGCGGCCGCTGTAGCGGCCGGCATGGTGCTGTACCTGGAAGCCACCACACACCAGCTCCTGGCCGCACCCACCGTTTCTGGTCCCTCTACGCCGTCGCCGTCGGCTCCCCCCGCCCCTCCCAGGGCCTGGCCAGCCCCACCAGAGCAACTCCCGCCGCCACCACCGCGATCAGCATGATCACCGCCATCGGCAATGAGCTGTCCTCCCCGAACAGCCCGACCAGCGGCGCGGCGAGGGCGCCGAACAGGAACTGCAGGCCGCCGAGGAGGGCGGAGGCCGCGCCGGGGGCGCTGCGGCCCAGACTCTGGCCGATGCTCAGGGTCGACGGGAAGACCATGCCGATACCGCCGGCCGTGACGAACAGGCTGATCCAGGTACCGGCCAGGGTCTCCCCCACGGTCAGCACCAGCACGACCTGCATGACAGTACCGACCCCGGCGACGCCGACCGCCGCCACGAGGAGGGTGTTCAGCCGTACGCGTCCGGCGAGTCGGGAGAAGGCCGCGCCGGCGATCAGCATGGCGACGGCGTTGCTCGCGAAGATGAGGGAGTACGTCGTGGCCGACACCCCGTGCAGGTTCTCGAAGACGAAGCTGGAGCCGCTGATGTAGGCGAACAGCGCCGCCGAGACGAACGCGAGGACGAGGACGTACCCCATGAACGTCCGCCCGCCGAGCAGCGCGCCCATCGCGCGGAAGGTCTGCCCGATCCCGCCCGCGTGCCGTCGCTCCGGCGGCAGGGTCTCGGGGACCTTGCGGACCACTCCCAGCAGCAACAACCCACCCATCACGGTCAGTACGACGAACACCGCGCGCCAGGTCGACACGGCCAGGATCGCCCCGCCGAGTACCGGTGCGGCGACCGGCGCGACGCCCATGATCTGGGAGAGCACCGCGAAGTAGCGCGGCAGTTCGGCGCCGTGGAAGCGGTCGGTGAGCACCGCGCGGGCCAGCACCATGCCGGCCGCGCCCGCCAGGCCCTGGAGGAACCGGGCGCCGGCGAGCAGGCCGACATCGGGCGCGAGGGCGCAGGCGACGGAGAAGACCGTGAACGCCGCCGTCCCGGACAGCAGCAGTCCGCGGCGGCCGAGGCTGTCGCTGATCGGGCCGATGAGCAACTGCCCTACGACGAGTCCGGCCAGGAACGCGGTCATCGTCAGCTGGACGGCCGAGCTGCTCGCGCCGAGCGCGTCCCCCATCGCGGGGAACCCGGGGACGTACATGTCGGTCGCGAGCGGGGCGACCGCGGTCAGCGCGGCGAGGACGGCGACCAGGGCGACGGCGGTGCGCCGGGTCGGGTCGACGGAGTCCGGTGCGGCGGGGCGCGCGGCAGCGGAAGGGGAGGGGGACGGCGATACCATGGCCGTAACGGTAACCGATGGTTCACCGGTTAACAATGACGGCCTCAAGCCCCGACCGAAGTCCCGGAAGCGAGAAAAAGAGCCGCATGTCGCCCTCCCCCACCGACGTCCGCGCGCAGTGGACCGAGCACAACCCCGGTCTCGACACCTCCCCCATGGAGCTGATCGGCCTGCTCAAACATGCCACCGGGCTCCTGAACCGGGCGGTGGAACCCCTCTACGCGGGCGCCGCGCTCACCGCCCCCGAGGTCGACATGCTGATCCCGCTGCGCCACGCCACCGAACCGGTGATCGCCCGCAGGCTCGCCGAGTGGCTGGGCCTGTCCCGTGCGGGGGTGAGCAAGGCCCTGGGCAAGCTGGAGAAGCGCGGTTTCATCGCCCGTACCCCGAATCCGGCCGACCGGCGGGCCGCGCTGGTGACCATCACCCCGGCCGGAGCCAAGGCCGTGGACGACCTGTTCCCCCGCCAACTGGCCGCCGAAGTGCACCTGTTGGCGGGCCTGGGCGAGGACCGGGACCGGGTGCTGAACGCGCTGGAGCGCCTGGTGGAGGTCATGGAGCGCCAAGTCGGCCGCGAGTGAATGACCCTGACGAAACGTCAGAACCGTCAGAACGCGGCGTCCCACCGCACATGAAGCGTCGGCGGCTTGCGGAAGACCAGCCCGTGCGGAGCCGTCGGGTGGTCCGGGTCGAGGCGCAGGGACGGGAGCCGTTCGAGCAGGTGGCGGAGGGCGATCCGGGTCTCCAGGCGGGCGAGGTGCGCGGCGAGGCAGTAGTGCGGGCCGTGGGCGAAGGCGAGTTGGAGGCGGGCGTTCTCGCGGCGGACGTCGAAGCGGTCGGGGTCGGGGAAGACCGCCGGGTCGCGGTTGGCGCCGGTGAGGGAGACCGTGACCAGGTCGCCCTCGCGGATCGCGGCCGGGCCGAGGACGGTGTCCCGGGTGGCATAGCGGTCCACGACGGCCGCGCCGGGTTCGAGGCGCAGCGATTCCTCGATCGCGCCGTCGAGGAGGCCCATGTCGGCGCGGACGAGGTCGAGTTGGTCGGGGTGCCGGAGCAGATGCAGCAACCCGTTGGTGATCATCGCTTCGGTGGTCTCGATACCGCCGAACATCAACACGGCGGCGTTGGATGCGACTTCGGGCACCGTCAGCTGCCCGGCGGCCGAGACCAGGAGTGAGGCTCCGCCCCGGTCGGCGACGGTGGCTTCGACGGCCGCCCGCAGTTCCGCGTAGGCAGCCGTACCGGCCGGTCCCGCCTCGTGTCCGGCGGTGATGTCCGAGACCGACTGCACGATGGCGTCGTACCAGGAGAGCACGGTGGTCGGGGTGGTGCCGGTCAGTCCGAGTGCGTGGGTCACTACGGCGACCGCCAGCGGGCCGGCGAAGGCGCGGCGCAGTTCACCGGCGCCCGCCGGTCGCAGCTCGGTGACCAGCCGGTCGGTCTCCCGCTCGATGAACGAGGCGAAGCCGTCCCGTACTTCGCGTGGACGGAAGGGCGCGTTGAAGGGTTCGCGGTGGCGGGTGTGCCGCTCCCCGTCGAGGGACAGCATGCTCGGGCCGACGACCTGGGCGGTGGAGAAGCGGGGGTCGTCCACCGTGAAGGTGGTCGCGTCCCGCATCACGTCGAGTGCGAGGTCGCGCCGGGTCACCAGCCAGCCGTCCAACTCGGGCAGCCAGGACACGGGTTCGCTCTCGCGGAGCCGCGCCAGCCGTGGATGCGGGTCGCGGGCGAGTTCGGCGAGCGTGGTCCCCGCGCCGAGCGGGTAGGCGGCGACCGTACTCATCGCGCTCCAGGTCGGGACAGAGGGAAACTGGCCATGACCGAGGCTAACAATCCGGGCGCGGCCGGCCGCTGGTGGGGCCGTACGGCGAGACGACCGTCACCGCATGCCACCCCCCACTCACCGTGTGTTCTGCCGTCTCGCCCGTTACCGCCGACGAATACGGGCAACAGATCGAATTCGCCCCGCGAGGGGCGGAGTTTGCGCCATCCTGAACGCCACGGGACGCGGACCCGGTCACAGGAGCACGCCGGGCCTCAACTCCCCTGTCACAACTGCGCACTTAACGCCCCGAACCGGCACCCTCGGCCCGACCCGACGACACCGCGCCACGCCCAGTACCCGACACCGACACTTGAGTCACTCTTGATCACTTCATCAGACACCTACGGACCGGCGATACCCGTGCCCCACCAGCCCATCCCGTCCGCCCAGGTGACCCCGGCCGCGTCCTGGCGCATTCTTGCTGTGTCACCCACCCGGCGCCACAGGGACGAGGTAGAGCCCCGATGACTGGGAGTGCCCAGCGCGAGAAGGGGACGCCCGGACGGCTCGCCGAGCTGCTCATCGACGCCTCGACGGAGGCGATCGACGCGGCCGACGGCCACTCCGGGGGCGTCTACCTGCGGTCGAGCACGCCCGGACTGCTGCGCCTCGCCGTGCTGGCGGGGCTGCCCGGGCCGCTGTTCCGCCCCTGGAACCGGCTGAGCGTCGACAACAAGTTCCCCGTCGCGGACGCCTTCCGGCTCGGCGTCCAGGTGGTCCTGCCGAACGCCGCGGAGTGCATGCGCCGCTACCCCCAGTTCGCCGCGAGTCTGCCCTTCCAGTTCGGCTCGCAGTACGTGCCGGTCATGAGCGGGCCGACGACGTACGGCGTGCTCACCGTGCTCCGGCCGTCCGCCGCGGACACCACCGAGGTGCTGTCCGGCCTCGACCGCATGACGCGGCTGGCCGAGGAGCTGGGCGCGGCGCTGCGGGACCTGGAGGACGAGCACAAGGACGAGGACGGGCCGTGCGTCGCCTGGGACGGTGAGCCGGTGTGCGTCCGGACGACGGCCACGCACCGCGCCGAGGGCCGGATGGCCCGCTTCCGGTGGGACCCGGCGACGGCCGTCGTGACCGGGGACAGCGCCCTGCACACGCTGCTGGGCGTCGAGCCCGGAGAGTCCCCTGGCACCGCCCAGGCCATCGCGGACGCCCTGGCCCCGGGCGACACGTACCAGGTCATGGCGGCGCTGCGGGCGACCGCCGCCGGGAAGCCGCCGCCGCTGCCCCTGCGGGTGCGGGCGGCGGACGGCTCGGCGCGGCTGCTGGAGCTGTGGACGCCCGCCAGCGGTCCCGTCCCGCCCGGCGGCGGGCACCCGGTCAGCGGTGTGGTCCTGGACCCGGGCCCCGCCCCGGTCGCCGACAGCGCGGCCGACCTGCTGCCGGACGGCGTGTTCTGCCTGGACCGGCTGGGGCTGGTCACCTATGCCAATCCGCGTGCCGCCCAGCTGCTGGGCTGCCCGCGCGAGGAGCTGCTCGGGCGCCCGCTGTGGGAGGGCGTGCCCTGGCTGAACCAGATCGGCTGCGAGGACCAGCTGCGCGGCGCCCTGCTGTCGCTGGGGACGGTGAACTTCCACGTCCGGCGTCCGGAGGGGCAGAAGCAGCCGCCGGAGCCGTACGAGGGCGACTGGCTGGCGCTGGCGATCCATCCGGGCCACGACCAGCTGACCTGCACGGTCGCGCCGTCGACCCGGGTGTCGGGACCGCCGATCCCACTGGTGCCGGTGCACCCCGAGGGGGCCGACGTCCCGGGGAACGGCGTCACCTCGCTCGCTCCGCTCTACCGGCCGATCGTGCTCGCCATCGCGCTGACGGAGGCGGTCACCGCCCGCCAGGTGTCCGCGGTGGTCATGAAGGAGCTCCTGCCCGCGTTCGGCGGTCGGCGCCTCGCGATCTACCTGCTCCAGGAACGGCATCTGTACCTGGCCTGGGAGACCGGCTTCCCGCAGGGCTTCCTCGCCCCCTTCGACGGGGTCGGCCTCGACACCCGGCTGCCAGGGGTCGAGACCCTCACCACCGGACGCCCGCTCTTCTTCGACTCCATGCAGCAGCTCGCGGAGGCCTACCCGGGCATCCCGCTGGACGCGGAGGTGGGGGCCCGCGCGTTCCTGCCGCTGATCGCGTCCGGGCGCCCGGTCGGCTCGGCCATCCTCGGCTTCGACCGGTCCCGCAGCTTCAGCTCCGAGGAGCGCGCGGTGCTCACCGCCCTCGCCGGACTGATCGCCCACGCGATGGAGAAGGCCCAGCGCTACGACTCGGAGGCCGCCCTCGCCCGCGGCCTCCAGCAGGCCCTGCTCCCCCGCCGGCTGTCGGTCCACCCGCAGGTGGAGACAGCCGGCCGCTATCTGCCGGGCACCCAGGGCATGGAGGTGGGCGGCGACTGGTACGACGTCGTCGAGTCCGGCGACGGTCTGGCGCTGGTGATCGGCGACGTCCAGGGGCACGGTGTCCAGGCCGCCGCCACCATGGGTCAACTCCGCAGCGCGGTAAGGGCGTTCGCGCTCGGCGACCGGCCGCCCGACGAGGTGATGAGCGGCACCAACCATCTCCTCATCGACCTCGACCCCGGCCAGTTCGCGAGCTGCTGCTATCTGCGTCTCGACCCGGCGAGCGGGCTGGTCCAGGTCGCGCGGGCCGGGCATCCGCCGCCGCTGATCCGTACCCCGGACGGCCGTACCCGGGTCTGGGACATTCCCGGGGGCGTCGTACTCGGGGTGGACCCGCACGCGCAGTACCCCGTGACGGAACTCCAGCTGGAGCCCGACTCCATCCTGGCGCTCTACACCGACGGCCTCGTCGAGCGGCCCGGAGTCGACATCGACGACGGCATAGCCGCCCTGCGGGTCGCCCTCGCGAAGGCGGGCGGTCCCGCCTCGCGGCCGGGCGGGCGTTCCCTCGCCGGTGTCGCCGACCGGCTCACCACGGCGGCCCGGCACGCGGCCGACCGTCCCGACGACATCGCGCTGCTGCTCGCAGCCCGGCGCGCCAAGCCCGGCAGGCACCCTTGATCCCGGTTCGGCCCCGGCCTGTCACCGGGTGTGATGCCCCTCGCCTCCTGAGGTCGGGCAGTGTAGACATGGGCTCATGGTCCGCCTGACGGGTCGGCCAAGGGCCCGGTCGACCCACCGCCCCGACGGTCTGCGCGCACAGCGCCCGTACGACCGTGCCCGTCGGGCGCGCGAACACCGGCACCGACGGACCGGTCTGGCCGGCCGCAGCGTCGCCGGGCAGGTGTTCGTGCTGCAGGTGGTGATCGTGCTGCTGCTGGTCGTGTCGGCCGTGGTGGCACAGGTCCTCCAGGTGCGGCACGACAGCACGCAGGAGGCCCGCAACCGCTCGGTGGCGGTCGCCGAGACCTTCGCCAACGCGCCGGGCACGGTCGCGGCCCTGAAGAGCGCCGACCCCACGGCGATCCTCCAGCCCAGCGCCGAGGCCGCCCGCAAGACGTCCAAGGTCGACTTCATCGTCGTCATGAACACCGACGGGATCCGCTACACCCACCCCAAGCCGGACCGCATCGGCAAGAAGTTCGTCGGGGACATCGCCCCCGCGCTGGCCGGGCGGGTCGTCACCGAGGAGATCACCGGCACCATCGGACCGCTGGTGCAGGCCGTGGTGCCGGTCAAGGGCCCCGGCGGCAAGGTCGTGGGCCTGGTGTCGGCCGGGGTGACGAAGGCGAACGTCGGCGGCACCGCCGACCAGCAGCTGCCGCTCCTGCTGATCGCCGCCGGAGCGGCCCTGATCCTCGCCACCGGCGGCACCGCCCTGGTCAGCAGACGGCTGCAGCACCAGACGCACGGCCTGGGCCCGCACGAGATGACCCGGATGTACGAGCACCACGACGCGGTCCTGCACGCCGTGCGGGAGGGCGTGATCATCGTCAGCGGAGAAGGCCGGCTGCTGCTCGCCAACGACGAGGCGCGCCAGCTGCTCGACCTCCCCGAGAACGGCGAGGGACGCCTGGTCCTCGACCTCGGACTCGACGCAGAGATGACCGCCCTGCTGGCCTCCGCACGGGTCGCGACGGACGAGGTGCACCGCGTCGGCGGCCGGCTCCTCGCCGTCAACCAGCGCCCCACCGACCTGGAGGGCGGCCCGCCCGGCAGCGTCACCACGCTCCGCGACTCCACCGAACTGCGCGCCCTCTCCGGCCGCGCCGAGGTCGCCCGCGAACGCCTCAACATGCTCTACGACGCCGGAGTGGGCATCGGCACCAGCCTGGACGTCACCCGCACCGCCGAGGAACTCGCCGAACTCGCCGTCCCCCGCTTCGCCGACTTCGTCACGGTCGACCTCTACGACGCCGTCCTGAGCGGCGAGGAACCCCAGCCCGGCACCGAGCTGCGCCGCACGGCGTACAGCGGGGTCCGCGACGACGCGCCGCTCTACCCGGTCGGCAAGCAGATCCAGTTCGTGGAGTCCGCCCCGCAGGCGCGCAGCCTCGACACCGGTGACGCCGTCGTCGAACCCCGGCTCGGCGAGGCCCCCGGCTGGCTCACCCAGGACCCGGAGCGCACCGCGCAGGTCGTGGAGTACGGCATCCACTCGCTGATCACCGTGCCACTGCGGGCCGGCGCCCTGATCCTGGGCGTGGTCAACTTCTGGCGCTCCGACAAGCCCGAGCCCTTCGACTCGGAGGAGCTGGCCCTCGCCGAGGAGCTCGTCGCCCGCGCCGCCGTCTCCATCGACAACTCCCGCCGCTACACCCGCGAACACGGCATGGCGGTGACCCTCCAGCGCAGCCTGCTGCCCCGCCGCCTCCCCGAGCAGACCGCCCTCGACGTCGCCTACCGCTACCTCCCGGCGAAGGCAGGGGTCGGCGGCGACTGGTTCGACGTACTGCCCCTGTCCGGCGCCCGCGTCGCCCTGGTCGTCGGCGATGTCGTCGGCCACGGCCTGCACGCGGCGGCCACCATGGGACGACTGCGCACCGCGGTCCTCAACTTCTCCGCCCTCGACCTGCCACCCGACGAACTCCTCGGCCTGCTCGACGAGTTGGTCGGCCGCATCGACCAGGACGAGACGACCGAGGACAGCGGCGCCCCGGTCACCGGAGCGACCTGCCTCTACGCCATCTACGACCCGGTGTCCCTGCGCTGCACCGTCGCCCGCGCCGGCCATCCGCCCCCGGCGCTGATCCGCCCGGACGGCACCGTCGAGTTCCCCGACGTCCCCGCGGGCCCCCCGCTCGGCCTCGGCGGACTCCCTTTCGAGACCGCCGAGTTGAAGCTCGAAGAGGGCAGCCGGCTGGTCCTCTACACGGACGGGCTGGTCGAGGACCGGGAACGCGACATCGACGTGGGCCTCGAGATGCTCCGCACGGCACTCACCCGGGCCGGCGACTCCCCCGAGGACACCTGCCGGGCCGTCCTCGACTCGGAGTTGTCGGTACGACCAAGCGACGACATCGCGCTCATCGTCGCCCGCACGCGCGCCCTCGGCGCCGACCGCATCGCCGAATGGCAGGTGCCGTCCGACCCCGCGGCCGTCTCCGACATGCGCGCCTCGGTCACCCGCCAGCTGACCCACTGGGGCCTGGACGAGCTCACGTTCACCACCGAACTCATCCTCAGCGAACTGGTCACCAACGCCATCCGCTACGGCAACGACCCCGTCCGCGTCCGCCTGTTGCGCGACCGCACCCTCATCTGCGAGGTCTACGACGGCAGCACCACGTCGCCGCATCTGCGGTACGCGGCGATGACGGACGAGGGCGGCCGGGGCCTGTTCCTGGTGGCCCAGCTGTCGGAGCGCTGGGGCACCCGGTACACCCCGGCCGGCAAGGTCATCTGGGCCGAACAGGCTTTGTGAGCCCTGGACTTCGCCGAGAATCTCCGCCATCGCCTCGGAGTCGTCCACGAAGACCGCGATCAGCAGCGGCTCGCCCGCCGCCTCCTACTCGAGGATCCGGGACGAAGGGTTGACGGCCATCGCCTCCCGCCACCAGGACGGTTTGCGCGATCCGGTGCGGCGCAGCTCGGCCGGGAGGGCGACCTCGGCTCCGCGCGGAGCGGGCGTCCACGTCAGCCGACCGTCCGCGCCCTTCGAGAGCCGTCCGGGTCGCCAACGGCCGTCCCGCTAGGGCCACTTCAGCATGCACAGCGGTCCGCTTCCGGTCCGCACGGCCCGGCGCAGTCCCACCCTCCGCCTGCCCCAGTCGGTGACGAACCCGACCAGCACGAGGACCGCTGTCGCCATCAACATGCGCACATCAAACCAGGTGGCACGCGGTGCCCGCACCGGCTGCGGGCACCCGCGCACTCCCCCTTACTCGTCGATGGCCGACCCGAACCCGGCGCCCTTCGCCGCGCCTCCGAGGTCCGCCGCGCCGTACAGCGAAGAGCCCTCCGCGAGCAGGCCGTTCGGGCCCGCAGGCAGCAACCACACATAGCCGTCACCGGAGTTCTCGCCCGGGGCGGAGGCGACGAGTTCGGCACGGCCGTCGCGGTTCGTGTCGGCCAGGCGGACCTGGGAGCCCCAGGCGTCGTCTGCCTCGGCGGTGCCGGGGATGTTCGCGGTGTTCTGGTCGAAGGACTGCGCGCCGGTGGCGGTCACACCGTCACGCGAACCGCGCAACAGCCATACGGCGCCCGCGTCCTGGACGGTGCCCACGTCCTCGCCGGGCGCGCCGACTGCAACGTCCGCGTAGCCGTCGCCGTTCACGTCACCGACGGACAGGTCGTTGCCCCAGGCGTCGCCGTGCTCCGAAGTGCCGGGCACGCCCGGGGAGTTCTGCGACCACCAGTCCGCGGGGCCGGTGGGGCCCTCCGAACTGCCGTAGTACACAGCGATCTTGCCGCCGTCGTCGCCCTCGGCCTTGTCGTCGGCGCTGCTGAGCTGGCCGAGGACGAGGTCGTCGAAGCCGTCGCCGTTGATGTCGCCGGAGGCGGTGCCGAGGCCGCCGTTGAGGTCCTGACGGTACGTCAGCGAGGTCTCGCCGCCCGCGTAGAGGGCCGACCAGCCCTGCTGGTAGTCGTCGTCGGGGCTGTAGCCGGAGATGACGAGGTCGGCGAAGCCGTTGCGGTCGTAGTCGCCGGTGGTGAGGTAGGCGGGCTGGAGGCGGTGGCCGCCGGGGTGGGTGGTCGTGTTCAGGGCGCCCATCGTGTGCAGGATGCCGGTGTGGTAGGTGAAGATCTGGGCGCCGTTGTTGTCGAGTACGGCCATCTCGTCGGTGTCGGTCGCTCCGGTGAAGCGGGCCGCCGCGACGGACTGGCCGAACCGGTCGCCCGCCTTCGGGGTGGCGGAGGTGAAGGAGTCGTTGGTCTCGGCTCCGAGGCCCGCCTTGGAGCCGTAGAGGACGGTGACGCGGCCCGCGTTCTCGACGGTGCCCTCGTCCTCGCCGGGCGCCCCGATGATCGCGTCGTCGTAGCCGTCGCCGTCCACGTCGCCGGTGGCGATCGCCTGGCCGAAGGAGTCGTAGGTCTCCGAGGTGCCGGGGACGCCGGGCGTGGACTGGCTGATGACGGCCGTACGGCCCTTGGGGACCGTGGTGTTGGTGGCGATGCCGTTCGGGGCGCCGTACTGCACGGTGACGTAGCCGGCACCCTCCTTGCCGTCGACGGTGCCGCCCGGCGCGCCGATCAGGACGTCGTCGTAGCCGTCCCCGTTGAAGTCGCTGTTGCGGTCGACGGCGCTGGTGCCGCCCGGGACGCCCGCGTAGCTGGCCGGGGCGGCGACGATGCCGGCGCCGGCCAGGAGCAGGAAGGTCGCGGACGCGACGGCGGCGGAGACTTTCTTGCGTGACACGTTCGTCATGATGTGTTCCCCCGTGGGTCAAATTTGTTGCGGTCAGGGGGTTCGACACGAGACATGCCAAGGGAGTTGTGGTGCCGAGGTGTGCTGTGACACCTCGGTGACGATTGTTGCGCGCCCCGGATGAACTCAGCCGGATCAGCCGAGCGCCCGGTCCAGGTTGAACGCGGCGCTGATCAGGGCGAGATGGGTGAACGCCTGGGGGAAATTGCCCTGTTGCTCGCCGGTGCGGCCGATCTCCTCGGCGTACAGGCCGAGATGGTTGGCGTAGGTGAGCATCTTCTCGAAGGCGAGGCGGGCCTCGTCGACGCGGCCGGCGCGGACCAGGGCCTCGACGTACCAGAAGGAGCAGATGGAGAACGTGCCCTCGTCGCCGCGGAGTCCGTCGGGGCTGGCCTGCGGGTTGTAGCGGTAGACGAGGGAGTCGGAGACCAGTTCCTCGGTCAACGCGTCCAGTGTGGAGAGCCACTTGGGGTCGGTGGGGGCGATGAACTTCGCCAGCGGCATCATCAGCAGCGCGGCGTCGAGGACGTCGCTGCCCTCGTACTGGACGAAGGCCTGGCGGGTCTCGGACCAGCCGCGGTCCATGATGCGGCGGTAGATGGTGTCGCGGCAGCCGCCCCAGTACGGCAGGTTGGCGGGCAGGCCGCGGCGGTTGGCGAGACGGATCGCGCGCTCGATCGCCACCCAGCACATCAGGCGTGAGTAGAGGAAGTTCTTGCGGCCGCCGCGGGTCTCCCAGACGCCCTCGTCGGGCTGGTCCCAGTGGACGCAGACCCAGTCGACCAGGGCGCACACGTCGTCCCACTGGGCGCTGGAGATGGGCTCGGCCCACTTGTCGTAGAGGTAGATGGAGTCGATCAGGGCGCCGTAGATGTCGAGTTGGAGCTGGTCGGCGGCGGCGTTGCCGACGCGGACCGGGGCGGACTTCTGGTGGCCCTCGAGGTGGGGGAGTTCGCGTTCGGTGAGTTCGGTGCGGCCGTCGATGCCGTACATGATCTGCAGCGGTCCTGAGGGGTTGCCGTCGCCGGGGCTGATGTAGCGGGACACGAACTGCATGAACGCCTTGGCCTCGCCGGTGAAGCCGAGGCGCAGGAGCGCGTAGACGCAGAAGGCGGCGTCGCGGATCCAGACGTAGCGGTAGTCCCAGTTGCGCTCGCCGCCGAGCTGTTCGGGGAGGCTGGTGGTGGGGGCGGCGACGATCGCTCCCGTGGGGGCATAGGTCAGCAGCTTGAGGGTGAGGGCGGAGCGGTGGACCATCTCGCGCCAGCGGCCCCGGTAGCGGGACTGGGACAGCCAGCGGCGCCAGTAGGCGACGGTCGTGTTGAACTCGTCCTCGGCCTCCGTGCGCGCGCAGTTCCGGGGCGTGACCTCGCCGTCGACCTGGTCGAGGGCGAACACCTCGGACTCGCCCTCGTCGAGTTTGAAGTCGGCCCACACGTCGACCTCGTCGCACTCCAGGGGCACGGTGGCGGTCAGCGCGAGGGATTTCTCGGCGGACTCGAAGAGGGCCACGTCGCCGACCATCCGCGCGGTGTGCGGGCTGGCGCCGTAGTCGAACCTGGGGGCGACGCGGGTGCGGAACGGGACGGTGCCGCGCACGCACAGCACGCGCCGGATCAGGCGGTGCCGGGCGGACTCGTCCGTCTCGCCGGTCACCGGCATGAAGTCCTGGACCTCGCCGACGCCGTCCTCGGTGAAGAACCGGGTGATCAGGACGTTGGTGTCGGGGAAGTAGAACTGCTTGGTGCGGGCGGGCACGGCCGCGGCGAGTTCGAAGGAGCCGCCGCGCTCCGCGTCCAGGATCGCGGCGAAGACGCTGGGGGCGTCGAAGGACGGGCAGCAGTACCAGTCGATCGTGCCGTTGCTGCCCACCAGGGCCACGCTCCGCAGATCGCCGATCAGTCCGTGCTCGGCGATGGGCAGATATCCGGGTCCGGTGGGGGTGTCCTGGTGGGGTGGGGTCTCGACCATCGCGGCAGCCTCCCTGGTTCGGGCCCGCGCGGGCCGGTTCCCAGCTTAGGTTCACGTTCTCGTTCGGCCACTCTTCCGGATGCACACTGGGGGTGGACGGGTAATCGTGGGAAATGGGATCTACGGCACGTGTCCGGTCCCAGGCGAGGAGGCACCATGTCGACAGCACGACCCGATGAAGACGCCGAGCGCGCAACCCCGGACGCCCTGCTGCACACCCGCACCGGTACCGAGGTGGCCCCGGAGGACGTGGTCCTGGCGGCCGGGCGGGATGTCACTCCGGCGAGTCTGGAGTGGGCCAGGCGGAAGATCGAGACGGAGGGGGCGGCCGCGCTGGACAAACTGCTTCCTTAGCGGTCCTGTGGGCACCTGGTTACCCGTTCACCCTTTCGGAGAGGGCGCTCCGGCTGACAGACTCCGGAGGTGCCCGACTTCGACATGCTTGTCATCGGTTCAGGACCGGGTGGCCAGAAGGCCGCCATCGCCGCGGCCAAGCTCGGCCGCCGGGTCGCCGTCGTCGACCGCCCCGACATGGTCGGCGGGGTCTCCATCCATACCGGCACCATCCCCTCCAAGACGCTGCGCGAGGCGGTGCTGTATCTCACCGGCCTCACCCAGCGCGATCTGTACGGGCAGAGCTACCGCCTCAAGGACGACATCACCGTCGGCGACCTCACCGCGCGGACGCAGCACGTGGTCAGCCGTGAAGTCGACGTCATCCGCAACCAGTTGTCCCGCAACCAGGTCTCGCTGTTCGCCGGCACGGGCCGCTTCGTCGACCCGCACACCATCGCCCTGACCGATGTCACGGGCCACGAACGGCTGTTGACCGCCGAGAACATCATCATCGCCACCGGTACGCGTCCCGCGCGGCCGGACACCGTCGAGTTCGACGGGCGGACCATCATGGACTCGGACAACGTGCTGGACCTGCCCAAGGTCCCGCGGTCCATGGTCATCGTGGGCGCCGGCGTCATCGGCATGGAGTACGCCTCCATGTTCGCCGCGCTCGGCAGCAAGATCACCGTGGTGGAGAAGCGCGCCGGCATGCTCGACTTCTGCGACCTGGAGGTCATCGAGTCGCTCAAGTACCACCTGCGGGACCTCGCCGTGACCTTCCGCTTCGGGGAGACCGTGGCCGCCGTGGAGCGGCACACCAACGGCACGCTGACGGTCCTGGAGAGCGGCAAGAAGATCCCGGCCGACGCCGTGATGTACTCCGCGGGCAGGCAGGGTCTGACCGACGAACTCGACCTGGACAAGGCCGGTTTGTCCGCCGACCGGCGCGGCCGGATCGACGTCGACGAGAACTACCGCACCGCGGTCCCGCACATCTACGCCGTCGGCGACGTCATCGGCTTCCCGGCGCTCGCGGCGACCTCGATGGAGCAGGGCCGTACGGCCGCGTACCACGCCTGTGGCGAGCCGGTGCACCGGATCGACGACCGGCAGCCGATCGGCATCTACACCATTCCGGAGATCAGTTTCATCGGGAAGACCGAGGACCAACTCACCGAGGAGTGCGTTCCGTTCGAGGTCGGCATCTCCCGCTACCGCGAACTCGCGCGCGGCCAGATCATCGGCGACTCGCACGGCATGCTGAAGCTGCTGGTCTCCCCCACCGACCGCACCCTGCTCGGCGTGCACTGTTTCGGGACCGGTGCGACGGAGCTCATTCACATCGGCCAGTCGGTGATGGGCTGCGGCGGAACGGTCGACTATCTCGTGGACGCGGTCTTCAACTACCCGACGCTGGCGGAGTCCTACAAGGTCGCCGCCCTCGACGCGACCAACAAACTGCGGCAGATCGACCGACTCGGCGACTGATCGTTCACAGGAGATTACTCGCTGGTCAATCTTGAAAGGTCAAGAGCTACGGCTATCATCACACCCACACACGGTGTGACCGTCCGCCGACGCAGCGGTTAAGCGGTACCCGCCATTCCCTTTCGTTGTTCCGACCGGCCAGGGACCCGAGGCCACCCCTCTCCGGGTCCGGGGCCGGTCCGCTCAACTCCGCACGTCGTGCAAGACGGAAAGCAGCGCAGCCATGAGCAACAACAGGGGCAGAGGGCTACAGGCCAACGCCCTCGGCACGTTCGACACCGTGGTGATGGCCGTGGCGGGCAGCGCCCCGGCGTACTCGCTGGCCGCGACCACCGCGGTCCTGGTGGGGGCGGTGGGGCTGGCCAGTCCGGCGGCCCTCCTCTACTGCGCGATACCCATGCTGGGCATCGCGCTGGCCTTCAGCTATCTGGGCCGGATCGACGTGAACGCGGGCGCCAGCTACTCCTGGGTGGGGCGCACCCTGCATCCCTTTCTGGGCTTCATCAGCGGCTGGGCGCTGGTGATCTCCGCGACCATCTTCATGGTCGCCGGGTCGCTGCCCGCCGGGTCGATGACCCTTTCCCTCTTCGATCAAAGCCTCGCGGACAACACGGCGTTGTCGACGGTCGTCGGCGCCGCCTGGTTCGTGATCATGCTGCTCGTGGTGCTCGGCGGCGCCCGGCTCACCGTCCGGGCCCAGCTCGTCATGTCCGGTGTGGAGCTGGGCATTCTGGCGCTGTTCGCGGCCCTGGCCCTCGTCCACACCGGCAACGCCCGCGTCTTCGACTGGTCCTGGCTGGGCTTCAGCCACTTCGACGGGGTGTCCGGCTTCGCCTCGGGCGCGCTCATCGCCGCGTTCTACTACTGGGGCTGGGACGTCACCAGCAACCTGAGCGAGGAGACCCGCAACAGCCGTCGTACGACCGGACTCGCGGGCCTGATCGGCGTCGGCATCGTGTTCCTGCTGTTCGAGGTGTTCACCATCGCGGTGAACGTCATCCTGTCCTCGCGGCAGATCGAGAGCAACGACGCGAACGTGCTGGCCGTGCTCGGGGACGAGATCTGGCCGGGCTGGGGCGGCAAGCTGCTGATCGTGTCGGTGATGCTGTCCACCATCGCGACCCTGGAGACCACGCTCATCCAGGTCACGCGGTCGCTGTTCGCGATGGGCCGGGACCGTACGATGCCGGCCGCGCTGGGCCGGGTGCACCGCACCTGGAACACGCCCTGGGTGGCGATCGTCGTGGTCGGCGGGGTGGCGCTGGCGATGTTCATCGCCTCCAACGCGCTCGGTTCGGTGGGCGAGATCCTCGCCGACGCGATCTCGGCGATCGGTCTGCAGATCGCCGTGTACTACGGCCTTGCGGGCCTCGCGGTGGTCGTCGCCTACCGCAAGATGCTGTTCAAGTCGGCGGGGAACTTCCTCTTCGGCGGGCTGTGGCCGCTGTTCGGCGCCCTGTTCATGTTCTGGATCTTCGTCGAGTCGCTGAGCAGCCTGAGCACGGCCGCGATCGCCATCGGCATCGGCGGCCTCGCCGTGGGCCTGATCCCGATGCTCTGGTACTGGAGGCAGGGCAGCGACTACTACCGGCCCTCCCGACTCGACGCCACGCACACCGTGGAGACGGACTACGTCCCCGACGACTTCGTGCCCGAACAGTCCCGGGTCCACCAGGGTCTCCCGACGGACTTCTGAGGGGCACCCGATGGCGCGAGACCGCTACACCCCCGACTTCGACCCCGACTGCGGGGACGCACCCCTCAGTTCGGCCCGGCAGGACATCGTCATCGGCCGCTGGCAGGGCCTGCGGGACCTGCTGCGGAACACCGGCGCGCACTGGCTCGCCCGCGGCCACCGCGTGCGGATGCTCGCGCAGGCCTGCGCGAGCAGTTCCACGGTGGAGTCATGGCTCGCCGCCGAACCCGGCAGCGGCGACGCGCTCACCCTGCGGGCGGCCACGGAGACGGCCCGGGCCTTCAACCTGGCCATCGCGGCGGGCCGGGGCGTGCCCATCGACCGCAACCGCATCGACGCCGCCGTCATGGCCTGCCTCCAGGCCGCGGAGACCTATCCGGACGACCCCACGCCGTGGATCTCCCTGATCTCCGTCGCCCGCCTCTACCCGGCGGGCGTACGGCGGCAGGAACTCGCCCGCTGGTGGGACGAGTTGCACCGGCGCGACCCCTACAGCGTCGAGGGCCACCTCCAGGTCCTCCACTACTACTCCTCCCGCTGGCACGGCAGCCACGGCCTGATGTACGACTTCGCCCGCGACGCGGCGGGCGTGGCACCGCCCGGCTGCGCGCTGCCGGTGCTGGTGCAGTACGCGCGGGTCGAGGAGTACCGCTTCGCCCTCAACTCGGCCCTGGGCCAGCAGGCCTCCGTGGGCCTCGGCCAGCACTGGACGCACGACGGCGCCGTCAGCGACGTACGCCGGACCTGGCAGCGATGGATCGCGGCCCGCGAGGAGGGCGCGATCCCGCCCGGCGAACTCCGCGACCTCAACTACCTTGCCCACGCGGCCTGTTACGCGGGGACCAAGGACGTGGCGGCAGCCGTGCTCGGCATGATGGGGCGTCGGGCGACGCCGACTCCCTGGTCGTACACCGGGGACGCGGAGAGGCAGATCCTGAAGTGGCGGAAGGATGTCGGAGTCCGGTCCTGACGGCCTACTCGGCGGACCGCTCCGCCGGCTGGGCCAGGGCCGCCGTCCACTTGTCCTCGATCCGGCCGAACTTCCACACCAGCAGGGCCACGGCCCAGGTCGCGAAGAAGAGGCCGACGATGACGAAGCCGATGACGTTGAGGTCGAGGCCCGCGACCCAGTCCCAGAAGAAGCCGTGCAGGTCGAGCTTCTCGGCGAACAGGCCCAGGAGTTCGACCGTGCCGATGATCAGGGCGACGGCGACGGACAGGCCGGTGATCGTGAGGTTGTAGTAGACCTTGCGGACCGGCTTGGAGAAGGCCCAGCCGTAGGCGAAGTTCATGAACGTGCCGTCGATCGTGTCCAGCAGCGACATGCCCGCGGCGAACAGCACCGGCAGGCACAGGATCGCGTACCAGGGCAGGCCGGACGCCGCGCCCGAGCCCGCGAGGACCAGCAGCGCGATCTCGGTCGCGGTGTCGAAGCCCAGGCCGAACAGCAGGCCCAGCGGGTACATCTGCCAGGACTTGGTGATCGACTTCATGAAGCGGCCCAGGATGCGGTTCATGAAGCCGCGGTTGTTCAGGTGCTCCTCCAGCGCGGCCTCGTCGAAGTCGCCCGAGCGCATCTGGCGGAACACCTTCCAGATGCCGACCAGGATGACGAGGTTGATGCCGGCGATGACGTAGAGGAAGGTGCCCGAGACGGTCGTACCGATGAGGCCGGTGACGTCGTGGAGTTGGGAGTTGTCGTCCCGGACCGGGCCCGCCAGTGCCTTGACGCCGAGGGAGAGCAGGAGCGTCAAGCCGAAGACGATGCTGGAGTGGCCGAGCGAGAACCAGAAGCCCACCGACAGGGGGCGCTTCCCCTCGCTCATCAGCTTGCGGGTCGTGTTGTCGATGGCCGCGATGTGGTCCGCGTCGAACGCGTGCCGCATGCCGAGCGTGTACGCGGTGACGCCCATGCCGATGCCGAAGGACTTCTCGCCGACGCTGTAGTGCCCCGGCGCGACGATCCACACGAGGGTGAACCAGCCGATCACATGCAGCGCCAGGATGAAGCCGGCCATCCCGCCGACCCTGGTCCACTCCTGCCGCGTCATGGACGTACTCACGCGGTGCCAGACCGACGGCCGCGAGGTCGCGGCCGTGACGGGGAGGGTCGGAGCGGACTCGGGGGCGGCCGTCATCGAGGGGTCTTTCTGCCGGGGACGAGGTCGCGGACTGCAACCTCGTGCCATCCTCCCGTACCTGCAACCCATTCGCAGTAACGCTCGGCAAAGCCCACGGCAGGTCTTGCCCAAGGGAAGGGAAAGTTCCTGGTCAGGTCGCCAGCAGACCCCGCCCCAGCCAGTCCTTGGCGTCCCGCACACCGGGCAGCGCGTAGAAGTAGCCGCCGCCCGTCGGGGAGATGTAGTCGACCAGGGGTTCGTCGATCAGCCGGGTCTGGGTCGCCTCGAACTGCCGCTTCACGTCCTGCTGGTAGCAGCAGAAGACCAGGCCCATGTCGAGGTTGCCGACGGTGTCGATGCCCCTGTCGTAGTTGTAGCCGCGGCGCAGGATGCGCGAGGTGTCGGTGGCCGCGGTGCGCGGGTTGGCGAGCCGGATATGGGCGTCGAGCGGGATCGCGTTGCCCTTGGGGTCCTTGGCGTACTGCGGGATGTCCGTCTCCGTGGCGCCGTCCAGCGGGGCTCCGGTGTCCTTGCGGCGGCCGAACATCAACTCCTGTTCGCTCAGCGAGACCCGGTCCCAGAACTCCACCAGCATGCGGATGATCCGGATCACCTGGTAACTGCCGCCGCTCGCCCAGGCGGGCTCGCCCTGTCCGTCGCCGACCCAGATCAGCCGGTCGGTCTCGCGCGCGGACTTCACGTCCGGGTTGGCGATGCCGTCCTTGAAGCCGAGCAGATTGCGCTGGGCGCCCGTGGGGCGCGGGGCGTTCTGGAAGCCGTCGATGCGCCACTTGATCTGCATGCCGCCCCGGGTGTGCCGGGCTATGTCGCGCAGCGCGTGCAGCACCGTGTCCTGACGGGCGGCGCACACCTGGAGCGAGAGGTCGCCGTGGCACTCGGCGGCACGCAGGTTGTCGTTCGGGAACGTCCTCATCGGGGTCAGCCGGCTCGGCTTGGCCTTGGCGAGGCCGTAGCGGTCGTCGAAGAGGGACGCGCCCACGCCGACGGTCACCGTGAGGGCGTCGGCGGGGACCTCCGGTCCGAGGATGCCGTTGTCGGCGGGCGGCGCGCCGACTCCCAGGTCGGCGGGGGTGCCGCCGGAGGTGAGGAAGCGGGCCCGTTCGGTGATCGTGCGCAGCAGGTCGGCCAGTTCGGCGCGGTTGTCGGCGATCACGTCGAGGGAGACGAAGGTCGCGGCGGCCGGCGCGGGGGTGAGGATGCCCGCCTGATGGGCGCCGTGGAAGGGCACCTTCGCCGCGTTCGTGGTGTCCGCGGCCTGCGCCTGGGCCGTGCCGCCGGTCTCGGCGAGCGCGAACGCCCCGCCGGCCAGCACCGCTCCGGCGGCCCCGGCACCGAGCGCCGTCCGGACGAAGGAGCGACGGCCGGCTCCGGCCGGGCAGCCCGGGGTTTCGGCAGTGGACATCGGACGGTTCCCTTCACTACGGCCAGTGCTGTTCGTGTTCTCGGTGCTCATCAGGCGGACTTCCTGATCTCCAGGAGGTCCGGCACCGGTGCCAGGTCCTCCAGCAACTGCCCGGTGGCGCCGTTGAGTCGAGCCCTGTCCGGCCGGCTCAGCTGCTCGACGGGGGTCCAACTGCCGCCGTGGTGCGCCGAGTCGAGCAGCTTCTGCAGCCGGGCCACTGCGGCGTCGACGGTCGGAAGCAGCGTCGAGGACTCCTTGGTCAGCAACGGCCTGAGTACGGTGAGGAGTTCACGGGTGCCGGCGAGGTTGCTGTCGACGGTCGCCAGGTTCGTGCCACTGCCCTCGTCCGTATCGCCGGTGAGCTCGAACTGCAGGGCGTTCTCCAGGATTTCGTGGGCCCGCAGCGGGAGGTCGCCCGGGTCGAAGTCCTGGGTGGGGAACGCCTTGCGCAACCCCACGACGGCGGTGGCGAGTTGCTGCGCGGGCACCTTCAACTCGCTCGCCGACTGCCCGTGCCACAGCCCGTACTCGATGCGGTGGAAGCCCGCGAAGTCCTTGTCTTCGACTCCCCCGGCCAGCCCGTCGGCCCGGCCGTTGATCTTCTTGTCGAAGTCCTCGAAGGTTCCGTAGGCGGCACCGAGCGAGGAGTAGGTGCGGTGCGCTGTCAGCCAGTCGGTGCGCGCCTTGCCGAGGTGGTTGCCCGCGATGTCGGCGCTGAGCTGCCGGGTCTGGGTCCCGAGGGTGGCCAGGCCCTGATCGACGTACACCTTGTAGGCCTTGAGCGGCGCGGCCAGGTCGTTCTCGGAGACGGGGACGACCGCCTTCACCGTCCCTCCCCCGCCGCTGACGTGCACGGTGGCTGAGGTGACGGCCTTCGCGCCGGTGGGGACGCAGCGCCAGGCGTACGAGCCGCCCGCGACGGTGGCGACCAGGTCCCGGGTGGTGCCCGGCGCCAGGCCCTCGACCTCGCCGTAGACCGCGCCGGTGGCCGGGTCGATGAGATAGACCTCGGACGTCTTGTCGCCGGTGTTGTGCATCTGGAAGGTCTGGCGTCCGGTGGCGGGCGCGGTGAAGCCCTTGCCGCACTCCGTCTCCGAGACGGCGACCGTCTGGGAACTCGCGGGCTTGGGCCGGGCGAAGGCGACGACGAGCCCGGCCACGACGGCGGGTACGGCGACCACGGCGACGGGGACCACCCAGACGGGGCGGCTGCGCGGGGACGACACGGCCTCCGGTGCGGGCGTGGGGTCCGGCTCCGGTTCCTTGATCCGCTCGCCGCGAACTCCCCCCAGGAACAGCGGCAGAACCACGGCGAGATAGCCGACGTAACCCACCACCTGGAGCCAGGTCATCGTGGGCATCAGGTTGAACACGCCCTGAATGAGGGTGCTGTACCAGGAGCCCGCGTCGACGCTGCCGCTGAGGTCGAAGGCGTACGTGGTCAGGCCGGGCAGGACACCGCCCTCCTGGAGGTCGCGCAGGCCGTAGCCGAGGACGCCGGCGGCGATGACGACGAGGACGACGCCGGTGGCGGTGAAGAACTTCGTCAGGTTGATCCTGAGGACCCGGCGGTACAGCCCCCAGCACAGGCCCGCCGCGAGGACGAGGCCGACGGCGGCGCCGGTCAGGGGGCCGGAGGACTCGCCGGCCGCGCGGGCGGTGGTCCACAGGAAGAGGGCCGTCTCCAGGCCCTCGCGGCCCACCGCGAGGAAGGAGGTGAGCATCAGGACGCCCGCGCCCATGCCGAGGGCGCCGGTCACCTTCTCCCTGATCTCGCCGGAGAAGGTGCGGGCCGAGCGGCGCATCCAGAACACCATCGCGGTGACGAACGCGACGGCGATCACGCTGAGGACCCCGCCGAACGCTTCCTGGGCGGTGGCGGAGAGGTTCGCCGCGGTGAACGTGAGCACGGCGCCGAAGCTCAGCGCGAGGGCGATCGCGGCCAGCACGCCGGTCCACACCTGCGGCAGACGGGACTTGGCGTCGGCGCGGACGAGGGTGGCGACCAGGATCGAGACGATGAGTCCCGCTTCCAGCCCCTCCCGCAGCCCGATCAGAAAGCTCGGAAACGCGTCGTCCCACATTGGGTGCGACCCCTCCTGGGTTAGTGAAGGCATGCCTTACTTCGCGGACCATCATGACTACATGCGTGTAGTCCGTCGGTCATGAATCGGCAACGACCGGGCAAAAGTGCGGAACTCCTCGCGCGCTGCGATCGTCTACAGTTGAGTAGACCGTCTACAGATTTGTAGTCAGAGATGGATGTCGTACGGGACATCCGACCGGCGAAGGGGCTCGCGACGATGACCACACCCTTGGACCTGGCGTCCCAGCTCGCCGTCAACGTGCTGGACGCCAAGTCGCTGCTGGCCGCCTTCGGTGTGCTGGGGGTCGGCGTGGTGATGTTCGCCGAGACGGGGCTGCTGATCGGGTTCTTCCTGCCCGGCGACTCCCTGCTGTTCACGGCGGGCCTGCTCTGC
Source organism: Streptomyces hokutonensis (assembly GCF_000376565.1). Classification (GTDB taxonomy): domain Bacteria; phylum Actinomycetota; class Actinomycetes; order Streptomycetales; family Streptomycetaceae; genus Streptomyces; species Streptomyces hokutonensis. The sequence continues at coordinate 99,479 of NZ_BARG01000024.1, read as the reverse complement.
ACGGGCGGCGCGGACAGAGCCGTGAAGCTGTCGCTCCCGCCCCTCCTGGTCGCGGCGGCGGTGGGCGCGCTCGCCGGAGCGCAGTGCGGCTATCTGCTCGGCCGGAAGGCGGGCGGCGCGCTGCTCACGCGCAGCCGCTCGACCCGCCTGCACGAAGGCGCCCGGCGCGCCGAGGAGTTGCTCGACAGATACGGCCACGCGAAGGCGGTCGTGCTGGCCCGCTTCGTGCCCGTGGTGCGGACGGTGCTCAATCCGATGGCGGGCGCGCTCGGGGTGCCCGTCCGGACGTTCACCGTGTGGCAGGTGGTCGGCGGCCTGGTGTGGAGCCTGGGACTGACGCTCGCCGGTTACGCGCTCGGTTCCTCGGTCCCGAACGTCGACAAGTACCTGCTGCCCATGGTCGCGGTGATCGTGGTCGTGTCGCTGCTCCCCCTCGCCGTCGAGGTCCGCCGCTCCCGCCGGGCGGCCCGGGCCGGGGAGGCGCACTGATGATCCTCGTCGCCTTCCAGGGGTCCTCGATCGACGGCTCGGCCTACGAGGACGTGGTCAACTCGGCGCAACAGGCGCCCGATTGGCTCGACGACACGGTCACGGCCTGGTCGACGTACGGGCTCGCGGTGTTCGCCCTGCTGATGCTCGTGGGCTGGTGGCGGGCGCGCCGGGTGGGTGCCGAGGCGGCGGTGACGGCGCTGGCCGTGCCGCTGGTCGTGGTGGCCGTCTACGGGATCGACACCCTGCTGAAGTCACTGGTGCGGGAGAACCGCCCCTGCCAGAGCCTGCGGGTGGTCACACTGGAGGCCTGTCCGGCGCGGGGCGACTGGTCCTTCCCCAGCAACCACGCGACGATCGCGGCGGCTGCGGCGGTCGCCCTGTTCTTCGTCTCCCGCCGGCTCGGCGCGCTCGCGGCGGTGGCCGCGCTCGCGATGGCGGTGTCCCGGGTGTGGGTCGGGGTGCACTATCCGCACGACGTCGTGGCGGGCGTCCTCGTCGGTACGCTCCTCGCGTTCGGCGCGATGGTCCTGGTGAGGCGCCGCCCGAAGTCCCTGGCACGGCGGATCACGGCCGGCCGGCTGCGACCGCTGGTGGTGTCATGAACCGCAAGGACATTGCCGAGCTGGCGGGCAGTGTGGGCGTGGGCGCCTGGACCGCGTTCGGTGTGCTGAGCATGGTCGTGATCGGGCGGGAGGGCGTTCCGCTGTTCACGGACGAGGACCTGTTGTCGTGGTCCGTCGCCCACCGCCCGGACGTGGCGGTGGCGGTGGCCCGCGGTGTGAGCGCCACCGGCACGGGCGTCGTCCCGTACGCCCTCGTCGTCCTCGCCGGACTCCTCACCGGCCGCACCGTCCGGCGGCGGCTGCTCGCCGCGGCCCTGGCGGCGGCCTGCCTCGCCGCCGGGCAGGGACTGCGCTACGGCGTGATGACTCGGGTCGCGCGCCCCCGCCCGCCGGTGGCCGACTGGGCCGGACATGCCTCGGGCTGGTCGTTCCCCTCGGGCCACACCACCACGGCGGCGGTCACCGCCGGGCTGGTGATCCTCGCGATAGGTGTGTGCGCCCCGCACGGACGGACCGCGCTCTGTCTGGCCGTCGGCTGCTGGGGCGCGCTGGTCGGACTGACCCGGGTGTATCTGGGCGTGCACTGGTTCACCGATGTGCTCGGCGGCTGGCTGTTCGCCGTCGGCTGGCTCGGTGTGTGCCTGTGCGCGGCGGCCCGGTGGCTGCCGGCGTGGCTGCTCGCGGACTCGCCGGACGGGGCCGTACCGCCGCGGGAGGAGCATGCGTCCCGGGGGCATGTGTCGTAACCGGTCGACGTCTGCGGGCAGGGTCGGCCCGGCATCGCCGGTTGAACGCGCCTTCCCGACGGCATGCGCGCCGGCTCTGTTCCCCGACGATCACCGATGCGTCATCCCTGCCACGCCGGACCGTCGGGTCAACTGCCGCCAGGTCTGCGGGTCAACTGCCGCCCAGCCGAACGAGAACGGCGGTACCGGCCCGGGGCAGCGACACCGTCAACCGCCCCTCGGCCGCGTCCCACTCCACCCCGGCATCAGCGGTCGCCGGATACAGCACCACGGGGTCGACAGGAGCGCCGCGCAGGTGGGGGACGGCGAGCGCGCAGTCCGTGGCGCTGTCCGACTCCCGCCGCCAGACGGTCACATAGGTGGACCGCGCGCCCCGGAGCCCCTGCGCGATCCACTCGTCGTCCCAGCCGGGCAGACCCAGCGGCCAGAACGGATGCGCGGCAGCGATCTCCGCCCTGAGGTCCTTGTAGACGGAGAGCGCCGAGCGGACGAGGTCGAACCGCTCGTCATCCATGCGGTTGAGAAAACCGGACAGGTGGATACGGCCCAGCAGCGCGCCGGTGAGGGTGAAGGCGATCTCGTCCGGGCTCTGGTCGGGCTGGGGGTAGGCCCACACGGCCGCCTGCTCGGGGGCCGCGGCGGTGCCGGCCGAGGCGGCGATGGGCGGGTAGCGCAGCGGGTCCTGCTGGTCACTGGTGGACTGGAGCTGCGCCACGGCGAGTTGGGCGTAGTCCATGCGCAGCCCGCCCGATCCGCAGTTCTCCAGGACCAGTTGGGGATGACGGTCGAGGAGTCCGGCCATCCAGTCGAGGTGGGCGCGGTGGTGACCGAGCAGTCCCGCCCCCGCGCTCTCGGTCCCGTGTTCCGTGCCGGGCCCGATGTCGATGTTGTAGTCGAGCTTCAGATAGCCGACGCCCCACTCACCGACGAGCCGGTCCACGACCTCGTCGAGGTGGGCGCGGGCGGCCGGGTGCCGCAGGTCCAGGTGGTGCCGTCCGTGTTCCGTGACGCGCAGCCCGCCGCGCCGGAAGAACGCCTCGGGCGGCAGGGAGTCGGCCAACGGGCTCCGGACGCCGACGACTTCGGGCTCCAGCCACAGCCCCGGCGTCATGCCGTGCTTCCTGATGGCGTCCAGGACCTCGTGAATACCGCCCGGGAAGCGGGCAGGTGCGGCCTCCCACGCGCCGACGGAGTCCCACCAGCCCTGGGCATCGTCGTCGTACCAGCCCGCGTCGATCACGAACACCTCGGCACCGGCGCCCGCCGCCGCCTCGACGAGCGGCAGGAGCCGTTCGGTGGTGGGGTCGCCCATCAGGGTGTTCATGTAGTCGTTGTAGATCACCGGGAGTCGGCGATGGTCGGGGTGGTCGCGACGGATGGCGCGGCGGTAGTCGGTGAGGGTCGCGAAGGCGGCGTCCAGGCCACCGGTCTCCGCACGGACGAGAACAGCCGGGACGGTACGGAACTCCTCGCCGGGGGCCAGGGTCTGGTGCCACTGATGGTGGGCGTCATCCGGACCGAACAGGGCGACATAGGCCGCGCCTTCGCGCTCTCCGGTCTCGAAGCGCCAGCCCGCGCTGGACTCGATCTGCCACAGCCACGCCCCGCCGTCGCGGTCGGTGAGCGCGGCGACCGGCAGGTGACGCCCGGTGGACCAACTCCCTTGCGAGTAGCGCTCGAAGCAGCCTCGCCCCTCATGCCCGTGCACGGATCGGTTCAACGCCACGACCTCGTCACGGAACCGCGCCCGGCGCCAACGGCATTCGGCGAGCCAGCTGTTGTCCGCCCAGTGCAGAGTCAGGCCGTCAACTCCGGTGCCGGGGTCGGAGATACCGCCGAGGATCAGCGTCGTCACGCTCTCCAACCGGACCGGCTCGACGCCCTCGTTGACCAGCCGTACGCCCGCACGGAGGAAGCCGACGCCCGCCTCCAGGGTGACCTCGGCGGCCAGCCCGGTCACGGGGTCCGCCAGCCGGATCGTCGTACGCTCCGTACTTCCGTCCCGTACGGTCCGGTGGTCCTGGTGGGCGAGGCGTTCGCCGATCGCCGTCTCGATGAAGCGCTCCCCCGACCACAGGCGCCCGTGCCCGGTGGCGGTGACCTCGACGAGCGGCACCAGGCGGTCCCAGTCCTGACCGGGCGCTCCCAGCCGGACCGCTCCGGAGGCATCGACGAGGGCGTGCAGCCCGAGCGTCGGATGCGACCAGACGCGTGACGGCTCGGTTGTTCCTACGGCGCTGCTCAACGCGTTCTCCGCTTCCACCGGGACAGTTCGGTTCAGGGTGCGACGGTCGGTCCGTCCGGGTGGCTCCGACGCTGTTCGACCATCTCGCGGGTCAGCGCCTCGGTCTCCGGTTCCGGCAGCCGCTCGAAGCCGTCCTCGGTGATGACCGACACGATGGGGAAGATACGGCGGTTGATGTCGGGGCCGCCGGTGGCCGAGTCGTCGTCGGCCGCGTCGTACAGGGCCTGCAGCGCGGCCAGGGCCGCGTCGCGCCGGGACATGCCCTGCTGGAACAGTTTCTTCAGGGCGCCCCTGGCGTAGGGGGAGCCGGAGCCCTCGGCGTGGAAGTCCGGCTTCTCGTAGGTGCCGCCGACGACGTCGAAGGTGAAGATACGGCCCTTGGCGCCCTCGGGAGCGGCGGGGTCGTAGCCGACGAGGAGCGGTACGACGGCGAGGCCCTGCATGGCCTGGCCGAGGTTCTGGCGGATCAGGCCGGCGAGGCGGGTGGCCTTGGCGTTGAGGGTCATCGGGATGCCCTCGATCTTCTCGAAGTGGGTCAGCTCGACCTGGTACAGCTTCACCATGTCGACGGCGAGTCCGACCGTGCCGGCGAAGGCGACCGCCGTGTAGTCGTCCGCCGGGTGGACCTTCTCCAGGTCGCGTTGCGCGATGACGTTGCCCATGGTGGCCCTGCGGTCGCCGGCGATCAGCACGCCGTCGCGGTAGGTGAGCGCCAACACCGTGGTGCCGTGCGGGAATTGGCCGTCCTTCGCGCGGACGCCGTCCGGGAAGGGGCGGCGGGTGGGCAGCAGCGCGGGCCGGTGCGCGGCCAGGAAGTCGGTGAAGGACGAGGATCCGGGAGTGAAGAACTCCTCCGCCAGCCGGCCGTCGTTCTCGTTCCCAGCCATGCAACTCCCCCTCGCCCGTGGGTCGACAACGGTCTCCTACCTGAACCGGCGGGACGGGAAACGCCGTTCGGTGTCAGAGGTCCTTGCGGCGGACGAGTACCCCGAGCACCAACAGGCCCGGGATCAGCGGCAGCCAGACGGTGAGCAGGCGGTAGCCGAGGACGACGGACGCGGCGGCCGACGCCGTGGTTCCCGAGGCGGTGAGGGCGAAGACCAGGGCGGCGTCGAGGGAGCCGATTCCGCCCGGGGTGGGCAGCAGGGCGGCGGCGCTGCTCGCGGCGAGATAGAGCAGCGCCACCCGGGCCGGGGACAGCGGCAGTTCGACGGCCTGCGTGACGCAGATCAGCACCAGGGAGTGCAGCGCGGCGAAGGCCAGCGAACCGCCCCACAGGGCCACCGCCCGCTGCGGCCTGGCGTGCACGGCCCGGATGTCGGCCAGCACCGCCGCGAGGGCACGCCGACACCGGGGCCACAGCGGGCAGTTGAGCAGTACGGCCACCAACGCGACGACGGCGAGTACGACTCCGACCACGCCCATGGAGATGTGCGGGACGCGCAGCACACCCGGGCAGGCGGTGGCGAGGACGCCGATGAGCACGATCCGGACGACCACACCGGCGGTCGCCTTCACGGCGAGGGCGCTGGCCGAGCGGCCGACCGGGAGCCCGCAGCGCATCAGGAAGCGCAGGTTGACGGCACCGGCGCCGAGCCCGGCGGGCAGCACGTGGTTGGCGGCCGACGCGGCGAACTGCGCGGCCACCAGCCGTCCGCCGGGCAGCCGTTGGGGCACCGCGCCCTGCTGGGCGAGCGCCGAGGACACCCAGGTCCCGAACGCGGCCGTCCCGGCCACCAGCAACCACCCCTGATCGGCGACGGCGAGCCGCCCGGCGCCGTTCGCGAGCACGGGCCAGTGCCGCCGGAGCAGACAGACCACGGCCACGAGCACACAGAGCGTCAACGCCCCCTGCCAGTAGGCGTGTCGGCGCCGGGTGCCGGTCGTCGCGGTGAGGTCGGGAGGTGCCGTCATGCGCCTCCGCCCGTCTTGGTGGTGGGAGCGACGCGGATGTCCAGTGTGCCGTAGTGGTGGACGGACCAGTCGTGGGCGTACGCGGGTGGGCGGCCGCCGGCCGGTGTGATGTCGGCGACCGGCATACGGCGGGCGGTCCGGTCGATGACGGTCCGGCTGGAGTTGGCGTTGTGCCCCTCGGTCGAGGCGGAGGCGCAGCCCGTGTAGAAGGCGACCGGGATGGCGTCCTGGCCGGTGAGCAGGCAGGGTCCGCGCACACCCAGGCGGTGGAGTTCGGCGGCGGCGCGGGACCAGTCGCGGTGCTGGGCGTTCGTACGGCTCACCGTGTGTTCCAGGACGGCGAGTTGGACCGCCAGATGCCCGGCGAGCCCCACCGCGAGCAGGGTCACCGCGACCCGCCGCCACGCTCCGGTCGGCCTGGTGACCAAGTGGATCAGCGCGTCGGCGACCGGAATCGCCACCAGCGCGTAGGCGGGCAGCAGGAAGCGCGGGGCCGCGTAGCCGATCATGAAGAGATACGGGAAGGCCGCCGTCGCGGCGCAGGCGAACGGCACGAGGGTGGGCGCGGTGCGCCGGGCGCGGACGGCGACGACCAGTCCGGCGACGGCGAGCACGGGCAGCACGAGCCACCAGACGTCGACCGCCGGGTTGGGCATGGCACCCGTGCACGGGCGGCACAGGGCGCGTCCGCCCAGGCTGCGCAGCTGGTCGACGACCGCGAGGTGGAAACCGAGTCCGCCCTCGATCGCCGAGGCGTCGTGCAGCCGCTGCGTCAGACCGCCGTAGCTGACGTACGCCTCGACCACCCACTCCAGGGCCCCGGAGGCGAGCCCGGCCAGAAGGACGGTGAGCAGCCGCCAGTGGCGCGCGAAGAGGCAGAGGGCGAGAAGGGGCAGGGTCGCCCACACCGCGTCGGTCGGCCGCATCCACGCCATGAGGGACGCGCTCGCCGCCAGGCCCCACAGCGTCGAACGGCCGGCGTGGTCGGCGCGGGCTCGCAGGAAGCAGCCCGTCGCGGCCAGGGCGCCCACGGCGACCCAGTAGTTGGGCATGGCCTGCGGGCCGTAGAAGAGCGTCACCCAGAGGGAGGCGAAGAGGGTGCCCGCCAGGGCCAGGACGCGGACGGGGAACAGGGTGCGCCAGGTGCGGAGTGCGAGGAAGAGGGCGAGGCCGGAGAGGACGGCGAGGTAGACGCGGAGCAGGGTGGTGGACGAGGACCAGGACGTGATCGGTGCGACCAGGAGGGAGATGCCACGGGACCGGGGTGCGCTGAAGAAGGCGGCGGGCGCGTGCGCGCTGATCTGGCTGACGTACACGGTCTCGTCCCAGCCGAGGCCCAACCCGGGGCGTACGAGCACCAGTTGGGCCAGGGTGAAGGCGACGGCCACCAGCGCGATGGGGTACTCCGAGCGGCCGGACGCGGTCGGCGGTCCGGGCCGCCGGGTCCCGGCGAGTGTGGCGTACGTGCTGCCGGACATGACCCACCCTCCCCCCTACAGTTTGTAGGGTTACCGGCACCCTACAGCCTGTAGGAGTGGAGGCGGGAGCCGGGGAAAACATGGACAAACTATCCCGGCGTGGGAGTGGTCGCGGCCTGAAATTCGGCCAAGCGACTGACAGCCCTGTGCGCTCAGGCCCGGCGCCAGGGCTCGGGCCGTGTCCGACCGGTGGGCGTCGGCCGGTCTGACACGGCGGTGAGACGGTCGAGTTCTGCTTCGGCCTGGCGCAGGCCGAGGGCGTAGGCCTCAGTGGCCGCCTGCGGATCCCTGGCGTCGACCGGCCCGTCTTCCTCCCAACGGTCGGTCCGGGGTGCGGCGGCCGGGTTGAGGTGGTTGGCGATCCCGCCGTCGATGTAGCGGCGCCCCTTGAGGGTGACGGTCGGATCGATCATCGGAACGGCGCAGCTGGACGCCACCGCTTTCTGCAGCGGCACACCGGACTCGGGACCCCACACCACCAGTGCACCGGTTTCGGCGTCGACGGCGGTGCAGTGGTGGGCGCCGGGCGGGGGCAGGCCGGTGAACGCTTCATACAGGCCCAGATAAGCCTGCTCATCGATCGTCTTCGTTCCTTCGGCGGCCTTGGCGATCGAGCGCAGCCCCTGCTCGGGATCGGTCTCCGGGTCGGCCTGCCAGATGGCGGTCATGAAGTTCTGGAAACCCGCGGCCAACTGCTCGGCGCCCACGAGTTCGGCCACGGCCGCCATCCTGGCCCGCACGGCCGCGACATCGGTGCGGGAGGCCGCCAGGGCCCCGACCACCGAACCGGCCGAGGTGCCGAGAATCACCTCGGCCTCGGCCAGATCGGGCCCGGCCGCACGCAGGCCCGCGCTCAGCCCAGGGTGGTGATGCAGAACGGATGACCGGCGGGGTCCAGCAGGACCCTCCAGAGATCAGGCCGAGGCTGAGTCGCCGCCGCGACAGCTCCGAGGGCGAGCAGTCGTGTCTGGGCGGCGTCCAGGTCGTCGACGCCCAGTTCGAGATGGGCCTGCTTCTCCTGGAGGGGGTCCGGCCAGGTGGGACGCCGGTAGCCGGCCGGCCGGTTGAAGTTCAGTCCGGTCGAGCCCTCCTTGCCGAGCAGGATGAAGTCGTCGCTGGAGAAGCGCACGGGCAGGCCGAGGACCTCGCCGTAGAAGCGAGCCAGCTCGGCGGGGTCCGGGCAGTCGAACGTGACGGACGTGTAGCGGATCGCCGCTGCGGAAGTGGTTTCGGTACTCATGGAAACGACGCTATGCCGGGATCAGGACAGGTTCTGTCCGGGTCATGGGTCGATACTCCGAGATGTGATCAGTACCTCCGCCCGTCTGCTGCCCCGGTCAAGGGACTGGAGTTCGCCCTGTGCGTTCTGTTCACCGTGCTCACCCTGGACGCGTTCCGCTCCCGCGAGGAGCTGCCGTCCCTGCTGCTCGCGGGGGCGACCGTGACCGTCGTCCTCGTCCTCACCGCGGGCCCGGCGATGTTCACCGCGCTGTTGCTCTTCGTCGGCCTGCTCCTGGCCCGCACCTCACCACGGCCCGGAAGGTCGCCGATGCCCAGCACCTCGTACCTCATCGCCGTGCCGGCGATCGTCTTCACCATCACGCTCGTCCTGCGGGCCGTGCCCTTCGCCATGCTCGGCCGACTGCGCGACTCGGCGATCGTCGCGCGCCCGGCGGTGTGGATGCCGGTCGGCATCCTCGCGATCCCGGCCGTGACCGCACTGCACGGGAGCGTCACGACCGACCCGCACGGCGCCTGGTACGCACCGCTCGCCGTCGCCGTCACCATCGGCGTCCACCTGGCCTGCGGCCGCCGCACCATCCTCGGTGTCGGCGCCGGAACGGCCGTCTACGCCGTCATGCCCAACACCCTGTGAACACCCCTTTGGAGAAACGTCCGTTGACCCCCGACAGCTACTTCGAAGCCACCGACGACCACCGCTACAAGCCGACGGCCCACGTGAGCGGAGCCTGGGACCCCGACGAGCAGCACTTCAGTCCGCTGGGCGGGCTCGTCGTCCACGCCCTCGACCGCCACCGGGCGGCCGGCGCGGACACCGGACTGGTCCTCTCCCGGATCAGCTACGACATCCTCGGCCGCCTCGCCCTCGACGAGTGCGAGATCGAGGTGGAGAACCTCCGGCCCGGCCGGACCATCGAACTCCTCGAAGCGGTCGTACGGATCGCCGGCCGCCCGGTGGTCCGGGCCCGCGCCTGGTATCTGGCCGCACTCGACACCACCGCGGTCGCGGGCGGTCCCGACGACCGGCTCGCCCCGCCGGAGTCACTCGTCCCGTGGCGCATGTCCGACCTGTGGCCCGGCGGCTACATCGCCTCCGTGGACGTCCGCCCCGTGGCACCGCCGCAGCCAGGCCGTACGACCGCCTGGATCTCCACGCCGCTCGACCTGGTCGCCGGCGTTCCGGTCAGCCCCCTCGCGTCCTATGTGGCGCTCGTCGACACCGCCAACGGCATCGCCGTCCGGCAGCCGCCCACCGCGTGGATGTTCCCCAACGTCGACCTGACCGTCCATCTCCACCGCCAACCACGCGGCGCCTGGACGGGGTTGGACACCGAGGTCACCTTCGGCCCCTCCGGTCAGGGCCTGACCGGCACGGTTCTGCACGACCTCGACGGTCCGGTCGGACACGCCTCGCAGATCCTCACGGTCCGCCCGCTGCCGGGGGCATGAACGCGTCCGGTCAGCTGAGGGAGCGGTACAGGGCCAGATGGCGACGGGCCGCCTCGGACCAGGTGTGAGCGGCGGCCAACTCCTGTCCGGCGGCCCGTCCGGCCGGGTCGTCGACCGTGAGGGTGTGGCCGAGCGCGGCGGCCAACTGCGCGGGCGTGGCGGCGAAGTGGGCCGCCGGGCCGAAGACCTCGCGCAGCACGGGAAGGTCCCGTACGACCAGGGGGACGCCCGCGGCGAGCGCCTCCATGGCGGCCAGACCGAAGCCCTCCTTGAGCGAGGGAAAGGCGAACGCGTCGGCGGCGGCGACCAGGGCGGGCAGTTCGTCGTCGGGTACCGGGCCCAACACCACTGGCTCCACGCCGAGTTCGTCCGCCCGCCGCTCCCAGCGGGCGCGGTAGTCGCGGTAGTCGAAGAGGGTCTCGCCGCCCGCGATCACCAGGCGTACGTCGGGGTGTTCGGCGCGCAGCAGGGCGTAGGCCTCCAGCAGATCCAGGGAGCCCTTGCGGGGTTCGATGCCGCCGACGGTCAGGACGTAGCGGCCCAGCCGGGAGCGCCAACTCGACCTCGCCGTCGGGTCGGTGGCGGCGAAGCGGTCGTAGGCCACCCCGTTGGCGATCACCTCCGCCGACAGGCCCCAGCCCGCCCGGAGTTCCTCCGCCACAGCCGTCGACACGCAGATGTGCGCGTGCGGCTCGACGATGGCCCGTTCGTGGCAGGCGGCCAGCTCGGGGGTGGTGAAGTGGTCGATGTGGTGGACGGTGCGGACGCAGCGGCCGACGGCGTTGGCGCTGATGCAGTCCTGGGCGTGGACGATGTCGTACGGGGCGGGGTCGAAGGCGTCGCGGAGGGTGGCGATGGAGCGCCGAACCCGTTGGCCGACCGTCTCGTCGGCGGGGCCGTCGGCGAACGGCACGATCCGCAGCCGTACCGCAGGGGAGACGGGCCGGAAGAAGCCCGTGTCGCCGCCCCGGCCCAGGGTCCACACCGTGACGTCCTCGCCGAGCGCCGCGAGGGCCTCCGCGAGGGCGAGGGTGTGGACGACCCCGCCGCGCGGCTTGGTGGAGTAGCTGAGCAGGGCGATCTTCACGTCCTGGACTCCCGGTAGGCGGTGGGGCGGCGTTCGTCGAGGTGGCGCAGGACGCGGCGGGCCCGGTCGGTCTCGGCGGCGACGTCGAGTTCGGCGACGGCGAGGCCGGCCTTGGACCAGGTGCGGGCGAGGATGTCGCCGCCGGGGCCGACGACCTTGGCCTGGCCGAGGAAGCGCATGCCGCCCATGGCGCCGGTCTGGTTGGAGGAGGCGAGGACGACCTGGTTCTCGGCGGCCCGGGCCTGGTCGTAGAGGTCGAAGAGCTTGGCCTGGCGGTCCTGGGCCATGCGCGGAGCCCGGTTGGTGATGGACGTGGGCCAGGCGGACAGGCAGGCGAGGATCTCGGCTCCGTCCAGGGCGAGGGAGCGGGCGGACTCGGGGAAGGTCTTGTCGTAGTCGATGAGCATGCCGAGGCGGCCGACCGGGGTGTCGAAGGCGTCGAAGCGATCGCCGGGCGCGTAGGCGGCGACCTCGCCGGCCGGGAGGTGGACCTTGCGGTGCCGGCCGAGGATCCCGTCGCCGCTGACGCAGACGGCCGCGTTGAAGCGCTCGTCGCCCGCGTCCTCGCAGTAGCCGACGCACACCACCATCTCGGCCGCCAGCTTGGCGACTTGGAGGATCAGCGGGTCGTCGGGCTTGAGGGCCGGCGGCAGTGCCTCGGGGTCGGGGTGGCGCAGATCGGCGAGGTAGCCGCCGAGGGCGGCGTCGGGCAGCACGAGCAGCCGGGCGCCGGCGGCACGGGCGTCGTCGACGAGCTTGGCGATGCGGGCCAGGTCGAACTCCAGGTCGCGGCCGAAGTGGGCGGCCACGGCCGCGATCCGGATCATGCTCATGCGCTGACTGCTCCTGCGTACGTATAGGTCTCGGGCCGCCGGTCGCGCAGGTGCCCCATCGACCGGCGGGCGGTCTCAAGGGCCTGTGCGACGTCGAGTTCGGCGACGGCGATGCCGGCCGCCACCCCCGTGTCGGCGAGGATCTCGCCGCCGGGGTCGACGACCTTGGCACTGCCGACGAAGCGTAGCGACCCGAAGGTGCCCGCCTGGTTGGCCGACAGCCACACGATCTGGTTCTCCAGGGCACGGGCCCGGTCGAACAGGTCGAACCGCCGCTTCCAGCGGTCCTGTTCGAGGTCGACGGCCGCGTTGGTGCGCGCACCCGGCCACGCCGACACGCACACCCCGATCTCGGCGCCGTCCAGCGCCAGCGCCCGTGCCGACTCCGGGAACGCCTTGTCGTAGCAGATCATCATGCCGATCCGGCCGACCGGAGTGTCGAAGGCGTGGAAGCGGTCGCCGGAGGCGTACGACGCGTCCTCGCTCAGCGGCTGATGGACCTTGCGGTGGTTGCCGAGGACGCCGTCGCCGGTGACGCAGACGACGCTGTTGTAGCGGCGGCCGTCCCCGTCCGCCTCGCAGTACCCGGCGACAACGGTCATCTCCCCGGCCAGGGCGGCCAGTCGGCGGATCTCGGGGCCGTCGAGGGCGAGGGCGGGCGGCCCCTCGTCGAGTTCGGCGGAGTCGTCGAGGCTGAGGAGATACCCGCCCAGGCATGCCTCCGGGAGAGCGAGCAGTCGTACGTCCTGTTCCCGGGCCTCCTTGACCAGCCGTTCGGCGATCGCGAAGTCCTCTTCGAGGTCGCGGCCGAACTCGGCGGCGACGGCGGCCATGCGCAGGGTGCTCATGCGGGTCCCATCCCGGTCACGGTGGAGGTGACCGCTTCGGTGATCTCTCCGTCGGGCCAGCGCAGCCCGACGCCTTCTCCTGCCGTGAGTTCGCCGCAGACCGCGCCCGTGGCGGGCCCGGCGGGCAGCGGCGGGGCACCCGGTGCGTCGGCGGTGAGCATGGCCCAGCCGGGGAAGCAGGTCAGCCAGTCGCCGACGGTGGCTCCGGCGTCCGGTCGCGGTACGGCGGCCACGTCGAGCACCGCCCGGCAGCCGCTCGCCTCGGCGAGCATGCCGAGGGTCCCGGCGATCCCGGCCATCGACACGTCCTTGGCCGCGGCGGGCCGGGCGGCGGCCACCGCACCTGTCATGGCGCGCAGTTCGTCGCTACGGCGGTGGGTCGTCGAGTCCCACTGGCGACCCCGGTATCCCGGTCGCCAGCCGCCGCCCAGGTCGGCCGTCAGCCGTACGGCGTGCCCCGGCCGTCCGCCGCCGCCCGGCACCGGGTGCGCGGTACGGCCGAGCGCGGTCACCGACAGGGCGGCGGGAACGCCGAGCTGAGTGTGGCCGCCGAGGACCGGGATGCCGTACGACCGTGCCGCGCGGGCCAGTCCGTCCAGCACCCGGGCCGCGTGCCCGGCGTCCCTGGCGCCGAGGGCGTCGAGCAGCCCGAGCGGTGAAGCACCCATCGCGGCAAGGTCGTTGACGTTCACCAGGACCGAGCACCAGCCCGCCCATTCCGGGTCGCGCTCGACCATGGAGGGCACGATCGCGTCGCACGCGGCGATCACGTCGGTGCCGGGGAGGGGTGTGCCGTCGTCGCCGACGAAGCCGGGCGGAGCGGGAAGCGCGGCGAGCAGGGGACCCAGGGCGGACTTGGTGGCCGCCGTCTGCGCCGCGATGCGCCCGATGGGCCACCGCATCAGCGTGTGCGGTGTGCTCGCGACCTCGGTCGGTCGTACGGATCTCCAGCCCAGCCGCCGGAACAAGGGCTCGTTGCGCGCCTGGACGGTCGCGTCGAAGCGCAGTACGCCCTCTGCTTCCGCCCGAGCACACGCGGCTCGCACCAGCGCGGCCCCGATGCCCTTGGGGCCACGGGCGTCCGGCGTGACGACGAGTCGGCCGCCCGCCCACCAGCCGAGGTCGGGGCCGTCGGCGACCGGCCCCAGCCGTACCCCGCCGAGGACCGTGCCGCCGGCGTCCTTGGCGACCAGCACCAGCGTGCGCGGATCGTCGTCCCGGTCGTCCAGGTCGTGGCCGTGGAAAAGCTCCTGCTCGTGGACGAAGACCTCCCGGCGCAGCCGCCGGTAGGCGGCCAACTCGCCCTGCCCACCGGCCTCTTCGACATGGAAGGAGGTCGCACGTGCGAGGGTGCTGCGGTCGCCCAGCAGAGCCAGGATGTCCTGCGGCCGCTCGGTCGCCGTCGGTGTCGGGGATCCGTCGAGGAGCACGCCCTCACCCGCCTGCTGTCGGCAGCACGCTGCACGCCCCGCAGGCCGCGCACCCCGCCTTCTGGTCGGCGCCGCGCATCCCGGCGGCCATCAGTTTGGCGGCGACGCCCTCGGTGACGTAGCCCAGCAACTCGGCGCTCGGTGCGGCTGTTCCGTCGCGGGCGGCGAGTGTGCCCTGCATCGGCCGGAAGGGGACGACGAACGGGTACACACCCCGGTCGATCAACTCTCCTGCCCCCGCGATGAGTTCGTCGGGATCCTCACCGAGTCCGACGAGCAGGTAGGTGGAGACCCGGTTCGGGCCGAAGATCCGCACCGCCTCGTCCCAGGCGGCCTCGTACTCGGCAAGCGGGACGGACGACTTGCCGGGCATCCAACGCCGGCGCACCTCGTCGTCGAGGGACTCGGCGTGGATGCCGATCGCGGTGGCCCCGGCGTCGTGCAGACCGCGGATCCAGGCGAGGTCGCCGGGCGGTTCGCACTGCACCTGGACGGGCAGCCCGGGGACTGCCTTGAGGACAGCGCGTACCGACCGGACCAGGGCGCGGGCGCCGCGGTCCGGGCCGGTGGTCGTCCCCGTCGTCATGACCATCTGTTTGACGCCGTCCAACCGCACGGCGGCCTCGGCGACCTCTGCGAGCTGCGCCGGGGTCTTCGCGGCCACCGTGGCGCCGGAGCGCAGGGACTCCTCGATGGTGCAGAAGCGGCAGCGATCGGATTCGGCGTAGCGGATACAGGTCTGGACGACGGTGGTGGCCAGGACGTCGGCGCCGTGCAGGCGGGCGATGTGCTCGTAGGGGACGCCGTCGGCGGTCGTGAGGTCGTAGAACCTCGGACGCTGTACGGGGGTCAGGGTGAGGCCAGTGTCTTTGAATGTCCCGGTGTCCTCGCCGAGCCAGACCCGGCCGTCGCGCACACGGTACGGGCTGGCGGGGTTGGTGGGCAGGGCCGCGTTGGCACCGCCCACGAGAACGTGGCCGTCGTCGCTGGGTCCCGCGCCGTCGGGACGCCGTACGGGGGCGTCCAACGCGACCCCGCGCAGGGCGAGTTCGGCACGGGTCATGATGCGGACGTCCACGGCTGTCGATCCGGTGCCAACGCTCATGGCGGGCCCCTTACAGCTGGTAGGTGGAGTTGATGATGGCGCCCTTGCGCGCGTAGTGGATCAGCGCGTCCTGGACGTCGAGGGGGTGGGTGGGGATGACGCCCTCGATGAGGTCCTCCTCACGGGCGCCGTGCAGAGACAGCCCGAAGCGGCAGCAGAAGACCTTGCCGCCCTCGGCGATGAACGTCTTGAGCTGGTTGTTGATGTTGTGCTCGCCCGGGAACGCGGAGTTGCCGGTGGTCGGGAAGCCGCGTGTGGCAAGGCAGTTGAGGGAGCCCGGGCCGTAGAAGTAGATGGCGGTCTCGAAGCCCTTGCGCAGGGCGCGGGTGGCCTGGAGGACGGCGACGAAGGACACGGACGACTCGTGGGCGATGCCGTGCACGAGGGTGAAGTAGGTCTCGCCGTCCTCGGCCTGGTAGTCGGGGAAGACCTTGGTGGAGCCGTAGATGCTGGAGCCCTCGGGCAGGGAGGGGTGCGGGATCTCGTCGAGGGACTTCTGCTCGACGTCGCTGAGCTGGACGGTTTCGGACATGGCTGTCTCCTTGTGGGTACGGAAGGGGGCGGGACGGTCAGTCGTAGAGCGCGGCGAAGGTGTCCCGGAAGACCAGGTCGCCCAGGGCACCGCCGCCGGTCGCCGCGGCGAGACGGGCGTACTCGCCCGCGAAGTCGCCCCACGGCTGGTCGCTGGCGAAGAGCACCCGGTCGTGACCGATGCCGCGGCGCTCGATCTCCTGGGCCAGCCAGCGGGGAGTGAAGCCGATGGCCCAGGAGAGGTCGGTGTAGACGCGCTTGCCGGCGGTGATCCAGTCGAAGAACCGGGAGCCGGCGAGCTTGATGTGGCCGCTCATCCCGCCGCCGAAGTGCACGAGATGGACAGGGACTTGATCGGCATACCAGTCGACCAGATGACCGACCTCGTCGATGTCGGAGGCGGCACCGGGAGAGGTGTGGACGTGGACGACGAGGCCGTGCCGCGCGGCGGTGGCGAAGATCCGGTCGAGCTGCGGGCGGCAGGCCGGGTCCGTGGGGCGGCCGCCCAGCAGGAAGCTGAGCTTGAGTGCGCGGACCCCCTCCTCGCCCGCCAACTCCATTGCCCGCACGGTGCGTTGCTCGTCCTCGGGGCGCGGCGAGACCCACAGGCCCGCCCGGATCCGGTCGTCGGACTGCGCGGCCTCGATGGCCAACTCGTTGAAGGAGAACGCGATCGCGGGGTCGGGGACGCCGTAGTTGGGGATGACCAGGGCGCGTTCGGTGCCCTCCGCGTCCAGGTCGGCGATCAGTTGCTTGACGGTGGCGCGAGCGGTGGTGTCGGGATTGACGGGTGGGCCGCCGTAGAAGGGGTACGCGGGCAGGACGCCGATGTGGCGGTGCGCGTCGAAGACCATGGCCGTCAGCCGATCGGGAGGGCGGAGGCGAGCGCGCCGGGCGCGCCGGTGAGGGTGCCGCAGACGTCGGCCAGGCGGCGCGAGGCGTCGATGTGGTTCGCCAGGAACTCCGCGTCCCTGCCCACCGCCTCGAAGCGTCCCGAACCCCACGAGTGCTGCCAGGGCAGGCCCAGGAAGTACAGGCCGGGCACGCTGGAGACGCCCCGCCAGTGCATCGGGTAGCCGCGGCCGTCGAAGACGGGGATCTCGATCCAGCGGTGGTCGCGGGTGAAGCCGGTCGCCCAGACGACGGAGGTGACACCGGCCGCCGCGAGGTCCAACTCCCCCGGTTCTCCGTCCGGTTCCCACACCGGTACGTACCGGGCCTCCTCGGGTGCCTCGATGCCGTTGGCCTCGATGTGCGCGTCGATCGCGTCCTTGATGCCCTCGGCCACCGCGTCCGCGTGATCGAGGTTCACCTTCAGGTCGTCGGCGAACTCCAGCCGTTCGACGCCGACTTCGGTCAGCCGGCCGTACAGGCGCATCCCGTCGCGGGCGAAGGCGCGCAGATCGATGTCGCGGCCCCCGTCCCGTCCGGTGACGTAGTGGTTGACCCGCAGGCGCACCGCGTCGGCGTCGTCGAACCCGTCGATGCTCTTGGCGTAGTGGCCCATGTCGTCCAGCCAGGCCACGCAGTCCCGGCCGCGGTAGAAGCGGGCGACCCGGGGCGCGCTGCCGACCGCGAGGTGTACCTGTCGGCCTGCGAGGTGCAGGTCTTCGGCTATCTGGCAGCCGGACTGGCCGGTGCCCACCACGAGGACGGCGCCGTCGGGGAGTTGGCCGGGGTTGCGGTAGCCGGAGGAGTGGAACTGGGCGACGGCTGCGGGCAGCCGTTCGGCGGTCCTCGGGATCCGCGGCCGGTGGTAGGGGCCGGTCGCGACGACCACCTGGTCGGCGGTGAACTCCCCCGCCGTGGTGGTGACTTCGAAGACGCCCGTCGCCGAGCGGCGCAGCCGGGTCACGGCCACCCCTTCCACCAGCGGCGGCCGGAAGGCGGTGACGTACTCCTCCAGGTAGCGCACGATCTCGTCGCGGACCATGAAGCCGTTCGGGTCGCTGCCGGCGTAGGGGTGGCCCGGCAGTCTGCACTGCCAGTTGGGGGTCACGAGGCAGAAGGAGTCCCAGCGGCGCTCCCGCCACTCGTGCCCCACCCGGTTCGCCTCGACGACCACATGCCCGACACCGCGTTCGCGCAGACCGTGGCTGATCGACAGTCCCGCCTGGCCGCCGCCGATGACGGCGACGGTGTGGTGGGCCCCGGCGAGGCGGGGCTCCGCGCTCACCTCGGGCTCCCGTCGGCGTCGAGCAGCGCCTCGACCGTGACCTTGGCTCCGGCGGGGAAGGCGCGGACGCGCACCGTCTCCTCGATCTGCTCCAACTGGCCCGAAGCGCCCGTGCAGTGGAAACCGAACTTCTCACGGACCCGCTCACCGGCGATTCCGAGCGCTGTTCGACTGCGCTCCAGGAAATCCGCCAGTTCGTAGGTGTCGCCTGCCGCGAAATACTCCTCGACGACTGTCGAGGGGGAATAGCAGCGCTGGGTCGTATCATCGGGCCAGCGCACATCGAAATACATCTCGGGCATGACATCCTCCATGCCTGGCGCCGAGGTCTTGCGCCTCGCCGCTGCTTGTGACCATTACTTCAGCCACCTCCGGTTACCGAACCAAGTCATCCGGAACAAAGCGGAGTTACGGAACCCTCACACCGAACCTGGCCTGGCCCACACGGATTTGCCTCAGAGACAAATTCCCATCCGTTTGCGGTGGTCGAGGAGATCTACGGGACGGACCCCGCCATTCGTCGGGGAAATTCCGCTAATCGGCGCCTTCGCACAGCAGCGTTGAGATTGGCGCAGTTGAACCATCCGCTCCGCGGGCCGTTCTTGAACGCGTCGACGCGCTCGGCGGCGGTGTGGACGCCGGGCGGGTTCTCGTAGGTGAGGCAGACCGGAGCCTGCACCACCGGAGCGCGGCCGTGGGCGCGTGTCCAGAGACAGGGGTTGGCGTCGGCGCCCTGCAACGAAGTCCCGCAGCGGTTCGCTCCACCGGCAAGACCCGGGCCACGCGGCGCGGGTCTTCCCGGCGACGGCGTCCTGGTCGAGTCCGGACCGGGGGTGTTCACCCCGCCTCGGCCTCGACCGCTCGGCGCACCCAAGGCCGACATGCTTGCCCCAACCGCAACGACGAGCCCGACTTCACTTCAACTTGCCGTTCTCTGCTAGGAGTTGGCCTACCGCTCGGCGGACGGCCCTGTGCCGGTGACATGAACCCCATTCGGCACGATGGTGAGCCATGGGTCCTTGCGCCTGTCGACCTCCAGCGGGCCGCCGACCGGCCTTCGAGGATGCGACTCGGCAGGTGGCTTTCGCCCACCGCACGGTGGAAGGCGAAGCAGTCGACCGCCGGCACACCGGAAGCACTCCAGAACCCGACCGCGGTGGCGAACGGCTGGCTGGACGAGGCATCCGCGCGGGTGAACGCAGCCGAACAGGCCGACACCGACGAGGAATCGCCTGTCTCGGTCAGCAGACTGCCGCTGTTCCACCGGTTCCGCCGCCGCTCCGCGAAAGCCGTCAGGATCGGCTTCTACGCGGCGCCACTGTTCCTGCGCTTCCGGGCCGTCTCCGCGGACTCTGCGGGCCAACGCCAGGGGGCCAAAAGTCAGGCTTGGTCGGCGTCCTTGGTGAAACAGCCGCGCCAGACTTCGAGGGAACCGTCTGCGAGCGCGGTGGCGTAGTTGATGACGCGGGTATAGCCGTCGTCGAGGAGCATCGGCAGTGCGGGGCCGGCGGGCAGGCCGTCCGCGAAGGTCCTGGTGATCCAGTCCTGGACCCATGTCGACTCGTTCGTCCACTCGACCTTGGTGAACCCCGCGTCCTTGACGGAGGCGAGCAGGGTGTCGGCGGGCACGACGAAGCTGTCGGTGCCGTCGAGTGACCAGGGCATGGGCCAGGGAAGGTCGGCCTGGTGTGGTCGGCAGACCTCCCAGAGAGCCAGGCGTGCGCCGGGGGCGAGGCGTTCGGCGATGTGACGGAACCAGGTGGTCTTGTCCCGCACGTTCATCTGGACGTGCATGGTGATCGCGGCGTCGAAGGGCGGATCGGGCTGGAAGCCGGCTATGTCCCCCGCCTGAAACTGGACGAGGTCGCCGAGTCCGGCCCTCACGGTGAGGTCGCGTGCGGCGTCGACGTAGGACGGGGTGATGTCGATGCCGACGACGTGGTTGCCGGTGCGGCGGGCGATCTGGCGTGCGGGGCCGCCGAATCCGGAGCCGACGTCCAGGACGACGTCGCCGTGCGCGAGGGCGAGGGTGGGGATGAGCAGTTCGACGGCGCCGGCGCCGCCGATGTGGAACTGATCGAGGTTGTCCAGGGCTCCGTCGGCCGCGGCGTCGAGATCGCGGTGGTCGCTCAGGAGTCGGTCGACGGTCTGGCGGACGGCGGATTCTCCGTAGGTCATGACACCGGGTCCTTCCGGTAGTTGGTGGTGTCGGCCGACCCGGCCGGCCGGTGTGCCGGTCCGGGTTGCTGCGGGGGCTGGGCGGGCAGGAAGACGGCGGCGAGCAGCGCGCCGGCGACTGCGACGACTCCGGCCACGACGCACCCGACGCTGAGACCGTGGTCGAAGGCGCTGGTCGCGGCCTGCCGTACGGCCTCGGCCACGGCGGGCCGGCCGTCGGCGGCGAGTTGGCCGGAGACGCCGAACGCGGCCCCGACGGACTGATGGGCGAGGTCTGTCAGCGCGGCGGGCAGTGCCGGGAGAGCGGTGTCGAGCCGGGCGCCGTACAGCGAGGCGTACACGCTGCCGATGACCGCGACGCCGAGGGTTCCGCCGAGGAGGCGGGTGGAGTCGTTGACGGCGGACCCCACTCCGGCCTGGTCGGCTGCGACCGCGCCCATGATGGACTCGGTCGCGGGTGCGGAGGTCAGGCCCATGCCCAGGCCGTAGACGACCATCTGGGCGGCGATGACGCCGTAGCCGAGGGTCGGGGAAATGTCGGAGGCGACCCAGAAGTAGAAAGCCGCCTGGAGAGCGAGCCCGGCCGTGACGACAGCCTTGGTGCCGGCCCGGACCGCCAGCCGTGTCCCGAGGGTCGATCCGACGGCGACGGAGACCGCGACGGGCAGCAGGTGGACGCCGGTGGACAGGGGGCTGTACGTCCGGACGAACTGGAAGAACTGCGTCATCAGGAAGATGAACCCGAACAGCGTGAAGAACGCGATCGTGACCGAGGCGCTGGCGGCGCTGAAGCGCATGTCCTTGAAGAGCCGCACGTCGAGCATCGGCTCTTCGGCGCGGCGCTCGCCGACGATGAACGCGATGAGCAGGAGCACGGCGCCGGCGAAGCCGGCGAGTGACGCCGGCGATGCCCAGCCGCGGTCCGGGGCCTCGATGATGGTGTAGACGAGCAGCCCCATGAATCCCCCGGACAGGACAAGGCCCGGGAGGTCCAGGCGGTGCGGCAGGGGATTCTGCGACCTCGGGACGAACACTGCCACCAGGACGATGACGGCCAGGGACACCGGGCCGAGGGCGTAGAAGATGCTCGACCAGCTGTAGTGCTTGAGCAGGAAGCCGCCGGCGATCGGACCCAGCGCGATGGCCATACCGGCCGTCGCACCCCACAGGCCGATGGACAGCGCGCGCTCTTTGCGGCTGGTGAAGACGCCGGTGAGCAGTGAGAGCGTGGCCGGGAACGTCATCGCGGCCCCGAGGCCCATCACGGCCCGGGCCGCGATCAGCTCCGCCGGGGTGTCGGCGTATCCCCCGGTGAAGCTGGCCAGGCCGAAGACCAGTAGGCCGGCCAGGAGCATGCCCTTGCGGCCGAAGCGGTCGGACAGACTGCCCGAGGTCAGCAGCAGGGCGGCGAACACGAGGTTGTAGGCATCCACCACCCATTGCAACTGGGCGGTGGAGGTGCCCAGTTCACGTATCAGCGTCGGCAGGGCCACGTTGACCAGAGTGGTGTCGAGGTTGATCACGAACGATGCCGCCAGGAGTGCGACAAGCACGAGCGGTTTCGACGGTGCACGAGTCATGGTGGAAGATTAAGCACAGGTGGTAGATTTTTTCTACCACTCGATTTGAAAACTAAACCACCGACGGTCTACGCTTGGCGCATGCGGAGCTATGGCCAGTACTGTTCGATCGCCCGGGCCCTCGACGTCGTGGGAGACCGCTGGACGCTGCTGATCGTCCGGGAGCTGCTGCTGCGCGGTCCGTGCCGGTTCACGGACCTGAAGAACGGGCTGCCGGGCGTCGCGGCGAACCTCCTCTCGACCCGCCTCAAGGAACTCGAGGCCGCCGGACTGATCACCCGCGAGGACGCGCCGCCGCCGGTCGCCACCGCCCTCTACGCCCTGAGCGAGACCGGCCTGGAGCTGGAGCCGGTACTGAAGGCGCTCGGGCTGTGGGGTCTACGGTTCATGACCGTCGAGCGGCCGGACGACGCGTTCCAGGCACAGTGGCTGGCCTACGCCCCGGCATGGTTCACCACCGACGCCGATCCCGACGCCCCACCCGCGGTCATCCAGCTTGTCGCGAACGACGAGGCGGCCGTCATCGAGCTGAGAGGCGGCCAGGTCCATACCCGGCTCGGCCGCGCCGCCGACGCGGACCTCGTCCTGGACGGACCGCCCCGTGCGGTCCTCGGACTGCTCAGCGGCATGCTCGATGTCGAGCGCGCGGGTGGGCTCGGCCTGGTCATCCGTGGCCGACGCGACCTGCTCACCCGCCTCCGCCCGCTCGCGCAGGAACCGGCGCGCACTCAGGACCAGGCAGTCCAATGAGCAGCGACTCCGACCGGCCGGCCACGATCGCGCACACGATGCCCGGGGCCGACGACGCACCCTGAAGGTCCGCCGTTGCGCACCTGCCCGAGCCGTACGTACGTTCAGCGGTTCTTCCCGAGTCTCAGCCCGGTGAGACCAACGCGACGCGGTGGACCTCGACTTCGAACACCGCCAGTGCGGGGTCGGCGCCCACTTCGCGGAAGAGCCGGGGTGCCGGCGGGCCACCCGGGGCGGCGCGCACGACATCGAGGGCGGCGCGGTCCCGCCACAGCGACTGGATACGCCAGCGTCCGTCCTGCCCTCTCAGCAGTTCGGTCCGCACCAGCCCGTCGGGCAGTGGACGGGTCACCAGCTCGCGATAGGCCGCGACGAAGCCGGCTTCGCGTTCGGGAGCGACGACGGCACTGACCTCGCTCAACACCTGTCCGGTCATGACCCTCATCTCCTTCACTTCCACCCTACGGCCGGGCCTCGGGAGCCGCCCTCGCAGCACTCCGCCGGGCCGGAGCCGACGGCCGCCCCTCACGCTCGCCCGATGCGGGATTCGACGTGGTCGAGCATCGCGTCCGGCGCACGCTCCAGGCGCCGTTCTCGGCGACGAGAGCGCCGGGAGGCGCCCGCAGGTCTCGCCCGAGCACGGCAGCGGTCCGTTCACCGGAACAGCGCTCGACGGTGGTACCGGCGAATCCCACCGTGGTTCATGCGCAGCCGGCGCCGATCCCGCGCCGTTGCGTGACGTCCGCTGCCGGTCAGCGGCAGGCCGGGCGCGGGCGCGGGTCGGTGTCCACAACCGAAGGGGACATGACTTGAGATCACGAAGAATTCTGGCCCTCGTCGCGACACTTTTCGCGGCCGGGTTACTGTTCGCCACGTCGGCGGCGGCGTTCGCGCCGGTGAACTTCACCCAGCGCTGGGCCAATCTCACCGGTCAGGCGTACGACCAGGTGGCGGGTTCGGTCAGTTGCCCGGCGGGCATGAAGGCCGTCTCCGCGGGAGGAGGCAACGCGAACCTCGCGAGCGTCGGCCTGACACCGAACGGCAGCGGCGCCTTCGTGGTGGGCGTCCTGAACAATCCCAACTACCTCTACCTGCCGCTCGTCGCCGACTGCGTCCCGGCGGCACAACTCGCCGGGAGCACCTCACGGTCGGTGACGTTCCAGGCCCACACCGGGAACGTCGGTGACTACGTCCTGTTCAGCCAGACCGTCACCTGCCCCACGGGGACGTACGCGTTCGGCGGCGGCGGCTACTTCGTGGACAGTTCGGGCTCTCCGACACCCGCGGGTTTCAACATGCAGACCGACGCGCCGACGGCGGACCAGACCGGCTGGTCGTTCGCCACCTTCGCGCGAAGCGGTGTCGACACGCTGGTCGTGACGACGCAGTGCGCGCCCCTGCCGGCCCCCACGCTGGTGTCCACGCCGTACTCCGTCAACGGCTCGGCCGGCGGCTACGGCAACTGCCCCGCCGGACATGTGCCGTTGTCGGGCGGCGCCTCCCTGGACCCGCCCGTCCAGAACAGCAGCCTCGTCTACACGGAGGTCGTCCGGAACACGGCTCCGAACCTCTCCGGGTGGTACGCCTCGGCATCCACCAACTATCCGGGCGTCGTCCTGCGCGTCATCTCGCAGTGCCTGTGAACGGCGTAGCCCCACCCGCGGCACGACGGACAACGCCGCGCGGGCCCGGCCCGTCGGCTGACCGGCTCATGTGACGCCTGCCCTGGTCCCGCCGGCCCCGTACGGGGCCAGGGCAGCCTGGACAGGGTGCCGGTCCGCAGGGTCTGACGCGTATATACGGGAGAGCGGTCGCGGAGGGCTACGGCGAAGTCTGGCTGCGAGGTTGCGTCCACGGGGACCGGGGGCTGTCACGGTGGCGTCGTACGGCCCGGTCGGGCTGGGGGCGCCGCAAGAGAACCGTGTGGTGATCGAGTTCCCATGTGCCCCAAGTGCGCCTCGGGCTGCGGAGGTTCAGGGACGGCGCGCATGCCGACGAACGGGTTGCGCCAGAAACGGGGCCTGGGGGTGCGCCAGTTGCGCCGCAGGGCGAGGACGCGCAGGCCGAAGGCGAGGGCGGCGGCCGGGGCCGTCCACTCGTCGAGGAGTTGGAGGTGATGCAGGACAGTGACGCTGAACAGGCCCAGGGCCGCCGCGTCGAAGAGGTCGAACGCCCTCTCGTGACGCTGCGGGCGCGCGCTGAGGAAGACCACCAGGCCGCCGACGATCGGCGCGCAGCAATAGCCCGGGGGCACTGAACGCCACGGGGCGTACGCCCATCACCGGCAAAGGCCAGGATGCCCACCAGATTCATCACGTACTGCACGATGCCTATCACGCCCTCGAACGACATCCGCGCGCTCCTGTCCTTGCGGCACCGTCTGCGTGCATCGTGCGCGCTCGACGGCCGCTGCACCCGCGCTCCCGCGCGCCCCTGCCCAAGGCGGTGAGGCGCCGTTGCCCGGGTACACGGACAGAGGATCAAACGGTGGCAGGAGAAGGCCGACAGCGTCGAGGCCGACGTAGCCGAAATCAGGGAGAAGGCACAGCGATGACCCAGGACAAGCCGCACACCGGCGACGAGGCAGCACCCTCCGCGGAGGAACTGCGCCAGCAGGTCGAGGCGACCCGCGAGGAACTCGGCGAGACCGTCGAGGCGCTCGCGGCCGAGGCCGATGGCAAGGCCCGCGCCCGGGAGAAGACGGACGCGGTCAGGGAACAGGTCGGGGAGAAGGCGGCACAGGCCAAGGCCCAACTGCGGGACACAGCGGCACGCGTGGTCCATGAGGTGCAGGACAGGACACCGGAGCCTGTGCGGGCGAAGGCCGCCGCGGCCACGGAGCAGGTCCGCGACAAGGCGGCTCACGCCGGTCGGCTCGCCTGGGAGAAGACCCCGGAGCCGGCCCGCGAAAAGGCCGGCCAAGGTCTGCGGGCGGCACGCGCCAACAGCGCCCCGCTGCTCGCCGCGGCGGGCGCGTTCATCGCGCTGCTGCTCATCCGGCGCTCCAGGAAACACCGCTGAAAGCGAGCAGCTCCGGAACCGGCTCGGCCACGACGACACCCCCAACTCAACCTACGAACAGCGCACTTGGCCCGGCTGACCACTGCCCCCGGCGTCCCCCGCAACCCGAACCCGGGCGAACACCGACAAGCAGCCGGCCTCCAGAAGGAAGACACGTTCCTGACCTCACCGATCGGCAGCCGCGCACATCCCCGCCGCGAGGACGGCCCCGTCGGCGGGACTGATCAGGAGGAAGGAACCGGTGAGGCGGGAGTCGGCGTACGCGTCGAACGGCAGTGGCTCGGCGGTGTGCAGCACCATCGAGCCGATGTCGTTGACGGCGAACTCACCGGGGTCGGTCTCGCGGGCCAGGCCATGGGTGAGGTCGATGCGGTGCGGGAGTTCCCGTACGACGGCCTTGACGGTACGGGTGCCGTGTTTGAGCAGGACACGCGAACTTACTTTCAGCGGACGCTCGTTGAGATGACAGACCGTGGCCTGGACGTCCTGCGTGGTGGCCGGTGCCTGCGCGCTGGGAGCGATGAGGTCACCGCGTGAGATGTCGAGGTCGTCCTCGAGGAGAAGCGTCACCGACTGCGGCGCCCGGGCCCGGTCGACCGGCGTACCGAGGGCGTCGATACCGGTGATCGTGCTGGTGAGACCGGACGGCAGGACGGTGACCGGGTCGCCGACGCGCAGCACACCGGAAGCGATCTGCCCCGCGTATCCCCGGTAGTCGGGGTGCTCGGCGCTCTGCGGACGGATGACGTACTGCACGGGGAAACGGGCCGCCGCACTCGCGAGAGCGGTGCCGACGGGAACGGTCTCCAGGTGTTCGAGGACGGTCGGCCCGCCGTACCAGTCCATGTGCGCGGACGGTTCCACGACGTTGTCGCCGGCCAGTGCCGAGATGGGGATCGCGGTGATCTCGGGTATGCCGAGTTCGCTCGCGCAGGCCGTGAACTCCTCGGCGATGGCGGCGAACACGGGCTCGCGGTAGTCGACGAGGTCCATCTTGTTGACGGCGAGGACGACGTGCGGGACGCGCAGCAGCGCGGCGATCGCGGCGTGGCGGCGGGTCTGTTCGACGACTCCGTTGCGGGCGTCGACGAGGATCACCGTCAGCTCGGCCGTGGAGGCACCCGTCACCATGTTGCGGGTGTACTGCACATGGCCGGGGGTGTCGGCGAGGATGAACCGGCGACGCGGGGTGGCGAAGTAGCGGTAGGCGACGTCGATGGTGATGCCCTGTTCGCGTTCGGCGCGCAGGCCGTCGGTGAGCAGTGCGAGGTCGGGGCCTTCCTGGCCTCGGTTCGCCGACGCCCGCTCCACGGCCTCCAGTTGGTCGGTGAGGACCGACTTGGAGTCGTGCAACAGCCGTCCTACGAGCGTGGACTTGCCGTCGTCGACGGAGCCCGCGGTGGCGAAGCGCAATGTGCCGATGGTGGTCCCCATGATCAGAAATACCCCTCGCGCTTGCGGTCCTCCATGGCGGCCTCGGACAGCTTGTCGTCGGCCCGGGTGGCGCCCCGCTCCGTCAGCCGGGAGGCGGTGATCTCGGTGATGACCTGCTCGACGGTGACGGCGCCGGAGTCGACCGCGCCGGTGCAGGACATGTCGCCGACGGTCCGGTACCGCACCTGACGCTTCTCGACCGTCTCGCCGACACCCGGCCCGCCCCAACTCCCCGGTGTCAGCCAGAGTTCGCCCCGTCGGAAGACCTCCCGCTCATGGGCGTAGTAGATGTCGGGGAGGTCGATGCCCTCGCGTGCGATGTACTGCCAGACGTCCAGCTCGGTCCAGTTGGACAGCGGGAACACGCGGACGTGCTCGCCGGGCGCGTGCCGAGTGTTGTAGAGATTCCACAGCTCGGGCCGCTGGCGGCGCGGGGTTCCCACTGCGAGAACTCGTCCCGCAGCGAGAACACCCGCTCCTTCGCGCGTGCCTTCTCCTCGTCCCTACGACCGCCACCGAAGACCGCGTCGAAGCGCTCGCTCTGGATCCTCTCCGTCAACGGCACGGTCTGGAGCGGATTACGGGTCCCGTCGGGCCGTTCCCGCAGCACACCGCGGTCGATGTAGTCCTGTACGGAGGCCACATGGAGGCGCAACCCGTGCTTTTCGACCGTGCGGTCCCGATATTCAAGGACCTCGGGGAAGTTGTGTCCCGTGTCCACATGCAGCAGCGAGAAGGGAACCGGCGCCGGAGCGAACGCCTTCAACGCCAGATGCAGCATGACGATCGAGTCCTTGCCGCCGGAGAACAGAATCACCGGCCGCTCGAACTCACCCGCCACCTCACGGAAGATGTGGACCGCCTCCGACTCAAGGGCGTCCAGGTGCGGCAGTTGATACGGGTTCTCCGTGCCGGCCGTGTGCTTGGCGGCGACAGTCATGCCAACTCCTTTCGCACGAGCAGCGCGTGCAGCGCGTCCACTGATTCGACGACCCGCTGGGCGTGTGCGTCGATCCGCAGATCGGGGTGGGCGGGCTCCTCGTAGGGGTCGTCCGCGCCGGTCAGTCCGGAGATCCGGCCGGCCGCCTGCTGGGCGTACAGGCCTTTGACGTCGCGCTCCGAGCAGACCGACGCCGGTGTCGCGACATGCACCTCCAGATACCTCGTCCCGGACTTCTCGTGGCGGCGGCGGACTGAGGACCTGGAGTCCGCGTACGGCGCGATCACCGGCACCAGGACCATCACCCCGTTGCGCGCCAGCACTTCCGCGACCAGGCCGATCCGCTGGACGTTGAGATGCCGGTCCGCGCGGGAGAAGCCGAGCCCGGCCGACAGGAACCTGCGGATCTCGTCGCCGTCGAGCACCTCCACCCGCCGCCGGTCGTGGCGCAGTCGCTCCGCCAGCGCGGCGGCGATGGTGGACTTGCCCGCGCTCGGCAGCCCCGTCAGCCATACGGTCGCGCCGGGCCAGCAGGTGCAGAACTCCGGCTTCGCCAGGACCGGTTGCCCAACGCTCATGACGCACCCCCGAGTTCACCGGCGGCACCGGCCCGCAGGGTGGTCAACTCGCCCAGTGCCGTGGACAGGACGGCGATACCGCGCAGGTAGTCGTCGACGAGGATGTGCTCCTCGTCGGAGTGGTCCAACGCGCTGTCCCCGGGGCCGTAGGTCGCCATCGGGATGTCCCAGACCTCGGCCAGGGTGTTCATGTCGGAGGTGGCGGTCTTCAGCGTCGGCCGGGGAGTCCCGCCGAGGCCCCGGATCCCCGCGCTGAGAGCGCGCGCCACCGGCCCGCGCCGCTCCGCCTCCACCGCCCGCACCCCGTTGACGACCGCCAACCTGCCGTCCCTGCCCCGGACTTGGTCCCGTTCCCGCAGAGCGGCGACGAACCCGTCCTGGTCGAACCCGACGGGCGTACGGATGCTCACGTACAGCTCCGCACCGGTGAGGTCCCCGCGCATCCCCACCAGGGTCGCGCCCGGGGTCGCGAACGAGGCGTGCCCCTGCTCGGGTCCGAGCAGCTCCAGCACGTCCTGCCAGAACGCGGCGGCGGATTCGGTGGCCTTCTCGACCGGGTTGCTCGGGTGCGTGGCGGGGCAGGCGACCCGGTACTCCAGGTCCAGCTTCCCCTTGTACCCGATGACGATCCCCGGCCACCCGCTGGGCTCCCCCACGATCAGCGCGTCCGGCCGCGCGAGGGTCCGCCCGATGTGCACCGCTCCACGCGACCGCGGGGTCTCCTCCTCCACGACTCCCACGACCACGAGCTGTCCGGGGAAGTCGCGGTGGGCGGCGACCGCGCGCACCATGGCCGCGAGGGGCCCCTGGGCGTCGGCCGCGCCACGGCCGTGCAGTCGGCCGCCTTCGAGGTGTACGGCCAACTGCCCCGGGACGGTGTCCATATGGCCCAGCAGCATGATGCGCGGGCCGGCGCGGACCGGGGTCTCGCCGATCACGTTGCCCGCGTCGTCGATGCGGGCGGTGAGTCCGAGTCCCCTCATGACGTCGGCCAGATGACGAGCCAACGGGCCTTCCTCGCCGGACGGGGAGGGGATCTCCAGCATGGACCGCAGCATGTCGACGGCGGCGCCGGGATCGGTGCCTGCGAGGGCGGCGGGCGGGACAGCGGTTTCGGTGATCATCGGTCACTCCCTGTCTATTCCGGGCAATTCCTGTTCCTGATCGGGTTGTTGACTGGACGTCAGTCGTACGTCCGTCCCGGCGCCGCGCAGCGCCTCACCGACGGCCCCCTCGCTCCGCCCGTCGGCGACGGTCACCTGTCCGACGCCGCCGAGCAACGCCTCCCGGGCGGCGACGAGTTTGAGCGCCATACCGCCCCGGGCGAACTCCCCCGGCGCGCCCGCCCTGGCCACTTCGCAGTCGGCGAGCACGCTGTCCTCGTCGTCCGGGTCGGCGAGCACACCGGCCGCTCCGGTGAGCAACACCAGCTGGTCCGCGTCGAGTTCGGCCGCGAGCGCCGCCGCGACACGGTCGGCGTCCGCGTTGACGGGCGCACCGTGCTCGTCGGAGGCGGGCGGCGACACGACGGGGACGTACCCGTGCGCGAGCAGGGTCGCGATCAACTCCCCGCGTACTGCCTCGATCCGGCCGCTGTGGTCGTCGCGCACGACCACGGTGCGCCCGTCGACGACCGCCTTCTGTCCCTTCTTGCGACGGGTCAGCACGAGTCCGCCGTCGAGACCGGTGAGGCCCACGGCGGGGATGCCCCTGCCCAGCAGCTCGCTCACGAGCTTCGGCTTCACCGAGCCGGCCAGCGCCAGCGTTACCACGGCCAGGGTTGCTTCGTCGGTGTGCCGGGCCGAGACCCCGTCGGGCGAGACCAGGCGCCGCTGCGGTACGTCGAGTTCGCCGGCCAGCCGGTCGATCTCGGCCGATCCGCCGTGCACCACCACGAGACGGTGGCCCTCCTTCACCAGACCGGCGACATCCGCGCAGATACCGGCGGCGTTCACATCGCTGTTGCCGCCGCATTTGACGACGACCAACCGGGGCGCGCCCATGGTCGGTTCTCCCTTCACGCTCGTGCACGGTCCTCACACCGGGTGCAGCCCGGGGAAGGACAGTCCGTACGATTCGGGCCAGCCCATGCGTACGTTGAGGCACTGCACGGCGTTGCCCGCGCCGCCCTTGACGAGGTTGTCGAGGGCGGCGACGACCACCAGGCGACGCGACGCGTCGTCCCATGCGTGGCCGATGTCGCAGTAGTTGGAGCCGAGCAGGATCTTGGGCTCGGGATAGCGGTACGTGCCCCGCTTGTGGGCCACCAGGCGGACGAACGGCTCGTCGGCGTAGGCCTCGCGGTACGCCGCCCGTACGGCCCGCTCCTCGACGCCCTCCGGCACCTCGGCGTGGCAGACGATCTGCACGCCCCGCACGGCCTCGACTCCGGTCGCCGTCATCCGGGCGTCGAGGCCGGTGTGCTGGGCGACTTCGGCCTCATGCCGATGGGTGGCGGGCGCGAACACCCTTAAAGCGCCGCTGCGTTCGGCGTGCAGGTTGGAATCGCCGGCGGAGGCGCCCGAACCGCTGGATCCGGTACGGCCGTCCAACAGCACGGGCGAGAGCGCGAGTTGGCGGGCGGCCAGCGGGTGCAGTGCGAGGATCGCGGCGTTCGCCATGCAGCCCGGGACACTGATCAGCCGTGCGGTGCGCAGCCGGTCGCGGTGCAGTTCCGGTATGCCCGGGACGAACCGGTCGAGCAACTCCGGTGCCTCGTGCGGCACTCCGTAGTAGCGCCGGTACACGTCCGGGTCGCGCAGCCGGAAGTCGCCCGAGAGGTCGATCAGCAGGTCCGTGCGGTCCGCCCAGTGCCGTACGAGATCCACGGTGGACCGGTGCGGGGTGGCCAGGAGGACCACGTCGCAGTCGTCGGCCCGCTCGGGGGTGGTGAAGGTGAGGTCGGTCGCCGAGCGGAGGTTGGGGTGGACGCTGTCGAGGCGTTTGCCGGGGAAGCGGGACGACACGGCGGCCGTCAGCTCCACCTCGGGGTGGCCGAGCAGCAGCCTGAGCAGTTCGCCGCCGATGTATCCGGCGGCACCGAACACCGCGGCCCGGATCATGCGTCCACCCCCCTGCCAGTTCCCCTGTCTGTCCCCAACACCAGGCGCTCCACGATGACTTCGGCGACGTCGACGCGGCCCTCGTGTGCCTCCTGGAAGCCCTTGAACTCCACTCCGTGGTTGACCTCGAGGACCTGGAGGCCGCCGTCCGCGTCCTCGACGAGATCGACTCCCGCGAGGTCCGCGCCGGTCTCCCGGGCCGCGGTCGCCGCGAGTTTGGCGAGGTCGTCGGTGAGGGGGCAGGCCGTGGTCGTCGCGCCGCGTGCCACGTTGGTCCGCCAGCCGTCCGACCTGCGGTACATGGCGCCGATCGGAGCGCCGCCGACGACGATCACTCTGATGTCTCGGTCGGGCTTGTCCACGTACCCTTGCAGATAGGCCAGTTGGGCCAGCGGCGACGGCAGTGCCTCGCTGTACTCAAGCACCGTGCGCAGCGCGGCGGCGTCCGGGAGCAGGGCGACCCGCCTGCCCCAGGAACCCACCAGGGGTTTGAGGACCACCGGATAGCCGATCTCCTCGGCCGCCTCCTCCGCGGCCTGTGCCGTGAGGGCGAGGGCGGCGGGCGGTGCGGGGATCCCGGCGGCGCGCAGCGCGAGCGAGGTGCGCCACTTGTCTCCGCACGTCTCGATGGCCGTGGCGGAGTTGACGACGGTGACGCCGGCGGACTCGTAGGTGAGGGCCGCGTAGAGGGCCTTGGTCGCCGAGATCTCCCGGTTGAGCACCAGGTCCCACGGCGGCGGGGTGTCGTGCAGGTGGTGTTGGACGGTCCGGGTGTCGATGGTCGTACAGGGGACGCCCCGGCGGTCCAGGGCCTCCAGGAGGCGCTTCTCCTCGAAGCGCATCCTGGAAGCCAGCAACGCCGTCCTGGGCGCTGTGGAGGAGACCACCGCGTCACTCCCCCCAGTCCTCTTCGACCTCGGGGGCCAGGGCGAGGAGCAGCGGCGCGGTGGCCACGACCTCCAACTCGCTGCGGCACTCGGGACATTCGATGACCTCGCTGGCGCGGACGGTGTCACCGACGTTCACCGGGCCGTCGCACTCCGGGCAGGTCTGGGTAGCGGTCGTCATGAACTCGCCTTTCTCTGTTGGGTGTTGATGGGGCTTGGGTGGTGACGGATCGTCAATTGGCTTCGAGGGCGGCGGTCACGGCGGCTGCGGTGCGCGCGGCCGTGATGCCGTAGTGGTCGAGCAGGTGCTCCTGGCCGCCGACCGTGTCCGAGAACTGGTCCGGCATCCCGATCCGCAGCACGCGCACCGGCTGCCGTTCGGCCAGGGCCTCGCAGACCGCGCCGCCGAGGCCGCCACTGCGCCAGTGCTCCTCCACGGTGACGACGAGCGAGGCGCCCGAGGCGGCCGTGCAGAGGGACTCGGTGTCGAGCGGGCTCAGGGTGTGCATGTTGAGGACGGCGGCGGAGACGCCCGACTCGCCCAGCAGACCGGCGGCTTCGGTGCAGGCGGCCACCGGGTACGGGCCGCAGCCGACGAGGACGACATCGCCGCCCTCGCGCAGCCGCTGGGCCCGGCCGATGACCATCGGCTCGTCGCCCGGGACGGCCGGGGTTGCCTTGCGGCCCAGCCGTACGTAGAGCGGGCCCGGCAGGTCGAGGCTCTGCTCGACCACGGCGGCGGTGGCGGCGGCGTCGGCGGGCACGACCACCGTCATGGTGGGCAGTGTCCGCATGACGGCCAGGTCCTCCAACGCGTGGTGCGTGGGCCCGAGATGGCCGGCGGCGAGGCCGCCGTGCGTCGCCATGATGCGTACGGGCAGCGCGGGATAGGCGATGTCCACCTTCACGGCCTCCAGCGCCCGCGAACTGGCGAAGCCCGCCATGGTGTTGACGAACGGCATGCGCCCACCGAACGCGAGGCCCGCGGCGATGCCCATCAGATTGTGTTCCGCTATGCCGAGGTTGAGGTACCGCTCGCCCGCCGCCTCGATGTGAGCGGCGCCGAACAGCCCGGTGTCGGTGTCCAGGCACATCAGCCGGGGATCGGTCCCGAGCAGCGGGATCAGCCGGTCGCGATAGGCCTCACGGGTCACGGCGGGAGCCGCTGGGGCAGGGGCCGCAGTGGTGGTCACCCGGTGTCCTCCTTCCTTGAACGGCCCAGTACGGCACGGGCCTTGGCGTGGTTGCGCGCGGAGAAGGTGACGTAGTGGCACGCGGTGCGCCCCTCCAGGAACGGCAGACCGCGGCCCTTGACGGTGCGGGCGATCAGGACGCTGGGGCGGCCCGGTTCCCACGGCGCCGTGCCGAGGGCGCGCACCAGCGCCGCGAGGTCGTGGCCGTCGGCCTCCTGGACGGCCCAGCCGAAGCCGCGCCAGCGGTCGGCGAGGGGTTCCATGGCGGCGATGGAGTCCGTGGGACCCGTCAGCTGAAGGGAGTTGCGGTCCACGACGGCGACCAGCCGGTCAAGTCCCAGTGAGGCAGCACCGATTGCCGCCTCCCACACCGAGCCCTCCTGGAGTTCGCCGTCGCCCATGAGGACGAACGTCCTGCTGTCGCGGCCGTCCAGGCGTGCGCCGAGGGCGAAGCCGCAGCCCAGCGCGAGGCCGTGGCCGAGCGACCCGGTGGCCGCCTCGACACCGGGCACCGCGCGGACCGGGTGGCCCATCAGCCGGCTGCCGGGGCGGCCATAGCTCGCGAGTTCGTCGACGGGCAGGAAGCCGCGCTCGGCGAGGGTCGCGTACAGGCCGACGGCGGCGTGCCCCTTGCTGAGCACGAAACGGTCCCGCTCGGGGGCGTCGGGCCGGGCCGGATCGACGTTCATGACGTCGAAGTAGAGGGCGGTCATGATGTCGGCGGCCGAGTACGCGCCGCCGAGATGGCCTCCCTCCGGGCCCGCGCACATGTCGGCGATGTGCTCGCGGACACGGGTGGCGCGCTCGCGCAGTTCAACGGGACCGGCCGCCGTCATGCGCTCACCCCCGCGAACTGCCCCACCACGTCGAGGTGTTGCCAGGCCTTCTCGAAGGCGTCGGCGTAATGGTCGAGGAGTTCACCGCTGCCGGGGTTGAGATGCCGTTTCTGGAGGGTGAAGGAGTCGCGGAGGACGGCACGGGTGACAGGGTGGTGGTCGTCGTGCACAGGCGGGGCCGCGTCCTCGAGTGCCGCCCAGGGATAGCCGTGTCCGAAGCCCGTCCGGTCCCGGAAGACCGTCTGGTCCGGCAGCGGCATCAGCTGGTAGCGCGACATCGGTACCCCCTCCGCCCGCAGCACCCGCCGCAGCGCGTCACGGAAACGCTCCGGAGTGGCACCGGGCAGACCGGCGGCGGCCGGGTCGAGGCGGAAGCGCAGGATGTGCCAGACATGGGTGGTGCCGGGCGGCGCGGTGGGCACGGTCAGGCCCGGCAGCTCGGAGATCCGGTCCAGGAAACGGGTGATGGTGCCCTGCCGGGAGCGCTCGTAGTCGTCGAAACGGGCCAACTGCGCCCGGGTGAAGGCCGCTTGGAGGGCGTTCATCTTGTGGTTCCAGCCGAGCCGGTGGGAGACGTAGTCGCGGTCCCTGCCGCTCTCGATGTCCTCCCCGAACTGCCGTGCCCGGCGCGCGGACTGCGCGAGCCCTGCGTCACCGGTCACCAGCAGACCGCCCTCCCCGCAGGTGGGTATGTTCTTGGTGACCTGGAGGCTGAACGCCCCCATGTCCCCCAACCCGCCCACGGGACGCCCCCGGTACGTCGCTCCGGGCGCCTGCGCGGCGTCCTCGATCACGGCGAGGCCGTGCCGGCGCGCGATCCGCTCGATCCGGTCCATGTCGGCGGGGGCGCCGTGCAGATGGACCGGGATGATCGCGGCGGTCCTCGGAGTGATCCGCCGCTCGATGTCGTCCGGGTCGATGTTGAAGGTCACCGGGTCGATGTCGGCGAAGACGGGCACGGCCAGGTTGTGCAGCGGGGCGAGTCCGGTGGCGATGAAACTCAGCGCGGGGACGATGACTTCGGCGCCCGGTCCGACGCCGAGAGCGGCCAGGGCCAGCGAGAGCGCCGCGGTTCCGTTCGCCACGGCGACACAGTGACCGTGGCCGAACCGCTCGGCCCACTCGCGCTCCAGCAGACTCACCGGTGTCTCACCGTCGGTGTCGGAGACCAGCCGACCGCCGTCCAGCGCGTCGAGCACGGCCTTGCGGTCGTCGTCCTCGATCACCGGCCACTCGACCTGGCGCCGTGCCGGTGGTACGGCGGCTGTTCCGCCCAGTACTGCGAGCTTGCTCATGTCGTCCTCTCGGCTCGGCTCGGCGTCGGTCGTCGAAGTGGTGTGCGGTGAGCGGGAGTTCACAGTTCGTCCAGGGCCCGCTGGACGGATTCGACCGCCTCGGTGTGGCGCCAACGCAGGACTCCCGCGTGCCGGCGCAGGTCGTCCGCCGCGGCGGCCGGGTCGTCGAGTCCGTGGGCGGCGGTGATCCGCAGCGGGGTCCACGCGTGGGCCACGCTCTCCACGGCCCGCCCGGCTCCCGCCAGCGCCGGTGACCGCCACGCTGCCCCGCGGTCGCGCAACAGCTCGCCGTGCAGGGCGGCTTGGGCCTGCATGCCCCAGCCGAAGGGGTACAGCTCCTGCAGCGCGCGCACCTCACCGGCCCGCGCCCGGAAGGTCGACTCGCGGAGAAAGCCGTCGAGTCCGGCCAGTCCACCGAGTCCGGCGACCGTGCCGGGGTCCTCGAACCGCTCAAGGTTGGCCCGCAGCCAGCCGGCGAGTCGCTCGGGACCGGGGTCGGCGCCACCGCCTCGGAGGGATCCGACCGACACGGACAGACAGCGGCGGCTGATCTCCGAATCGCTGAAGAACGCGTCCTGCCGGTCCTGCGGGTTCGCGGATCCCCAGCTGTTCAGGAAGTCGTCGAGCGGGATCGGCCCCTGGAACGCGGGCGGCATCGCGTCGGAGACATGGACAAGACCGCGCCGCTCGTCGAGGCCGTGGACGACGAGCAGATGTGCGGCATGGACATCGCCGAAGGCGGGCCTGAACGGGAGGAAGAAGTTGTCCACGGCGGCGATGACCAGCCGCCGCTCCGCCATCGCCTCGCGCAGCTCGCGCAGCGGATCGTCCGGGTCCGCCGGGCACCACCACGAGGAACTCACGTCGTGGTGGGGGAAGAGGCTGCGGCCCAGGTCGCCCTCGTGGCGGCAGGGGTAGTAGAACTCCTCCGACCGCACGTCGTTCGGGATGTACAGGAACTCCCAGCCGGCGCCGAGCGCGACCAG
Source organism: Streptomyces hokutonensis (assembly GCF_000376565.1). Classification (GTDB taxonomy): domain Bacteria; phylum Actinomycetota; class Actinomycetes; order Streptomycetales; family Streptomycetaceae; genus Streptomyces; species Streptomyces hokutonensis. The sequence goes on along the minus strand of NZ_BARG01000024.1, from coordinate 62,600 downwards.
CGGGTTCATCCCGGCTCGGGCCAGCACCGACGCGAAGGTGGACTGGAGGCAGCTGATCGGGTCCCGGTACCAGAGGACGGGTGCCTCGGTCGGTACGGGGTCGGTCACCGCGGGCGTCGCGAAGTCACTGGTCATGGCCGGCCTCCGGGACCGCGGTCCGTTGCAGAGTGGCGGCGAAGACATGGACGGCGGCATTGCGCGGCAGCCGGAATCCGCTCAGGTCGGCCCGGCGGGTGACGGGGACGCGTTGGGACCACAGCATGGCCGAAACGCCCCGCTGGACATGGTGCGGATAGTGCATCGTCGGCGTCGCGAACGCGGTTGTCTCGCCGAACCACGCGGGTGCGGCCCAGAAGTCCGAGACGCGCAGCCACTCGGGATCGACGCTGCCGTCCGCGAAGTGCATCTCCACCGCGTCCTCGGCCCGCCGTTCGGACGCGGTCAGCAGGTGCAGCCAGTCGAAACGCCCCGCCTCGACCGCGATGAACTGCCCGTCGCAGCGCGCATTGTCGTCCCCCACCCCCACCCGCGGAAAACGGAACGGAACACCGCCGACGCTCACCGGAGCACCCGATTCCGGCAGGTGTTCCGCCGGGAACGAGTTGCCCCAGACATTGAACGCACCTCGCGAGGTGTGCCCGGCGGCGGAAATACCGACATTGTTGGCGTACGGCGCCATGTCTACGGCGCGATAGGCCGAGCCGGCCGAGGTATCGATCACGATCACTCCCCTGCTCGTAGGGACCTGCTCAAAGGAATCTCGACTCCGTGGAGTCAAACACCCGCAGCGCCCGGCCACCTCCCCGAGACGATTACATCGCCGTGCCAATTTCGAGGACGGCAACGACCGTGCGGCCAATAATCCGACGAAGGACCGCAGCTCACGCCGTAATCAAAATGATGACGCCGGACGCACCCTTCAACAACGCACGACCTCGGTGCTACGGTCCAAAAGCGAAAGGAGGACCGATGAACAATTCGGACCCGACCGGGAATCCGCGCATTATCGCGATGTGGAGCGCACCCCGATCCCGTTCCACGGCGTTCCTCCGCATGATGATGGAACGCGAGGATCTCACCACGCTGCACGAGCCCTTCTCGCACCTGGCGGACTTCGGTTCGACCGAGGTCGCGGGACGCGCGATCGAAAAGGAGACGGAACTGATCGAGGCCATCCGTGAACTGGCCCGGACCACTCCGGTCTTCTTCAAGGACACGACGGACTTCCGCTTCCCGGAGGTGCTGGCGGACCACCGCTTCCTGACGGAGGCCCGGCACACGTTCATCATCCGGAAGCCGGACGAGGTCATCGCCTCCCACTACGCGCTCAACCCCGATGTCACGGCCGACGACATCGGCTTCGGGCGACTGCACGAACTGTTCGAGGCGGTCGGTACGGCGACCGGGGACGTACCCGTGGTGGTGGACTCCGACGATCTGCTCGACCGCCCCGCCGAGACCGTCAGGGCGTACTGCGACCGGGTGGGCCTCCCTTTCCTGCCCGACACGCTGAACTGGGAGACCGGGATGCGCGAGGAGTGGCGCAGGGCCCCGCAGTGGCACCAGGACGCGGGCCGGAGCGCCGGCTTCACCCGCGCCGCCCGGGAGTACGAGTTCACCGTGGACAACCATCCGACGCTGGCGGACTTCCACCGCCGGCAGCTGCCGTACTACGAGGCGCTGTACCGGCACCGCCTGTCACCGCAGGGCCAGCCTCACCGTTGACACTCATGCATGACTCATGCATGGTCGATGGTATGGACGCTTCATCGGACGGTCGTACCGGGAACCTGCTGGGAGCTCTGGTCACCGCGCTGGGCGACGCGCAGCGGGTGGCGAGCGAGAGCACGTCCGGGCAGAGCGGGGCCACGCCGGCCGCGCTCACGTACCTGTTGCAGGAGCCCGGCGCGGGCATCGACCGGATCTCCGGGCCGCTCGGTCTGACGCAGTCCGCGGCCACCCGTCTGGTGGACCGGCTCGAACGCGACGGCAAGGCACGCCGGGAACCGGGTGCCAACGGCCGGAAGGTGGCCATCTTCCTCACTCCTGAGGGAACACGCGAGGCGAAGCGGCTACTGGAGCTGCGCGGCGGCCTGATGGATGACGCGATGTCCGTCCTCGGGCCGCGCGAGAGAACGGTGCTGACCGGTTTCCTGGAACGGATGCTGGCCCATCTGACGACCGACGCCGATCACGGACAGCGCATCTGCCGCATGTGCGCCCTGGACGAGTGCCCCAAGCAGTCGTGCCCGGTCGACACGGCGGCCGGCCGCGCGGTCGTCATCCCGACGAAAGGACCGCCATGAACGGCGTCATGAGCGACCGGCTCCGGCTCCGTCCGGCGCGCGACAACGCGGCGCACAGCAGGTTACGGCTGATCGCCGTGGTCGGGCTGCTGCTCGTCACGGCCGTCTGGGGCGCCACATTCCTGGTCGTCAAGGACGCCACCGTGGGCATGCCCGTCTTCGACTTCCTGACCTGGCGGTTCGCGCTCGCCGCAGTGGTGATGGCGGCGATCCGCCCGTCGGTCGTACGGCGTATCGACCGGGGCACGCTGGCGCGCGGCGCGGGTGCGGGATTCCTGCTGGGGATGTCGTACATCCTCCAGACCCTCGGCCTCCAGCACACATCCGCGGCCGTCAGCGGATTCCTGACCGGTCTGTTCGTGGTGATCACGCCTCTGCTGGCCTGGGCGCTGTTCCGCCAGCATCTGTCCCTGACGGCCTGGACAGCTGCCCTTACGGCGGCTGGGGGCCTGGCGCTGATCACACTCAACGGCGTCTCGTTCGGCTCCGGGGAGACACTCACCCTGCTGTGCGCGGTCTTCTTCGCGCTGCACCTGCTGGCGCTGGGCCGCTGGTCCCCGGGCCGGGACGCCTACGCCCTCACCGTGGTCCAGCTGACGACGGCGTCGCTGATGTGCCTGATCGGCGCGGCCCCTCACGGTGTACGACCGCCCCAGAGCGGCAGCACCTGGTCGGCGGTCCTCGTCACGGCGGTGCTGGCCTCGGCGTTCGCGTACATGGTGCAGACGTGGGCGCAGAAGCATGTGACCGCGACGCAGGCCGCGGTGGTCCTGACCATGGAGCCGGTCTTCGCGGGCCTGTTCGCCGTACTCGTCGGCGGCGAACGCCTCACGGTCTCCACGCTGGTCGGCGGGGTGCTGGTGGTGACGGCGATGTTCCTGATCGAGGTGCCGGGTTCGGAGTCGGCGGAGCCCGAGGAATCTGAAGGATCCAAGGGATCCGACGAACCGTCGGCCGGGTCGGACGCGGAACAACCGCGAGGTGACTCTCGCAGCGGCTCTCAGAGCAGGCCGGCGCTATGAGCGAAGGAGACGAGCTGAGCGCGGTCCCGCACGTTGAGCTTGTGCCGCAACCGATAGATGTGGGTACGGACGGTCGCCGAGCCGATGACGAGCTTCGCCGCGATCTCCTCGATCGGCAGCCCCTCCCCCACGAGCACGAGAATCTCCCGCTCGCGCGGGGTCAGTGACTCGACCTGGGGATCCGGGTCGCGATCCGGCCCGAACTCCCGGCTCCTGAACCAGCGGACGAGCCGTCCGGTCACATGGGGCGCGAGCATGACCTCGCCCCTGGCCGCCGCCCTGACCGCGGTGAGCAGCATTTCGCGCCCGGTCTCCTTTTCCAGGAGGGTGATCGCTCCGGCCCGTAACAGAGTCTCGATGACCCGGTCCGTCATATCGCTGGCGAAGACCACGACCCCGGGCCGCCCGTCCCGCTCCTGCGCGTTCTCCCGGATCACCCGGTGAACGAAGTCGATCCCGTCCATGCCTTCTGGATTGAGGTCGGTTATCAGCACGTCCGGCTTTAATTTCCGGGTCATCACGAGACATTCGACAGCACTGCCGGTCGCGGAGACTCTCGCCACGTCCGGCGCCTCGGAAAGGAGCGACTTGAGGCCGTCCCGCACGACAGGAACCGAATCGCACACGAGCACTGTCATTGCCATTGATCCGCGTCTCCCGACTCTCCCGCAACATTTTCCGACACCGACGGCCGACATAATTTGTTAACGAGCATAAGATTAAAAGTTACACGGTCGCAACCAAGTGCGTGCAAAGGCATGCCACCCGCGAAGTGAATCGACAGGAAAATCGCGGAACGGATGGATTCGGCGATCGCCGATCATGCCGGCGCCCGCCACGGACAACGGCGACAGACAACGAACATCGGCCGATTCTCTGCTGCCCCATCACCCGGCCGACACGCTCTCCGGAATCGGCACCATAGAATTTCGGCCACCGAAAGATCGCAAAGCCGGTCGCGCGGTCACGCCCGCCGGATCGGGAAAATACCTTCGTCGGCAGGCGATGCGTGGTGCACCCTACAGACTGTAAGGTGACGCCCATGGCTGGCACAGACCCGCGGGCCCGGGCGGAACGGCGCAGCGCCGGTGAGCTGGAGAGCGAGGTCCTCGCCGCGCTCTGGGCGACCGACCGCCCCCTGACACCGGCCGAGATCCAGGCCGAGATCGACGGCCCGCTCGCCTACAACACCGTGCACACGATCCTCAAGCGGCTCTACGACAAGGGGCTCGTGCTGCGGGACGCGGACGGGCGGCGCGGGGCGTACCGACCGGCGAAGAACGCGGCCGAGCTGACCGCCGAGGCGATGCACGAGGCGCTGGACCGGGGGCCGGATCCGATCGCCGCGCTCCAGCAGTTCGTGAGCGGACTGCGGCCCGAGGAGGAGAAGGCGCTGCGCGACCTGCTGGCCGGGGGCGCGGGATGAGGTTCGACGTCTACACGCCGTTGCCGCTGTCGCTGCTGCTCGCCGTGATCAGCCCGGCGATCGGCAGCCGGGTGGCTCCGGCGCTGGCCGCGCGGGTGCTGACCGCCGCCGCCGTGGTGACCGCGGCGGCCACCTGCTGGTCGCTGTTCCTGCTGGCGGCGACGCTCGTGGGGGACGCTCCGCCGGTCGTCGCCGAGGCCCGGCAGGACGGACACCGGCTGGCCGAACCGGTGCCCGAGGTCATCGGGATCGCGGCCTGTGTCGCCCTCGCCGTGCTCCTCGTGTCCGTCCAGGGCGCCGTGAGCGCCGACCGCCGTACGCGACGGGCCCTGCGGCGGCTGTGCGAGGGGCACCCGGCGGACACCGAGCTGATCGTCGCCGCCTCCCCCGAGCCGCAGGCGTTCGCCATCCCCGGCACACCTGGCCGGATCCTGGTCACCGCGGGCATGCTGAGCGCCCTCGAGCCGGCGGAGCGCCGGGTCCTGCTCGCCCATGAGCGCGCCCATCTCGCCCACCGGCACGCCCTGTTGGTGACCGCGACGACGCTCGCCGCCGCGGCCAACCCGCTGCTGCGACCTGTGCGGGGCACGGTCGCGTTCCTGGTGGAACGGTGGGCCGACGAGCGCGCGGCGGACGCGGTCGGCGACCGCGCCACCACCGCCCGCGCCCTGGCCCGCGCCGCCCTGAGCTCCGAACACCCGCGCCCCGCCTGCGCGTTGGGCTTCACGGACCGTGCGGTCACGCGGCGGATCGCGGCGCTGCAGGCCTCCCCGCCGCCCCGGCTGTTGCCGCTCGCCGTGGCAGTCCTGGCTCTGGGCGCGCTGCCCGCGCTGGGTGCGGCGGACGCGACGGACGATCTGTTCCGGATGCTGGCGGGAGTACTCGTCTAGGCGGCGAGGGGCAGTTGCCGTCAGCGGCCTCGGGGCTTGCCGCGCTTGGTTCCCTTGGCGCCGCCGGAGGAGCCGCGCGGATTCTTGCCGGTCGCGCCGGTCCTGCCGGTCGTTTTGCCTCCAGAGGGCTTGCGACGCGCCGGGGCCGCTTCGGTGCGCTTCCCCTTCGTCTTCGGCTGGGCCGGTGGCGGGGTACGGCCCCGAGTGCTGTTGACCGTACGGCCCCGGACGATGCCGATGAAGTCCTCGACGAGGTCGGTGGTCGCGTCCTCGGGCCAGGACAGGGCGACGTCCGACTGGGGGGCGTCCACGACGGTCCGGTAGGTGAGGTCCTTGCGGTGGTGCAGCCGGGCCAGGGACTGGGGGACGTAGAGGATGCCGATGCCGGACGCCACGTGGTCGATCGCGTCCTCGGTGGTCGCGGGACGCTCGAACGCGGGCTCCCCTGGCGGTTGTTCCCAGCCGAGGACGTCGTCGAGGGGGTGCAGGACCACCTCGTCGGCGAGCTCGTCGAGGGACACTTCGTCGGCCGCCGTCACGATGTGGTCCTTGGGAGCCACGGCCACGGTCGCCTCGGTGTAGAGGGGGATCGCGCTGAGGACCGTACGGTCGACCGGCAGCCGTACGAGTCCGGCGTCGGCCTCGCCGCGCCGCAGTACGTCGGACGCCTCGGCGGCCGGGACCGGTACGAGGACGAGGGGGACGTCGGGCCGGCGCTCGTTCCAGATCCGCACCCACTTGGCGGGCGTCACCCCGGGGACGTACGCGAGCCGGAACGTGGGGGATGCTTCCGAGCCTGTCACCCCGCAAGGTTACCCGCCGTGGTCGGAGGCCTCTTACACGGTCGATACTCTTGACGGTATGAGTTCGCACCAGACCACCCAGACGATGAAGCCCGCCACGGCGGCGAAGAAGCTGGGTGTGTACCTAGAGGCCACACCCGCCGAGTTCCAGGAGGGTGACGTCTCCCGCGCCGAGTTGAACGAGCTGCAGGCGAACCCGCCCCAGTGGCTGCGCGAGCTGCGTGCCAACGGTCCGCACCCGCGCCCGGTCGTCGCGGCCAAGCTCGGCGTGTCCATCGCCGGTCTCGCCCGCGGCGGGGTCACCGAGCCGCTCACCACCGAGCAGATCGAGGCGCTGAAGAAGGAAAGCCCGGAGTGGCTGGAGAAGGAGCGCGCCACCCAGGCCGAGGTCCGCAAGGAAGCCGAGCGGATCAAGAACAAGAAGAACGCCGACAACGACTGACGGCCGCGGGGCGCAGGCGCTCAGGACGGAGACGCGCACGGTGACGGGGAAGTCGCTCGCGTTGTACCGGCAGGTGGCCGCCGACCTGGGCCGGGAGATCGGCGAGGGCCGCTACGGCTCCGGTGGACGGCTGCCCGCCGAGGGCGAACTCGCCGAGCGCTACGGCGTCTCCCGGGGCACGGTCCGCCAGGCGATGGCCCTGCTGCGCACCGAGGGCCTGATCGCCTCGCGGCGCGGCACCCGACGCGTCGTGATCGGAGCGCCGAGGCCCCAGAGCTTCGGCGAACTCCTCAGCTTCACGCGTTGGGCGCGTTCGACGGGTGAGGAACCGGGCGGCCGGATCGTCGCCGCGGAGACCCGCCCCGCCGACGCCACCGAGCGCGAACGGCTGCGGCTGCCGGCCGGGGCCGAGATCCACGCGGTACGGCGGCTGCGGACGCTCTCGGGGCGCCCCGTGATGGTGGAGCGCACCGTCTACCCGTCCGCCGTGGGCGAGTTGATCACCGGGCTGCCCCCGGACACCGTGTCGCACACCGTGGTCCTGGAGGATTCGGGGGTGCTGTTCGCGGACGCCCAGCACACCATCGACCTGTGCCTGGCCGACGCCGAGGACGCCCGCCTGCTCGGCTGCCGGCCCGGCGATCCGCTGCTGCGCGAGCGGCGCTGCAGCACCGACCCGGCGGGCACCCCGATCGAATGGTCCGAGGACCGCTATCTGCCGGAGACGGTGGCCTTCACCGTCCACAGCTCGGCCACGTCCGGCTCGTTGGCCCGACGGTCGGCGGACGAGGCGTGAGAGCGGCGATCCAGATCAGGCTCGTGCACAGGCGAACTGCTCGAGCAGCCAGTCCTGGGCTGCGCGCAGGACGTCGTCGCGGGCACGTGCCAGCGGGTTCCTGGCGATCTCCTCGTCCGGTGGGATCGCCGCGTCGTAGGTACGGCCCGTTCGGTCCGCGTCCCTGACTTCCGTCAGGGTTATCAGGGCGGCGTCGGACAGGCGGTACACCTTGTTGCCCGTGGGGACACCCCTGGTCGGTGTGCCGAAGGAGCGGGTGTTGGGACGCCCGCGGAAGGCCACCACGACCGCCTCGCCCGCGCTGGCTGTTCCTTGACTGGTCAGGACGGCGACCGGCGGGCTGCTCCTCGCGACGGGCCGGGCGTCGTCCCAACCCTTCGATATTCCGTCCAAATAGGGGGCACCGTTCTTGATCGACCAGGTGTACTTCTTGCCGCCGGCATCCACGAACATGCCGACCTTGCCGTCCCCCAGGATGGGTCCCACGACGGCCAGCACCGGCCACATGCCGCCGCCCGTTTCGTTGCGCAGATCGACCACCCAGCCGCAGGCGCCGTTCTCGTCCGCCTTCGCCACAGCCGCTCGACCCCGCCGTACGTACTGGTCGTACGCCTCCTGGGATCCCCGCGCCCCGGGAAAGGACAGGTAGCCGATCCCGTTCTTCAGTGAACGGCCCTCCAGCTCATGGAGATCAGTCGCGGAGGATTCCAACTGCTCCTTGGCCAGCTCGGGCTCCGCGAAGCTGCTGTGGGCGTCGCCCAGGCCCTGCAATGCCGAAGCGATCGCCCCGTAGGTGTCCGCCGGCTTCCGCGCACCGCGTGCCTGCGCGAACGCCTTGCTCCGCAGGTCCGTCCAGTCGACCTTGCGCCGAAGGAGCGAGTGCTCCTCCATGATGTCCAGGGCCTTCTACAGATACGTCCGCGCCACGGGCGCCATGTCGTCGTCCGTCGAATCCTGCGAACGGCTCGTACATCCCGTCGCCACGAGCATTCCGGCCAGCCCCGCACAGGTCGACATACGCCCTACCCGTCCCCACCCCACCGGTCCCCCAGCCTCTCGAAGCAGAAGGCAACCTTAAGACCGACGATCAACTACCGAGCAACTCCCTTACGTCACCGACTGGTTCGCAACAGGCTCATGAGCAGGGCCCGGAAGTGCGCGAAGTCCGGAGTCGTTGCCCCGGGGTCCTTGGCCTCGTCGTCCCAGCGGCGTACCGCGATGCCGTCGGCCGCGTGGGGACTCGCCTCGTATTCGGCGGTCTCGGCCGGCGGCATCGGGCCGCCCTGGATCTCCAGGGTGTGCACCGAGGCCGGGGAGAGGCGGTCGAAGTAGTCCGGTTCGACCGCGCACAGATACCGCTTCGCCGCCACGTGCAGCCGGATCGGCTCGGTGACCTCGGGGCCGAACCACTCGGCCAGCCGGTCCGCCCCGGTGTGGCTGTGCCGGTTGTCGATGCCCTCCTCCATCAACTCCGCGCCGCTGACCGGTCCGTGGAAGTGGCCGAGGTCGTGCAGCAGCGCGGCGACGACGAGTGCCTCGGACGCGCCCGCTTCCTCGGCACGGGCAGCGGCCTGGAGCATGTGCTGTGCCATCGTCACCCGCTCGCCCAGGTACGCGCTCGCGCCCTCCCCCTCGAAGAGTTGGGCCAGTTCCTCGATGAACTCCCCCGCTGCTACGGCCTCTTGGCGGCGCAGTACGGCCAACGTGCCCGCCAGCCCGTCGAGGTCGGCGTAGGTGCCCTGGAGGTGTCGGGCGCCGCTCTCCTCGAAGGCGGTGCGTGCGTGCAGCAGTCGTACGTTGTCGAAGATGAGGCAGTCGCCGGGCAACAGCCGGAATTCCAGCTGGAGTTCGGGGCGCAGGGTGATTTCGGCGAAGGTGCGGTAGGCCCGGTAGAAGGATGCCAGTTCGCCGACGGGGAGCGACAGGGTGCCGATGGAGCGGTTGTTGAAGCGCACCTCGCGGATGCGGCCGAGGCCGTCCACGTCGATCAGCGGGCGGTCGGCGGCCAGTTCGGTGTGCGCGTCGCCGAAGCGGAACGGCACCGGTGTACGGGTCAGCACCGCGAACGCCTCCGGGTCCTCGGCGCGCAGCAGTGCGGCGGCCTTGAAGCCGTCCACCAGACCGGAGTCGCCACCGGCCGCCGCGTTGGTCAGGCAGTGGAGCAGTTGGAGGGTCGGCACCGGGTCGCGGTACGGGTTGTCGGTGTGCGGGGTGATCCGGGCGCCGGTGAAGGCGAGGTTGTTGGGGTCCGGTTCGACCCGTACGTCGAAGAGCCGGCCGTAGTTGGTCTCGCGGACGTAGCCGAAGGTCCCGGCCACCTCCAGCACCTGGCCCTCGCGGCACGGCACCTCGCGCAGCAGGGCGAAGCCGAGCCCGATGACCGACTCCAGCACCCGCGCCTTGACCACCGGGTCGCTCAGATACTCCGCCCAACTCGCCTCGGGGAGACGGTCGTTCAGGTCGACGGCGGTCCACAGCGTCTTGCCGTTCTCGGCACGCCGGTCGCCGGGGCCACCCCCTGCGCCGGGCGCGTTGGCGGTCAGCCAGTGCGCGGAGTACGTGGACCGGTGGCCGTCCGGTGCCCAATCGACCTCGACGCCGTCCTGGGTCCGGCGTACGGCGTCCAGCGCGAGGTCGGCGGGCAGCTCGGTGATCTGGAACAGCTTCTGGCCGTTGCGCGGGTCGCGGCATCGGGGGCAGGGGCAGTTGTCCCGCAGCCACATGAGCGGAAGGTCTTCTACGGACTGTGACATCGCCATCACTCTCTCACCAAGTTGTACAGCCAACTTTTCGGACAGAGCGAACGTCTCAGCGCCGGATGAGCGAGAGGTGACGCACCGGCCACCGGCACATGAACCAGCTCGATGTCAGTCCGGCAGCAGGCGCAGGCCCGAGACGAGGACGTCGACCAGCCGGAGCGCGTCGTAGCGGTCGTCGCCCTCCGCGCCGACGCACAAGTTGCCGACGCCGCGCATGAGTTCGTAGGCGGTCAGGTCGGACCGGACCTCACCGGCCGCGGCCGCCGCGTCGAACAGTTCGGCGCACACGGGCAGGAGGCGGTCGAGGAAGTAGGAGTGCAGCGACTCGAAACCGGCACTGTCGGACCGCAGCACCGAGGCGAGTCCGTGCTTGGTGACCAGAAAGTCGACGAAGAGATTGATCCACTCTCGCAGCGCCATGTACGGACTTGCACTGCTCGCCAGCAGCGCCGGGCCGGCTTCGGCGCAGGCCTCGACCTGGTGGCGGTAGACCGCGATGACGAGATCCGCGCGGGTCGGGAAGTGGCGGTAGATCGTGCCGAGTCCGACACCGGCCTCGCGTGCGATGTCGCGCACGGGCGCGTCCACGCCGGACGCGACGAAGACCTTGGCAGCGGCGTCGAGAAGGGTCTCCTTGTTGCGCCGGGCGTCTGCCCGCTTGGACTGGGCCACCCCGCCCACACCTGCCTCGTTGTCGCTCACCGCGCAGTTCCTCCACCACTAGAGCTTGCTAAGCGGAACAAGGTTCCGTATCGTTTTCCGGAACAGCGTTCCGCTTGCTCATGATGCCAGAGCACAAGCCGGACGACCAAGCCATGCCTGCCACCACGTGTTGCCGAAGGACGGAAGGCGCCATGCCCCGCACACCCCGAACCACCTTCGGAATCATGACCGCCCCCATGCAGGTCGACTACCACGACATCCTCCGCGTCTGGCAGGAAGCCGATACCGTGCCGGAGATCGAGCACGCCTGGCTGTTCGACCACCTCATGCCGATCGGCGGCGACCCGGACGGACCGGCCTACGAGGGCTGGACGCTCCTCTCGGCGCTCGCCGCGCAGACCCGCCGGCTGCGGCTCGGCGTGATGGTGACGAGCAACCGTTTCCGGCCGCCCGCGCTGCTGGCCAAGATCGCCACGACCGTCGACATCGTCTCCGGCGGACGGCTCGACTTCGGCATCGGTGTCGGCTCCCGCCCGGACCATCCGCTGGCCCGGCGCGAGTACGCGGCACACGGCCTCCCCTTCCACGACTCCGGGCACGCGGTGGCGAGCCTCGCCGAGGCCTGCACGCTGATCCGGCGGCTGTGGACCGAGGAGCGGCCCTTCGACTTCCACGGCACCCACCACCACCTCACCGGAGCGTTCGGCAACCCCAAGCCCGTCCAGCGCCCCCACCCCCCGATCCTCATCGGCGGACGCTCGGCCGCGACCCTCCGCGTGGTCGCCGAGCACGCCGACCTGTGGAACATCCCCGGCGGCGACATCGCGGACGCCATCGCCCGCAGCGCGCTCCTCGACCGCTACTGCGCCGACATCGGCCGCGACCCCGCCTCCGTCACGCGCTCGATCCATCTCTCCGTGTCCTACGACAAGCCGGAGGCCACCAGGGACGCGATCCGCGAGGCGGTGGACGCGGGCTTCCACCACGTCGTCCTCGGACTGCCGGCGCCCTACCCCGCCGGTGTCGCCCGTTGGGTCGCCGACGAGCTGATCGACAAGGCCGTCTGAAAGTCCCGCCCCATCAGTCGTGCGGAAACGAGTGGTGTTCGTGTGCGACCCGCCAGCGGCCGTGCTCCTTGCGCAGGCCGAACGTGAGCCGCAGGCGCAGGGTGGGGTCTGCGGCGAGTTCCTCCGGGGTTCCGCAACGCAGGAGGGCGTGGGCGTAGGCGACGTCCGTGCCGGCCGTGATGTCGAGGGTGTCGATGTCGAAGCGGGCACCCTGGGCCTGCCACTCGAAGAAGGGCGGCCAGCTGGCGCTGTAGGCGGCGAGACCGTGGATGCCGGCGTGGGGCGCCGGGACGTCGTACATGACGAGGTCGTCCGTGTGGTCCACCAGTACGCCGTCGAGGTCGCCGCGGTGGACGGCCGCGGCCCAGTCGGTGATGAGGGCGCGGATCTGTGTCGCGTCGTCGGGCATGGGCGGCTCCTGTTCCTGTCCCCCACTCCATGGTCTCTCTGCCGACCGGATTCCCGATCTTCGGCGCGTCATCGCCCCGGCCGGGCGACCGAGACGGATGGCACACTCTCCCTGTGCCGCTGACCTTCGACGACCTCCTCACCCGTGCCACCGCGCTCTCCCGCCCGGGCAGACGTGCCGTGCTCGGCATCGCCGGCAGCCCGGGGGCGGGCAAGACGACCCTCGCCGAGCATCTGGTGCGGGAGCTCAACGGCACCGGCGAGCCATGGGTCGCGCACGTCCCCATGGACGGCTTCCACCTCGCCGACGTCGAGCTGGACAGGCTCGGCCGCCGCGCGCGCAAGGGCGCGCCCGACACCTTCGACGCGGCCGGATACGCGGCGCTGCTGCGGAGGGTGCGGGAGGAGACCGACGAGATCGTGTACGCGCCTGGTTTCGAGCGGGTGTTGGAGCAGCCCATCGCCGGTGCGATCCCCGTGCTTCCCACGGTCCGGCTGGTGGTGACGGAGGGCAACTACCTGCTGCTGGAGGCCGGTTCATGGGCGCGGGTACGGCCGTGTCTGGACGAGGTGTGGTTCTGCGAGGCCGACGAGGACGAACGTGTCCGCCGACTCGTCGTCCGGCACGAGGAGTTCGGCAAGGACCACGAGACCGCCGTGGCCTGGGTGTCGGGCACGGACCAGCGCAACGCCGACCTTGTCGCCGCGACGCGCGGCCGGGCGGATCTGGTGATCCCCCCGGCCGTGCTGCCCTCGCCGTACGGCGTGCCCCGCGGCTGAGGGCTCACGCGTGGAGTGTCAGCTCCGGCTCCCCGTGGGCGTCGCCCGCCGCGTCTCCGATCACCGCGGTGAACGCCTCGGTGCGGACGGTCAGTTCGCCGTTCTCGCCGCTCGTGAACTCGGCGGTGAGCGGCCCGGTTCCGGGGCCGTAGCGGACGACGAACACGTTCAGGTCCTCCGGTGCGCCCGGTGCCGGGTCGGCCTCCAGGGCCGTGGAGGTGACCAGGTGGCTCCAGCCCTCGTCGGGGTTGCCGTAGCCGCGCGGGTCGGCGGCGAGGGCGAACGCCGCCTCCTGCTGGGAGAGTTCGGCGCGGGCGTCGAAGTGGTCGGCGCCCTCGCCGGTCGGGTGGGTGAGGCGCAGGGTTCCTACGGAGGTGACGTCGCCCTCCGCCGTCCTGCGCACCCGGTCGCCGTCGTCCGCCGCGTAGGGCAGCCCGGCGAGCAAGTACGGTGCTCCGTCCAGCCGTTCGACGGCGACCGCCGTCCACAGGCTCGTGCCGTCGGTGACGTACAGGGAACGGATGTGCCGCAGGACGTGGTCGCGGCCTACGACCGGCTTGGTGACCAGCTTGGCGGTGAGACCGCCGGCGCGGAGGTCGCGGACCCGTACCTCGCCCATCGGGCGGCACAGCAGGAAGCCGTCGAGCACCGGGCCGAAGCCGTGCTGACGGTTGACGGCCGCAGGGAGGTAGTACGTGCCGTCGGCCTCGACCACCGACGGGGTCATCTTGTTATCGAAGGCCACCGACACGGTGCCGGCGCGGAGTTGGTGGCGGACCGGCTCCGTCGACGGGGTGCGGTGCCAGGGCGTGGTGTCCTGGATCTGCCAGACCAGCATCCAGGCGAAGTGGCCGTCCACTCCCCCGTCGGGCTTGACCGCGTGGCGGGCCCAGCGGCTGTCGCCACGGTAGCGGCCGATGTCCGAGCCGATACGGGCGCCGAAGTAGCGCAGCCCGAGGACCGATTCGAAGGCGGAGTGCTGCTCGCTGTAGCGCGGACCGCCGTTGTCGAAGCCGCCGCCCGTGAGGCGGGCGTCGATGTAGCGGGCCAGCGCCTCCCCGTCCTCGGCGAAGACGTGCTCGCCGCTGACGATGTGGGCCTTGGCGAGGAAGGACAGGGAGATCGGGCCGTAGTTGTTGTCGTACGCGCCGCCGTGCTCGGGCGGGAGGAGGGCGCCGCGGTCGCTCACGCGGTGGGCGCGGATCTCGTCCTCGTACACGGCGAGGGCGCGTTCGCGCACCGACTTCCCTTCCCCTGAAGGGAGATGACCGGCCAGCATCAGCCCGCCGACCACACATCCGATCGCCTGGTTGCCGGCCTCCTGCGGGTTGAAGAAGGTCGCCTCGGTGAGCCAGCGCCAGTAGCCGTGCGCCAACTCGACGACAGCGGCGCGCTGTTCGTCGTCGACGAGTCCGTCCGTCGCGTCCAGGACGTTGACCGCCTGGAGCAGAGCCCACGCGGTGCTCGGCCAGTCGCCGATGGGGTGCGCGCCCGCCTCCAGGACGTAACGGGCGTACGGGAGACCGGAGTTGCGGACCCTGAGGTTCGGGTAGCCGGGGTTGTCCTCGGTGTAGACGCGCTCGCGGAGATGGAAGGCGAGGCTGCGCCGCACCGCCTCCGGCAGCCGCGGGTCGTTGCCGCGCTGCCAGGCGAAGGCCAGCAGCGACGTGATGCCGAGCGAGGTGTCCCCGATGTCGTCGTAGCAGTCGGGGTGTTCGAGGTTGCCCTCCGGGGTGATGCGCCGCAGGGCCTGCTCGACGACGTCGGCGAGGACCGCGTCGTAGGCCTCCGGGGTGTCGGGGAGGTTGTGCAGCGGACCGCGCTGGTGGAGGAGGTGCACGGGTGGATCAGCCCTTCATGCCGGAGGTGGCCGTGGCGTGGGTCGTCGGGGTCAGAAGACGGGTGCGGGGCGGCGGGCGCGCAGGGCGACTCTCAGTGTCCGGGGGCCGTTTCCGCCGATGTAGACACGGTCCCCGGTCGTCGCGTCGGTGCCGCCGACCACGGTGTAGTCCTGACCCGGGTCGTACCGTAGTACGTCGCCCCGGTCCGGACCGGCGAGGGGTTCGCCCGCCTCGACGTCGACCTCGACACGGATCTCGTCGTCGCCGACCCGGTAGGTCATCGGCCCGGTCGTCAGACACCAGCGTCCGTCGCCGATCGGTGCGGCGCCCGCTACGACTCCCCCTGGCCGGAAGGTCAGTTCGAGGCACCAGGGCACCGATGGGCCGCTGATGTCGATCCGCAGGTCGGCCCCGTCCTCCCTCATGTCGACCCCGACCCGGGTCGTGTGGGAGACCTCGTCCTGAGGCCGGTCGGGGAAGGCCATCGCCGCGGAGAAGCGGCCCTCGTCCACCAGGCGGTAGGCGCCGTCGTCGCGCCTCCGGTCCTTCGGGAGCGGCTGATAGTAGGCGGTTGTGAGGGTTTGGGTGAGCTGGTACCGGTTGTCGGCGAGCTGTTCCATGTCGGCGGCACGGAACGGGCCCAGGTCGAAGAACACCCGCGAGAGACGGACCGCGTCGAGGACGGCGGCACCGGCGAACAGGCGCAGGAAGGTGGGGTTGCAGGCGAGGCCCGAGCGGATGCGCCGGTGCTCGGGCACGTCGGAGCCGCCGTACACCACGGTGTGCGCGGTGGCCGAGACGTGTGCGGCGAGGCGTGCGGTGGGGAGGTAGCGGTCGCGCGGGAGCTTCTCCACGTCCGGGGCCGGCAGGACGCGGCACAGATCCGGGGTGAGGAGGGTCAGGGCGAGCAGGTCGGGGTCGTCGATGCCGTCGGCGGCCGCCAGGCGGGCCGCGCGGGCGAAGTCGCCCCGGCCGGTGCGGATCGCGAGCAGCCGGTAGTGCGGCAGGTAGGGCCACAGCGCGCACGAAAGCCTCTGGTCCTGGCGGCGCGAGTGGACGGTCTCCACCGTGCCGTCCGGCCTGATCAGGTCCAGGGTCGCGGCGAGGTTGCGTTCGACGGCGTCCAGCAGGTCGCCGCGCCCGAGCACCTCGGCCAGCAACAGCAGCGCCGGGTTGGTCACGATGGACGCGTAGACGGCGCTGCGCTCCGAGTACAGCCCCTCCGCGTCGATGTCGACGCCCTCGGCGAGCCACTCCTCGGCGCGGTCGAGCAGCCGGTCGTCGGGGAACGACCGGTGCAGACGGGCGAGCGCCGCGCTCAGCTCCCAGCGGTGGTTCGGGGTGTGCACCCCGCCCACCACGAGGCTTTCGGAGGCGGCGCCGGCGATCTCGGCGAGCGCGGCCGTGACGTCGCGCAGTTCCGGACCCGCGCCGGCGGCGAGGACGTGCGCGTCGCACACGTCGTTGACGGTGAACGCGGAGTCCGGCGGTGACTGCACGTTGTCGCCGCCGGCGAAGAGGCCGGTGCCGGTCTGCGCGACCCGGAGGGCGCCGAGGTGGGCCAGCGCCGCGGCGACGGCGTATCCGCTGCCGTGCAGGGCCGAGTCCGGGGAACGGTAGGCCGCGACCAGAGTCTTCACCCGGCGGGCCAGGGCGCGGTGGGTCACGCCGGCGAGCTGCCCGTCGGGGTCGGCCGCCAGGGGGGCGGCCGACCGGTCGGCGGCGCCGGCCACCGCGCGGACGAACTCGTGGTCGAGCGGGGTGGACAAGGTCAGTCCTTCAGGCCGGCGTTGATGTCGGCGCCCATGACGTAGCGCTGGAAGACCAGGAAGATCACGATCAGCGGGATCATCGAGATGACCGAAGCGCCCAGCAGGACCGACCAGTTGATGTTCTGCGCGCCGACGATGCTCTGGATGCCGATCTGCACGGTGAACTTGTTCGGGTCGTTCAGCATCAGCAGCGGCCAGATGTAGTCGTTCCAGCGCCACTGGAAGGACAGGATGGCGAGGGTCAGCATGATGGGCCGGGAGAGCGGCACCATGATCCGCAGGAAGATCGACAGTTCGCGGGCGCCGTCGATGCGGGCGGCTTCCACGAGTTCGTCGGGGACCGTGATGAAGAACTGGCGGAACATGAAGCAGCCGGTCGCGGTGAGCACGGCCGGGAGGATGATGCCGGCGAACGAGTTGTAGAGGCCGAGGTTGCGGACCACCAGGAACTCGGGGGCGAGCATGACCTCGGACGGCAGCATCGTGGTGGCCAGGATGCAGATGAAGAACGCCTTGAGCCATTTGTTGTCGTACTTCGCCAGCGCGTACCCGGTGCAGCAGCTGACGCCCACCGTGAGGATCGTCGTGATCACGCACACGATGGCCGTGTTGATGAAGTACTGGGAGAAGTTGGCGCTGCGCCACGCCGCGGAGTAACCCGAGAAGGTGGGGTTGTGCGG
Source organism: Streptomyces hokutonensis (assembly GCF_000376565.1). Classification (GTDB taxonomy): domain Bacteria; phylum Actinomycetota; class Actinomycetes; order Streptomycetales; family Streptomycetaceae; genus Streptomyces; species Streptomyces hokutonensis. The sequence continues at coordinate 44,945 of NZ_BARG01000024.1, read as the reverse complement.
AATGAAGGTCAGCGGATAGGAGAACAGGTCGCTGGCCGGCTTGAGGGAGCTGAGGATGAACCACAGCACCGGCAGCCCGTAGAGGCACGCCAGGACCCAGAGCAGTGTCGTCGCGGGTACGGCCCGTCGGAGACCACCACTGCTCGCACCGCGGGGTCGCTTCTTGGAAACGGCCCGTCCGGAACCGGCGTCGACCTTGCGCGGCATGTCTGTGGTTGTCATCGGTTCTCCACCCGCCGGTTGACGATCAGCTGGATGATCGCGACGGCCATCAGGATGAGCATGAGCACGAACGACGCGGCGCTCGCGTAGCCGATCTGGCCCCGTTGGAAGCCGGTCTGATAGATGTACTGGACCAGCAGGTTGTTCGAGGTTCCGGGTCCGCCGTTGTTGAGGGAGACGAACACCGGGTACTCCTTCATCGCGTTGATCGTGTTGAGCAGGATCACGATGAACGAGGTGGGCGCGATGCTCGGCAGCGTGATGCTGATGAACTGGCGCCAGGGACCGGCACCGTCGAGCGAGGCGGCCTCGTAGTACGACACCGGCACGTTCTTGATCGCGGCGATGAACAGCAGCATCGAGAAGCCCGTCCAGGCCCAGGACGCCGCGAACACAACCACGATCAGCGACAGGTCCGCGTTCGACTGCCACGGAACGGCCGACCCGCCGAGCTTCTCGATGACGTAGTTGACCAGACCGAAGTTCTCACCGAACAGCCACCGCCACAGGACACCCACGACGATGGGCGACAGCAGCCACGGGATGAAGAAGATGACCCGGGCGACGGACGCGCCCTTGGCGTGCTTGTTCACCACCAGGTTGGCGGCGAGCAGCGAGAGTGCGAAGTTCAGCGGCACGAAGAGCACGGCGTACAGCAGCGTCCGGGTCAGCGCGTCGTAGAAGGTGGAGTCCCCGAACAGGTTGTGGTAGTTGTCCAGTCCGATGAACTGGAACGCCCCCACACCGGTGTAGTTCGTGAAGGAGTAGACGAGCCCGATCACCGCCGGCCACACGAAGAACAGCGCGAAGAGCACGACATTGGCCGCGATGAGGACCAGCGGCGCGAAGGTGTAGGTGCTGCGTCGTTTCCTGGGCGGCCTCACGGACACGTCCGCGGCGCTTTTTGTCATCTTCCTGACTTCCGTGCTGGTGGATGGATTGCTGTGGGCCCACGCCGTGAGCCCGGCATCACGGAGGCGGCCAGGGCCGGGCGGCGACGGTGTCTCGACCCCGCCGCCCGGGCCCCTGGGCCTGCGATCAGCCGCCGACCGCCGTGTTGTAGCCGTCCACGATGTTCTGCAGGGCCTTGTCGACCGACTGCTGGCCGTTGATCGCCTTGCCGAGCTCCGTCTTGGTCGGGTCGGTGGCGAGGCTCTTGCCCTTCAGCACCCAGTTCGTCTGCGCGTTGTTGAAGTAGCCCGAGATCGGCGCGTACAGCGGGATCTCCTCGTTGTACAGCTTGAACGCCGCCTGCGCCGCCGCCGACTTGAAGGGGTACTTCGGGCTCAGTCCGCTCTCGACCGGGAGGAAGCCGGAGGTCTCGACCAGCTCGGTGTACTGCTTGGGCTCGTACACCCACGACAGGAACTTCTTGGCGGCGGCCGACGCCGCGCTGTTGTTGTTGAAGCCCACCATCATGCCGCCGCTGTTGACGTCACTGGCCTGCACCGGCTGGGCCGGCGTCGGGACGCTCGCCCACTCGAACTTCTTGATGCTGTCCGCGAAGGAGGCGACCTGCCAGACACCGGACCAGTAGGCGACGACGTCACCGCTCTGGAACATGGCCGACGGGTCGGCGCCGCTCGTCCACACCGACTTCGGCATGGTCTTGTCGTCGTTCAGTCCGACGAAGTACTTCACGGCCTTCTTGGTCGCGTCGTCCACCGAGAACTTGCCGGAGGAGTCCGCGTGGACGTACTTGCCGCCCATCTCGTACACCATGGCGCGGAGCCGGGACGGCGACTGGTCGAAGGTCAGGGAGTACTTGGCGCCGGTCTTCTCGCGGACCTTGTTGGCCGCCGCGATGAACTCGTCCCAGGTCCAGGTGTTCGAGGGCGAGCTCGGGACGGCGACGCCGGCCTTCTCGAACAGCGACTTGTTGATGAACAGGCCGGACGCGGTGACGTCCGAGGGGATGGCCAGCACCTTGCCGGACGAGTCCTTGGCGAGGAAGTTGGAGTTGATGTTGTTGGCCTTGTTGCCGGTGATGGAGCTGAGGTCGATCAGCTTGCTCGACCAGATCGGGTCGAGGGCGGGCACGTCGGCCACGTCGGGCAGGGAGTTCGCCTGCGCGGCGTTGTGCAGCTTCGTCGGGTATCCGTCGTAGGGGATGTTGACGAGCTTGACGCTGACGCCCTCTTCCTTCTTGTACTGCGCCACCAGCTTCTTCCAGCCCGCGTCCTGGCCCGGGACCGTGGAGATCCAGAAGGTCAGCGACTTGGAGGTGCCGCCGGAGCCGGACCCCGACCCGCACGCGGTGAGGAGCAGGGCTCCTGCCGTGGCCGCGGCAGCGAGAGGAACCATGCGGCGCACGCCGCCGTGGACGAGTCGGCGGGAGCGCCGCGCACTCACTCTGGTCATCTTCGATCCCTTTTCTTCGTAGCGGAGGAAGCACGGCGCCATCCGAGGCGGCACAGGTGCATTCTGCAGAAAGGTTCGCTTTCCGGGGGCGTGGCCTCGCCCGGCCTCGCCGTTCTGATGGGTGGCATCCCCGGCCCTCTCGGCCGCTGCCGCACAAGCACACCCTGGTGCGGTTGCCGTACTTCTCGTACGGGCGGGAGGCTCACTCCGAGTCGACGTCCCGGCCGACTTAGAAAGCGCTTGTCCGGACATTGGCAGACCGAGTCCGAGGCCGTCAATCCTTCACCCCCGCGGCATCGGTCACGGTTTGGACTCCTCTGGCGACCGCGAGCCGCGCGGCGCCCACCACGGTGCCGAGATCGCCGACCGTGCTGCTCACCACCTCGGTGGGCCAGCTCAGTCGCCCCAGCTCGGCCCGCACCCCGGGCAGCAGCTGCGGGTCCGTGCCCGTGCTGCCGCCCAGGACGATCAGTCCCGGGTCCAGTACGGCCGCCACGGCGGCGGCGAGTCTGCCCACGTCGGCGGCGTGCCGGCCGACCAGGGCGGACGCCGTGCGCTGCCCCTGCGCGGCCAGCGCGAACAGCCGGTCGGCGGTGTCGGGGCAGGGCCCGTCGGTGTCCCGCCAGGCGGCTGCGGCCCGACGCAGCAGCGAGCGGGCGCCGACGTACTCCTCCAGGGCCTCTCTGCGGGGCTCCACGGCGTCGTCCCACGGGTAGGGCAGCCGGGCCAGCTCACCGGCCGCGCCGTTCGCGCCGCGCAGCACATGGCCGCCGACGACGATGCCGAGACCGATACCGACGCCGATCCGCAGATATCCGAAGGTGTCGCGGCCCCGTGCGGCACCCTCGTGCAGCTCGGCGAGCGCCGCGCAGTTGACGTTGTTCTCCAGGTGGACGGGCACACCGGGCGGCAGGGCGACCGTCATGGCGTCGAACACCGGGCCGGCCTTGGCGGTCGCGGGGCGCATCCCGGCGCCGGCCCGGTTCCGCGCGGCGACGTCACCGACGGCGACGACGACCGTGCGCAGCGGGGTGCCGGCGGGCAGCGCGTCGAGGGCCTCGCGCACGGCGTCGGCCGCGTCCTCGCGGGACTCGGTGGCCTCGGCCAGCAGGGTGCCGTCGAGGGCGCAGCCGCGCACCCGGGTGAGGGCGGGGCCCAGGTCGACGGCGAGTACGGCACCGGCGGCCGGGCCGAGCCGGTATACGGCCGCGTTGCGGCCGGTGCCGCCCGAGGCGGTGCCGGAGTGGGCGGCGAGCCCGACGTTCTCCAGCTCCACGACGGCGGAGGACACCGTCGGCTTGGACAGGCCGGCCAGGCTCGCGAGCTGCGGGCGGGTCGCGCTGCCGGCCCCGGCCAGCACCTCGAACACCGCGCTCGCGCTCTCGGTCAGCCGAGACGCCCGCGCCACGACGTGTTCCACACTTCCCCCAGTTCACAGGCCGCGCGCCCGGAGGATCTCCATGGGCTGCGGCGATGGGATGTCCTGGCGTCACGCGGGCCCGGACGTTACGTCCCGTTGTCCGATGCGCGATGCCTCTTGACGCACTGTACTTCGTTAGTTAACTTCCTAACGAACGTCACGGTACTCGCCTGCCGTGGTCCGTCAGAAGCCCGTCCCGGGGCTTCCCTAGTGCTTCAACTTCCGTCCCCCCGGACACGGTTCGCCCACCGTCGCAGCACAGCGCAACGACGAAAGAGGTTCCGTGCAGGACTCCACGCCCCTCGTGGTCGGCATCGACGTGGGTGGCACCAAGACACATCTGCGCGCCTGCGCGGGCCCGGATGTCGTCGCCGACCACATCCGTGCCAGCAGCGGCTGGCGGCCGCACGACATCGCGACCGCCGCCGACTGGCTGACCTCTCTGGTCCAGGATTCCCTGCCCGCACACGCGCGCCCGTCCGCGGTCGCCGTGGGCGGGCACGCGTGCGAGACGCCCCGCCAGTGCGCCGAGATCCGCGACGCGCTGGAAAAGCGTCTCGGGATTTCCGCGCTCGTCGTGGGGGACGCCGAACTGCTCGTCCCCGCGGCCGGGTTGGACAAGGGGGTCGGCCTGGTGGCCGGCACCGGTTCCGTCGCGGTGGGCCTGCTCGCCGACGGCAGCCGGCTCCAAGTGGGCGGCTGGGGCGCCGTACTCGGCGACGAGGGCGGCGCCGCCGGTCTCGTCCGCGAGGCGGCCCGCGCCGCCTGGGCCGCGCACGACCGGGGCGAGACCCCGGACGCACTCGCCCTGGGACTCGTCGAGGCGTTCGCCGTGGCCGAAGTGCCCGCGCTCGGCGCCGCGTTGGAAAGCGCTTCCGACGTCTCCGCCGACTGGGGCCGCCACGCCCGCGTCGTCTTCACCGCCGCCGACACCGGCTCGCTCCTCGCGCGCGAGGTGATAGCCGAGGCCGGTCGGTCCCTGGCCGCACTCGTCGTACGGCTCGCCGAACGCGGCGTCCCCGTCGACGACGTGGTGGTCGCGGGCGGCACCGTCCTCGCCCAGCCCCGCCTGTACGAGGCCTTCACCACGGCGCTCGCCGAACGGGTGCCGGGGGCACGGCCGCAGCCCATCCGGGTACCGCCCGTCGAGGGCGCGGTGGCGCTGGCCCGATCGATCCTGTGAACCGCACGACTCCCGTTCACCCGGGGGTCATGTGACGGATGCCGAACCCCCTCCACAGGGACACGGCCCGCCGTAAACCTTCGCACGTACGCGTCAGTAGGCGTATGCGCTTTCATACGTCACACGCGCACCCCGAACCACAGCAGATCGCACGACCCCACCGGCCCCACGGGCCGTAGAACTCAAGAGAGGCACACACCCATGCCGTCACCCGCCGGGCACCGCACGGACGCCGGTCGACTCGCCGTGAACAGACGTGGATTCCTCAAGACCTCGCTCGGCGCCTCGGCCGGCGTGGTCGCCGCACCGACGCTGGTCGGCTGGCTGGCAGCGGCGGACGCCAAGGCCGCCACGGTTCCGCTCGCGTTCGTGGACGACTACAGGACGAACGTCATCGCGAACCTCACCCCCGAGACCAACGCGGTGGTCCGGGTCCTCGGCGGCATGGCCCGGATATGGAAGACGGGTGCCGCCTGGAACACCGGCACCCCGCTGCGGCCCGAGATCCTGCGCGCCAACATGCGGTACTGCATCGACCTCACCGCCCGCCGCACCGAGGCACAGGCGAAGGAGGCCTTCCTCTACGACCGGCAGCACCAGAGCTACGCGATGATCGCGGGCCTCGGTCCGTTGGCCGACCTCTACAAGTCGGGTGCCCTGGCGGTCACTTCGATCACCAGCGCCCCGGACGGCACCCCTGCCACCACGATCAGCGACGCCGTCCCCGCCGGCGCCCCCGCAGGTGCCGCGCTCGGCGCCGGCTCGCACGACTCCGCACTCGGCAAGGTGGCCGAACTCGTCGACACCCTGCGCGGCAACTACGCCTCGGGCAACCCGAGCAAGTACGCCTACCAGTACCCGCGTCCGTGGCGCATGAACGAGAAGAGCGAGGTCGTCGACACCGGCACGGTCGACGCGCTCGGCTACCCGGTCTACGACTCGAAGGTCGTCGTCGCCCCCCAACTCCTGCGCCAGCGCAGCACTTCCCCCGTCGACGACGGCGGCTTCCCCAGCGGCCACACCAACGCCTTCCACCTGGCGGGCCTCGCCTACGCGTACGCCGTACCGGAGCGCTTCCAGGAACTGGTCACCCGCACCCTGGAGTTGAGCCACACCCGGATCATGGCCGGCATGCACTCCACGGTCGACGTCATCGGCGGCCGCATCATGGCCACCGCGCTGGCCGCCGCCACCCTCGCCGACCCCGCCAACGCCGAACTCAAGGCCGCCGCCCGCGCCCAGGCCCTCGCCTACTTCGAGGCGCAGACCGGCACGACCGCGGACACCCTGTACGCCTACGCGCACTCGGCGTCCAACGCGACCGACCCCTACGCGGATCGGACCGCCAACTCCCGTCTGGTGGAGCCCAAGTTCACCTACGTCCTCACCCGCAGCGGCCGTGACACGGCGCTGACCGTGCCCAAGGGCGCGGAGGTCCTGCTGGAGACCCGGCTGCCGTACCTCGACGCGGCCCAGCGGCGCGAGGTGCTGCGCACCACCGCGCTGCCCTCCGGCTACGTCCTGCTCGACGGCTTCGAGCAGTGGGGGCGCCTCAACCTCTTCGCGGCGGCGGACGGCTACGGCTCCTTCGACTCCGATGTCGTCGTCGCGCTGGACGCGGCGGCCGGGGGCTTCGGCGCGGCCGACGCCTGGCGCAACGACATCGACGGCTGCGGCGGCCTGACCAAGCAGGGCACCGGGACGCTCACGCTGACCGGGCACAACGCGTACACCGGCGGGACCGTCCTCAAGTCCGGTGCGCTGGTGGCCGGTTCGGCGCACGCGCTCGGCCACGGTGACGTGAGCGTGCTCGGCGGCTCGCTGCGGGTCTCCGGGTCCGTGCAGATCCACGGCACCTACACCCAGCAGTCCGCCGCCCTGGAGGTCACGCTGCGCTCGGGCCACCAGCCCGCCGTCGAGGTCACCCGGCGCGCCACGCTCGGCAAGGGCAGCGTCCTGTCCCTGCGGCTCGACGCCGAGCACCCGCCGGCCGCGGGCTCCACGGTGCGCGTCCTGGGCGCCTCGGCGCTGCGCGGCCAGTTCGACGGCATCACGCTGAACTCGGACAAGCTGCGGGCCGTACCCGTGTATACGGCGGAAGGTCTGTCGGTACGACTCCTGAAGCGGTGACGCCCCTGGTGGCGGGAGCGATGCGACAGTAGGGCCATGACCCGGCTCCGGATCGCTCCCGCCACCGAGCGGCCGGCCTCACCGCAGGGCGGATGATGGCGCGCGAACAGCACTCGGTCCTCGACCCCGGCACGCTCGACGACGGCGGCGCGCCTCCCCTGCCGCGCCCGTCGGAGAGCCGGCCGGCCCGCCTCCGCGCCGGGCTGCGGCGCCACCGGCGGTGGCTGGTGCCGCTCCTGGTGGCGCTGCTCCTGGCGCAGATGGCCGCCGTGATGGTCACGACCGCCGTCCAGCAGACGCCGACCATCGACGAGCCGGTGTACGTGGCCACCGCCACCGTCTATCTGCGCGAGCACAGCCTCGACTACAACCCCGAGCACCCGCCCCTCGGGAAGCTGGTGATCGCCGCCGGGATCGCCCTCGCCGACCCGCACTTCGACACCGACTACAAGGGCGACCAGGGCGAGTTGGGCCGCCATCTGCTGTACGAGTCGGGCAACGACCCCTGGCGGCTGATGTTCTGGGCCCGGCTGCCGGTGATCGTGCTGACGCTGCTGTTCGGGCTGGTCGTCTTCGCCTTCGCCCGTGAACTCGTGGGCGCGGCAAGGGGGTTGGCGGCACTCGCCCTCTACGCCTTCTCCCCCGACGTGATCGCCCACGGCTCGCTGGCCACCCTCGACGTGCCGGAGGCGGGCTTCCTGCTGACGTCGGTGTGGCTGCTGTGGCGGGCCCGGCGGCGGCCCCGGCTGTACGTCCCGCTCGCGGGCGCCGCGCTCGGTGCGGCCGTGGCGACGAAGATGAGCGCCCTGCCCGCCGTACCCGTGCTGTTGCTGCTGGCCGCGGTGTCGGTGTGGTCCGCCCGCCGTCCGGCCGACCGTGAAGCGCGGCGGCGGGCGCTGCTCCTCGGCGCCGCGAGCGCGGTGGTCGTCGCGCTGGTCGCGGTCGCCGTCGTATGGGCGTCGTATCTGGTGGTGGACCCGCAGCTGCGGTTCGCGTCCACGGAACCGGTGCCCGCCGTGCACGGGCTGCGGGGGCGGGTGGTCGAGCTGCTGCCGTTCCCGCGGGCGTTCCTCGACGGGATGCGCATCCAGTTCGGTCTGGAGGACTACCCCTGGCAGGGCTTCCTGTTCGGGCACCTCTACACCGGGTCCCACTGGTACTACCTGCCCGCCGCGCTCCTGGTGAAGACCCCGCTCGGCATGCTCGCGCTGTGGGCGGCGGGTGCCGTCACGGTCGTGGCGGTACGGCGGCTGCGGCCGGCGGCGCCCTATCTGCTCGCGCCCACCGCCGTGCTGCTGGCCGCGGCGATGGACGGCTCGCGGGACTTCGGCACGCGGTACGCCATCTTCGTGCCGATGTTCCTGGCGGTCGCGGCGGCCTGTGTGCCGGTGCTGCGGTGGCGGTGGGCCGCGCTGTCCACGGGGCTGCTGGTGGCGTTCGTCGCGGTCAGTTCGCTGCGGACGTTCCCCTACTATCTGCCGTACTCCAACGAGGCGTTCGGCGGTCCGTCGAAGACCTATCTGCGGCTGCACGACTCCAACGTGGACTGGGGCCAGGACCTCGGGCGGCTCGCCGACCGGCTCCATGAGCGCTACCAGGGTGAGCGGATCTGGCTGGTCTACAAGGGCAGCGGGGTGCCGTCGTACTACGGCATCGAGTCGTCCGATCCGCGCAAGGTAGGGGTGCGCGAGGTGCACGGTCTGCTGGTCGTTTCGGACACCTCGATCGACAAAGCCCAGGGGAAACTGGCCGAGTTGATCGAGAGCAGTCGCCTGATCGATCAAGTCGGTCATTCGATCACCATTTACCGGCGCTGATCGCCCTCTGGTCACAACGCTCTGTGAGCTATGTTGAGTGACCGTGGGAGACAAAGGAGGCGGATCCGTGCCATCGCCGCAGCAGGCACGCGCCCAGGCATCCGCGATCACCTCGGGAAAGACCGACCCGGAAGTCGGGGCGGCGCCGACTTCCCAGCTCCGCGAACTCTTCGACGGGCCACGGCTGTCGCCGGGTCAGCGGCGCATCGCCCAGTACCTGATCGAGCACATCACCGAGGCCGCGTTCCTCTCCATCACCGATCTCGCGGACCGCGTCGGCGTCAGTCAGCCCTCGGTGACCCGGTTCGCCGCGGCGGTCGGCTTCAGCGGTTACCCGGCGCTACGGGAGCGGCTGCAGGCGATCGCCCTCAGCACCCTCGCGGGCGGCCCGGCGGCCGAGGTCAACCGCAGCAACGAGTTGCAGGCCGCGGTCGACGCCGAGATCGAGAACCTGGAGAACCTGCGCCGGGACTTCGCCGACCCCGACCGGCTGATCGAGGTGGGCCGCGAACTGTCGGCGTCCACCCCGCTGACCGTCCTCGGCCTGCGCATCTCCGTCTCGCTGGCGGAGTACTTCGCGTACGCCGCACGCCGTATCCACCCCGACGTACGGCTGGTCACCAGGGGCGGCAGCGTCGCCTACGACGCGATCCTGCAGTCACGCGAGGCGGGCGGCACCTGGCTGCTGGCCTTCGACATGCCCCGGCACGCGCACGAGACGCTGACCGCGATCCGGGTGGCGCGCAACGCCGGGCTCAAGGTGGCCCTCGTGACCGATCTGGCGCTCGGCGCGCTGGCCGACGAGGCCGACGTCACCTTCGCCACCGGCACCGGCTCCCGCCTGGTCTTCGACTCCTACGCGGCCCCCGGTGTGATGGCCTCCGCGCTGCTCCAGGCCATGACGGACGCCGATCCCGAGCGCACCCAGGCCCGCCTCGAGGACTACGAGCAGATCGCCGAGCAGCACCAGTTCTTCATGCGGGACTGACCCGCCACTCCCCCCTCGGATCACTTCAGAACCGGACGATTACACCCATTTCACGCATGAATGTTTTCATACGTCTTGCAAAGCGGACGGCATATATAAATACTGCTCACGGATCGCGTCCGGCCCACTCCGGACCCCGTTCCGCACCCGTGAGCCCAGCGCTCGCACCCGCCCCGAGAAAGCACCGGTCCGCCCATGCGCACGCCGCTCCACCTGCCGCGCCGGCGACACCTGTCCTCCGGGGCTCCTGCACGGACACCCCCAGCCGCCGTCTCCTACCCGCGTCGGCGCCAGGGGTGTTCGGTCGGGCATCGCCTGCGCGAGCGCCCAGGGCGGCCCCGGTCATCCCCTAGACCGGGGCCGCCCCACACCGTCGAACCACCCCCCGCGACGCCGCACACCGGGAAGCGATGACATGCAACTCACCACCACCCGCATCAGCCAGGACTGGCCCTGTCAGGTCAAGACGCCCGGCAGCTACGACTGGGAGCGCTCGGCCGCCAAGTGGCTGCGCGAGCTGGTGCCGGCCCGCTACGCCAGCTACCCCGCGTTCATCCGCCACCCCGTGCTGCTCGCCCGCCACGCCCAGATCCAGGTGCAGCACGAGATCCGCGTGGCCCGCACCGCCCTGCAGACCGCACGCGCCGACCTGCCCGGCCTCGGCCTGCCGGAGTCGGTCATCGAGCACACGATCAAGCTGTACGCCGCCGAGCTCCTCCAGCTGCAGCACATCGCGCGCAGCGTCCGCGCGGTGACCGAGGCACTGGTCGGGCACAGCACGGGACGCTGACCGGCGCCTCGAAAGCGCGGGCGTTCATCATGGACGGCGCGGCGTCGTTGGACGACGGCGTCGCGCCCCCTGCGACCCGAAGGCCATGCCAATGAGCGGTTCCCGTGTTCCGGGCCTCGTACTGCCCGGAGTGTTTCTGCTGGCTCTCGTCGTGGGCGCGTTCTGGTACTGGCGACACCGCGACGACGACTGAGCGGGCCGACCGCGCCGCAGGCCGGAGCGCCGGTCTACTGGCCGTCGAGTGTCGTGCGGGACTCCAGGTCCTTGCGGGTGTCGTCGCCGTAGACGCCGTTCTCGTCGCCGCGGATGCCGTACCAGAGCTGGAAGCGGGCGACGGCCTCCTTGAGGGTCGCGTCGAACTGCCCGTTGGTGGAGCCGTTCTCGTAGACGTTGGGGATGCGCAGCAGCCGCTGTTCGAGCTCCGTCACCTCGGGGCCGCTGTCTCCCTCGCGGAGGGTGCCGGCGCCGTCGGGGTCGGCGGTGCCCGTGGCGGTCGCGGAGGTCACCGGGGTGGGCGTGGTGACGGGCTGCGCGGTGCTGGCCTCGCCTCTGCCGGGCAGCAGCAGGGCGCAGGCGAAGCCGACCAGGGCGGCGGCGCTGACACCGATGGTGATGGCGGCCCGGCGGAGTCCGGGGCCGAAGGGGCTGTCGCTCGGTGCCGGGCGGAAGTCCCCGCGTACGGGCGGCAGTTCCTGTGTCTCGTCGTCGGAGCCGGAGAACGGCCGGGGCAGCGGGACCGACTCGAAGACGGAGGAGTCCCGGCGGGTGTCCCGCATCAGCTCCGCGAGGTTGTCGGAGCGGCGGCGGCGCAGCACACGGGCGGGTTCCAGGACCGGGCCTCCGGACGAGGCTCCCGGCTCGGGCGGTGTAGACACACTGCTCTCCTTCCGTTCCGCGCACACGGATCTCCGCCATTCCCCTGGAGAGATACGCGCGCACGGCCTCAGGAGTTCAGGTCACGCTCCGACGAACCGGTGCAGGGACGCCTTCAGCGCCGCGACGAACGCGTCCCGGCGCGTGTCGTCGAGTACCTCCAGGGAGAGGTAGGGGTTCAGGTCCTCCAGTTCGACCAGCAGCAGTTCACCGTCGGGGGCACGGCACGCGTCGACGCGCTGGATGCCGTGATCGACGGTGTTCCAGTCGACGAACCGCTGCGCGAACTCCAGGTCGGCGGCGGTGGGTTCGTACGTCTCGAGCCGCCAGCGCTGCCCGGTGTCCGGGGCGTACAGCGCGTACTGGAAGTCGTGGTCGACGAAGTAGAAGGACACCTCGTACGAGAAGTCGACGCACGGCTGGACCAGGACGCTGCCGTCGGCGAGGGCCGGCAGGCGGTCCGGCGGCACGATCTGCAGACCGATCGAGTCGGCGCCGAGCTTGGGCTTGACCACGTACCGGTCGGTGCGCGGCAGCCGGTCCAGGTCCTCGATCCGGTCGACGGTCGGGATGACCGGGAAGCCGGCGGCACTGAGGTCGAGGAGGTACTGCTTGCCCGCCATGTCCGCCCGGCCGGACAGCTGGTTGTAGACGCAGGCCCCGGCCTCGGTCGCGCGCTCGCGGAACGCGTCGTACCCCGCCTGGTACCCGAGGACGGGACCGCTGTTGCGGACCACGACCGCGTCGAACGCGTCCATCAGCCCGGCCGCGTCCAGCGGATGACACAGTGCCAGGTCGAAGTCCTCGCGCAGCCGGGAGGTCAGGCCGATGTCCTCGTCGCAGTAGCGGCGCCCGCGGGCCTGGTACGCCAGGTCGGTGACGTACAGGATGCGGGGGCGGGCCGGAGGCGGGGAGGGCATGCCGTTTCTCCTTGGCTGAAGTTGTCGGGTTGGCTGAGAGTGGGGAGAGCGTTCGCGCGTAATGATCAAAACGGTCGTGCCGGGTTCACCGGGTGGGCGGTCCGCCTCCGCAGGAGGCGCGGATCCTCAACTCGGGGAGGAGTTCCACGTGTTGACGCGGAGCCGGCCGCGCTCCGTTCCCGCGCTCGGCGAGCCGGCCGAGCAGCAGCTTCGCGGCCAGCTCCCCCACCGACCGCTTCGGCGGGGCCACGGCGGTCAGCGGGACGTCGGCGAGCGGGGCGACCTCGTCGTCGTAGGCGATGAGCGCCAGGTCGTCGGGGACGCGGATGCCGAGGGCCTGGAGCCGGGGCACGAGCACGATCGCGTCCTCGTCGCTGTGCACGAGGGCGGCGGTGACCCCGCGTCGGCGCACCGCGTCGGCCAGGAAGTCCACGCTCGCCTCGTAGTCGCCGTGTTCGCGGACCGAGGGGGCGCCCGGGGCGGCCTCGAGACCGAGGGAGCGTACGGCCGACCCGTAGCCCTCGATGATCCGGGCGGCGTGCGGGCCCTCCTGGAGCACCGCGGTGATCCTGCGGTGGCCGAGGGCGGCGAAGTGGCCGACGGCGACCGCGGCGCCGTGGGCCCGGTCGGTGCGCACCCGGTCGAGGGCGGCGGCCTGGTTGCCGGGCGGGGCGGAGCGTTCGACCAGGACGGTGGGCACGCCCCGGTCCACGAGCCACCGCTCCTGGCCGTCGACGGGCACACCGCCGGACCAGCTGGGCGCGACGAGCAGTCCCTGCGCGCCGCCCGCGAGCAGATGCCCGGCCTGTACGGCGTCCTCCGTGTCGACGTAGCCGGACACCCCGAGGACCAGCCGGCCGCCCCGGGCCCGTACGGCCTCGCGGGCGCCGCGCACGATGTCGGCGAAGATCGAGGCGGTGGTCGGCACGATCATTCCGATCACCGGGCCCTCGGCGGGCTCGCGCCGCACCGGCGGCTCCAGGACGCTCCCGCCCGGCCACACCACCGCGCCGTGCAGTCGCCGCACCCGGCCCTGGCCGGCCAGGGTCTCCACGTCGCGCCGCAGGGTGACGGCGGAGACGCCCAGTTCCGCGGCGAGTTCGGCGACCCGCAGGCTGCCGCGCTCGCGGACGAGTTCGAGCACCCGCTCATGGCGCTGGTCGACGTGGAGTCGCATGGGTCCCCCTGATGGCACTGCCGGTCGCCGTCACTCTATGCCTCGGACCGTATCGACCGTCTCGATCGTCTCGACCGCATCGGCCGGCGCACTCCGTCGTGGACTTCAGGGGACTCAGTTCCCTCTTGGCGGCGCACTGAGTGCCATCCGTGTCGGCCTGGTGCTACGTTCCCGTCCATGAGCTCCAAGCCGCCCATGCGGGACGCCCTGGTCGCGGCCGCCTTCCAGCTGTTCCTGGAGCGGGGCTACGAACAGACCACCATCGACGACATCGTGGCACTGGCCGGGGTCGGACGGCGTTCGTTCTTCCGCTACTTCCCGTCGAAGGAGGACGTGGTCTTCCCCGACCACGAGCGCTGCCTCGCCGACATGACGGCGTTCCTGGCGTCCGGCGGCGACGAGCACGAACCCGTGGGGCGGGTCTGCGACGCGGCCCGGCTCGTGCTGCGGATGTACAACGAGAACCCGACGTTCTCGGTCCAGCGCTACCGCCTCACCAAGAAGGTGCCGGGACTGCGCGCGTACGAACTGTCGGTGGTGTGGCGCTACGAGCGCGCCCTCGCCGACTATCTCCGCGGGCGGTTCGCCGGGCGGCCCGACGGCACCCTCCAGGCCGATGTGATCGCCGCCGCCGTGGTCGCCGCGCACAACAACGCGCTGCGTTCCTGGCTGCGTTCGGACGGGCAGCGCGACGCGGCCACCGAGGTGGACCACGCCCTGGGGTACGTGCAGTCCGCCTTCGGGAATCCGCCGGCGTCCGCCGCCGTGCAGGTGCAGCAACAGCCCGAGGACGTCGTGGTGGTCGTCTCCCGGCGTGACGCACCGCTGTGGCGCGTGGTCCAGGAGATCGAGTCCGCGCTCGGCCGCGACTGAACCGGAAAAGACGAGGGTACGCAGTATCTTTACGCCTGGCACTGAGTGCCATACGCTGTGGTCGTGCACGGTGGCACGGTGAACCGCGCACGTGCGTGCCCGGCTCGGCCGAGCACGCGGGATTCCGGCCGAGCGCAGGGAGTTGACAGCGTGTACCACCACTCAGGATTCGCGACCCGTCCGGCAGCCGGCTCCCCGGCGGGCGTACTCGAACCGCACGGCCCGGACGGGGACACCATCCTCTTCCAGCGCTGCACCTGGTGCGGCACCTCGATGTACCACCGGCTCCTGTGCCCGGTCTGCCAGGGCGGCGACCTGCGCACGGAGCGCAGCGAGGGCACCGGTACGGTGCGCCACTCGACGGTCGTGCACCGCAACACCCCCGCCGCGCGCAATGTGTCGCTGATCGAGATGGCCGAGGGATTCGTGGTGCGCGGCCGGGTCATCGGTCATCCCCTCGGCATCCACAGCGGCGACCGCGTCCGGCTGTCCACGGCCAAGGACCCGGTGCGGGGCGAACCGGTCTTCCAGCTCCTGGACGAGCCGTACCGCGCCTGGCACTGACCGCCAGCCTGGCCGGCACCGGTCTGCACCGGTCTGCACAGGGTTCCTGAACGGCCGTGCCGCACGGCCGAGTTCGGGCCCGGCCGCCGAAGATCGGCCGAATCCTCCTCCACAGGCAACCCACAGCCGCCGCTTCCCGTCCTCCGGGGCGCGAGGGGCTCCCGTGACCGACGGGACGCCCGCGTCTGGGGTTCGAGGAGGAGAACACATTGTTCCGTGCCCGGCGAATATGGGTCACGGCCGTGGCGGTGCTCGCGGTGGCGGGTGGGGTGTCCGGGTCCGCGCAGGCGGTACCGCCCTCGGACACCGGACCGTTCACGACCACGGCGACGGCCGACGACGGCACTCTGCCACCGGGTTGGCGGATCACCGGAAAGGGATCCGCGCAGCAGCTGGTGTGGCGCTCGGGCAGGCAGGTGCCCATGGGGGACGCCCGGGTCGAGTTCCACGCCGGTGGCCGGCTCCTCGGCGTACCGAGACCGGCGAAGGACGGACGGACCTTCCGGCTCGGCCTCGACGCCGCCACACCCGGGAAACTGACGGACCTTCAAGTGGTGGCCGGCGGACGGCGGTTGGACGACACCGGTGACACCAGCGGTTCCGGCACGGGCCGTTCGGGGGCCGTCGCCCGGCCCGCCGCTCAACTCCCGCCCGCCGCCGTCGATCCCGGCAAGCGGGGTGCGTACCGTACGACGACCGGCGAGTACACGCTCGACTCGGTCCGGCTGCCCGGGTATTCCACGCCGATCGAGATGAAGGCCGTCGTGGTCGCGCCGAAGGGCGCCACCGGCAAGCGGCCGCTCGCGCTGTTCCTGCACGGCCGGCACTACACCTGCTACAAGCCGGGCACCGAGGACATCACCGGCGACTGGCCCTGCCCGACCGGCACCAAGTCCGTGCCGAGCTACCGGGGTTATCTGCGCGACCAGCAACTCCTGGCCTCCCAGGGCTATGTGACGGTGTCGATCTCCGCGAACGGCATCAACGCCCAGGACGCCGAGGCCGAGGACGCCGGCGCGCAGGCCCGTTCGTCGCTGATCCGGCTCCACCTGGCCCACTGGGCCGACTGGTCCGCCCACCCGGGGACCGCTCCGGCGGTCGTCCGCGACGCGCCGCCGGCGGACCTCTCCCGCGTTCTGCTGATCGGTCACTCGCGAGGCGGCGAGGGCGTCAACCGGGCGGCGATGGACAGCCTCTACCCGCCGCCGGCCGCGCAGGACGGCTACCACGGCCCGGTGCGCTGGAAGATCCGCGGGACCGTCCTCATCGGCCCCACGATCTTCGGCCAGAACCCGGTGGCCGACGTGCCGTCCGTGACGATCCTGCCCGGCTGCGACGGTGACGTCTCCGACCTCCAGGGCGAGGTGTACGTCGACGGTACCCGCGGCGTCAGCCGGGGCACCGCGCTGCACAGCGCGGTCTACGTCGAGGGCGCCGACCACAACTTCTTCAACACCGAGTGGACGCCGGGCCAGGCGCAGGCGCCCGCCGAGGACGACTTCTACAACGACCCCGACCAGCGGGACGCGGTGTGCTCGCCGGGCACCGCGACCCGGCTGACCGCCGACCAGCAGCACAAGGCCGGCTCCACCTACATCGCCACCGCGGCCCGGCTGTTCGTCGCCGGTGACGACCGGGCGCGCGAGCTGCTCGACGGCTCCGGCCGCCGGGCGCCCTCGGCGGATCCCGCGCGGGTCCTCACCCACGCGGTGGGCGCGAACCGCGGCGCCGGCTTCCTGCCGGACGGTCAAGTCGCCGTCTCCGGCGCCAAGTTGTGCTCCGCCGTGGATCCCGACCCGGCCGCCGCCTGCCTGAGCGACAGCAGCAAGGGCATCTCCCCGCACTTCGCACAGTGGGACACCAGCAAGGAGATCGGCCGCCGTGCCGTCGCGCTGCGCTGGTCCGCGGCCGGCTCGCCGACGACGGTGCGTCCGTCCAAGCCGGTCTCCCTGAGCAGTGCCAAGTCCCTCGCACTTCGGGTGATCGTTCCGCCCAACACCACCGGCACCCAGCTCGACGTCTCCCTCACCGACGCCTCCGGCCACCGCGCGACCCTCGGCCGGGTCCGCGTCGACGGCCTGCCCGGCACCGGGCGCACCGCCTCATACTGGGCGCGCGAGGTCCGGGTACCGCTCACCGCCGCAACCCGCTCCGGACTCGACCTGCGCCACATCAAGTCCCTTGTCCTGACCCCGCGTTCGCGCTCCGGGCAGGCGTGGCTGATGGACGCCTGGGGCTGGCGCCCCGGCACTCCGGCCGCCGTCGCGGCCCCGCTCCCGCGCGTCGACATCGGCCGGCTCACCGTCAAGGAAGGGGACTCGGGCGTCAAGACGTACCGCGTACCCGTCCAGGTGTCCGGCCGGGGCAGCGGCCAGGTACGGATCTACGTCAGCGATCCGGCCACCGGCCAGGACACCTCACGCCTGGTGACCGTGCGGCCCGGCGGCCACGACCTCGACGTGTCGGTCGAGGTGAAGGGCAACACCCGCTTCGACTACGGCGCCCAGCACGACCTGTTCGTGAAGGCGGTGCACGGCGCGGTGGTCGGCGCCCATCACGGCGGCGTGACCACCGAGAACGACGACCCGATGCCCACGTACACCGTCACCCCGGTCGCCGACCGGGTCACCGAGGGACAGCCCCTCAAGTGGAAGGTGACGCTGTCGGCGCCCGCGGACGTGGACATCAACCCCGCGTTCGCCGTCCAACCGGTCACCACGGGGCCGGAGTTGTCCACCCTCGACGTCGACCCGCAGTGGCTCCGCGAGAACTCCGGAGAGGAGCCCGCCCCGGAGCGGCCCCTGTCCAAGGTAGCGAACCTGGCTCTCTGGACGACCGTCCCTGCGGGACAGTCCAGTGCGGAGATCAGCCTGCCCACCATCGCCGACCAGGTGACCGAGCAGCCCGAGTCCGTGCTCTTCCGGGCCATGGACGACAACGGCGACCCGCTGCCCAACGGCCCGGTGCTGACCGGCACGGTGCTCGACGCGTCGTAGCGGAACGCCGTACGAAGTGAAGGGGCCGCAGCCCGGAGGCTGCGGCCCCTTCGCCGTGCGGTGGGTCAACTCGGCTGTTTCGTCCCGCCGTTCATCTTGGCGCGGTTCTCGGTGAGGAGTTCCTGGACGCGTTGTTCGATCTCGCGCGGGTCCAGGCCCAGGGCGGCTCCGATGTGGGCCGACCACACCTCGGAGCGGAGGTTGGTCTCGAAGTCGAGGTCGGCGCGGACGTTCTCGCGGGCCGCCTGCCGGTTCTGGCTCACCATGACGAAGGTCGACAGGAAGATGGCCTCCAGGCTGACGATCATCGTGAGCAGTCCGTACGGGTACGGGTCGAAGATCCCGGCGTGCCCGAGGAGCCCTTCGTTGAGGGCGATCCAGACGGCGAACCACAGGGCGTGCAGATAGACGAAGAGCATGGTGCCGGCGAAGGCGGTGATGGCGTCGGCGACTCGGTCCTGGGTGCTGCGCATCCGGGCGAAGACGATCCGCTCCTGCCGCAGCCGCAGGTCGGCCGGGTTCAGCGCGGGGTCCACGGGCGCTCCCTGGGTTCGGTGTGCAAGGTTCGTCCTCAGACTTTGAGGGTGACGCGGATGCCGACGGTGCCGTCGAGACCGCGCCGCAGCCTGCTGCCGAGGAGCGTGAGACGGCCGGTGAGCCCGTACTTGCGCTTGATGAGGGCGCGGTAGTGGGCGGTGGTCTCGGCGTCGGTGAGTTCGGCGGTGCCGGGGACCTGGTCGCCGGTCGGGTTGCCGCGCAGGTCGCAGGGGCCAACGAGGACATCGCCGCGGGCCCGGATGCGCTTCACCTTCCAGGAGTCGGCGACCGTCCACACCCCGAGGGTGTCGCCGTCGCGCACCACCCACACCGGGGTGGGGACCGGGGAGCCGTTCTTGCGGTAACTGGTGATCAGCAGGTACTGGCCTGCGCCGAGCCGGTCCAGCGGGGTCTCGTCCATGGTCGGCAGTCTAAGCACCCGAGGGTGCCCGCAGGAGATCGAGATACCGGCGGGCGAAAAGGTATGCGTCTCCAGGCCAGCGCGCCGACAAATAGCTGCCGTCCTGTACGACGAACGCGTGCGTGTCGTCGCTCGCGGTGCCGCGCCGGGTGAGCTCCCTGGGACCGCGTTCGAACTGCGTGCCCGGGTCGTCGAGGGCGGCCCGCACCTCGTCCTCCACGTAGGCCGGGTAGGTGCGGTAGTAGCGGCCGAGACGCCAGGCGGTGGTCAAGTAGGCGGTACGTTCCATGTACTTGGGCAGGCAGGTCGTACGGCGGCCGGCGAGCACGCTGCTGCCGGTGCCCGGGTCCTCGGTGCGGGCCAGCACGAGCACGCCGTGGCAGATCGCGCCGACCGGGCGGCCGAGGGACCAGAACTCCCCCACTTTCGCCCGCAGTTGGGCCGAGCCGAGGTACTGGCGCATACCGGGTGCGTGGCCGCCCGGCAGCAGCAGCCCGTCGAAGCCGGTCACGTCCACGTCCGCCCAGGCGACCGTGGCGCCGAACTCCGGTGCCTCGGTGAGCTGTTGGTAGAACCGCTTGGGTTCGTCCTCGGCGCCGAGCTGCCCGAACAGCACTCCGGTGAGCAGTCGAGGGTCCGCGGCGGGCCGCGTCCCGGCCCGCTCGGTGGCGAGCACGACCTCGTGCCCCGCGTCGGTGAGCAGCCGCCAGGGCACGGCGACCTCGGTGACGTCGAAGTCACGGTCGGGGACCGGCATCAGCACACGCATGGGCTCATCATGGCAGCCGGGTCGGGTGTTCATGACAGCACGACGTGGCGGCAACGGCGTGCCAGCGCTGTCCGCCGTACGACTTGGCGGGGTCGGTCGAGTGCCACCGCCACCCTCCGCGCGGCTCGGCAGGCTCAGCCGAGTGCCACCGCCACCCGGCGCACGACTCGGCAGGCTCAGTCGAATGCCGCCGCCATCCTCCGCACGGCTCGGCAGGCTCAGCCGAATGCCACCGCCATCCTCCGCACGGCTCGCCGGGGTCAGCCCAGCGCCGCCCCCAGCCGCCGCACGGCTCGGCAGGCGCAGCCCAGCGCACCGCAATCCTCCGCACGGCTCGACAAGCTCACCCCAACACCACCGCCACCCCCGCACAGCTCGACAAGCTCACCCCAGCGCCGCCGCCATCCTCCACACGGCTCGCCGGCGTCAGCCCAGCGCCACCGCAACCCGCCGCACAGCCCGGCAAGCTCAGCCCAACACCACCACCCACCGCACAGCTCGACAAGCTCACCCCAACACCACCGCCACCCCCGCACGGCTCGGCAGGCTCAGCCCAGCGCGCCGCCATCCTCCGCACGGCTCGACAAGCTCACCCCAGCGCCGCCGCCATCCTCCGCACCGCCTCCCTGATCACCTCCGGGGACGTCGCGAGGTTGAGCCGTACGTATCCCGTGCCGCCCGTGCCGAAGTCGATGCCGGGGCTCAGCGCGACCCTGCCCCGGTCGAGGAAGACCCGCGCCGGATCGTCACCGAGGCCGAGTTCACGGCAGTCGAGCCAGGCGAGGTAGGTGGCCTCGCCGGGTCGGTACCCCACGGTGGGCAGGTGCTCGGCCAGCAGAGCGGTCAGCAGTCGGCGGTTGTCGTCGAGGCCGGTCAGCAGGGCGTCCAGCCAGGCGGTGCCGTCGCGCAGGGCGGCGGTGTGGGCGATGACGCCGACGTGGCTCGGGCCGTGGCCGACCTCTTCGGGCATGCGGTCCAGGTCGGCGGCGGACGCGGGTCCCGCGACGGCGAGGGCGGCCTTGAGGCCGGCCAGGTTCCAGGCCTTCGACGCCGACATCAGCGACAGGCCGCTCGCCGCGCCCGGGACGCTCAGATAGGGCACAAACGCGGCGCCCACCGCGACGACCGGTGCGTGGATCTCGTCGGCCACGACCCGCACGCCGTAACGATCGGCGAGGGCGGCGACGGCAGCCAGTTCGGCGGCGGTGTGCACAGTGCCGGTCGGGTTGTGCGGGCTGCACAACAGATACGCGGCCCGCCGCCCGCCCTCGACCGCGCGCCGGAACGCGTCCTCCAGGGCGCCGAGGTCGATGCGCAGGTCCGCGCCCAGCGGCGCTTCCACCACCTGCCGGTCCATATGGGTCACGAACTGGAAGAACGGCGGATACACGGGCGGGTTCAGCACCACCGGATCACCCGGCCCGGTGACCAGCCGGAGCATCTCGACGACGCCCAGCATGACGTCCGGCACGATACGGGTGCGTGCCACGGCGAGCCCGTCCCACCCCCACCGCTTCTCCGCGAACGCGGCGAGCGCCTCCGCGTAGGCCGTACCGGCGGGATAGCCGGTGTCCCCGAGGGCGAGCGCGTCCGTGACCGCGCGGACCACGGCGTCGGCGAGCGGCACGTCCATCTCGGCCACCCACACCGGCAGCACGTCCTCGGGATAGGTGCGCCATTTCATGCTGGTACGACATCGGAGGCGGTCGAGGGTGAGCGCGCGCAGGGGATTCGGTTCACCGGCCGCGGCCTGCGGGTTGCTGGTCATGGGGCTCAAGATAGGGGGGCCACGCCCCGTGGGCGACGGGCCGCGCCGGGCGCCGCCGAGGCCAACTCGGCCGTCCGGAGCGCCTGTTGTGGCCGGCGGCTGAACCCGATCTTCCAGACGGTGAACGGGACGGTGCCGGGCCACGTATGGAGGAAGGGCACCTCAACGACCGGAGGGCCCCGCGGTGTTCGGCACCGCACGTTCGGGGTTCGGGAGCCAGGCATGAGGCACGCACGACGACGGGTCGTCCGACGAGTGACACGGTTGACGGCTGTCGGCGGACTCCTGCTGGGAGGTGCCATGGTCACCCAGGCGGCCATGGCGAGTGACACCCCGGCCAGGGACGCCGCCACGCTCAGCGCGCCGCAGACGCCCGCGGACAAGGGTTCCGCCCTGGTGGCGAAGCTCGGTTCGGCCCGTACGGCGGGCAGTTGGGTCGACTCCGGCGGCCGTACGGTCGTCGCGGTGACCGACAAGGCGACGGCGGCCGAGGTGACGAAGGCGGGCGCCGAGGCGAAGGTCGTGCCGTACAGCATGAACCAGCTGAAGTCGGCCGCCACCACGCTGAGTTCGGCGCCCAAGATCGCGGGCACCGCGTGGGCGATGGACTACCGGAACAACAAGGTGCTCGTGGAGGGCGACAGCAGTGTCTCCGCCACCAGCTGGGCCGCGATGACGAAGGTCGCGAAGAGCATCGGCGCCTCGGTGGAGATGCAGCGCACGCAGGGCAAGTTCACCACCCGGATCAACGGGGCGCAGCCGATCCTGTCGACCGGCGGCCGTTGCTCGGCGGGCTACAACGTGACGAACGGCCAGACCGACTTCATCCTCACGGCCGGGCACTGCGGCCCGGTCGGCTCGATCTGGTTCGCCGACAACCAGGGTGACCAGCAGTTGGGCAAGACGGTCTCCGACAACTTCCCCGGCAGCGACTTCTCCCTGGTGCAGTACGCGAGCGGTTCGGCGGGCGAGGGCGCGGACGTGGTCGCGATCGGCAACGGCAGCGGGGTGACGATCACCGGCCTGGCCGACGCGGCCGTGGGCGAGAAGGTGTTCCGCAGCGGCAGCACCAGCGGGCTGCACGACGGCGAGGTGACCGCGCTCGACGCGACGGTGAACTATCCCGAGGGCACGGTGACCGGTCTCGTCCAGACCACGGTGTGTGCCGAACCGGGCGACAGCGGCGGCCCGTTGTTCTCCAACGGCATCGCGCTGGGAGTGACCTCGGGCGGCAGCGGTGACTGCACGGCGGGCGGTACGACGTTCTTCCAGCCGCTGACCAAGGCGCTGGCCGCGCTCAACGTCAAGCTGCTGGTGGCACCGAAGACGGCCGCCTCGCCCGCGCCGTCCGCCTCGGCGGCAGGCAGCGCGGCGGCGGGCACCGGTTCGGTCACGCCCGGGACGTCGGCGCCGGCGACGAACACCACGGCGGGCACGACGACCCTGGCGTCCAGGCTCACGGACCCGAAGAACGTGGGCCCGGGTCTGCTGGTGATCGCGGGAAGTCTGATCGCTCTGGTGGCGACGCGCTGGATCCGCGCGGAGCAGGACCGCAAGGCCTTCCAGCGGCACTATTCGGCGATGTGGGGCTGATCACGCGGGGAGTTCCTCGCGGGTGATCGCGGGGGTTGTCGGGTCGGGTCGACGGGGGCTCGACCGGCTGGACCGAGGGTCACGAGGAAGGCCGGGCGACGGGATCCGAACGACTTCTGCGCGCCGGCCGGGCGGCTCTCAGGCCGCCGTGGCCGGCTGAGGAGCCGCGGTGGCCCACTCCATCACCAGCCGCCGGTACTCCTCGCGCTGTTCGACGCTCAGTGTCCCGCCCGATCGGAGCCACAGGGCTCTGATCTCCTCGTTGACCTCGGCTGCCGATCGCTCGGTGGCTGATTCAACACGGGTGGACATGGTGTGAAGCATACGTCGCCGTAGGTGAAGGCGATGTGAGTAATCACGAGCCAATCGGACATATCGGACCGTGTTACTGATCACGTCCATCTGTCAAGCCCCGTAACGCATTTCACACCTCTGCCACACCCAGCACCAGCACCTGGATCGCCAACACCGCGGCCCCGCGCGCCCAGTCGTGGAAGTCGGAGACCTTGGTCTCCACGTCGAGCGGCGCCGCCAGCGGGTGCCGGTGGGCGCGCAGTGTGTCCTCCACCATGGCCTCGGCCACGTCCATCAGGCCGACGCCCTCACCGGCGAGCAGGATCTTCTGCGGCAGCACGAAGTTGGCGATCTGGGCGACCAACACACCCAGCGCGCGGGCCGCTTCGCCGATCACCCGGGCGGACATGGGCTCACCGGCCGCGGCTCCGGCGAGGATCTCCTCGTACGAGAGGTCCTGCCCGGTGGCGGCCTGGACCTGGTAGCGGATGCTGGGGATGGTCAACAGCGAGACGGCGCTGCCGCGTTCACCGGTCGGCGTGAGCGGGCCGTTGGGGTTGAGGATCCAGTGGCGTCCGAAGCCGCGGTCCTCCTCGGCGTAGGGCACCCGCCTGCCGCCCAGGACCAGGCCGTAGCCGACGCCCGCGCCGATGGTGAGGACGACGAAGCGGTCGAGGCCGCGCCCGGCGCCGAACCAGGTCTCGGCCTCGACGAACGCGGCCACGTCGTTCTCCACGACGACCGGCAACCCGGTGCGCTCCTCGACCAGTTCGGCCAGCGGGACGTCGTTCCAGTGCAGGAAGGCCGACTCCCCCACCACGGCACGGTCCCGGACGAGACCGCCGACGCCGATGCCTATGCCCGTGAGGGTGGGGAACCGCGCGGTGAGTTCGCCGGTCATCCCGGCGAGCAGGTCGGCGACTTCGGCCGGGTCGTGGGTGGTGAGCGGTCGGTCGAGGCGGGCGACGATCTCGCTCCTGAGGGTGGTGACGACGCCGTAGACCATGTCCTCGGTGACCTTGAACCCGAGGAAGGTGCGGGATTCGGCGACCACGTCGAGGGGTTGCGAGGGGCGGCCCTGGCGGACCTCGGCCGGGCCGCCGCCGTCGGGGACCTCGACCAGCAGGCCGGACTCGATGAGCGGCTTGGTGAGGCGGGTGAGGCTGCCCGCCGAGAGGTCGAGCCGGCGCGCGATGTCGGTGCGCGACAGCGGACCGTGGACGAGCACCTCGATCGCCACGGAGCGTTCGCCGGGGCTCAGCGGCTGCCAGCTGGCGGCACGTGTGGTCATGGGCGTCAGACTCCCACAAGCAAGATATTTTCGCTCTAGAACTAATCAAGCCACTCTATGACCGAAATCCCGCACAGAAAAGATGTGTGCACAGCTATTGACGCCACGATTCTTTCGCGTCAAAAGTAAGTCACCCGAGGACGAGCCGTCGCAGACGAAGGAGTCTCCAGATGACCACCGCCTCAAGCAGCCCCCCGTTGCGCCCACCGCGGGCCCGTGAAGGCGGGGGCGACGGACGGCTGGCGGCGGTCTTCATCGCCCCGGCCCTGCTGGGCTTCCTGGTCTTCCTGCTCTGGCCGACCCTGCGGGGCATCTACCTGAGCTTCACCCGCTTCAACCTGCTGACGCCGGCGAAGTGGGTGGGCCTCGACAACTACGACCGGATGGTCCACGACCCCATCTTCTGGTCGTCGCTGCGAGTCACCGTCGAGTACGTGGTCATCAACATCGGCATCCAGACGGTGTCGGCCCTCGCCATCGCGGTCCTGCTCCAACGGCTCACCCAGTCCGCCCTGTTGCGCGGGATCGTGCTGACGCCGTATCTGATGTCGAACGTCGTCGCCGGCATCGTCTGGCTGTGGATCCTCGACACCCAGCTCGGCATCGGCAACCAGATCATCGGGGGACTCGGCTTCGACCACATCCCCTTCCTCGCCGACAAGACCTGGGCGATCCCGACGATCGCCCTGATCAACGTGTGGCGGCACGTCGGCTACACCGCGCTGCTGCTGTTCGCCGGGCTCCAGGCCATCCCGAACGACATGTACGAGGCGGCGAAGGTGGACGGCGCGAGCGAGTGGCGCATGTTCTGGCGGATCACGATGCCGCTGCTGCGGCCGGTCCTCGCGGTCGTGCTGATCATGACGGTGATCGGTTCGTTCCAGGTGTTCGACACGGTCGCAGTGACCACCGCGGGCGGCCCGGCGAACGCGACCAACGTCCTCCAGTACTACATCTACGGCTCCGCCTTCGGCCGCTTCCAGTTCGGCTACGCCTCGGCGATGTCCGTGGCCCTGCTGATCGTGCTGAGCGCGATCACGTTCCTCCAGTACCGGATCACCCGCGCCGGCCAGACCGACCTCGGCTGACCGGAAGGAGACGACATGGCCACCCTGACCACCACGCCCAACGTGCCCAACACACCCACGACGACACAGCAGGCGACCGTACGGCCGCCCCGGCGCCGGATCTCCGTCGGCAAGGTCGCCGCATGGACGGCGATGGCCGCGATCATGCTGATCACTCTGCTGCCCTTCTTCTGGATCCTGCGCACCGCGCTCTCCACGAACACCGGGCTCGCCGCCCATCCCTCCGACCCGCTGCCGGTCGACTTCACCACCGGCGGTTTCGAACGAGCACTGGGCCTCCAATCGACCAAGGAGGCGATCGCACAAGGCGGTTCGGGCGGTGGGCTGACGTTCTGGCGCTATCTGCTCAACTCGGTGATCGTCTCGACCCTGGTCACCGTCTGCCAGGTGTTCTTTTCCGCGATGGCCGCCTACGCCTTCGCCCGGCTGCGCTGGCGAGGCCGGGAGCGGATGTTCGGGCTGTTCCTGGCCGGGCTGATGGTGCCGGCCATCTTCACCCTGCTGCCGAACTTCGTGCTCATCAAGCAACTCGGGCTCGTGGACACCTTGTTGGGGATCGCGCTGCCGACGATGTTCATGACGCCGTTCGCGGTCTTCTTCCTCAAGCAGTTCTTCATGAACATCCCGCGCGAGGTCGAGGAGGCCGCCCTGCTCGACGGCGCGGGCAAGGTCCGCGTCTTCTTCCGTGTGCTGCTGCCGATGGCGTCCACTCCGATCCTGACGCTGGGCGTGCTGACGTACATCACGTCCTGGAACGACTACTTCTGGCCGTTGATGGTGTCCTACAGCGACAGTTCCCGCGTGCTGTCGGTGGCGCTGGCGATCTTCCGCTCACAGACCCCGCAGACCGGCTACGACTGGTCGGGCCTGATGGCGGCGACCCTGATCGCCGCGCTCCCGATGCTGGTGCTGTTCTCGGTGTTCGCGCGCCGCATCGTCAGCTCCATCAGCTTCACCGGAATCAAGTAAGGGGCAGGACATGCGATTTCGTACGGTCATGGCATTGACCGGGGCGCTCGCGCTGTCCCTGACGGCGGGCTGCGCGAAGGGCGACTCCGTGGGGTCGGCCTCGAACACTGTGACGTACTGGCTGTGGGACTCCAACCAGCTCCCCGCCTACCAGGCCTGCGCGAAGGGCTTCGAGCAGCAGAACCCCGGACTCAAGGTGAAGATCACGCAGTTGGGCTGGGGCGACTACTGGACCAAGCTCACCGCGAGCTTCATCGCGGGCACCCAGCCGGACGTGTTCACCGACCACATCCAGAAGTTCGGCCAGTTCGCCGACCTGAAGGTGCTGGAGCCGCTGGACGACCTCGGCATCACTGACGCCGCCTACCAACCCGGGCTCGCCGCCAACTGGGTGGGCCAGGACGGCCATCGCTACGGCGCCCCGAAGGACTGGGACACGGTCGCCCTCTTCTACAACCAGAAGATGGCCGAGTCGGCGGGCCTGAGCGCGGACCAGCTCAACAGCCTTTCCTGGAACCCGACGGACGGCGGCACCTTCGAGAAGGCCATCGCCCACCTCACCGTCGACAAGAACGGCAAGCGCGGTGACGAGCCGGGCTTCGACAGGAAGCACGTCAAGACGTACGGCCTCGCCAGCGGCGGTGCGGGCGACGCCGACGGCCAGACGACATGGAGTCCCTTCACCGGCTCGGCGGGCTGGAACTACACCGACAAGAAGCGCTGGGGCACCGAGTACCAGTACGACAGCAAGACCTTCCAGTCCGTGATCAAGTGGTACTTCGGGCTGGCCAAGAAGGGCTATCTCGCGCCGTACACGGACTTCAGCGACGGCGCCAACCCGGCCAACGCGCAGATCGCCTCGGGCAAGGCGGCGACCTCCTTCGACGGGGCGTGGATGATCTCGACGTACTACGCGGCGAAGGGCGTCAAGGTCGGTACGGCGTTCACGCCGGCCGGTCCGAGCGGTGAGCGGGCGACCATGATGAACGGTCTCGCCGACTCGATCACCAAGAAGGCGCACAACAAACCTGGCGCGGAGAAGTGGGTCAAGTACCTCTCCTCCGACGAATGCCAGAAAACGGTCGGCAGTTACGGAATCGTGTTCC
This sequence comes from Streptomyces hokutonensis, assembly GCF_000376565.1. Lineage (GTDB taxonomy): Bacteria > Actinomycetota > Actinomycetes > Streptomycetales > Streptomycetaceae > Streptomyces > Streptomyces hokutonensis. The sequence goes on along the minus strand of NZ_BARG01000024.1, from coordinate 16,795 downwards.
CTGCGACCCCCGACGGCACGGACACCGCCGTCGCCGCCTACAAGAAGAAGGGCATCGATGTCACGGCCTTCACCAGGCCGGTCGCCGACAAGAAGGACTTCACGACCTTCTCCTATCCGATCACCAACTACGCGGCGGACGTGTACGCGTTGATGCACCCCGCCATGCAGGACGTCTACGCCAACGACGCACCCGTCAGCGGCCTGGGCAAGACGAACAAGCAGATCAACTTCATCCTCGGTCAGTGACGCGTCGGTCGACGACCGGCGCGCCAGCGACATCCTCGTCAGAGAAGGACACGCACCTATGACGTTCTCCCTCGGCATCGTCGGAGCAGGCCAGTTCTCGGGCCAGTTCGCCAGACTGTTCCAGGCCCACCCGGGCGTGAGCGAGGTCTATGTGACCGACCTCCTGCCGGAGCGGGCGGAGCAACTGGCCGCCGAACAAGGGCTGGCGGGCACCTTCCCCTCCTACGAGGCCATGCTGGAGTCGAATGCCGTCGACGCCGTCGCGATCTTCACCCAGCGCTGGACGCACGGCCCCCTGGTCCTCCAGGGGCTCGGCGCGGGCAAGCACGTGTACTCCGCGGTCCCCATGGCGATCAGCACGGAGGAGATCGCGGCGATCATCGACGCGGTCAAGGCGACCGGACTGACGTACATGATGGGCGAGACGAGCCAGTACAACCCGGCGACCGTGCACGCCCGCAACCAGATCGCGGAGGGCGCCTTCGGGCGGATCTTCTACGCCGAGGGCGACTACGTCCACGACATGGATCTGGGGTTCTACGAGGCGTACCAGTACAGCGGCGGCGACAACTGGAAGGCCACCGCCAGCTATCCGCCCCTGCTGTACCCGACGCACTCGGTCGGCGGGGTGCTCGGCGCCTGGCAGACGCACGCGGTGAGCGTGTCCGCGATCGGGGTGGTCGACGAGCGCGGGGACGGGGTCTTCGACCGGGAGGTCAGCCAGTTCGGCAACGACTTCTCCAACGCGACCGCGCTGTTCGAGGTGGCGGGCGGCGGTTCGTTCCGTACGAACGAGTTCCGGCGCGTGGGTTATCCCTCGCAGATCCGGGAGTCGCGTTTCCGGTTCTTCGGCACGGACGCGAGCATGGAGCAGCTCGCGACGGTGGCGTTCTGGCAGGACAAGAAGGGGGTGAAGGACATCAGCGAGCTGCTGGAACCCAAGCCCACCATGTCTCCTGACGATCCGTCACTCCAGCACATCGCGCCGGACCTCCGGGCCGCCTTCACCTCGGGCTCGGCGCCGGTGCACGACCGGTCGCGGCTGCCGCGGGAGTTCGACAACCTGCACAACGGCCACGAGGGCAGTCACCACTTCCTGGCGGACGACTTCGTGACTGCGGTCAACTCCCGCACCCTGCCGTCCGTGAACGCGTGGGTCGCGGCCCGCTACACCCTGCCGGGCATCGTCGCGCACGACTCGGCACGGCAGGGCGGGGCGAGGCTGGAGATCCCGGACTTCGGGGACGCGCCCGAGTAACGGGCCTGATACGCAAGCCGGGTGACCGACTGTCAGGTGCCCGGCTTGCGGCCGTAGACGAAGACGTCGTCGCCGTTCTTCAGGAGCGACCAGTACTTCTTCGCGGTGGCCGGGGTCATGTTGACGCAGCCGTGCGAGCCCGGCGGGTTCCACATGCTGAGGTTGACCGAGTGGAAGGCCTGGCCGCCGTCGAAGAACTGGCTGTACGGCATGGGCACGTTGTAGATGTTCGAGACGTGGTCGATGTCCCGCCAGTAGATCTTCTTCAGCCCCGTGCGGGTCTCGTAGCCGTTGCGGCCGGTGCGCACCGGGACCGGGCCGTAGACGAGGCGGCTGCCGTCCTGGATCCAGCTGATCTGGAGCGTGAGGTTGACGCAGGCGATACGGCCCTTGTTGGTCGGGCACTTGCCGGCCGCGTTGGGCTTGTTGCCCACGGCCTTCTGCTTGTTCATCAGGTCCATCACACCCCAGGTGACGGAACCCGCGTAGCCGATGTTCGGCGTGATGCCGTGCTTGGTCTGGAAGGCCCGGATGGCCTTGCAGTCGGCGGCGGACTGCTTGCCGTCGACCGGCCGGCCGAGGAACTTCTCCACCTGCTTCTGGTACGGCCCCGCCTGCGTCGTACAACTCGCCGCCGCCTGCGCCGGCATGCTGCCCAGCGCGAGCGTGAGCGGCGCCACCAGCCCGGTGAGCCCGAGCACTACGGCGCCTCGTCTGCGTATGTCCCCCATGACCTGCCCTTTCCCTTGCCCCGGTACTGCGATCTCTGCCAACTAGACAGGTGCGCAAGGGTAGGGGTTGTAGAGCGGGTCACGCTGCGACGAAACGGTGACATTCCTCGCCATCCAGGTGCCCCGGCGGCAGGCGACGGCCGTATGCGACCAGGAGCAGGTCCTGTGCCCGGCCGCGCAGGGGGGCGCCGGTGCCGAAGGACCAGTCGAGGTCGTCGGCGCAGAGTCGTACGCCGTCGAGGTTGGTGCCGAAGAGGCGGAACGCCCTGGGGTCGACGGCGTTCAGGACGATCCGCAGGCGGTCCTCGGGGACACTGCGGTCCAGGCCGAGCGCGACCGTGATGTCCAGGCCGTGGACGACGTCGTGGCCGAGGGCCGCCGCGATGCCGCCGACGGGCGGTTTCCAGGGGTGATGGGCGTGCTCGCGGAGGAAACCGGCGAGTTCCCGGTCGCTGTGGCCGGCCGCGTCCCGGCGGGCCAGCCGGTCGGTCGTACGGTGCAGACTGCCGCCCGCCTTGGCCAGCTCCCACAGCACCCTGCCGGTCGGATACCGGAACCCCATCGACAGATGCGCCACGACCTCCCGCACCCGCCATCCCGCGCACAGACTCGGCGCCTCCCACTGCGCGGGCGTCAGGGTGTCCAACAGGTCGGCCAGCTCCCGGCGTTCGGCCGCGATGGCCGTGGTGATGTCGTGCGTCGTGGTCCCCATGTGTCAAGGCTCCCGGCGCCCGATCCATAAGTCCAAGAGCGGGTCCGTCTCACAACTAGCATTGCCGGTTATGGAGTTGAGGCAGCTGCGGTACTTCGTGACGGTCGTCGAGGAGGCCAACTTCACCCGGGCCGCCGAGCGGCTGCATCTCGCGCAGCCCGGGGTGAGCGCGCAGATCCGGCAGCTGGAAAGGGAGGTGGGCCAGCCTCTGCTGGACCGGTCGGGCCGGACGGTGCGGCCGACGGAGGTCGGCGCGGCCGTACTGCCGTACGCGCGGGCCGCTCTCGCGGCTGTCGAGGGGGTGCGGCAGACGGCGGCGGAGTTCGGCGGGCTGCTGCGCGGGCGGGTCGCGATCGGGCTGGTGCCCGGAGCCCTCGGTCATCGCATGGACGTGCCCGCGCTGCTCGCCGACTTCCACGACGCACATCCCCAGGTGGAGATCACCCTCACCGAGGACACCTCGGACCGGATGCTCACCGCGCTGCGCCACGGGGAGCTGGACATCGCCGTGTCGGGCCTGCCGGACCCCGAGCCGGCACCCGGTCTCACGCACCGGATCGTGATCGACGAACCCCTGGTCGTGGCGGCGGCCCCGGGTCAACCGCTGCTCGACGAACACCTCGGCCGTACGTCCGTCCCGCTGACCGCGCTGCGCGGGCACCGGCTGATCAGCCTGCCCCGGGGGACGGGGGTGCGCGGGGTGCTGGACCGGCTGTGCGCGGAGGCGGGTTTCCGGCCCCGTGTGACGTGTGAGGCGGCGGCGCCGGACGCGCTGATGCGGCTCGCGGAACGGGGGCTCGGGGTGGCCGTGGTCCCACGCCCGCAGGGCGCCGCCGCAGCGCTCCGGTTGCTCCGTATCGACGATGCCCGGGCGCGGGGGCGGGTCGCGGTGGTCTGGCGTACGGACGGCCCTGCGGGGCCGGCGGCGCGGGCGTTTCTGGCGACCTTGCGGGAGAGGCTGCCCGGACGGGAGTAGTACGGCTATCAGTCCACTTCCGGGACTGGTATCGGTCCACTTTCCTCGGAGTGGACCGATACCCGGCCCGCCGCCTCCGCCTACGCTCCAGCCCATGCACCGCACTCTCGCCGCCGATCTCGCCCGGCTCCCTGAACTCCTCCAGTCCGCCCGTGACTTCGCCGCCCGTGAGCTGGCCGGTGTGGCCGAGCGGCCGGTCGTGCACCCCGGGAAGGCGCCCGAGCAGGACCCGCTGCCGGCCGACGGGACCGGCGCCGAGGGTGCGCTCGCGCGGTTCGCCGAGCGGTGGGCGCCCGGTTTCTCCGGGTCGGCGGGTCCGCGCTACCTCGGGTTCGTGACGGGCGGTGCGACGCCCGCTTCGGTCACCGGCGACTGGCTGACCAGCGCGTACGACCAGAACGTCTCGGGCGCGGCCGGTTCCTGGGCGGCGGCGCTGGAGCGGGAGACGGTCGGGTGGCTGCGCGAGCTGTTCGGGCTGGGCGAGGCGCACTCCGGGGCCTTCGTGTCGGGCGCGACCGTGTCCAACACGGTGGGACTCGCCGTCGCCCGGGAGTGGCTCGGCGAGCGGCTGGGCGTGGACGTGTCCCGGGACGGCGTCTCCGCGCTCGGCCCGGTGGACGTGCTCTCCGGCAGTCCGCACTCCAGCATCACCAAGGCGCTGTCCGTGCTGGGCATCGGCCGGGACCGGCTCCGGCAGGTGCCCGTGCTCGCCGGAAACCGTGAGGCCGTCGACGTGACCCGACTCGACGCCGCCCTCGCCGAGTTGGGAGGCCGCCCGGCGATCGTGGTGGCGAACTCCGGCACGGTGAACACCGTCGACTTCGACGACCTGCGCGCCATCGCGGCCCTCAAGGAACGGCACGACTTCTGGCTGCACGTGGACGCCGCGTTCGGCGGTTTCGCCGCGCTCTCCCCCGCCCACGCCCATCTCGTCGACGGACTCGACGCGGCGGACTCGGTCTGCGTAGACCTCCACAAGTGGCTCAACGTGCCCTACGACGCGGCCGTCCAGTTCACCCGCCGCCGCGACCTGCAGACCAGGGTGTTCCACAACTCCTCCCCCTACCTCGGCCTGCCGACCGGCGACCCGGACTTCCTCCACCTCACCCCGGAGAACTCCCGCCGGCTGCGCGCCCTCCCGGCCTGGTTCTCCCTCCTGGCCTACGGCCGCACCGGGCACCGCGAGATCGTCGAGCGCAACGTCGCCCTCGCCCACCGCCTCGGCGAGGGCATCGCCGCGCTCCCGGGCCTGCGGCTTTCGGCACCGGTCCGGCTGAACGTCGTCTGCTTCACCCTCGCCGAGAACCCGACGCAGGAACGGGTGGCCGCGCTGGCGGAGGCCGTCGCCGCGACCGGCGAGGCGTTCCTGACACCGACGGTGTACGACGGGACGCCCGCGCTGCGGGCCGCGTTCAGCAACTGGCGGACGTCCGAGGCGGATACGGAACGGGTGTTGGCGGTGCTGGCTTCACTGCCCCTCACCCGCCGACTCTGAAAGAGCCCTGCGGAACCCGGTGGCCACCGCGGTGACCCCTCCGTCGACCGTGAGCGTGGTGCCGGTGATCCACGAGGCGTCGCGCGAGGCGAGGAACGCGACGGCCGCGGCGATGTCCTCGGGCTCGCCGACCCGGCCGAGCGGATACAGGCCGCTCAGCGCGTCCAGTTCGTCGTCCCGACCCTCCCACGCGGAGGTGCGGACCGTGCCGGGCACCACCAGGTTGACCCGCACCCCCCGCCGGGCGGCGTGTCCGGCGAGGGTGCGGGTGAGCGAGATGAGCCCGGCCTTGGCCGCGCTGTAGGCGTGGTTGCCGAAGTCCTGGGCCCCGTTGACGGAACCGATGCTGACGATCGCCCCGCGTCCGGAGGCGACCAGGTGCGGGAGTGCGGCGCGGCAGCAGCGGAACGTCCCCGTCAGCGTGATGTCGAGGTCACGCGACCACTCGTCGTCCGGTTCGTCCTCGAAGAGTGGGACGTCGGGGGTGCAGTGTGCAGCGCAGTTGACCAGGACGTCGAGCGACCCGAAGGTGTCGACGGCGTGCGCGACGGCTCGCTCGACCGCCCGCTGCTCCCCCACGTCGCAGCCCAACGCCTCTGCCGCCAGCCCGAGTTCACGCAGGTCCGCCGCCGTTTTCTCCGCCTCGGGCAGATCGGTGTCGGTCACCAGAATCCGCGCGCCCTCCTCGGCGAGCCGCCGGGAGATGGCCGCGCCGATGCCCCGGGCCGCACCGGTGACGAGAACTCCGTACCCCTCGAAGCGCGTTGTGTCAGTCATGCACGCGAACCTACTGCCGGAACGATCAACTCGGCAGATAGCGTGCGGACATGAACGCGTTCATACAGCAACTGCCCGCGCTGATGGGTGTGGTGATCGGCGCGCTCGGCTCGTATCTGGCGGTAGTGCGGGGCGACCGGGTCCGGTTCCGGAACGAGCAGGCGGCGCGTTGGGAGGAGCGGCGACTCGCCGTGTACACCGACTACGCCCGGGACCTGAAGCGGTCCGTGACCCTCAACTACCGTGTCGCCTCCCACTTCGGCAACGACCCGCACCCGCATCCGCTGGCTCCCGAGGACGCGACACCGCTGATGGCGGAGGCCGCCGTGGCCAGGGACCCGTCCGGAGAGGCGCTGATCCTGCTGGGGAGTCCGCTGGTGGTGGAGCGGGCTCGGGTCTGGGTAGTCGCGGTGATGGACATGGAACAGTTCCTGCGTGAAGAGACGCGCGATCCGGTCGCCTGGCAGGGCCTGCTGGCCCGACAGCGGGCCGGTCGCGAGGGCTACAACGCGGCCGTACGCGACGATCTGGCGCTGCCACCGGGCCACTCGGCCCGCTGGTCGGTGACACAGGTGTGAGGCCTCACCGATACCCCGTCACATCCGCCGCCTTCCCCACGTCCTGCACCTCCACCAGATACCGCCACGCGTCCGGCCGGCTCCCGTCCAGGTCCGTGAAGCCGTACACCGGGGCGAGCCCGCCACTGGACAGCGACTGCCCGTTCCAGCGGGCGACTTGGGGATCGGTCGCGAGGGCGGTGACGGCGCGGCCGACGTAGCGCGGGGTCTCCGAGATGGCGAAGTGCGGGACGCGGTCGAGGGCGTCGCGCCAGTTCTCCTCGCGGACGCCGAACTGGTCGAGCATGATCTCCGAGCGCAGCCAGCCGGGAGTGAGCGCCACGGCGGTGGCGCCGCGTGGGCCGAGTTCGTGGCCGAGGGCGAAGGCCATGCGCAGGACGGAGGACTTGGCGAGGTCGTAGAAGAAGGAGACGCGGTAGGTGTCGCGGTTGTACTCGGCGGTGCCGTCGGTGACTTCGACGACCAGGCCGCCGGGGCGGCGCAGCAGCAGGGGCAGGGTGTGGTGGCTGGTGATCGCGTGGGTCTCGACCGCGAGCCTGAGGAGCCGGAGCCCCTTGTCGAGGTCGTGTTCCCAGACCGGGGTGTCCCAGGCGAAGAGGTGTTCGCCGCCCCAGATGTCGTTGACGAGGATGTCGAGGCGGCCCTGTTCGTCGTCGATGCGGTCGACGAGGGTCCGTACGGCCGAGGGTTCGAGGTGGTCGGTGGGTACGGCGACGCCCCGGCCGCCGGCCGCGGTGACGAGGTCGGCGGTGTCCTCGATCGTCTCGGGCCGGTCGTACTCGGAGCGCCGGGCGCGGGTGGTGCGGCCGGTGACGTAGACGGTGGCTCCGGCCGCGCCGAGCTCCACGGCGATCCCGCGTCCCGCTCCGCGGGTCGCCCCCGCGACCAGCGCGACCTTGCCTTCCAGTGGGCCCGGCATGTCCGACCTCCCGTGCTCGTTCGACGTGTCTCCTGTCGATCGTGCACGGGAAGCCGGACATCTTCTGTCGGGATTGTGTCCGGGGCGTCAGTGGCCCCGCGCGATCCACTCCTCCAGGTGAGTGGCCTCGGCCCCTACGGTCGTCGAGTCGCCGTGTCCCGTGAGCACCTTCGTCTCGGGCGGGAGGGTCAGGAGGCGGTCGCGGATGGAGTCGATGATGGTCGGGAAGTGGGAGTACGACCGTCCCGTGGCGCCCGGGCCGCCGTGGAAGAGGGTGTCGCCGGTGAAGACCGTGGCAAGCCCGGGGTCGTAGAGGCAGACCGCGCCGGGCGCGTGACCGGGTGTGTGCAGGACCTTCAGGTCGGCGCCCGCCGCCTCGATGACCTGGCCGTCGGCGAGATGGGCGTCGGGGTCGCGGTCGGGGTGGGTCTGCTTCCACAGGGGCAGGTCGTCGGGGTGCAGCCAGATCGTGGCGCCGGTGCGGTCCGCGAGGGCGGGGGCGGCGTCGATGTGGTCGTTGTGGGCGTGGGTGCAGATGATGGCGGTCAGTCTGCGGTCGCCGATCGCCTCGAGGATGGCGTCGGCGTCATGGGCGGCGTCGATGACGACGACCTCGTGGTCGTCGCCGACGATCCACACGTTGTTGTCGACGTCCCAGGTGCCGCCGTCGAGCGTGAACTGCCCTGAGGTGACGAGGTGTTCGATGCGCGCGGCCATCAGAGCACCACCACCGAACGCAGCACGTCGCCGCCGTGCATCCGCTCGAACGCCTTCTCCACCTCGTCGAGTTGGACTGTCTCGGTGACGAACGCGCCGAGATCCAGGCGGCCTTGCTGGTGCAGGTCGATCAGCATCGGGAAGTCGCGGGAGGGCAGACAGTCGCCGTACCAGGACGACTTGAGGGAACCGCCGCGCCCGAAGACATCGAGGAGCGGGAGTTCGAGCTTCATCTCGGGCGTCGGGACGCCGACGAGGACGACCGTGCCGGCGAGATCACGGCCGTAGAAGGCCTGCTTGTACGTCTCGGGGCGGCCGACCGCCTCGATGACGACGTCGGCGCCGAAGCCGCCGGTCAGTTCGCGGATCGCCTCGACGGCGTCGGACGTCTTGGAGTTGACGGTGTGGGTGGCGCCCATCGTGAGGGCCTTCTCCAGCTTGCGGTCGTCGATGTCGACGGCGATGATCCGCGCCGCGCCCGCGAGCCGTGCCCCGGCGATCGCCGCGTCGCCGACCCCGCCGCAGCCGATGACGGCGACGGTGTCGCCGCGCCCGACGTTCCCGGTGTTGATCGCCGCGCCGATTCCGGCCATGACCCCGCAGCCGAGGAGACCGGCGACGGCCGGGGAGACGGTCGGGTCGACCTTGGTGCACTGGCCCGCCGCCACGAGCGTCTTGTCGGCGAAGGCTCCGATACCGAGGGCCGGGGAGAGTTCCTGGCCGGTCGAGGCGAGGGTCATCTTCTGCTTGGCGTTGTGGGTGTTGAAGCAGTACTGCGGCCGGCCGCGCAGACAGGCCCGGCAATTACCGCACACCGCACGCCAGTTGAGGATCACGAAGTCGCCCGGGGCGACGTCGGTGACGCCCTCGCCGACCGACTCCACGATCCCCGCCGCCTCATGGCCGAGCAGGAAGGGGAAGTCGTCGCTGATGCCGCCCTGCTTGTAGTGCAGGTCGGTGTGACAGACCCCGCAGGCCTGGATCTTCACCACGGCCTCACCGGGTCCGGGGTCGGGTACGACGATCGTCTCGACCCGGACCGGTTCGTTCTTTCCCGGCGCGATCACGCCGCACACTTCCTGCGCCATGGTCCTGAACCCTTTCGTCGATCGTTGTCCCTGCCTGAGACCCTACGCGTGACTGATCGGTAAGGGCACGACGGAGGCTCGACACCGTCGGCGGCGGCCGACGTAGCCTGAATGCTCCGACCGCATCCCGGGGAGCGCCGTGAGCATCGCAGGGACTCGGAGCGACCCGCCGGCCTGGCGGCTGCTCCTCGACTACGTACGGCCGCACCGCTGGGCCCTGTTGGCGGGCGCGCTGCTCTCGCTGGTCACCGGGGGCACCGGGCTGCTGCTTCCGCTGGTGGCGCGGGGACTCATCGACGACCTCTCGCACGACCGGACGATCACCGGGGCGCTGCTCGCGATGTCGGCGCTGGTGGTCGCCAACGCGGCGGTGGGCGCGCTGGGTTCGTACGTGCTGCGGCGCACCGCCGAGTCGGTGGTGCTCGGCGCGCGGCGCGCCCTGTCGTCGTATCTGCTGCGGCTGCGGATCAGCGCGGTGGACCGCAGCGAGCCCGGCGACCTGATGGCCCGCATCACCTCCGACACCACCCTGCTGCGCGAGGTCACCACCGACTCACTGGTCGGCCTCGGCACCGAGGGGCTCATCCTCGTCGCGACGATCGTGATGATGGGCCTTGTCGACCCCGTGCTGCTGGCCGTCACCCTCGGCGTGATCGTGGGCGCGGGCACCGTGCTCAGCGTGATCGTGCCGCGCATCAACCGGGCCAGCCGGCAGGCGCAGGACGCGATCGGCGTGATGGGGGCCTCGCTGGAGCGGATCCTCGGCGCGCTGCGCACGGTGAAAGCGTCCGGCGCCGAGGACCGCGAGGAGCGCACCCTGCACGCGGCGGCCGAGGAGTCGTGGCGGCAGAGCATCCGCGCCGCCAAGTGGGCTGCGGCGGCGGGCAATACGGCCGGTCTGTCGATGCAGATCGCGTTCATCACCGTCCTCGCGGTGGGCGGGGCGCGCGTGGCGACGGGCGCGATAAATGTCGGCACGCTGGTCGCCTTCCTCCTCTACGTCTTCTACCTCATGATGCCGATCCAGCAGGTCGTCGGCGCGATCACGCAGTACCAGACGGGCGCCGCGGCCCTCGCCCGCATCCAGGAAGCGCTCCAGCTCCCCGCCGAACCCCCGTCCCTGCCCGCCCAGTTGCCCTCCCCCGGGGCCGAACCGGCCGCCCTCGCCTTCGACGACGTCCGCTTCCGCTACGCCGACGACCTGCCCTACGTCCACCACGGCGTGACCTTCTCCGTGCCGGCCCAGGGCATGACGGCGTTCGTCGGCCCGTCCGGCGCCGGCAAGACCACCGTGTTCTCCCTCATCGAGCGCTTCTACGACCCCGAGTCCGGCGCCATCACCCTCGACGGCCGGAACCTCGCGGACTGGGAGCTGTCCGGACTCCGCTCCGCCATCGGCTACGTGGAGCAGGACGCCCCGGTCCTGTCGGGCTCCCTGCGCGACAACCTGCTGCTCGGCAACCCGGACGCGAGCGCGGACGACGTCACCCGCGTGCTGAAGACGACCCGCCTCGACGGCCTGGTCGCCCGGCTCCCGAAGGGCGTGGACACCCTGGTCGGCCACCGCGGCACCCGCCTCTCCGGCGGCGAACGCCAGCGCGTCGCGATCGCCCGCGCCCTGCTGCGCCACCCCCGCCTGCTGCTCCTCGACGAGGCGACCTCGCAGCTCGACGCGGTCAACGAGGCTGCCCTGCGCGACACCGTCGCCGATGTGGCCCGTACGACGACGGTCCTGGTCGTCGCGCACCGGCTGTCCACGGTGACGATGGCCGACCGGATCGTCGTCATGGACGCGGGCCGGGTCCGCGCGGTGGGCACACACCGGGAGCTGGTGAGCGCCGACCCGCTCTACGCGGAGCTGGCCGCGACGCAGTTCCTGGCGACGGCGGGCTGATGCCGCCGCACGACTGAGGGCCGCCCGTTTCCGGACGGCCCTCGATGTCTGCGCGGTCTCGCTAGCCGACAGCGGGAAGAAGTCCCGTGACCGGCGCGGCCATGTCGGTGACCTGGTGCAACTGCTGGAGGTCGTTGAGGTGGTTCAGCGCCTTCATCTGGTCGGCGACCTTCGGGATCTGCGCCTGGTGCTCGGCGGGGATCTCGCTCACCGCGAGCGAGTCGAGCAGGGCGACCGGGCTGACCTTGCCGTCCTTGAAGGCGGGCGCGTCGGCGGCGTTCGCCATCGGCGCGACGAGGCCGGTGACCCCGACGGCGAGACCAACGGCGGCGGCAATACGTCGTGTTGAGATCATGCTTCCAGCAACGCGGACGGTAGCCGCACGGTCACGGGCACCGGTCACCACTCACCCGTGAGGCGGAGCGCGCCGCTCGGTTTGCCGACCCCGGCCCGGCGGAGGAGTCTCGTAGGAGAGGCCCGCGCGGCTCGCTCCTGTTCGGGCCGCGGCCCTCCAAGGAGGTAACCATGGGCACCGCGGCACGCCCCGGCTTCGACACCGAAGCCCTGCGCCGGGGCATCGAAGATCACACAGCGGCGACACTTCTGTCGCTCTACGCCGACGACGCGGAGATCCACGTCGTCGACCACCAGACCCAGCCCAGCAACCCCAAGGTCCTGCACGGCCGGGAAGAGATCGGCGCCATGCTCGCCGACGTCTACAGCCGTGACATGACGCACAAACTGGAGGAGTGCGTCGTACAGGGGGACCGAGTCGCCTACAGCGAGTCCTGTCAGTACGCCGACGGGACCCGGGTCCTGGCCGAGTCGATGCTCGTACTGGACGACGGCAAGATCACCCGGCAGACCATGATCCAGGCATGGGACGGCTAGCCAGATGGGTGCCGAGGGTCCGGGTCACCACCAGGCTGACCTGGACCTTCTCGGCCAGTACGGTACCCGCAGGACCCGCTAGGACTCGACGGCGAGCACCAGTTTCCGCAGCAGCTCTGCGAGCGTCCGCCGCTCTGCTGGGTTCAGCGCTGCGAGCAGCTCGAGCTCGCCCGCTTCCTCCGCCGCCACGTGCTCCTCGAGGACCGCGTATCCGGCGTCGGTGAGCCGTACCCGCACCCGCCGTCGGTCCCCCGTCTCATGGGTGCGGGTGATCAGCCCCGCCTCCTCGACGGCCGCCAGCCGCGCGGAGAGCGCCCCACGGGTCAGCCCCAGCAGTTCCGCCAGCCGTGACGGACTCGTCTCGTACGGCGGCCCGAGCCTGCGCAGCATGAGCAGCACCTTGAACTGCCACTGCTTGAGCCCGTCGGCGTCGAGCACGTCCCGCCGCGCCTGACCGGCATGCCGGGCCAGGATCGCCAGCCGGAAGAAGATCTGCTCCTTCACCGGGTCCATCCAGGGGAGTTCCTTCGCCCAGAGCGCCACGTGCCGGTCGACCGAGTCCTCCACGTCTGCCTCCCGCAGTGGTTTTCTTGTGGATAGTTTTTCGCATAACTACCTTCCCCGTCATGACATCCACAGCGAACGCGGTCGTCCCCGTCGAGGAACTCATCGCAGCGGCCCACGAGTTGAGCGTGACGGGACGATGGGAGCGCGCCTCCCGCCTGCTGGACGCATGCACCACTGACGCATCCGACCCCCGGGCGCGGATCGCCCGCGCCGCCGCGCAAGTCGCCCTGGAACAGGACTGGTTCGCGGGCACCGACACCGCGACGGCACGTATCGAGGCGGCCGGGAAGGAGTTCCCGGGCGGCGACTGGGACGTGGACTTCGCGCGGCTGCGGAACACCTACCGACGGCTGCTCGTCGTCGACGGCCGACTCCGGTTGGGCCCGGACGGGAAGGACCCGGAAGCCCTCACGTCACTGCTCCGCGAGGCGGAGGCGTTGCGGGACGGCGCCCCGGACGAGGGGCGCCGGGGCTGGGCGGAGATGTACCTCGGCCTCATCACGGACAACCACTTCGCCGACCTGCCGGGGGCACCCCCGCACTACGCGTCCGCGCTGCGCGCCGCCGAGTCGGTCGACGACCCGTTGCTGGCCCGCGAGGCCCTGCGCCACCTCGGCGACCACGACCACGACGCCGGAGACCACGACCTGGCGCTGGAGCGCTGGAGCCGGGCGACCACGCTGGGCGCGGGAGCGGGCACGGTCCCCGGCACGCTCTCCCAACAACTGCTGCTCGCCGTGCTGGCCCGGGACTCCGGCGACGAGGCCGGGGCCAGGGCACTGGCGACGGAGGTCGCCCGCTGGGCGGAGGCCATCGGGGCGCCACGCCTCGCGGCGCAGGCCCGGGACTTCCTGACCGGTGTCGACCCGACGCGGCCGCCCGAGCAGAACGGGTCCTGACGACCGTACGACTCCCTCGGTTAGGCTGTCCGTGGGTCGTGACTGGCGCTGAGGTGGAGCACCACCGTGGAGCGGCCCACGCGGAGTGAATGCCGTGCGCCTGGGCGATCGGTCAACCAGCTCAGGAGTGGATCATGTCTCAGGCACGGCTCATGGACGGCACGGCGCTCGCCCGGCGCATCGTCGAGGACACCGCGAAGCAGGCCGCCGACCTCAAGGAACGCACCGGTACGGCACCCTGTCTGGCGACGGTCCTGGTCGGCGCGGACCCGGCCTCCGTCACCTACGTCCGAATGAAGCAGAACCGCAGCCGCAAGGCCGGCATCGAGTCCCGGCACGTCGAACTCCCCGCCACCACGACCACCGCCGAACTGGTCGCCACCCTCACCACGCTCTCCACCGACCCCACCGTCCACGGCATCCTGCTCCAGCACCCGATGGGCGAACACATCGACGAGCGGGCCGCGTTCGAGGCGATCGCGCCGGAGAAGGACGTCGACGGCGTCACCTTCGCGTCCTTCGCGGCGATGAGCTTCGGCCTGCCGGGCTTCGTGTCCTGCACGCCCGGCGGCATCATGCGGCTGCTCGACGAGTACGACGTCGACCCGTCCGGCAAGCGGGCCGTCGTCGTGGGCCGCAGCGCGATCCTCGGCAAGCCGGCAGGGATGCTGCTCCTGGCCCGCGACGCGACGGTCACCTACTGCCACTCCCGCACCCGCGACCTGTCGGCGGCGGTCCGCGAGGCGGACATCGTGGTCGCCGCCGTGGGGCGCCCCAGGCTGATCCGCGGCGAGGACATCAAGCCCGGCGCGGTCGTGCTCGACGCCGGCTACAACGCGGGCAACGTCGGTGACGTCGACTTCGACTCCGCCGCCGAGCGCGCCTCGCTGATCACGCCGGTGCCGGGCGGCGTCGGTCCGATGACCATCGCCACGCTCCTGGAGCAGACCGTGACGGCCGCGGCCCGGCAGCTCGGGGTGTGATCAGCGCGTCCACGCGCTGTAGTCCATGACGTCCCCGGCCTTGACGCCGTACTCGGGCTGGTCCTTCGTGGAGGTGCTCTCCATCCCGAGGACGGCGCCGGTGGCCGGATCCATGATCAGCATCAGTCGGCTGCCCGACTGCCGATACACATAGGCCTCCCCGCGCCGCCCGAGCCGGTCGGTCACCTCCCCCGCCGGCCGCAGCCCGTCCGCCCCCGCGAGCAGCCGCGCCAACGCGGCCGACTCCCGCGCCCCGAGCGTCCAGTGGTCCAGCAACTCCCCCACGGCGCCGAGGAGTTCGGGGGTGGTCAGCGGTGTCTTGCTGTACGCGGTCTCCTGGAGGTACGCCCGCAGTCCCGGCACGTCGTGCGGGGGCCGGGCATCGGGCGGGACATCGCTCCAACTCGGCGGATACGTAGTCTCCTTGAGGACATGCCCGTCCTCCACGACACGCTCCGTGTGACTGTCGTCCGCGTTCCAGCGCACGATGCGTTCCTCGGGGATGGTGACCGGCGGCTTGTCGTCGGACATGCCGAGACTCCACGTCTGCACGTGGGTTCCCTTGCGCAGCACGGGAGTTCCGTCGACCGCGACCGCCGCGGCGAGAGCGGCGAGCTGTTTCAGTGACACGGGCGTGGAGTTCGCCTGCACGACCAGGGGGCGGGGCGCCGCCACGGCGGGAGTCCCGCTCGGCCCACCCAGCAACAGCGTGAACACGGTGGCCGCTACGGTGACTCCGGCCACGAGACTCCAGAGCAGCCGGCGACGCCGTTCGTACAGCAGCCGGTTGAGCCGACGAGAGGCGTGGTGGTCCAGCGGCCCGTCGCCGTAGAGGGGTCCATCGGCCGTGAACGGGTTGGCGCCACGCAGTAGTTCAAGTTCATCGACCATGGCGTCGATCCTCCGGTCCACCTGTAGCGCCCCAAAGGGGCGCGGGGAACTGCGCGACCAGCCACGACGGCGCCGCAGAGTACTCAGTCAACGCCCCGCCCCTCCCAGCACCGAGAGCCGATCGATCTCCGCTCTCAACCTCCGCCGTGCCCGATGCAATCGCATGGCCGCAGCCCGCACACCGCACCCAAGGACGACGGCAACCTCCTCCACGCCCAGCTCCTCCCACGCCGTCAACCGCAGCACCTCCTGGTCGGCGGCCGACAACCGCGCGAGCGCCTCGTGCACCCACCCACCGGGTGCCTCCGCATCGGGCCCCACCGCGACCTGCCGCCCGTGCGCGCTCTCGTCGTTGCCCAGCCGATGGACAAGCCGACGGCGGCGCCCGTACCCCCGTACCGCGTTGGCCAGGCAGTTGCGGGCAACGCCGTACAGCCAGGGCAACGGGAGCGGCGGCAGATCCGCACGGCGGCGCCAGGCGACGGTGAAGACCTCCGCCACCACTTCCTCCACCTCACCGCTCCGCCCGTCCAGTCGCCGGGCAACGTAGCGGCTGACCGCCCAGTAGTGCTCGCGATAGGCAGCGGCGAAGATCTCGTCGTTGCTCATGTTCCGTTCGTGTCCGGCACCCGGGCGATCGTCACACCCGATTTCGTGATTCTCCTCGCGCCCGTCGAGTGTGACGGGCGGGCGGGGCGCGGACACAGGCGGGGCGTGAGAGACCTCAAGAGCATCAAGTGGCTGACGACCACGGATCACAAGACGATCGGCACGCTGTACCTCGTCACGGCGTTCGGGTTCTTCCTGATCGGCGGCGTCATGGCGCTCCTCATGCGCGCCGAACTCGCCAGACCCGGACTACAGATCATGTCCAACGAGCAGTTCAACCAGGCGTTCACGATGCACGGCACGATCATGTTGCTGATGTTCGCGACGCCGCTGTTCGCCGGCTTCACGAACTGGATCATGCCGCTGCAGATCGGCGCGCCCGACGTGGCGTTCCCGCGGCTGAACATGTTCGCCTACTGGCTGTACCTGTTCGGCTCGACGATCGCGGTGGGCGGTTTCCTCACCCCGCAGGGTGCGGCCGACTTCGGCTGGTTCGCCTACTCCCCGCTGTCGGACGCGGTCCGTTCGCCGGGTATCGGCGCCGACATGTGGATCATGGGTC
>NZ_BARG01000025.1 GCF_000376565.1 Streptomyces hokutonensis | reverse complement strand
ACGACCAACGACCTTCCGCTCAGGCAACCCCCGCCGCATCCAGCAACGTCCGCACAGTCTCGACGGTCAACCCGTCCAGGGACTCCAACTTCGCACCGGCGCGGGCACTCGCCCCGTCGAAGACCAGCATCAACTGCCGTGCCAGCAGGGCGGGATCAGCTGCACCACCCAGCTCGGCCTGGACGCGGAAGGCCTCCTGCAACGTCTCCTTCGCCGCACGGGCGACCACGCTCGCCGGATGCTCGGGATCCTTCAGCTCGACCATCGCGGCGAGAAAGGGGCAGCCCATGTACTCGGGCTCGGCCGACGCCTTCTCCGCCTGCTCGAAGACGTACAGGATCCGTTCGCGGGGCGTACCGGCGTCGTCCGGGCCGGGCATGAGCCGCGCCGCGTAGCCCGGGGCACGCCGCTCCAGGCTCGCGGCCAGGACCTCGTCCTTGCTGTCGAAGAGCTGGTACATCGACCGTTTCGAGACTCCGGCGGACCGGCACAGCGCCTCGACGCCGATGGAGACGCCGTCGCGGTAGAAGAGCTCGGCCGCCGCGTCGAGCAGCCGGTCTCGGGGGGACGCCTTGTCTGTCGTGGCCATACTGCGAGGTTACCGCGCCGCAGGCCAAGAGGAAACCGATCGGTGTACAGGCTTGCGCAGAGGTCTGCTCCCGGGTGACAGTGAAGGTGAGCAAGCGCTTGGATATGCCGCGTACCAACACACCACCCGTGATCCGCCGGAGGCCCCGTGTTCCGTTCCGTCGACGAAGTCGCCGCGCGCCTCGCCGAGACCGGCTATCTGGCCTCGCCCGCCGTCGCCACGACCGTGTTCCTCGCCGACCGCCTCGGCAAGCCGCTCCTCGTCGAGGGCCCGGCCGGCGTCGGCAAGACGGAGCTGGCGAAGGCCGTCGCCGAGGTCGCCGGGGCGGAGCTGGTCCGGCTCCAGTGCTACGAGGGCGTCGACGAGTCCCGGGCGCTGTACGAGTGGAACCACGCCAAGCAGTTGCTGCGTATCAGCGCGGGCCGCGACGAGAGCTGGGACGAGACCCGCACCGACATCTTCAGCGAGGAGTTCCTGCTCCCCCGCCCGCTGCTCACGGCGATCCGCGGCGATGCCCCGAAGGTCCTGCTGATCGACGAGACCGACAAGGCGGACGTCGAGGTGGAGGGCCTGCTGCTGGAGGTGCTCAGCGACTTCCAGGTCACCGTCCCGGAGTTGGGCACGATCACCGCGACCCGCCGCCCCTTCGTGGTCCTCACCTCGAACGCGAGCCGTGAACTCTCCGAGGCCCTGCGCCGCCGCTGCCTGTTCCTCCATATCGGCTTCCCCGACGAGGAGTTGGAGCGCCGGATCGTACGGCTGAAGGTGCCCGGGCTCGGCGAGACGCTGGCCGAGTCGGTGGTCCGGGTGGTCGGGGCGCTGCGCGAGATGGAGCTGCGGAAGGTGCCGTCGGTGGCCGAGACCATCGACTGGGCCCGCACCCTCCTGGCCCTCGGCGCCGACACCCTCGACGAGACGGTCGTACGGGACACCCTCGGCGTGCTCCTCAAGCACCAGGACGACATCCTCAGGGCGGCGGCGAAGCTCGACCTGGACGCGGTGTGACCGCCTCCGAGGTCACTGATGTCGCCGAACGGCTGACGGGCCTCGTCGCGGCGCTGCGCGCGCACGGTCTGCGGATCGGGACCGGCGAGACCGTCGACGCGGCGCTGGCGATGGAGGCGCTCGGGTTCACGGACCGCGAGCTGCTGCGCGAGGGCCTGGCCGCGACGCTGCTGCACGGGACCGCCCAACGCCCGGTGTTCGACCCGGTCTTCGACCTCTACTTCCCGCGCGGCATCGGAGCACCGCAGGGCGAGCCCACCGGCCGCGACGACCTGCGCGACCGGCTCGCGGCGGCGCTGGCAGCCAACGACCAAGCTCTGATGGGGCAGTTGGCGGCGGAGGCCGTCGACGGTTTCGGTGGCTACGGCAATTCCCCCACGACGGACGGCTGGTCCTCGCACCAGACGCTGGAGTGGCTGCGCCCGCAGACGCTGCTGGCCCGGGTGCGGACGAGCATCCGGGCGCAGGGCGGGGACGCCGGCTTCACCGACCGGCTGCTGGACGACGAGATCCGGCAGCGCATCGAGGGCTTCCGGCGGCAGGTCGCCGGGGAGGCGCGGCGCCGGGTCGCCGAGCGGCGCGGCCGGGACGAGATCGCCCGCCGGGCGGTGGCGCCGACGGCCGACCGCGTCAACTTCCTGTTCGCGGGCCGGGCCCAACTGGCCGAACTGCGCAGGGCAGTTCAGCCGCTGGCCCGGAAGCTGGCCACCCGCCTCGCCGCCCGCCGGCGCCGCGCCTCCCGGGGCACGATCGACCTGCGGCGCACCCTGCGCGGTTCGCTGTCCACGGGCGGGGTGCCGATGCGGCCCGTGCTGCGCAGGCGTCGGCCCGTCCGGCCCGAACTGGTGCTGCTGTGCGATGTGTCGGGCTCGGTGTCGGGCTTCTCCGACTTCACGATGCTGCTGGTGCAGGCGCTGCACGACCAGTTCAGCAGGGTCCGCGTGTTCGCCTTCGTCAACCGCCTCGACGAGGTGACCGCACTGCTCGCACACGGCACGGCCGACCCCGAGGGCCTGGGCGCCCGCATCCGCGCCGAGGCCACCCTCACCGGCTGGCACGGAAGCAGCGACTACGGCGTCGCCCTGGGCGAGTTCGCCGAGCGCTACGGCGACGCGGTCGGCCCGCGCACGACCGTGTTCGTCCTCGGCGACGCCCGCACCAACATGAGCGACCCGAATCTCCCGGCCGTCCGGCACATCGCCCAACGGGCCCGCCGCGTCTACTGGTTGAACCCCGAGCAGCGTTCCCAGTGGGGCACCGGCGACTCGGCCGCGCCGGACTACGCGGAACTGGTCGAGATGCACGAGTGCCGGAACGCGAAGCAACTCAGCGCGCTGGTCGGGCGGTTGCTGCCGATCTGAACTAGACGGCGGTCAACTGCGGGTAGAGCGCGGCGCCCTCTGCGGACAGCCCGGCCTTCACCTGGCGGGTCAGATCGTCGGCCAGGACCTCGAAGGCGCCGGCCTCGATGCCGTCGAGGGCCTGTGCCGCCACGCTCTCGGGAGTGGACTTGGGCCCGTCGACGTGTGCGGCCATGTCGGTGTCGACGTAGCCGACGTGCAGTCCGGTGACCTCGATGCCGCGCGGCTTCAGGTCCAGGCGCAGGGAGTTGGTCTGCGACCAGAAGGCGGCCTTGGAGGCGCTGTAGGAGCCGGCGATACCGACCCAGGACAGCACCGAGTGGAAGTTCAGGATGTGGCCGCCGCCGTTGCGCTCGATGATCGGCACGAAGGCGCGCGTGACGAGCAGCGGGCCATAGAAGTTGGTCTCGAACTCGCGGCGGATGTCCTCGACGGGCGAGTCCAGGAAGTTCGCGTTCACGGCCGCGCCCGCGTTGTTGATCAGGATCGTGACGTCCTGCGCCTGCTCGGCCGCCGCCGCGACGGACGCGGGGTCGCTGACCTCCAGCGCCAGCGGTACGGCGTCGGGGTGCGTGACGGTCTTCGGGTCGCGGGCGGTGGCGTACACCTTCTTGGCGCCGCGCTCGTACAGGGCCTCCACTAGTGCGCGGCCGATGCCACGGCTGCCGCCGGTGACGAGGACGACGGAACCTTCGATGTTGGTCATGGAGATCTCCGGGATGAGGGGATGCCGTGGAGCACCCGACGCACGGTGGAAACCGATCGGTTTCCCCATGTCGACCACAGTAAACCGATCGGTTTCCAGGAGCAAGCCCGACCGCCGATGAATTGCCGGAGCGCGCGATGATGTACGTCATGAGCGACCTCCGCGTGGAACTGGCCACCTTCCCCACTACCGTCGAACCGGCGCCCCGGCTGGCCACCGCGATCGGGCTCGGCCCGGACGACCTGTGGATCAAGCGCGACGACCTGACCGGCCTCGGAGGCGGCGGCAACAAGATCCGCAAGCTGGAGTGGACCGTGGGCGCGGCACTGGCCGAGGGCGCGGACACCCTGGTCACCACGGGCGCCCCGCAGAGCAACCACGCCCGACTGACGGCCGCCGCCGGAGCCCGGCTGGGACTCGCCGTGGTGCTGGTGCTGCGCGGATCTCCGGGTGTGTCGCGCTCGGGGAACCTCGCCCTCGACGGGCTGTTCGGCGCCCGGATCGCCTGGGCGGGCGAGGTGGACCAGGCCGGACTGGACCGGGCGGCGGCCGAGGTGTGCGAGAAACTGCGCGGCACCGGCGCCAAGCCGGCATTGATTCCGTTCGGTGGTTCCAGCGCGCTCGGCGCACGCGGGTACGCGCACTGCGGCGAGGAGTTGCGCGGGCAGCTGCCCGATCTCCGTACCGCCGTGGTCGCGCTCGGCTCGGGCGGCACGATGGCGGGGCTGGTGGCCTCGCTCGGGGTGGAGGCGGTACTCGGCGTCGACGTGGGCGCACTGCCCGAACCGGCCGCCGCCGTATGCGAGTTCGCGGGTCTGGCCACACCGGAGGGACTGCGGATCCGGCACGACCAGGTCGGCGCCGGCTACGCCTCGCTCACCGCGCCGACCGCCGAAGCGCTCACCCTGGCCGCCCGCACCGCCGGGCTCGTGCTCGACCCGACGTACACGGGCCGGGCGATGGCCGGTCTGATCGCGGCCGTCCGGGACGGTGACATCGGGCCGGGCGAGCGGACCGTGTTCGTGCACACGGGCGGGCTGCCCGGCCTGTTCGGACACGGGGAGGGCGTCGCGTACGCGGAGGGGCAGGTCGTCGAGTACCGGGCATGACATACGCGCCCGGCGGGTGCGGTGCCGCGGGGCGCGTACGTCCGGAGGGGCTACGGTGCCTTCGCGTAGTCCTTGGCCATGGCGCCGGCGAAGTCGTACACGATCACCTGCTCGTCGCCGACGACCCACGCGTCATGTCCCGGCGAGCACACGAAGACGTCGCCGGGGCCCACTTCGCTCTCGCCGCCGTCGTCCATGCGCAGATGCATCCGCCCCTGGACGACGTAACCGTTGTGATGGATCTCGCAGCTCTTGGTGCCCGCGATCGGGGCCACGGACTCGGACCAGCGCCAGCCCGGCTCGAACGTGCCCACCGCGAAGTCGAGTCCGGTGAGGTGGACCGCTTCGAGGTGACCACGGGGGAAGTCACGCCGCTCGTCCGGCTTCTCGACCGTCTTCACTTCCAGCATGACGGCTGCCTCCATTCCGGCCGCGCACAGCACGACCGGGGCCGGTCTCCGTCTCCCGGCAGCCACGGACGGCACCGGCGCTCCGGCGGGGGCCGCGCCCCACCACTCCATCGT
This sequence comes from Streptomyces hokutonensis, assembly GCF_000376565.1. Classification (GTDB taxonomy): domain Bacteria; phylum Actinomycetota; class Actinomycetes; order Streptomycetales; family Streptomycetaceae; genus Streptomyces; species Streptomyces hokutonensis. The sequence goes on along the minus strand of NZ_BARG01000025.1, from coordinate 237,190 downwards.
CTTCCTGTCCACCCGGGAGCGCCATTCGGGGGAACGGCTGCCGGGGCCTGTCCGGCGGATCAGAACGCAGGAAAACAGCGGCACCCGATCAGCGCTGGTCAGCGGGGTGAGGTGCGTGCCGTTGCAAGGCGGAGAAGGGAGTCGACGCGGTGGGCGGGGCGTGCGTGTCCCACCCGGCGTCTGCGACAGGACCCGTCGGACCGGCCCCAGGGCACGGTCACGACGAGCCGCTGCCGCACAGCTGCGCGAACCGCTCGGCGCCGATGTTGCCGCCCGAGACGATGATCCCCACCCGGCCGGTGACCCGGCCCGCGCGCCCGGCGAGGAGCGCGGCCAGCGGGGTGGCGCCGCTCGGCTCGACGACGATCTTCAGCCGCTCGAAGGCGAACCGCATCGCGTCCTTGATCTGCTCGTCGCTCACCAGCGCGATCTCGTCGACCAGCCGCCGGTTCACGGAGAAGGTGAGCTCACCGGGCGTCTCGGCCGCCTGTCCGTCGGCGATGGTGCGCGGCACCGGGATGGTCACGCGCCGGCCCGCCTCCAGGGACCGCTTGGTGTCGTCCCCGGCCTCCGGTTCGACGCCGATCACGCGGGTGCCGGGGTTCAGCCCCTTGACGGCGGTGGCCGTCCCGGCGATCAGCCCGCCGCCGCCCACGGGCGTCAGCACGGCGTCCAACTCCCCCACTTCCTCTACGAGTTCGAGTGCGGCCGTGCCCTGTCCCGCCATGACGTGCGGATGCTCGTAGGGCGGGATGAGGGAGAGTCCGCGCTCGGCGGCCAGGGCCTCGCCGATGGCCACCCGGTCGCCGGTGTAGCGGTCGTACGTGACGATCTCGGCGCCGTAGCCCGCGGTGGCGGCCAGCTTCGAGGCCGGGGTGTCCTCGGGCATGACGATCACCGCGGTGGTGCCGAGTTCGCGGGCGGCGAGGGCGACGGCCTGGGCGTGGTTGCCGGAGGAGTAGGCGGCGATGCCCCGGGCCAGTTGCTCCGGGGTCAGCCGGGAGGCCGCGTTGTAGGCGCCGCGGAACTTGAAGGCGCCGATCCGCTGGAAGTTCTCGCACTTCAGGAACACCTCGGCGCCGACGAGTTCGTCGAGGGTGCGCGAGCGCAGGACCGGTGTGCGGTGGGCGACACCCTTGATCTGCGCGGCGGCGTCACGGACGTCGTCGAGGGTGATAGGCGGGGTGGTGGTCGTCACGCGTCTCCTCCAGTGGAAGCGGAACCGGGATCGGAAGGTGTGCCCGTCGCCCGGGCCTGGGACAGGTAGTTGTAGGCGGAGGCGCGGGAGATGCCCAGCCGGGCGGCGACCTGCTCGACGGCCCGGCGCACGGCGAAGACCCCGTGCTCGTCGAGGCTGCGGAACAGCTCCAGCCGCTGGGCGCGGCCGAGTTGGACCCAGGTCCTGCTCTGCCGCAGCTGATGCGCGTCGACGATGGCCTCGACCACGGAGTCGATGTCGTTGCCGAAGGTGGTCGTACCCGACGCCTCGCCCGCCCCGGTCCCGACTCCCCCGCCGATCCCGGCGAGCACGGCCTGCGCCTGCTGTACGGCGGTGACGTCGACGTTGACGCACAGCGCGCCGAACACCGCGCCCGTCGAGTCCCGCAGCACCATCGTGGACGACTTGAGCAGTTGGCCGCCCTTGGTCCGGGTGAGGTAGTTCAGCTCGTCGCCGGCCTCGTCCCCGCGCGCCAGCACCCGCAGCCCGATCTCACTCATCGCACCGCCCACCGAGCGCCCGGTGACAGCTCCGGCGACGGCGACCACGGACTTCTCCGGGTGCCGGTAGTCGTGCAACACGACCTCGCACACGGGCCCGAAGGTCGCCGCGATCCCCTCGACTACGGACCCCAACGCACCGATGATCGCGTCCCGTTGGGCGTCCAGGGCAGGGTCACTGTCCACCTTCCCTCCCCCCACACCTAGACAATCAGTCCAACCACTATACTCACATTCCACCCGCTCGGCCCGGATGGCCGCCGGTCCCCCTTGACTCTCAAGTCGCTCGAGATCCCATAGTGATCGGCATGAACGAGCTCTACTCCATCGGAGAGGTCGCCCGCCGCACCGGCCTGAGTGTGAGCGCGATCCGGTTCTACGCCGGCGAGGGCGTCGTCACACCCACCGGTCTCGCCGGCGGCGGCTTCCGGCAGTACGACGTGCACGCCATCGCCCGGCTCGAACTCGTGCGGACCCTGCGCGACCTGGGGACCGGCCTGGACGACATCCGCCGGGTACTCGGCGCCGAGACCACCCTGCACGACCTGACGGTCACTCATCTGCGGCTGGTCGAGGACCAGTTACGGCAGTTCCGGGCGCGCTCCGCCGTGCTGCGGACCATCGTGCGGCAGCACGCCACGACGGAACAGGTGAGCCTGATGCACAAGTTGGTGTCGATATCCGACGACGACCGCGACCGGCTCATCGGCGAGTTCTGGGACCACGTGACCGAGGGCCTGGACGTCCATCCCGCCTACATCGAGCAGTTGCACAGCAGACGGCCGCATTTGCCCGAGGAGCCGTCCACCGAGCAGCTGGAGGCCTGGATCGAACTCGCAGAGATCGTAAGGGACTTGGAGTTCCGTACGGCGCTACGGGACTTCTTCCACCGCGCCTTCGGCACCGAGCAGGGCAGCCCGGTCAACTGGTCGTCCCCGCCTGGCATGTCGCGTGCGGCACCTGCGCCGCGTGCGCGTCCGGCCGCCCCACCGGTTGTACGACCGTTCCGCGCAACGCGATGTTCGGCCTGCCCACCGGCGGTGACTTCGGCGGCTTCTTCTCCGAAGCGGTCCGCATCCCCTACGCCGGCTACGGGTTGGCGCCACTGCCCGAGGGTGTCAGCGCCCGCGCGGCGGCATCCGTGGGCGACAACCTCTCCGACACCTACAGCGCGGTCGCCCCGGCGCTGCGCAACGCGTCGGGCGCCGACGTCCTCGTCATCGGCGGAACCGGCTCGGTCGGAGTCTTCGCCGTCACCTTCGCCAAGGCACTCGGCGCTTCCTCGGTCTGCTACGTCGACACCTTCGACCCAGAGTGCGTCGAGCTCGCCCGCGGACTGGGCGCCGAGATCCTCGACGAAGTGCCCCGCGGCCGCGAGTTCCAGGTGACGTTCGACGCGTCCGGCCGGCCCGACGGGCTGCACGCGGCCCTCAACGCGGTTGCCCGGAACGGCACTTGTCACAGTTTCGGCATCTACTGGCAGGACGTCGCCGTGCCCGTCCTCTCGATGTACATGCAGGGCGTTACCTTCACGACGGGCCGGCCCAACGTCGGCCCGGTCATCCCCAAGGTACTCGCCCTCATCGCCGACGGCACCGTCGACCCGCTCCCGGTGTTCTCCGACGTCGTGAGTTTCGAGGACGCCCCGACCGCCCTGGCCCAGGGCCTCCGCAAACCCCTTGTCGTCCGCGAGGGCTACTAGACAGAACGACATCCACGAGACCGAACGACGGCTACTGAACCGAGCCAAGGAGACACCCATGAACCGCATCGTCGTCCAGTACTTCGACCCCGCCGACCCCGAGGCCTTCGACGCCCGGTACCGCGATGAGCACGTCGCGCTGGTGAAGGCCATCCCCGGTCTCGTCGACTTCCAGCTCGCCCACCCGCGCGGGCTCAGGGGCGTGACGCCGTATCTGGTGGTCGAGATGTACTTCGCCGACGAAGACGCCCTGGCCACCGCGATGCGGTCCGCCGAGTTCGCGGAGGCCGGAAAGCACGCGGCAGGGTTCGAGGTCGCGTCGACCGCCCTGTACATCTCCGATCCGCAGCAGGCCTGAGACGAGCAGGCCCGGGCGGCGCCCGGCGTCCGTATCGGGTTCAAGGTGGCGCCGTGGAGCCTGGCCTCGAACACACCCTGTTCCACGGCATCACGGGCGCGGCCACGGTCACGCGCGAGGACGCCGCCCGGCCTTCCAGCGCCGGAGCCTGAAGACGATCACGGAGACGAGCGTGACGACCAGGCTCACTTCGGCGACCGCGTTGTCCGCCTTCGGCGCCACGCCCGTGTAGTGCCAGATCAAGGCGACGGTGAGCATGAGGCTTCCCCCGAAGACACCGAAGGCGGTGGCCAGCGACAGGCGCGCGCCCCTATTCATCGGGGTCTTGGCCATGACGATCGGTTCGGACGTCTGTTGCAGGGTGATGTAGTCGTCCTTGTCGACGGTGACGGCAGCGAGCGCATCGGCCGCGTCGCCGCCCGGCGCGCACATGAAACTGGCCGTCCCGCCCTCTTCGACCAGGACAGTGAGGGGCCGGCTGCTGCACCAGGCGATCTTCAGCTGGAGCCGGTGTTCTCCTGACGGCACTTCGAAGCGGACCGTCTTCCCTCGGCGGATACTGCCCACTCGGGTGTCGTCGATGAGAACGTCGTAGCCGCGGAGCATGTCGCGATAGCCGCCCCGCACCCGTGACAGCACGACGGTTCCGTGGGCGGGTACGGCTCTTTCCTCGTCGTCCATCGCGGCCCCCTTCGCACGAACACCGTGGTCGCCGCGAGCGTACTCATACGTCAACTTCGGCGGAACAAACGGCTGTTCAAGCCCACTCCACTGCTCCGCCCTCCGCCGCCGTGTCGAGGTCCCGCCATGCCTCCGCGGTCAGATCGGCGACAGTCCAGCGGGCGGCGGACACGACCTCCTCCGGGGTGCGGAAGCCCGCGACCACGCAGGCCACACCGGGGTCGCGCAACGGAAAGCGCAGGGCGGCGTGCGGGAGTGCGGTGCCGTGTCGCGCGGACACCTCGGCGAGGAGGCGGGCGCGGCGCAACACCGGTTCCGGGGCGGGGCCGTAGTCGAAGGTGGCGTCGTTCGCGGGGCAAGTGCGGCTGAGCAGACCGGAGTTGAAGGGCGCGGCGGCGACCACCGCGACCCCGCGTCCGGTGCACGCGTCCAGCAAGGGGCGGGCGGTGCGGTCGAGCAGGGTCCACCGTCCGGCGACCATCACGGCGTCGACGTCCGCCTCCGCGACGACGCGCAGCAGCGGGGCCACCGTGTTCATGCCGACGCCGACGGCACCGATGACGCCTTGGTCGCGCAGGGCCGTCAGCGCGGGCAGGGCGTGGGCGAGGGCGGTGTCCAAGTGATCGTCGGGATCATGGACGTAGACGATGTCGACATGGTCGAGTCGCAGGCGGTCCAGGCTGGCTTCCAGGCTGCGCAGTACGCCGTCCCGCGAGTAGTCGGGGCGGCGGAGCAGTGTGTCGGGTACGGCGAAGCCTCCTGCCGTCAGGTCGGATCCGGTGGGTGCCGGGTGGGGTTCCAGGAGTCGGCCGACCTTGGTGGAGACGGTGAACTCCGCGCGCGGACGGTGGGCGAGAGCCTCGCCGAGCCGCCGTTCGGAGAGTCCGAGGCCGTAGTGCGGGGCGGTGTCGTAGTAGCGCACCCCCACGTCCCAGGCGGCCTCGAGGGTGGCCCGCGCCTGGCCGTCGTCGATCGGACTGTGGAGGTTGCCGACGGGGGCGGCACCGAATCCCAGCGTGCTGACCCGGACGCTCGTACGGCCGAGTGGGCGTGCCCTCACGAGGTTCCCGCTTCCACGGCTCTCGCCGCATAGAGAAGGATCTGCTTCATCTGGCAGGCAGGACCTTAAGGATGGGATCCATTTCACGCAACACTGCGATGGACATGCGTAGTTCATGGCGATTAGTCACCGTATTTACTGGGCTTCGAATCGAGATCTGTCCGATCTCTTCCCAACTCACAACGGCAGTGCCATATTGGCCACGGAAAATGAACCTGATTCATTCGTAGCGCAAGAAGGAGCTCGCCTTGGGCGACTCAACACCGGCCTACCGTCCGGGATACGAACTGGTCGCGGAGCAACTGCTGGAGTACATCGCCCAGCAGAACCTGCGGCCCGGCGACCGCCTCCCCACCGAACAGGGCCTGGCCCAGATCCTGGGAGCTTCCCGCAACGTGACCCGGGAGGCCGTGAAGGTCCTGGCCGCGATCGGCCGGCTCCAAGTCCGGCGCGGCGCGGGCATCTTCGTCGCCGCCTCGGTCGGCGGGCTGCTGGACGACGAGCTCTCGCACTTCCGGCCGACCGGCATGGAAGACGTCCGGATGCTCCTGGACTACCGCAAGGTGATCGAGTCGGAGACGGCCCGCCGTGCCGCCTCCCACGCCACCCCGATCGAGGTCCGGGCCATCCGGGAGAGCGCGGAGAGCTCCCTGACGGCGGCCACGATGAACGACGTCGACACCTTCGCCAAGGCGGACGCGGCGTTCCACGACGCGGTGGGCGCCGCCTCGCACAACGTGTTCCTGAGGGCGAGCGTCGCCGGCGTACGGCGTCTGGCGTCCCAGTCCGACGTACTGCTCTTCCACGGTGACGTGCCCGGATCGCTGGAAGTCGCCGCGCATCAGCATGTGGCCATAGCGGAGGCGGTCGCCGCGGGGGCGGCCGATCTCGCGGAGCGGCTGATGGTGGAGCACATCGGCACCACCCAGAGCCAGTTCGAGAACAAGATTCGCGACCGGCTGTTCAGTCCCGGGGCCCAACCGCCCGCCCCGGAGGCACCGACCTCCTAGATCCGGCCGGCCCCGCGTGTGCCACGGCACTGCGACCGGGCCGCCCGACGCCCTCAAGTCCCGGTGGACGACCGGGACTTGCAGGTATCAACCTCCCTCAGGCGATTGGATAGGTGTGTCTCATCCGTCTGCGCGCAGGGGCGCTTTCACGCCGCTGCGAAGAAGTTTCCCCGCCGCCTTCACCGTGGCCGCGATGGCAGCCGCCCTGCTGAACGCCGTGCCGGCCCAGGCGGCTCCCCCGCCTCAGGACCTGAACATCTACGTCTCCCCGACCGGCCGGGACACGGGCTCGGGCACCGCCGCACACCCCTTCAAGACACTTGACCACGCACGGGACTACGTACGCGACGTCAAGCAGAAGGCCAAGGGCGACATCCACGTCCGGCTCCTGTCCGGCACCTACCAGCTCAGCCGTACGTTCACCCTGACCGCCCGGGACTCCGGCACCAACGGGCACCGGATCTTCTACGAGGCCGCCCCCGGCGCGCACCCGGTGATCAGCGGAGGCAAGCAGATAACCGGCTGGGTTCCGGCCGACAGCACGGGACAGGTCTACAAGGCCAAGGTCGGCGACATCGACACCCGACAGCTGTATGTGGACGGCGAGTTGGAGACCCGGGCGCGCAGCGGCAAGAACCCCGCCGGCTTCAGCCAGACGTCGACCGGCTACGCCTTCACGGACTCCTCCCTCAACTCCTACAAGCGTCCCTCGGACCTTGAGGTCGTCAGCTCCTGGGGCTGGAAGCTGATGCGCTGCCCCGTGCAGTCGATCTCCGACTTCAAGATGACGATGCAGCAGCCCTGTTGGCACAACGCGCATCTCCAGCAGGGCCAGGAGATCCAGAACCCGACCTGGCTGGAGAACGCCCGCGAACTGCTGGACACACCCGGTGAGTGGTACCTGGACAAGGGCGCGGGCGAGATCTACTACATGCCCAAGTCCGGCCAGAACCTGTCCACTTCGACCGTGACCGTGCCGCTTGTGCAGGACCTGGTGGACCTCAACGGCACCCGGGCCGCCCCGGTCGGCAACGTGTCCTTCCAGGGCATCACCTTCTCCTACTCCACCTGGCTCGCGCCCAGTTCCTCCGAGGGCCTCATCGAGGGCCAGGCCGGTTTCCGGATGGTCGGCAACGACCCCACCTTCGACGCGACCCGTCTGAAGTGGCAGAAGACTCCGGGCGCGGTGAACGTCAACTACGGCCACGGGATCGGCTTCGAGGGCAACACCTTCACCCATCTCGGCGCCGTCGGGCTGAACCTGAACACCGGCACGCAGGGCACCGACATCACGGGCAACGTCTTCCGCCAGATCGCCGCGACCGGCATCCAGATCGGCGGAGTCGACGTGATCGACGCCCACCCCGACGACCCCCGGGACATCACCAAGGACACCCAGGTCGCCAACAACGTGGTCACCAAGGTCGCCGACCAGTACAACGGCTCCATCGGCATCCTGGCCGGCTACACCGACCACACCACGATCACCCACAACAAGGTCTACGACCTGCCCTACACCGGCATCTCCGTCGGCTGGGGCTGGGGCCTCACCGACCAGGGCGGCGACACCAACTACCCCGGGAATCTGGGCGTTCCGATCTGGGACACCCCCACGACCAGCCGTGACACCAAGGTCACGGACAACGAGATCTCCGACATCATGAAGTCGCAGGCCGACGGCGGCGCCATCTACACGCTGAGCTCCAACCCCGGCGGTGTGGTGTCCGGCAACTACATCCACGGCACGCCACCGCCCGCCTACGGCGCGATCTACCACGACGAGGGCAGCCGGTACTGGACGAACACCGGCAACGCCCTGTGCGACGTCGCCTACCAGTGGCTGTTCCTCAACCACGGCATGGACATCGACGCCACGAACAACTTCACCACCCAGCCCGCCTTCTCCACCCAGGCCAACAGCACGGGCAGCACCATCAGCGGCAACACCACCGTGGGTTCCTGTGCCCAACTGCCGGCCTCGATCGTCAACAACGCGGGCCTGCAAGCGAGTTACCGCCACCTCGACCCGGGCCCGGTCGTCACCGACCACCAGGCGCCGAGCAGGCCCGGCACTCCGAGCGCGGTCACCGACTTCCCGACGATCGCGGACCTCAGCTGGCCCGCGTCCACCGACGACACGGCCGTCACCGGCTACTCCGTCTACCGCGACGGCAAGCTGATCAGCGCCACGGGCAGCACCTCGGTGCGCCTCCCGGGCCTGACCGCCGGAAAGACGTACACCTTCACGATCACCGCCCGCGACGCGGCCGGCAACGAGTCCCAGCCCAGCCAGGCGCTCAAGGTCACCATGCCGTCCGGCTCCGACCTCGCCCTGAAGAAGCCGATCACCGCCTCGTCGTACTCGGAGGCCAACACCCCCGAAAAGGCGGTCGATGGCGACCTCTCCACCCGCTGGGCGCAGGGTCTGGGCCTGCCCGACCCGTCCTGGATCCAGGTCGACCTCGGGGCGTCGTACGACGTGAACGGCGCGATCACGACCTTCGAGAAGGCCAGCGGATACAAGTACCGCATCGAGGTCTCCCCCGACGAGGTCCACTGGAAGACCCTCGCGGACCGCACCGCCGCGAACACCACGGCGGCGACCGACTACGTCCACACGGACACCCCGGTCGCGGGCCGCTTCGTCCGCCTGACCGTCACCGGCTCCAACTGGAACGGCGGCAGCATCTACGACTTCCAGGTCTACGGCACCCCCAGGACCGTCACGGACCACACGGCCCCGACCGCCCCCGGACAGCCCACGGTCAAGCCGCTGCTGCCCAGCCTGGTGGACGTCAGCTGGCCCGCGGCCACCGATGACACCGGTGTGACCAGCTATGTCGTCTACCAGGACGGCAAGCGGATCGGTGTCACCGACGCCACGACGCTGCGGGTCTCCGGATTGACCGCCGGCACTCAGTACTCCTTCACCGTCGTGGCCCGCGACGAGGCGCTGAACACCTCCGACCCGAGCAAGGCGGCCGTCGTCACCACACCGGCCGACAACGATCTGGCCCTGAACAAGACAGCGACCGCGTCCTCCGAGTCCGACGGCTACGCCCCGGCGAAGGCGGTCGACGGCGATCTGTCGACCCGCTGGGCGCAGGGCCTGGGCCTGCCCGACCCGTCCTGGATCCAGGTCGACCTCGGCAAGAACACCGCCGTATCCGCCGTGGTCACCACCTTCGAGTTGCCGAGCGGCTACAAGTACCGCCTGGAGTACTCCACCGACGGCCAGAACTGGTCGACGTTCGAGGACCACACCGCCCAGAGCACCACCGCGCGGACCAACTACGCCTTCGCCGACACCCCCGTCACCGCGCGCTACCTGCGCCTGACCGTCACCGGTTCCAGCGGCAACGGCGGCAGCATCTACGCGCTCCAGGCGTACGGCGGCTTCTGAGCACGCGGCTCCCGAGCCGAAACCTTTCTCCGTACAGCTCTCCCTACAGAAGACGAAAGCCAGGATGAAGATCACCCATGTCGAAGTACACCGGATCGATGTTCCGGCAGCCAGTCCGCCCTTCCGCTGGCGCGACGGGCTGAGCGGCAGCGCTCCGGTGGGCGACGGCGCGGTCCTGCACATCGGGACGGACGAGGGGGCCGAGGGCGTCGCGCTGTTCGCCCGCCCCGGCGCCCACCTCGTCCTGCGGGACCTGGTGGACCGGGTCTTCCGCCCGGAACTGGTCGGAGCCGACCCGTTCCAGCGGGAGTGGCTGTGGCACCGGGTGTGGGAGCTGGACCGTATCCACGAACTCCCGCTCCCCACCCTGGGGTTGATCGACATCGCCCTGTGGGACCTGGCCGGCCGCTACCACGGCGAACCGGTCTGGCGCCTGCTCGGCGGTTTCCGGGACGCCATCCCCGCCTACGCCTCCACCTCGACGTTCGCGAGCATCGCGGAGTTCCTCGACGTGGCGGACCAGTGCCTGGCCCTCGGATATCGCGGCATCAAACTGCACGCCTGGGGCGACGCCCGCCGTGACGCGGAACTGTGCCTGGCCCTGCGCGAGCACGTCGGTCCCGACGTCCCGCTCATGTACGACGGTTCGGCCGGCTTCGACCTGCCGGACGCGATCCGGCTGGGGCGGGCGCTCTCCGAGGCCGACTACCTCTGGTACGAGGAGCCGATCCGCGAGTTCAGCATCTCCGCGTACCAGAAGCTGGCCGAGGTCGTGGACGTACCGCTCCTCGTGGCGGAGACCTCCGACGGCGCGCACATGAACGCGGCGGACTTCATCCGGTCCGGTGCCGCCACCTTCGGTGTCCGGGCCGGGACCACCCTGCGGGGCGGCATCACCGGCGCCATGCGCACCGCGCATCTCGCCGACGCCTTCCGGCTGCGGGCCGAGGTGCACGGTTCGGACATCCCGAACCACCACCTGTGCATGGCCATCTCCAACACCACCTACTACGAGTCCCTGGTGACCTCGGTGAACGTCGTCCGAGAGCGCCATGTGGACGACCAGGGCCTGGTGCACGCCCCCACGGGGCCCGGCATCGCCCTCCCCCTCGATTTCGGCTACGGCAGCCACCTTCTGCCGTTCGTCGAGCAACCGCGCTGAGCGGCGCACAGAACAGAAAGGCAAGGCAAGACGATGGAGTCTTCCCGATCTCCGAGAACCGGCCGGCGGCACTCGCTGCTCCGCGCGGCGGCCATCACGCTGTCCCTGGCCACCGCGGCCGCCCTGGCCGGTTGCGCCAGCGCCGACACCACCACCCCTTCCGCCTCCGGCACTTCGGCGTTCAAGCCGGTCACGCAGAAGACGGGTTCGCAGATCACGGTGTGGGCCGACTCGACCCGGCTGCCGTCGGTGCAGGCGTACCAGAAGTCGCACCCCGACGTGAAGATGAAGATCGTCACGTACGACGGCGGCGCCGACGGATCGACGTATCTCCAGTCGAAGGTGCAGCTGTTCGACCGGACCGGCAGCGGCTGGCCCGACGTGGTGTTCGGCAATCCGACGGACGTGACCTGGGCGTCGGAGGCGACCAAGCCCGGCGCGCGGCCCTTCGCCGCGCCCCTGGACGAGAAGCTCGTACCGCAGACCACCCTCGACGGCTTCGCCAAGGGCTCTCTGACGCCCTGTCAGTTCAACGGCCACACCTACTGCATGCGCAACGACATCGCGCAGGTCCTCCTCTGGTACAACAAGTCCCTCATGGACAAGTGGGGTTACACGGTCCCCACCACCTGGCAGGAGTACGAGGCCCTCGGCAAGAAGGTCGCCAAGGAGCACCCGGGTTACCTGGTCGGCTCGGTCGGTGACACCAACTCCCATGAGTCGTACTTCTGGTCGGGCCAGTGCCCCGCGTTCGACCTGGTGAAGCCGGACACCCTGCGCACGGACCTGCAGGACCCGAAGTGCACGCGCATGGCGACGCTGCTGGACAACCTGATCAGCGCCAAGGCCGTCGCCACCCAGGGCTTCTTCAGCCAGGGCTTCGCAAAGAACAGCGGCTCCAAAGTCCTTATGGCGTACGGCCCTTCGTGGTACGGCCAGTACCTGTTCAAGGCCGGCTTCAAGACCCCGGCCAAGCAGATCGCCGCCGCTCCCCCGCTCGCCTGGGAGGGCGAGAGCACGACCGCCACGGGCAACGTCGGCGGCGGGGTGTGGATGGTGTCCTCGCACAGCGCCAACCTCAAGTCGTCCACGGATCTGGTCACTTGGCTGACCACCTCCGACGCGAACCAGGCCACCGCGCCCACCTACCCGGCGTACACCCAGGCAGCGAAGGCGTGGCTGGCGAACCCGGCCAACAAGGACTACTTCGCCAACGATGTGAGCGGGCCGTTCGAGCAGGCCGCGAACGAGGTGTGGACCGGCTGGTCGAACACCAAGTTCTCGGACTCCACCGCCTGGTCCAGCGTCGTCCTGCCGGCGCTGACCGCCGGGAAGAGCCTGACCGAGACGCTGCCCGCCTGGCAGCAGGAGATCGCCGGCGAGGCAAAGACCCAGGGCTACAAGGTGGTCGATCAGTGACCTTGCTGGAGACCGAGCGCGTCGCCGTCTCCCCCGTGCGCCACGGCACCACGCCGCGGCGCACGGGCCGCGGTCGCGCGGGCTACTTCTTCGTCGCCGGGTACGCGGTGCTGCTGCTCGCGTTCGGCGTCTTTCCCACCGGGTACGCGTTCTATCTGTCGCTCACCAACGACCGGGGCCAGTTCACCGGGGTCAACCAGTTCGTGAAGGTCGTCCAGGACTACCGCTTCGTCCCGGCCTTCACCCACATGCTGATCTACCTGGTCATGTGGCTGGTGACCCTGGTCGTCGTGGTCGTGCTGACCGCAGTGGTCCTGCGCAGCCGGGTCCGTCCGGGCACCTCGGCGCTCTTCCGCTTCCTCTACTACATCCCCGGCGCCCTCGCCGGAGTGGCGAGCGTGCTGGTCTGGCTGTTCATGCTGGACCCCGACGTCAGCCCGGTGTCGAGGCTGCTCGACGCCATGGGGTTCAAGACGTTCGCCGCCGTCCTGGCACCCGGCAACCTGCCGCTGATCCTCATGCTGATCGCCTTCTGGACCGGCGCCGGCGGCTGGATGGTCGTGATGTACGGGGCGTTGAACAACATCCCCGACGAGGTGCTGGAAGCGGCCCGCATGGACGGCGCGGGCCCGTGGCGCACCGCCTGGCACATCCAGATCCCGATGATCCGGCAGTGGATCGTCTACATGACGATCATGGCCTTCGCGACGGGCACCCAGCTGTTCGTCGAGCCCCAACTCCTCCAGACCGCAAGCCTCGGCAGGGTGAGCCCCACCTGGTCGCCGAACCAGCTGGCCTACGTCTACGCCTTCCAGCAGGGCGACTTCAACGGCGCCGCCGCCATCTCGGTCGTCCTCCTCGCCGTGGGTCTGCTTGCCGCCGGGCTGCTGGTCGCCCGCTCGAACCTGTTCAAGTTGGACGAGAAATGACACAGACGACTCCCTTCCTGACGGCCGTGAGGCGACGCGCCCACCCGTCAAGGAGCCTCCCCTTCCTGGTGGTCGGCCTCCTCCTGGCCTTTCTCCTCGTCTTCTTCGTGCTGCCGGTGATCTGGCTGCTGCTGGCCCCGTCGAAGACCGCGGGCGAAGTAGTGCGGGACAACCCGCTGTCCTTCGGTTCCTTCCATCAAATAGGCGCGGCCTGGCGGCACTTGTTCGCCTTCCAGGACGGCGCCATGTCGAGGTGGCTGCTCAACTCGGCCATCTACTCGGGCGGTTCACTCGTCCTGACGCTGCTCGTCAGTGTTCCGGCGGGCTACGCGCTGGCGCTGACAAAGTTCCGGGGACGCAAGACGCTCCTGGTGATCACCCTGGTCACCATGATCATGCCGCAGGCCACCCTGGTGCTGCCGATCTTCCTGGAGCTCAACCGCTTCCATCTCATCGGCACCGTCTGGTCGTTGATCCTCCCCTTCTCCTTCTATCCGTTCGGCGTGTACCTGGTCTACATCTACTTCGGGAGCAGCCTCCCCAGGGACCTGCTGTCCGCCGCGCGCATCGACGGCTGCACGGAGTGGCAGCTCTTCTCCCGCATCGCGCTCCCGCTCGCCAAGCCGGTGATCGGACTGGTCGCGTTCTTCAGCTTCGTCGGCAACTGGAACAACTTCTTCCTGCCCTACCTCGTGCTGCCGAACAGCGAGCAGTTCCCCGTCCAGGTGGGCCTGAACCAACTCCTCACCTCCACACCGTCGTTCAACCCCGTCGCCGGTGCCGGACTGAACATCACCATCCCCGAACTCGCCCTGGCCATCGTCATCGCCATCCTCCCCGTGCTGGTGCTCTTCCTCTTCTCCCAGCGCACGCTGGTGTCCGGGATGCTCGCCGGATCGAGCAAGGAATGACCGCCGCTCCGGCCCCCGAAGGAGACTCCGTGTACCGGCTCGATCCGCGCTACGCCCCCGCCCCGCAGGCCGCCTTCCACAAGGGCTGGCAGGCCGTGGCCTCCCAACTCCCCTACGGCTCCGCGGTGGTGGCCGTCGAGGGGCCTCCGTCCGTCGACTGGTCCCTCCTCGCCGACCGCCTCGCACACGAGCTGACCGAGCGCGGGACCCCCGTCACCCTGCTCGACATCCGGACCCACTACGCACCGCCGGCACTCGTCAGAGGCCGCACCGAGCGACCGGCGGACGCCGAGGACCCCTACTTCCGCAAGCTCGCCGACAACCCTCTCGACGACCTCTTCGAGACCCTCCCGGTATCCGCACCACCGGCGGAGGGGCTCCTCCTGGTCTACGGCCCCGGCGCCGCCCTCGTGGAGCACGACGTGCTCTGGTACGCCGATGTGCCCAAGCGCTACGCGGAGGCCGCCGTCGGCGCGGGCGAGGCGGGCGCCAACCTCGGCCTGCCGGACGAGAAGCCCGACTTCAGGCGGCTGTTCTACGTCGACTGGCCGATGCTCGACCGGCACCGCGACGCAGTCGCCCGCCGCCTCGACGCCTGGCTCGACATGCAGCACCCCGACCACCCGGCGTGGCTCGCCGGCGCGGGCCTGCGCGCCACCTTCGCCACCCTGGCCCGCCGGCCCGTCCGCACCCGCCCGTACTTCAACTCCACACCCTGGGGCGGCCATTGGGCGCAGCGCGAGCTGGGCTTCAACCCCGGCTCCCGCAACACCGCGCTCGGTTACGAGCTGATCGCGCCCGAGGCGGGCATCCTCATCGGCACCGGACCGGAGGCCCAGGCCGAAGTGCCGTTCCAACTGCTGTGCGTGCTGGAGCCGTTGAGCGTGCTGGGGGCGGAGGTGCACGCCCGTTTCGGCACGTCCTTCCCGATCCGCTTCGACTACCTGGACACCGTCGGCGGCGGCAGCCTCTCCGTGCACTGCCACCCCAAGGAGTCGTACATGCGCGAGCGTTTCGGCTGGGACTACACCCAGCACGAGACGTACTACCTGACCCTCGGCAGCACCGACACCAAGGTGTACCTCGGCCTGCGCGAGGACGCCGACATCGACGGCTTCCGCAAGGAGGTGGAGCGGGCGATCACCGACGGAGTCCCCATGGACCCCGAGGACCACGTCCTGTCCTTCCCCGCCGAGCAGGGCCAGTTGTTCATGATCCCGGCGGGCACCCCGCACGCAAGCGGCGCCGGCAACCTCGTCCTGGAGATCAGCGCCACCCCCTACCTCTACAGCCTGCGGTTCTACGACTGGCTGCGCCCCGGCGCCGACGGCAACCCGCGTCCCCTCCCCTACGAGCACGGGTTCGCCAACCTGGAGACCGGCCGGCGCGGCGAGGCCGTCGTCCGTGACCTGGTCCAACAGCCGCGCACCCTGCGCGAGGGCACCGGCTGGCGGGAGGAGGTCATCGGCGATCTGGCCGAGATGTTCTACGAGGTCAGGCGCTTCGTGCTCGACGCCGGGGCCGAGGCCGTCGACGACACACAGGGCCGGTTCCACATCCTGAACGTGGTGGAGGGCGATGGCGTCACCGTGCTCACGGCGGCCGGAGACCGGCACGAACTGGCCTACGCGGAAACCCTGACCGTACCGGCAGCCGTCGGCCGCTACACCCTGCGGGCGGCCGGTACGGGCCCGGTGCGTGTCGTGAAGGCGCTGGTCCGTTGATCCCGGTCCTGGAGATCGGCGGCACCCATGTCACCGCCGCGCTCGTCGACCTGCGCGCCGGTCGCGTCACCGGCCGTACGCGCAAGCCGCTCGACGCGGACGGCGCCGCCGAGGACATCCTCGACGTCGTACGGTGCTGCGCCGACGGGCTGTCGGCGCCGCCCGGTGCGCGGTGGGGCGTGGCGGTGCCCGGGCCGTTCGACTACGCGAGAGGGGTCGCCCTCTTCAAGGGCGTGGGCAAGTTCGACGCGCTGTACGGGACGGACGTCCGGGCGGCACTCCTGCACGGGCTGCGGCAGCGCCCCGGCGACGTCGTGTTCCTCAACGACGCCCACGCCTTCCTGACCGGCGAGTGGTCCACGGGTACCGTCCGGGGGCACCGCCGCGCCGTGGGCATCACGCTCGGCACCGGTGTCGGCTCGGCGTTTCTCGCCGACGGCCGTATCTGCGAGCACGGTCCCGGCGTACCGCCCGAGGGGCGGATGGACCTCACCGAGATCGACGGCCGCCCGCTGGAGGACACCGTCTCCCGCCGGGCGATCCTCGCCCGCTACGGCGACCCCGCCGCCGATGTGCACGACATCGCCGACCGGGCCAGGGCCGGAGAGGAAAGGGCCCTGCGGGTGCTGGCCGACGTCTTCACCGGCCTGGGCGCCGTGCTGGGCCCGCGCCTGCTGGACTTCGGCGCGACCGCCCTGGTCGTCGGGGGCTCCATGGCCCGCTCCTGGGATCTCGTGGCGCCCGCGCTGTCCGCCGGCCTCGCGACCGGGGGCTGGCCACCGGACGACTCACGTGCAGAGAGTGCGGCCGGGGTCCGACCCCCGCGCGCGATGAAACCCGCCGGCCCTGCGGGGGACGCCGCGCTGGTGGGCGCGGCCCGCGCGGCGGCGGTGAGGGATCCCGGCTGAACCTCCGCAGCGGGCGCTGCGTATCCATCCGCAGGGACAACTCCGGTCTCTGCCACGGGATGTGACCTAAGGAGAGCGCCGTGCCCACACCGCCCGCGTCCGACTCGGCGGACGACCGCACCGCGCCGGAGCCCATTCGCGTGCTGCGCCCGCGCAGCACCGCCGCGCTGGCCCAACTCCTCGACGACATACGCCAGGACGAGCACTATCGCGGCCGGGTGACCGAGACCGCGCCCGTCCCGCAGACCCCGCCCGACGGCGAGACGGCGGAACTCCCGCCTGTCCCAAGCAGCGACGCCCGCCCGCGTCTGGGGCCCGGTCAGCGCCGGGCGGCCGTGCTGATCGCGGTCGCCGCGGCGGCGGTCGCCGGCTTCGGCTGCTCCCTGCTGATCCCCGGCTCCACCAAAGCCACCACCTCGCCCGCGCCTTCGGCGAGCGCGTCGACCGCTCCGACGTCCGCTGCCCCAACGTCGGCCGCCCCCAGCGCAGTTGGGTTTTCCGACGCGCTGGCCAACCCGGGCTTCGAGTCGGGCGCCGTCTCACCGTGGAACTGCGCCGGCGACCCGGGCTCGATCGTCTCCTCCCCCGTCCACTCGGGCTCCAAAGCCCTTGAGGGGAGCGTGAGTTCGCGCGACACCGCGCAGTGCGACCAGACCGTCGCCGTACGGCCGAACACCACCTACTCACTCAGCGGCTGGGTCCGCGGCTCCTACGTCTATCTGGGCGTGAACGGCGGAACCTCCACCTGGACCACGTCCCCCGCCGGCTACAGCCCCCTGACCGTCTCCTTCACCACGGGCCCGTCCCAGACCAGCGCGACGATCTACGTCCACGGCTGGTACGCGCAGGGCGACTACTACGCCGACGACATCACCCTGGGCGTGTCCGGTGGCGGTGGCCCTACCTAAAGTGGACGGGTGACCGACACCAGCGAAACCCTCCCCGCCGACAGCGAGACGCACGCTCCACGGCGGAACCCACTGCTCCGCCTGATGCGCTACCTCCCCCTGATCGCACCGGTCCTGCTGTGGGCCGTGCCCTGCGGAGTGCTCCTGTACACCGGGCAGCACTGGCCGCTGCCCGTCACGATCGCCGGCACCGCCCTGTTCGTCCTCGGTCTGGTCGGGATGCCGCTCGCGATGGTGCGCGGCCACGGCCGACGCCAGCAGGACCGGGTGGCGATCCTCGGTGACACGCTGCTCGGCGGCAGCTGGGTCCTGTTCACCTGGTCCGTCCTGCTCGGTGTCCTGCTGCGGCTCGCCCTGACCCTGGCGGGCGTCGGCGAGAGCCAGGACCGGGCCCGCATCGTCGCCTGGGCCGTTCTCGGCACCACCGCCGTACTGCTCGCCTGGGGATACGCCGAGGCCCGGCGCGTGCCCCGGGTGCGCCGCCTCGACGTCCGACTCCCCCGGCTGGGCGCCGGGTTGGACGGCACCCGGGTCGTCCTCATCACCGACACCCACTACGGCCCGCTGGACCGCGCCCGCTGGTCGGAGCGGGTGTGCGAGACCGTGAACACGCTGGAGGCCGACGTGGTCTGCCACACCGGCGACATCGCGGACGGCACGGCCGAACGCCGCCGCGCCCAGGCCGTCCCGCTCGGCACCGTGCAAGCGACCAAGGCGCGGGTCTACGTCACCGGCAACCACGAGTACTACAGCGAGGCCCAGGGCTGGGTCGACCTGATGGGCGAGCTGGGCTGGGAGCCGCTGCGCAACCGCCATCTGCTGCTCGAACGCGGCGGCGACACCCTCGTGGTCGCCGGGGTGGACGACGTCACCGCCGAGTCCTCCGGCCTGGCGGGCCACCGCGCCCACCTCGCCGGAGCCCTGGACGGCGCCGACCCCGACCTGCCCGTCCTGCTCCTGGCCCACCAGCCCAAGTTCGTCGACAAGGCGGCAGCCGCCGGCATCGACCTCCAGCTCTCCGGCCACACCCACGGCGGCCAGATCTGGCCCTTCCACCACCTGGTCCGCCTCGACCAGCCCGCCCTGGCCGGCCTCAGCCGCCACGGCACCCGCACGCTCCTCTACACGAGCCGCGGCACCGGCTTCTGGGGCCCGCCGTTCCGCGTCTTCGCCCCGAGCGAGATCACCCTGCTGGTACTCCGCTCACCGCAGGCGACCGCCGCGCCGTAGCCCTCGTCAGCGCACCCGCCCCCGCGGCTTCAACGCCGGCGGGGGCAGCTCGGGGGCCGGCAGCGGCGCGCCGTCGTACGCCCTCTTCCTGGACGCGGCCGATCCACGCGTGTCCTGCCGGGTGCGCCACAATCTCCTTTTCACGGTGCCGATTTCTTCCTCGCTGTCCCATCCGTAGCCGCACAGTGCGGGCTGTTCAGGCGTACGGCGGCCAAACGGGAGACAGGTTCAGCCGGCTGGAGAACGCCTGCTTCGCCAGCGGTGACGACTACGGTTTCGGGGAACTGTTCGACACCGGATACAACGGGACCGGATTCTGGACCTTTGCCCAGGCGCGTCTCGGGACTGGAGGGCGACGGAAATCCCTCGCCCTCTCGACGACGACACGGCACACCGGCGACCTGTCGGTTCCCTAACCGGCGACGGCCGGGGCGGGTGTCGGCTCCAGCGTCTGCGGGTGGGTGAGGTCGTAGGCGCTCTCGGCGTGCAGGTGGACGTCGACGCCTTCCTGTTCGACCTCGGGGCGGACGCGGAGGCCCATGGTCTTGTCGAGGGCCTTGGCGATGACCCAGGTCAGGCAGAAGGAGTACGCCAGTACGGCGAAGGCGCCGACCGCCTGCTTGCCGAGAAGGGAGAGGCCGCCGCCGTAGAGGAGTCCGTCGACGCCGTTCGGGGCGTCCGCGGTGCCGAGGACGCCGACCAGCAGGGTGCCGGTGATACCGCCGACGAGGTGGATGCCGACGACGTCGAGGGAGTCGTCGTAGCCGAACTTGTACTTCAGGCCGACGGCGAGGGCGCAGACCGCGCCGCCGATCGCACCGAGGGCGAGCGCGCCGAGCGGGGAGACCGCGCCGCAGGACGGGGTGATGGCGACCAGGCCCGCGATCGCGCCGGACGCGGCACCGAGGCTGGTGGAGTGGCCGTCGCGGAGTTTCTCGACGAGGAGCCAGCCGAGCATCGCGGAGCAGGTGGCGGTGAAGGTGTTCAGTACGACGACGGAGGCCGTGTTGCTCGACGTCAGCGCGGAGCCGCCGTTGAAGCCGAACCAGCCGAACCAGAGCAGGCCGGCGCCGAGCATCACGAGAGGGAGGTTGTGGGGCCGTTCCGCGCCGCCCTCCTTCTTCCAGCCGATGCGCTTGCCGAGGACCAGGATCACGGCGAGGGCCGCCGCACCGGAGTTGATGTGGACCGCCGTACCGCCGGCGAAGTCGATCGCGCCGAGCTTGTTGACGATCCAGCCGCCGGTGACACCCTTGCCGTCGAAGGCGAACACCCAGTGGGCGACCGGCAGATACACCACCGTCACCCAGATGCCGGTGAAGGCCATCCAGGCGCCGAACTTGATGCGGTCCGAGATGGCACCACAGATCAGGGCGGCGGTGAGAGCCGCGAAGAGCGCCTGGAAGGCGGCGAAGACCGAGAGCGGGATGACGGCCTTCGGGTCGTCCGTCATCACGCCGCTCATGCCGAAGTACTCGGTGACGTCACCGAGGATCCCGGCCCCGCCGATCGAGTCGCCGAACGAGGCCGAGAAGCCGTAGACGACCCAGATGCAGCCGACCAGGGCGACGGAGCCGAAGGTCATCATGATCATGTTCAGGACGCTCTTGGCGGCGACCATGCCGCCGTAGAAGAGCGCGAGGCCCGGCACCATCAGACAGACGAGTGCCGTGCTCGCGAGCATCCAAGCCGTACTTCCGGTGTCCATGCGCACGCTCCACAGAGAGGCCCAGCGGGAGGAAACAACGTTTCACCGCAGTAGACCTTGGGTGCGTTACAGGACACCTGTGTGGCTGATTAAGGCCGGGTTTCAGTGCGGGGCGCCGCCGCCGAAGGCCGTCACCGTCAGGAAGCGGATCGGCAACTCGACCAGCCGCTCCGGACCGTGGGGACCCTCGCCGTCGAACTGGAGGGCGTCACCGGGGCGCAGGGTGTAGCTGGATTTCCCGTGGCCGTAGACCATGACGCCTTCCAGCATGTAGATGATCTCCGTGCCGGCGTGCTGGAAGAGGGGGAAGACCTCGCTGGACTCGGTGAGGGTGACCAGCAGGGCGTCCATGCGCTTGTGGGCGCCCCTGAGGGAGCCGAGCTGGGCGTAGTCGTGGCCGACGCGGGTGCCCCGCCGGACGATACGGGCGCCGTGTCCGGCCGGGACGAAGACGGCCTCGCGTTCGTCGTCCAGGCCTCGGAACAGCGCGGTGACCGGGACGTCGAGACCGCGCGCGAGCCGGGAGAGCGTGGTGAGACTGCACGCGGTCTGGGCGTTCTCGATCTTCGACAGCATCGCTTTGGAGATACCGACCCGCTGCGCCATCTCGCCGACCGACAGCCCGGCCGCCTGCCGGTACTCGCGGGCCCGGATCGCGATGACGCGCTCCAGGGCCTGGTCGTCGGAGTCCGCTGCGGGTTCGGGGTGTTCGGCGTGCTCGGTCACCGGCGCATCCTATGCCGTGCGTTCCAGGCGGAAGCGGGGGTGGGACTCGGTGCGGCCGGTGGCGAGGTCGGCCGCCATCGCGCCGATGAGCGGCGCGAACTTCGCGCCGTGTCCGGAGCACGGGGAGACGATGACGAGGCTGCCGTGGCGGTCCAGGACGAAGTCCTCGTCCGGGGTGGCCGTGTAGAGACAGGTCGTCTCGGCGACCGGTACGGGGTCGAGTCCCGGGAGCCGGTCGTGGACGAAGCCGCTGACGCGAGCGCGCGAGGCGGGGTCGACGATGCCGGTGCGGGTGGTGGCCGTGGTGGGGGTGCCGCGGTCGTGTTCGGCGACCTTCATCGCGGCGCGCGGACCGCCGTCACCTCCGGAGGGCAGGCCGTACGTCTGCATCGCCTCGTCTTTGAAGACCAGGATCGGCCAGGCGTCGGACGGCTCGCGCTGCCGGAAGTGGAACACCTGCTGCTGGGTGACCCTCAACGGCGGCAGCGCGACGGGCAGTTCGAGCTCGGGCAGCCACGCCCCGGCCGCGACCACCACCGTGTCGGCGATCAGCTCACGCCCGTCGTCGGTGCGCAGCCACACCTTCGTCTGTACGTCGATGCCCGTGACGCGCACCCCGATCCACGCGTCCGCGCCATGGTCGATCGCCCGCCGCACGCAGGTCGCGACGGTCTCGTCGGCGTCGATGACACCCGCGTCCGGGTGATACAGCGCCGGCCCCTCGAAGCGGATCTGCGGCCAGCGCTCCGAGGCGGCTTCCGCGCCGAGGAGTTCGTACGGCACTCCGGCCGCTCCCAGTGTCACGGCCAGGCCCTCCGGGTCGCGCCCCTCGCCCAGGTCGAGGCCACCGGTGGTCCGCAGCAAGGGAGTTGAGCTGTCGTGCTCCAGCTCCCGCCACTCCTCGTACGCCTTCCCCGTCAGGCCGACGTAGAAGGGGTCGGCGTACGCGCGCCGGAAGATGCGTGAACTGCCGTGGGAGCTGCCGTGCCTGTGGCCGATGTCGTACGCCTCGACGAGCGTGACCTCGTGGCCCTGCCGGGCGAGCTGCCAGGCGGTGGCCGCGCCCATCAGGCCTGCGCCGACGACGGCGATCACCGTACGGCTCCGGGGATCCAGTCGGTGCCGGCGAGGGGGACGCGGGCCATGGCGGCCGACTCGATGGTGAGGGCGACCAGGTCCTCGGGCTCCAGGTGGTGGAGGTGGGCCTTGCCGCAGGCGCGGGCGAGGGTCTGGGCCTCCAGGGTCATCACGCGGAGGTAGTTCGCGAGTCGGTGACCGGCTTCCACGGGGTCGAGGCGGGCGGCGAGTTCCTCGTCCTGGGTGGAGATGCCGGCCGGGTCGCGACCGTCCTGGTAGTCGTCGAAGTAGCCTGCCGCCGAGCCCAGTTGGCGGTATTCGGCGTCGTACTTCGGGTGGTTGTCTCCGAGGGCGATCAGAGCCGCCGTGCCGATGGCGACCGCGTCCGCGCCCAGGGCGAGGGCCTTGGCCATGTCGGCGCCGCCCCGGATCCCGCCGGACACGATGAGCTGGACCTCTCGGTGGACGCCCAACTCCTGCAGCGCCCGCACGGCTTGGGGCAGAGCGGCGAGGGTGGGGATGCCGACGTGCTCGATGAAGACGTCCTGAGTCGCGGCCGTGCCGCCCTGCATGCCGTCGACGACCACGACGTCGGCGCCCGCGTGGACGGCGAGCTTCACGTCGTAGTACGTCCGGGTCGCGCCGACCTTCACATAGATCGGCTTCTCCCAGTCGGTGATCTCGCGCAGTTCGAGGATCTTGATGGCGAGGTCGTCGGGGCCGGTCCAGTCGGGGTGGCGGCAGGCGCTGCGCTGGTCGATGCCGACCGGCAACGTCCGCATGCCGGCGACGCGTTCGGTGATCTTCTGACCGAGGAGCATGCCACCGCCGCCCGGCTTGGCGCCCTGCCCTAGAACCACCTCGATGGCGTCGGCGGCGCGCAGGTCGTCGGGGTTCATGCCGTAGCGGGACGGCAGGTACTGGTAGACGAGGTGCTTGGAGTGGCCGCGCTCCTCAGGGGTCATTCCGCCGTCGCCGGTGGTGGTGGAGGTGCCGACCTCGCTGGCGCCGCGGCCGAGCGCCTCCTTGGCCTGGGCGGAGAGGGCGCCGAAGCTCATGCCGGCGATCGTGACGGGGGTGGCCAGCCGCAGGGGGTTCTTGGCGTGCCGGCTGCCGAGGACGACGTCCGTGTCGCAGCGTTCGCGGTAACCCTCCAGGGGATAGCGGGACATGGAGGCGCCGAGCAGCAACAGGTCGTCGAAATGGGGCAGTCGGCGCTTGGCGCCCCAGCCGCGGATGTCGTAGATACCGGTCTCGGCGGCACGCTGGATCGCGTGGATGGTGGCGCGGTCGAAGGTCGCGGACTCGCGCAGGCCGTGGGATGCGGGTTCCATGGTTTCGAACTCCCTCAGTACGCTGCCGTGTTGTCGACGTCGAAGTGGTACAGCTCGCGGGCCGATCCGTAGCGGCGGAAGTCGGCGGGGTCCTCGTCCCGCTCCGCCGCCTTGAGCAACTCGGCGAGCTCCGCGTGGTGTTCGGGCCGCATCTCCTTCTCCACGCAGTCGGCGCCGAGGGACTTGACCGTCCCGCGGACGTAGATCCGCGCCTCGTAGAGGGAGTCCCCCAGGGCGTCGCCCGCGTCACCGCAGACCACCAGTCGCCCGGCCTGTCCCATGAACGCGCTCATGTGGCCGACGTTTCCGCCCACGACGATGTCCACGCCCTTCATGGAGATGCCGCACCGCGCGGCGGCATCGCCGTCGATCACCAGGAGGCCGCCGTGTGCGGTGGCTCCGGCGGACTGGGAGGCGTTGCCGCGCACGCGCACGGTGCCGGACATCATGTTCTCGGCGACGCCGGTGCCCGCGTTGCCGTGGACGGTGACGGTGGCGTGCTGGTTCATGCCCGCGCAGTAGTAGCCGACGTGACCCTCCACCTCTACGGCGAGGTCCTCACGGATGCCGCAGGCCACGGCGTGCGCGCCCCGCGGGTTGAGAATCCGCCAGGTCGCGGTCGAGGGTGTGTGCAGGGCCTGGTTGAGCTCCCGTACCGGAGTCTCGGCCAGGTCGATCAGCGTCGCCATACGTACACCTCTTCCGGTTCGGGTTCGAAGATGCGGGCGTTCTCGATGCCCGGCAGGACGTCCAGGGCGCGGTACTCGGAGGCCATCGCCACCCAGGCGTCGGTCTCGGCGACGAGGGCGGGCTTGCAGGCGATGGCGTCACGGACGATGGCGAAGGAGTCACTCGTGGACACCAGCAGGGTGTAGAAGCCGTCGAAGCGCTCGCACAGCAGCCGCAGTGCCTTCTCCGGGTCGGCACCTTCGGAGAGTTGGTGCGCGACGAAGCGGGCGCCGACCTCGGAGTCGTTCTCGCTGTCGAACTCCACTCCCTGGGCGCGGAGTTCGCGTCGGATGGTGGCGTGGTTGGCGAACGACCCGTTGTGGACCAGGCATTGACCGGGTCCGACGGAGAAGGGGTGCGCGCCCTCGGGGGTGACCGCCGACTCGGTGGCCATCCGGGTGTGCCCGACGCCCTGCCAGCCGGTGACGTTCGCGAGCCCGAAGGATTCGGCCAACTCCACCGGATTTCCCGTGCCCTTGAGTACGGCCATGTCGGTGCCGGAGCCGATGACGGTCGCGCGCGGCAGCGCGTCCGCGACGGCCGCGAGCAGGGCGGCGACGGAAAGGTCCGCGTGGACGACCGTGGTGACATCGGCCGCGACGGCCGTCGTGCCCGGCAGCGCGGCCTCCGCGTCGGCCGGCGTCACGCCCAGCAGGGAGACGGCGGCGCGTCCCGGCGGGGACAGGCGCGGGTCGCCGTAGACCGCGACACCGGCCGAGTCGGGTCCGCGTTCGACGACCTGGCCCAGCATCGCGGTGAGCAGCTCTCCGAGGCGTGGTTCGAGTGCGGGCTCACGCAGATGGAGCCCCACGATTCCGCACATCTCAAGTCCCTTCAGATGGAGGCGAAAGCGGAAGGTGGTCAGAAGGCGGTCAGATAGCGGTCGAGCTCCCAGGGGCCGACCGTGGCGTGCCAGTCGAAGAACTCCTCGCGCTTGAGGTCGGCGAAGTACCGGCTCACCCCGGTGCCGGCAGCGTCCAGCGCACCGCTGACCACGTCGTCCGCCTGGAGTGCCTCGACGGCGTGCAGGAGGGTCGGCGGGAGTTCGGGGCCCTTGCCGGTCGCGCCCGGCTCGCCGGGGTCGAGGCCGCGCTCGATGCCGTCGAGTCCGGCGGCCAGGGCCGCTGCCGCCGCGAGGTAGGGGTTGGCGGCGCCGTCGCCGCCGCGCAGTTCGATGCGGTTGCCGTCGGGGACGCGCACGAAGTGCGTGCGGTCGTTGCCGCCGTAACCCGCCGTACGCGGTGACCAGGTGGCGCCCGAGCGGGTGGAGACCGCGCCGGTGCGCTTGTAGGAGTTGACCGTCGGCGCAATGACGGCCTGGAGGGCCCGCGCGTGCTCGACGATCCCGGCGACGAAGGAGTAGGCGAGCGGGGAGAGGCCGAGGCCCCGCCCGTCGGTGGCGTCGGGGAACGCTGGGTCGTCGCCCCGCCAGAGCGACATGTGCAGGTGCATGCCGGTGCCGGTGCGGTCGGTGAACGGCTTCGGCATGAACGTGGCGGTCATACCCCGCTGTTCGGCCAGTACCGACACCAGGTACCGCATGGTGATGACCCGGTCGGCGGTGGTGAGGGCGTCGGCGTGCAGGAAGTTCTGCTCGAACTGGCCGTTGCCGTCCTCGTGGTCGTTGGCGTAGTTGCCCCAGCCGAGGGAGTTCATGGCCTTGGAGACCGCGGTGAGGTGGTCGTACATCCGGGTCAACCCGCGTGCGTCGTAGCAGGGTTGGGCGGCGGTGTCGCGACTGTCGGCCACGGTGAGCACGCCGTGCTCGTCCCGGTTGACGAGGAAGTACTCGACCTCGGCGCCCACGGAGAGGGACAGCCCCTGCCCGGCGGCCCGCTCGATCAGTCGGCGCAGGATGACGCGTGGGGCGTATGGCCAGGGCTCTCCCTCGACGTGCGGATCGCAGTGGACCAGCGCGAGACCGGGTTTGACGAAGGGGAGAGGGGTGTACGAGGTGGCGTCCGGGCGCGCGATGACGTCGGGGTCGCTGGGCTGCTGGCCGAGCGCGCCGGCCGCGTATCCGGCGAAGCCGACGCCCGCGTCCCGGAGCTCCTCCACGGCCTGGGCCGGGACCAGCTTGGCGCACGGCTTGCCGGTGAGGTCGACGAAGACGGCCAGGACGAACTCGATGCCGTCGGCGCGGACCAGTTCGGCGAGATCGGGGGTGGCGGTCGCCATGGATCCCTCCAGGATGTCCACTGTCATGAATCTATGTTGCATATGAGTAGACACGGCTGGCGTTACGGAGGGATTTCCGCCATGCAAGCTCCCCGTAAGCCGCAAGGCCACAGACGACCGAATTTCAACTAGGTCGTTCTGTGTTGCCCGCGTATCAATGGGGGTCGTACGGTCCGACGGACCGTCAGATTCGATCCCCCGCAGTGTGCCCGCACCCACCCGGCCCGGGGTCGCCGTCCCACAACATGGCACTCCCGTCAACGGGAAGGGAACACGATCCCCATGAAGCGATTAACCACGGGTGCGGCACTCACAGCTGCGGTCGTCGCCGCCACGACGCTGGCCTTCGCGCCCTCCGCGTCCGCCGCCGTCACCCCGGCCACCGCCACCATCACCGCCTCCTGCGGCATCTTCGGCGGTGGCGCGGCCACGCTGACCGCGACCCAGGTCAGCAGCACTTCGGCCACCATCACCCTCAACTCCACCGCCATCACCACGCCGCTCGCCCTGTCGGCGAACTCCATCAGTTCCACGCTCACCATGACCAACTCCACAGGCGCCAACCGGGTGTTCAGCGGCACCGTGAACCCGGCCATACCCGCGGGCGGCGCGGTCACCGTCGGTCCGCTGCCCGGCACCGTGGCCGTCGGCGATCACCTGGACTTCTACAACGGCTCACTGAAGATGGTCATCTTCGGCATCTCCGTCACCTGTACGTCGAGCGCCGCCCAGTCGCCCGGGCCCTTCGTCTTCAGCTGAGCCCGCCGTGAGTGAGTGACCCGTTCGACTTCCAGGAGCGGTCGCACGCGCGCCTGCGGAGTACCCGACTGTCGCTCCGGGTGGACGACGCCCTACCCGCACCGGGATCAGACCCGGGCAGGTTCCGCCCGGAGCGATGCCCTGCCACTCGCGAGATTCCCGACCGATGAGCTCTGTCCGCGACACCCTGCGGCAACGCGTCGACGACGGCACCGTTCCGGGGGCGGTGGGTCTGGTGGCCCGCGGCGACGACGTCGAGGTGGTGGCCGTCGGCTCCGCCGACCTGGAAGGCACCGCGCCGATGGCCCGGGACTCGATCTTCCGGACTCGATCTTCCGGATCGCGTCGGTCAGCAAGCCGGTCACGGCGGCGGCGGTCCTGGCGCCGGTGGAGGACGGGCGCCTCGCGCTGCACGCCCCGGCGGAGGAGTGGCTGCCGGAGCCGGCGAAGCCGACGGTGCCGGGGAGTTGAGGCCGAGCACCGCGGTCACGGTCGGCGCCGTGCTGATCGCGGCCGTCCGGCTGGGCCGCCTCACGGACCTCTGGATCATCGTCCTCGTCGGGAGCCTCCTCGGCGGCTGTTTCATCGGCCGGACGGTCGCGTAGCCACGGGAGACGGACCGCGGCGGACCCACACGTCGGGGTCGACGTGGACCGCCCGGGCAGGGGCCGTGTCGCGTCACAGGCCGTCTCCCCCCTGTCGTGGCTGTACTCGGCACCGCCCTTGTGAGGCCGGTCGGCGGGCTTGATCCACGGGGTCGTGCCGCTCCGGGGCCGGCCCGCCGTCCGCAGGGCCGGAGTTGTACGGCGGGGCGGTGACGACGGCATCGGCACTCCCGTCCGGGAGGGTCTTCCGCTCATTCACACGGCGTTGCTCGACACCTCGAAGTGTGAGACACGAGATCTGGGGGCCGCCCGACTCGAAATGGTTGCGTTCAGCGAGACAGTCGGGGTCACGTACCTGGGCGGATGTCGGGCGCGAAGCGGGCCAGGGCGACGGTCTCGACGGCCGCGATGATGTTGTACGCGAGCGCGGACACCGCGGTGAGGACGGCGACCGAGGCCCAGAGATGGTCGTAGTCGAAGGTCGAGGAGTCCTTGAGCATGGCGTAGCCGAGGCCCTGGCCGGTGGAGAGCCATTCGGCGAGCATCGCGCCGATCAGCGCGCCGGGCACGCCGACCCGGGCGCTGGCGAAGAACGCCGGGACCGCGCTGGGCAGCATGACCTTGCGGGCGACGGTCCAGCTCCCGGCGCCGTACGCGCGGCACAGATCGGCCGCCTGGCGGGAGGCCGAGCGCAGGCCGAATGTCATGGTGACCAGGGCGGGGAAGAAGACGACCAGGCCGCTGATGACGGTCGTGGCCATCAGACCGCGGCCGAAGACGAGGGTGATGAGCG
Source organism: Streptomyces hokutonensis (assembly GCF_000376565.1). Classification (GTDB taxonomy): domain Bacteria; phylum Actinomycetota; class Actinomycetes; order Streptomycetales; family Streptomycetaceae; genus Streptomyces; species Streptomyces hokutonensis. The sequence continues at coordinate 208,157 of NZ_BARG01000025.1, read as the reverse complement.
GGGTCATCGCCACCAGGGGTACCGAGCGTACGACGACCGCCATCGGGAGCAGGGCCTGCTCGACGCTCCGGAGAAGGACGAAGACGACCGCCACGCCCACCGCCGCCACCAGCCCGGCCACGAAGCCGAGGCCTGCGTCGAGCAGGGTGCGGCCCAGGCCGGAGGCGACCAGGGAGCGGTGGGCACCCGCGTCCGCGCCCGTGAACAGGTAGTGGAAGATGTCGACCGGTGATTTGGCCACCAGCGGGTCCAGGTCGTAGACCTGAAGGAAGACGATCCACAGGACGACGACGGCCGTCATCGTCACGACCACGTTCAGCAGGGGGCGCAGCACGCCCGTCGCGAAGCGCAGCACGGGGACCCTCGCCGTCTCTGTCGCGGTGCTCATGCGCCTCCGCCTTCCACTGTCGTCGTACGCGACCACGGCAGGGCGTAGCGGGCGACGAGCCCGACCGCGCCGTACGCGACGCCCGCCACCGCGCCCGAGACCAGGGCGATGCCCCAGGTGCGGGGCACGTCGAGTTGTTGCTGTGCGATGGTCATGGCGATGCCGAGGCCGCTGTCGACGCGGCCGAGGTACTCGCCGATGATCGCGCCGAGCAGCGCCGCCGGACCGGCGATCTTCAGCGCGGCCAGCGTGCTGGGCAGCGCGGCGATCAGCCGGACCCGCAGCATCTGCTGCCAGCGGCCGCCGCCGTAGGCGCGTACCAGGTCGAGGGTGACCGGGTCGGCCGAGCGCAGACCGAGCAGTGCGCCGATGAGGGTGGTGAAGAAGACCGAGAGCCCGGCCATCGCCGCCATCGGCTTGTCCCCGTCCAGGACGAGGGACAGGATCGGGCCGATCGCCACGATCGGCAGGCAGTACGAGGCCACCGCGATCTGCGTGATCACCCGCTCCAGGACGGGCACCAGCAGCACCAGCACCGCCAGGCCCAGCGCCAGCCCGTTGCCGAGCAGGTACCCGGTCAGGGCCTCGCCCACGGTCTGCGTGACATGCGGGCCGTAGAAGGACCAGCCGTCGTCGAACACGCTCGCCACGACCGCCCAGGGGGTGGGTACTCCGTCCCCCGGGCCGACGAGCGTGGTGGACAGCAGTGACCACGCGCCGATCAGGGCGGCGATGCCGATCGCCCCGCCGGCCCAGGCGGAACGCCTCGTACTCATGACGCCTCCGGCTCGGGCTCGGCGGGGGTCTCGGCGCGGCCGAACAGGAGTTCCGACAACTGGTCGGCGTACGCGTGGAATTCGGGCGAGCGCATCATCTCCGGGGTGCGCGGCCGGGGCAGGTCGATGGTGACGACCTCCACGATCCGGCCGGGCCTCGGGGACATGACGGCGACGGTGTCACTGAGCAGCACGGCCTCGTTGATGGAGTGGGTGACCAGCAGGGTGGTCACCGCGCGGGCCTGCCAGATGCGCTGGAGTTCGAGGTTCAGCCGCTGCCGGGTCATGTCGTCCAGTGCGCCGAACGGCTCGTCCAGCAGCAGCACCTTGGGGTCTACGACGAGGGAGCGGGCGATCGCCACGCGCTGCCGCATGCCGCCGGAGAGCTGGGCGGGGCGGGCCTTCTCGAAGCCTTCGAGGCCGACCAGCTCGATGAGGTCGGCGATCGCCGCCGGGTCGGGCTTGATGCCGCTGATCTCCAGCGGGAGCCGGATGTTGGCTGCGACCGAGCGCCAGGGCAGCAGGGCGGCGTCCTGGAAGGCTATGCCCAGGTGGTGGCGTTTGCGGGCCGCCTCCGGAGCCTCGCCGTGGACGAGCGCCGTACCGGAGGTGGGGCTGTCGAGCCCGGCGAGGATCCGCAGCACGGTCGACTTGCCGCAGCCCGACGGCCCGAGCAGCGAGAGGAACTGGCCCTCGGCGGTGTCCAGATCGACGCCGGCCAGCGCGGGAACACGGCGCCGGCCGAGCGCGAACTCCTTGCTCAGCCCGCGCAGGGACAGCCCGGTGCCGGCGTCGGCCGGTCCTCCGGAGTCGTCGGACGCTTCGGGAACTGCTGCTGCGGTACTCATCAGGTGACCTCTGGGTGCGGTGCGGGTAGGGGAGAACCGGTACCGGCGGGCCGACGGGGCCGCACCGGTACCGGCGGGGGCCTCAGATCAGGCTGGGGTCTTCCTTGTAGACCTCGTCCAGGAGCGAGAGGTCGAAGAGCTTGGCGGCGGTCATCTCCACGCCGCCGTACTTCAGCGTCTTGATGTTCTCCTCGATCAGCGTCTGCGTGACCGTGAACAGGCCGTTCTTCTTGGTGTCCGCGCTCACCAGCAGGTCGTTCTGGTCCTTGGACTCCAGGGTCTGTTCCGCGGTCGTCAGCCCGAGCCCCTTGCCGTAGGTCTCGGCCGCGAGCCTGGCGCCGAGCGCCGGGTCGGCGATGCTCGCCTTCCAGCCCTTGATCTCCGCGCGCAGGAACGCCTTGAGCAGGTCGCGCTGCTTGTCGATGGTGTCCTGGCGGACGCAGTACGTCTCCGAGACCAGCGGGTAGCCGGTGTCGGCGAGCAGCATCGTCGAGACCTTGAAGCCCTTCAGACGCAGCGTGTTCGGCTCATTGGTCACGAAGGAGAACCAGCCGTCGACGGTGCCCTGGGTCAGGGGCAGCGGGTCGAACTGCACCGGCACCTTCGTGATCTTCGACGCGTCGAGGCCGGTCGCCTTCATGTACGCCGCCCAGATGGACTCGTTGCTCGCCTGGACGCCGATCTTCTTGCCGTACATGTCCTCCGGCTTGGTGATCGGGTCCTTGGTCATCGACATGATGCAGAACGGGTTCTTCTGGTACTGCGCGCCAATGATCTTCAGCGGCGCGCCCTTGGCGATGGCCGCGCCGGTGATGTCGGGGCCGCTGATCGCGACGAGCGCCTTCTTGGTGACGACGTCCGTCTCCATCGGTGTCGCGGTCGGACCGCCACCGATCAGCGTGGCCTTCGAGAAGCCCTCGGCCGTGTAGTAGCCCTTGCTGTCCGCGATGTAACTGCCCGCGAACTCGACGTTCTTGATCCAGGACAGCCGCAGCGTCAGTTCACCGAAGCTCTTGGAACCGGAGGCAGATGAGGAGCCCGAGGACGACGAGTCGGAGTCGCCGCAGGCGGCGAGCAACGGGCCGCCGAGCAGCACGGCGCCGCCCAGCTGCAGTCCCCGCTTGAGGAAGAGACGGCGGTCGGTGGCGGCGAGCGCTCTGCCGTCATTGTTCGTGCTGCTGGTCATTGCGCGTTTCCTTTCACTGGCCGGGTGGGCACCGGCTCATGGCGGATCTGGGGAGCATCGATGGGGCGAGGCCCGGACGGTGCCGGGCCGGTCTCCGGTCGGACGGCGGCCTGGGGTCGGGGACCCCGGGTCAGAGGCCGAGGAGGAGTTCGGGGGTGCGGGCGCGGGAGCAGCAGATGGTGATCCGGTCGCCCGCCGCGCGCTCGTCCGGGGTCTGGACCTCGTCGCGGTGGTCGGGTTCGCCGTCCAGGCCGGGGGTCGGGCAGGCGTCGCAGATGCCCTGTTCGCAGGAGAGCTCGACCTCGACGCCAGGGGCGGTGAGGCCGTCGGCGATGGTGCAGTCGGCAGGAACGGGGTAGCCGATGCCGGTCCTCGCGATCCGTACGGTGAACTCGGTGGCGCCTTCGTCCCCGGCGGCCGGCGGAGCCGCCGGGGCGAAGCGTTCGGTGTGCAGTTGGCCGGGCTGCCGGCCCGCGGCTGTCGCCTCCGTCACGACGTGGGTCATGGAACCGTCGGGCCCGCAGACGTGGACGGCCGTGTCCGCTTCCGGGACCAGGGGTTCGGCGGGCAGCCCCGCGCGGACACTGTCTCCCTGGTCGCTGTGGTGGATCCCCGTCCGTTCGGCGAAGGCGGAGGTCCGGAGCCGTTCCAGCAGCGGGGCCCCGGCCGCGCCGGAGGTGTAGTGGTGCAGGACGAACGACGCTCCCCGCGCGGCCGGGGCTTCGGCCGTCGACAGCAGGGGCGTGACGATGCCGCCCGCGACGAGTACGTGACGCTCGGCGGCCACGAGCGGGAAGTGGTTGCGCGGGGGTGAGATCCGCAGCCGCCCGCCCACGGTGAGGTCGCGGTGCAGAGCGCGGGAACCACCCCGGCCGGCATCGTCGCGCCGTACGCGGATCAGGTAACGGCCTTTGTCCTGCGGGGAGTTGCACAGGGAGTACCGGCGGACGAGGGAGGGCCCGAGATGTACGTCGTTGTGGGCGCCGGCCTCGAAGGACGACAGGGTGCTTCCGGCCGCTGCCCGGAGTTCGTAGCTGCGGCTGGTGCCGGTGGTGCCGGCGGGCGAGATCGCGTGGACGATGACGTCGAGGGTCTTCACGGCGGCCCCTACGCGGTGAAGAAGTGGCTCAGGCCGAGGTCGCGCAGGCCGCGGCGGTAGGCGATGGAACTGCGGTCGGCGGGGATGTGCACTTCGAGTCTCGGGTCGAGGGGGAGGTTCTCGGGTCTCTGGACCTCGACGACGGCGCGGTCCTCCTCGAAGACCGTGCGGTTGAAGTCGTATACGCCCTGGACGGGTTGGTCGGTGTCGAAGTTGCGGGCGATGGGCGCGAACATGCGGGTCCGGCGGGCGGAGACGGGGGACGCGGCGTTCATGATGTCGAGCAGTCCGCCGTCGGGGAAGTGCACGACGAGCGTGGCCGTGAACGGCAGATGCACGTCGAAGCGGCGCAGCCACCGGAAGCCGGGCGGGGCCTCCTTGGTGCCGTGCGGGTAGTTGCCGACGGTGCTCCAGTAGTCGACGGAGTGGCCGTACTGGTGGCGGACCGGCATGTAGTCGGGGACCTCCACGTTGTCGGGGTCGCCGAAGGAGTCGAGGTGGACGAAGCCGAAGTGGGCGACGTCCAGGAAGCCCTCGACCTGGCGGCCGGCGAAGGCGGCGATGTCGATCCAGGGGCAGTTGATCCGCTGGAAGCCCTCGTCGTCCCAGTGGGCCATGGCCGGGATCACCGGGTCCGCGCCGGGAGCCGGTCGCAGACAGGTCCACACGAGGCCGTACCGCTCCACGACGGGGTAGGTCCGCAAGTTGAGCCGGGACGGGATCTTCGACTCGGGATGCGCCGGCACCCGCACGCATCGCCCGCCCGCACCGAAGCGCAGCCCGTGATAAGCGCAGGTGATACCGCTCCCGTCGCCGCCGCCGAGGCTGAGCGGCACCCCCCGGTGCGGGCAGATGTCGTGGGCCACGACCACGCTGCCGCCCACCCGATAGGCCACCAGGGTCTCGTCGAGCAGACGCACGGCGGTCGGAGCGTCGCCGATCTCGCTCGACAGGGCGACCGGGTACCAGTGCCGGGCGAGGATCTCCCAGTCGTCGGCGTCGAAGGTGCAGTCCCGGGGCAGGGCGGGCCGGGAGGGAGCAGTGGTCATACGAAGGTCCTTCTGCGTGACGCGGCCGGAACGGCCCGGCGGCCACCCGTGGGTGCCATGTGCCGGGACGACGGCGTCAGGAGCGTGAATGGGGAAACCCCGGCCGGAAGCCGGTCGGAGCGACACTGCTGAACCGCGAGGCCGGGCGTGGTCACCGGTGCGCGGTCAGGCGTGCGAACTCTCGGACGCCGGATGTGAACCGTGCGCCACGCGTCCGCGCGTCCAGGCCGACTGATGGACACGGCACCGGAGATCCACGCAGCACTCGCGGACAAGGCTCATCGCGTTTCCCTCCCCGCTCAGTGCCGACTTCCTTTCGCCGGACGACCAGGGCGAGCGTGACGCACGGAGATTGCCCCCTCATTCCGCATTTGTTACCTACGGATTCCGTGCCCCGGTTGTGACCATCCGCAGGAAATCTTACGCAAACTACACATCACGAAAACAATGGGCAGGAGCTGCATGACGGATATTCGGACTCGTGACAGACCTGACTGAGTTCATCTCGCAGCTGCCCAAGTGCGAGTTGCACGTGCACATCGAGGGCACGCTGGAACCGGAGCTGAAGTTCGCCCTCGCCGCCCGGAACAACGTCCCGCTGCCGTACGCCGACGCGGACGAGATGCGGGCCGGCTACGTGTTCCACGACCTGCCGTCGTTCCTCGCCTGTTACTACGAGGGAATGTCGGTCCTGTTGACCGAGGCCGACTTCTACGATCTGGCGTGGGCGTACCTGAACAAGGCGAAGGAGCAGAACATCCGCTATGCGGAGATCTTCTTCGACCCGCAGGCGCATACCTCCCGGGGCGTCGAATTCGGCACGGTGATCCGAGGTCTGCGCCGGGCCCTGATGGACGCGCGCCGGCTGCTCGACGTACGGGCACAGCTCATCATGTGCTTCATGCGGGACTTCTCCGCCGAGTACGCCATGGCCACGCTGATGGAGTCCCTTCCCCACCGGGAGTGGATCATCGGGGTCGGGCTGGACTCGGACGAACGGGACAACCCCCCGGCCAAGTTCGCCGCCGTCTTCGCGCGGGCACGAGCGGAGGGCTATCAGCTGACGATGCACTGCGACCTGGACCAGAAGAACTCCCTCGACCACATCCGCCAGTGCCTGGATGTCATCGGGGTGGACCGGATCGACCACGGCGTGAACTGTCTGGAGAGCGAGGACCTGCAGAACGAGATCAAGGCCCGCGGCTTGGGCCTGACCGTCTGCCCGGTCTCCAACAGCTATGTGCGCGGCTCCGACGGACTGGCCGTCGTCCGCAGGATGCTTGACGGCGGGCTGCGGGTCACCATCAGCTCCGACGACCCGGCCTACATGAACGGCTACGTCACCGAGAACCTTCTCGCGGTGCAGGCAGTCACTCCGCTCACCCCGGCAGAACTCGTACAACTACAGCGCAACGCGTTCGACGCGGCCTGGCTGCCCGACGCCGTCAAGGAGACCTACCTCGCCGAGCTGGCGAGCTACTGCGCGAAGCGGGTGTGAGCTGCGGGCGCATCCCACCGGGTCAGCGCACCCTCCCCCGCGGCTTCAAGGCCAGCGGGGGCAGCTCGGGAGCCGGCAGCGGCGCGCCGTCGTACCCCTTCACCTCACCGAACCGCGAGCCCGTCATCCAGTCCTCGCGGGCCTGCTCGATCTCCTCCTGGGTGCGGCCGATCCAGTTCCAGAACATGATCAGCTCCTCCTCGAACGGCTCGCCCCCCAGCAGCATCAGGCCCGCGTCCGACGCGGCGCGCAGCGGGAGTTCGGTGCGGCCGCAGCCGAGGTAGAGCATCGAGCCCGGGAGGACGGGGACGCCGTCGACGTGGGCCTCGCCGGACATGGCCAGGACGGCGTACTCGAAGTCCGGTTCCAGCGGCAGGCGTACGTCCGCGCCGGCCGCGAGGGCCAGGTCCGCGCCGACGATCGGGGTGTACGTCGTACCGGGCGAGGTCGCGCCGTCGACGTCGCCGAGGACGATCGTGGCGCGCAGGCCCGGCGCCGTGACGACCGGCAGCTCGGCGTGGTGCTCGAAGTGCGGCTCGACATGGCGGTCGCTGTCGGGGAGGGCGACCCACAGCTGTGCGCCGTGCAGGAAGCGGGCGTGCGACTTGGGGCTCTGCTCGGCATGGCTGATCGCGCGGCCCGAGGTCATGAGGCCCAGTTCGCGCGGGCGGATCGTCGCGACACTGCCGGTCGAGTCGCGGTGCAGCACCTCGCCCTCGTGCAGCCAGCTGACGGTCTGCAGACCCATGTGGGGGTGTGGCGGCACCTGCATGCCGGGCTCGTCGGCGATGTCGTCGGGGCCGTAGTGATCGACGAAGCACCAGGCGCCGACCATACGGCGGCCCAGGTTGGGCAGCAGCCGGCGGACTTCGGTGGACTCGCCGAGCTGGACCTTGCGAGGGCTGAGGAGTTCACGGACGGGCTCCGCCACCACGAAACCGCGGCCGCCGCACAGGGCCGGAACCGCTTCGCGATCAAGATTGCTCATGGCGACAACCTAGTCCCGTCGAGGCGGTTCCGTCAGTCCGTCGACCGCCGGTCCGTCCCCCGGAGCCGCTCCCTCACCGTCGGCGCTCCGCCCGGAAAATAGTAGCCATGGACATAGTAGCCATGTACTGTATCGGTCATGAGTACGGCATCCGAGGGCGCGACGCCCGGTTTCCTGGTCTGGCGACTGTCGATGAAGTGGCGCGTGGCGGTCGACCGCGCGGTGGCACCCCTGGGACTGACCCATGCGCAGTACTCCCTGGTGGCGTCGCTGTACGGCATGCAGCGCTCCGGGCTGCGCCCGAGCCAGCGGCACCTCGCCGACCACACCGGACTCGAAGCCCTCTATGTGTCGAAGTTGGCCCGCGCCCTGGAGTCGGCGGGCCTCGTCGAGCGCACCCGGGACCCCCGTGATCCGCGCGCCGTCCAACTGGCCCTCACGGACGAGGGCCGTGAGGTGACCAGGCAGGCGATCAAGGTCGTCCACGGTCTCCTCCAGCAGCTGCTGGAGCCGCTCGGCGGTCTCAGCAGCGAACGGACCCGGGAGTTCGGCCGGGACCTGGCGATCCTGCTCGACACCCCCCTCAATCCCGCGAGTGAGCACGAGAAGGAGCAGTCATGACCACCGCCACCACGACCCCCGCCAACGCCCGCATGCTCGGTCTGGCCCACTACGCCGCCCGCGCCGTCCTGGAGAGCGTCCTCACCCGTCACGGCCTCGGCTTCCAGCAGCAGATCGTCCTGCGGCCGGTCGCCCTCGCCGCCGGACCCGTCGACCGCGGGCAGCTCGCCGCGGACACCGTGGCGGCCCTGAAGGTCGACGCGGACTCCGTGCAGGGCACCATCGACGAACTGATCACGGCCGGGCTGCTCGGGACGGACGCGTCCGACGTGCGGATCACGGACGCCGGCCGGGAGCTGTACGAGCGGATCACGAAGGAGACGAGCGCGGCGAGCGCCAGGATCTGGGGCGACATCCCCGAGGAGGACCTCGCGACCACCGGCCGGGTGCTGACCCTGATCACCGAGCGGGCCAACGCCGAGCTGGCCGCCGTAGCGGAGTAGTGGAATATTCAACCAACATGATCCGTTGAGGGCGTCGAAGGAGGTCAAGTGGACATGACGTACTACGACCACGGAACACCGGCGGAGCGTTGGGAGCGCGCGCAGATGTTCTTCGACGCCAAGGACTACGCCGCCGCGGCCCGGGTGCTGGGCGGGTTGGTCGAGGAGGTGCCGGAGCAGACCGGACCGCGTCTGCTGCTGGCGCGCGCCTACTACCACTCGGCCCAACTGCGGCGCGCCGAGACCGAGTTGCGGGTCCTGGTGGAGCGTGACCCGGTCGAGCACTACGCGCGGCTGATGCTGGGCCGCACGCTGGAGCGGCAGGGCCGGCACGAGGAGGCGGGTTCGCATCTGCGGATCGCCTCTGCGCTCGCGGGTGACTTCGAGCAGGTCTGAGACGCACGAAGGGGCCCGGTTCCGTGACGGAACCGGGCCCCTTCGCATGTGCCGTCAACTCGCGTACGTCCGGCGGCCCTTGCGGTGGGCCACCTCGCCCAGCACCACGTCCACCGCGATGAACGCGGCCAGCGGGATGCCCAACAGCGGGACGAAATAGCCGAGTACGGCGATCACCGCCAGGCACGGGACGAGGACCAGCGGGGACAGCTGGGCCCAGGCGCCGCGCGGAATCGGGCGGCCGAAGGAGGAACCCCGGCCGCGCTGCCACCACATGCGGTAGCCCCACACGATCAGCAGGATCAGGGAGCCGGCGAGCAGCATCAGGGCTATCTGGTTGGCCAGACCGAACAGGACACCGGTGTGCAGGTCGATGCCCCAGCGGGTCAGTTTGGCGAGCAACGGGTAGTCGGCGAAGCGGAGTTCGTCGGTCACCTTGCCGGTGGTGGGGTCGACGGCGACCGCGTCCTGCTTCTCGGGCCAGCTGCGCTGGACCTGTTTGACGACGTACGTCGAGTTCGCGTCGGCGGGCGGGACGATCTCGACGGGATTGCCCAGCCCCTCGGCCCGCGCGGCGGCGAGGATCTTGTCGAGGCCCACCCCGTGCTCGGCGTCGCCGGTCGCGGTGGAGCCGCCGTGGCCCGCGTGCTCACCGCTCGCCGCGGCGGACACCGAGGGCGTGGACTGGCCCAGGGAGGTGCGGAGTTCGTCGATGTTGGCGCCCGCGTACGTCGACCAGGTCAGTCCGGTCGCCGACAGGAAGATGAACCCGGCGGCGGCCCAGACGCCCACCGTGCCGTGCAGGCCGAGGGTGCGGCGCCGACCACTGGTGCCGCGCACCTTGCGCAGGGCGCGGCGGCGGGAGAACCACAGCACCAGGCCGCCGGCCGAGATGACCCACAGCCAGCTCGCGGCGAACTCGCTGTACAGGCGGCCGGTTTCGCCGAGGTTGAGATTGCGGTGGAGGTCGTCGATCCAGGTGCGGAGCGGGAGCACGCCGGTCGAGCCGTACTGTTCCAGCGCGCCGCGGACCTTCCCGGTGTACGGGTCGACGAACACCGCGACGGTGTGGTCGGAGCGGACGCCCTCGACGCCGGAGAGCATGACGCGGGTGGTGGCGCCGGCCTCCGGGGAGGGCCGGACCGCCGAGACCGTGCCCTCGGGGTGTGCCTTGCGGGCGGCGGCCACCTGCTCCGATATCGGCAGCTCACGGTCGCCGACGGGGACGGTCAACTCATGGGCGTACACGATCCGTTCGGCCTGGAAGGCACCGGCGTACAGGAACCCTGTGGTCGCGGCGACGAGCAGGAACGGGGCGACGAGCACTCCGGCGTAGAAGTGCAGGCGCAGGATCAGGGGGCGGAGCGGGGCCCAGCGGCTGGGGGACGGTGCCGGGGCGGGCTCCTGCGGGACCTCGGCCGGGGCGGTCGAGGGAGCGGTGGACATGGGCGGGCTTCTCCGGGTGGCAGGGGGCGAGGGAGGCGGGCGGGGGTGTGGCGTAGCCGTAGTGGTCCAGTAGTCGGCGGGTGAGGGCGCCGAGTTCCCGCGGCTTCGAGTGGCGTGCGTCACGTTCGGGCCGCGGTGGGGACCATGGCATCCTGGCGCGATGGCACTTCCCAGTGATCGCGCGCCCCTGGCCGAGCGGGTGGAGGAACTCCTCGCCGCCGGCGGTCCGTTGCCCATCGTCTCGGCCGGCGACCCGGTGCTCAGGCATGGAACCGAGCCGTTCGACGGCCAGTTGGAGCCCGCGCTGCTGGCGCGGTTCGTCGAGGCGCTCCGCGTGACCATGCACGCGGCGCCGGGCGTGGGCGTCGCGGCCCCGCAGGTCGGGGTGGAGCTGCGGATCGCGGTGATCGAGGACCCGGCACCGGTGCCGGACGAGGTGCGGTTGGTGCGCGGGCGGGTGCCGCAGCCGTTCCGGGTGCTGGTCAATCCGGCGTACGAGCCGGTCGGCGACGGCCGGGCCGCGTTCTTCGAGGGGTGCCTGAGCGTCCCGGGCTGGCAGGCGGTGGTGGCGCGGCACGCGTCGGTGCGGCTGACCGGGCAGGACGAGCACGGGCGGGCGGTGGACGAGGTGTTCACCGGGTGGCCCGCGCGGATCGTGCAGCACGAGACGGATCATCTCGACGGCCTGCTCTACCTGGACCGGGCCGAGCTGCGGTCGCTGTCGTCCAACGAGGCCATGGCGGAGCGCTGGGCGCAGCCGACACCGGTCGAGGCGTCGGCTGCGCTCGGCTTTCAACTGCCGTAGGACATCAGGGGTGTTCAGCCCCGGTAGGCCTCCAGAAGGCGGAGCCACACCTCGCTGATCGTCGGGTACGACGGGACCGCGTGCCACAGGCGGTTGATCGGGACCTGGCCGGCCACCGCGATGGTCGCGGAGTGGATCAGTTCGCCGACGCCGGGGCCCACGAAGGTGACGCCGCGCAGGGTCTCGTCGTCGAGGTCGACGATCATGCGGGCGCGGCCGCGGTAGCCGTCGGCGTAGAGGCCTGCGCCCGCGACCGAGGAGAACTCGACGTCGACCGCGCGGACGCGGTGGCCGGCCGCTTCCGCCTCGGCGAGGGAGAGGCCCACGGCCGCCGCCTCCGGGTCGGTGAAGACGACCTGGGGTACGGCGTCGTGGTCGGCGGTGGCCGCGTGGGCGCCCCAGGGATCGGTCTCCAGGATCGGGACGCCGGAGGCGCGGGCGGCGATCGCGGCGCCCGCGATGCGCGCCTGGTACTTGCCCTGGTGGGTGAGGAGGGCGCGGTGGTTGACGTCGCCGACGGCGTACAGCCAGTCGCTGTCCTGGACGCGCAGGGAGTCGTCCACGGGCAGCCAGGAGCCCGGTTCCAGACCGATCGTGTCGAGGCCGATGTCGTCGGTGTGCGGGACGCGTCCGGTGGCGAAGAGGATCTCGTCGGCCTCGATGCGGTCGCCACTGTCGGTGACGGCCACGACCGTGCCGTTCTCCCTGGTCACCGAGGTGACGGAGGTGCCCGTGCGCAGGTCGACGCCGGCCTCGGTGAGCGCGTCGGCGACCAGTTCGCCGGCGAAGGGCTCCATACGGGGCAGCAGGCCCTTGCCGCGTACGAGGAGGGTGACGCGCGAGCCCAATGCCTGCCAGGCCGTCGCCATCTCCACGGCGACGACCCCGCCGCCGACCACGATCAGCCGGCCGGGCGCGGCCTTGGCGCTGGTGGCCTCGCGGCTGGTCCAGGGCCGGACGTCGGCGAGCGCGGGCAGGTCGGGGAGGAGGGCGCGGGTGCCGGTGCAGACCGCGACGGCGTGCCGGGCGGTGAGGACGTGCCGTGCGCCGTCGGGGCCGGTGACCGTCACCCGGCGGGGGCCGTCCAGGCGGCCGTGGCCGCGGTAGAGGTCGGCGCCGATGCCGTCGAGCCAGCGGACCTGGCCGTCGTCCTTCCAGCCCGAGGCCTCGTAGTCGCGGTGGGCGAGGACCGCGGCGGTGTCGAGGGGGCCCTGGACGAGGTGGCCGAGGCCGGGCACGCGGCGGGCGTCGGCGCGGGCTATCACCGGGCGCAGCAGGGCCTTGCTGGGCATGCAGGCCCAGTACGAGCACTCGCCGCCGATGAGTTCGCTCTCCACGATCGCGGTGGAGAGACCGGCCGCACGGGTGCGGTCGGCGACGTTCTCCCCCACGGGCCCGGCCCCGACCACCACGACGTCGTACTCGATGGATTCCGTTTCCGTCATGGGGCCAGTCTGCTGGGTGGTGTGCGCTGAGGCCACACGGGTAGGGGCGCGGAATACGGGCCCGGACGACCGTGTTGTCCGGGACGGCTTCGCCCCCACATCGAGGAAGTAGGGAATCACGTCATGAGCAGCAGCACCGTGGAGCTCACCAAGGAGAACTTCGACCAGACGGTCACGGACAACGACTTCGTCCTGATCGACTTCTGGGCGTCCTGGTGCGGGCCGTGCCGTCAGTTCGCCCCGGTCTACGAGAAGGCGGCCGAGGACAACCCCGACCTCGTCTTCGGCAAGATCGACACCGAGGCCCAGCCCGAGCTGGCCGCGGCCTTCGGCATCCAGTCGATCCCCACGCTGATGATCGTCCGTGACCGTGTCGCCGTGTTCGCCCAGCCCGGCGCGCTGCCGGAGGCCGCCCTGACGGACGTCATCGGCCAGGCCCGCAAGCTCGACATGGACGAGGTCCGCAAGTCGGTCGCCGAGCAGCAGGCGCAGGCCGAGCAGAACGGTAAGTAGGCAGCCCTCTCAGAACGGGTACGACGCCACGTCTCCACGCACCGTCGTCCAGCGCACGTCGGTGAAGGCCTCGATATTGGCCTCGCCGCCGAAGCGGGCGCCGGTGCCGGACGCGGCGACCCCGCCGAAGGGCGCCACGGCCTCGTCGTTGACGGTCTGGTCGTTGATGTGGACGATCCCGGTGGGGATGCGTTCCGCCAGGTCCAGGCCCCGGGCCGCGTCGCGCGTGACGATGCCGAGCGACAGACCGTACGGTCCGGTCGCGGCCAGCGCCGCCGCCTCCTCGGGGGTGGCGAAGGACCGTACCGGCGCCACCGGGCCGAAGACCTCCTCCGCGTACGCCGGGGTGTCGTCCTCGACGCCCGCGAGGACGGTCGGCCGGTAGAAGAGGTCCTCGTGCGTGCCGCCCGCCGCGAGCCTGGCGCCGCTCGCCGTACTGGCCTCGACTAGGCCGTGGATCTTGGCCAGTTGGGCGCCGTCGATGATCGGTCCGAGGTGGACCTGCGCACGGTGCGGGTCGCCCACGGCCAGCGACTCGGCCTTGGCTGCGAGGCGTTCGACGTACTCCTCGTAGAGCGACTCGTGGACGAGATGCCGCCCGGTCGTCATGCAGATCTGGCCCTGGTGGAAGAACGAACCCCAGGCCGCCGTGGAGATCACCGCGTCCAGGTCCGCGTCCGCCAGCACGACAAGCGCCGAGTTCCCGCCCAACTCCAGGTGTGCGCGCTTGAGATGACGCCCCGCCGCCTCACCGACCGCGCGCCCTGCGGCAGTTGAGCCGGTGAAGGAGATGACGGGCACCTGCGGGTCGGCGACCAGTGCGGCCCCCACCTCGGCGCCGCCGGGCAGGACTTGGAGGAGTTCGTCGGGCAGGCCCGCCTCCGCGAAGACCGCCGCGAGGGCGAGTCCCCCGCAGACCGCCGTGCGCGGGTCCGGCTTGAGGACGACCGCGTTGCCGAGCGCGAGCGCCGGGGCGACCGAGCGGATGGAGAGGATCAGCGGGGCGTTGAACGGCGCGATCACGCCGACGACCCCGACCGGGATACGCCGGGTGTACGACAGCCTCGGCGCCTCCGACGGAAGGACCTGGCCGGCGGGGCGGGAGGCGAGCGCGGCGGCCTCGTAGCACTCCTGGGCGGCGACGTGCAGTTCGAAGTCCGCCTTGCCGGGGATCGACCCGGACTCCCGGACCAGCCATTCGCGCAGCTCCTCGGCGTGCGCGGCGAACAGGTCGCCGGCCCTGCGCAGCACTCCGGCACGGACGAAGTGCGGGACGCGCGCCCACTCGGTCTGCGCGGCTCCGGCCGCTTGTGCGGCGGGGCGGATGTCCTCGGCCGCGGCGAGCGTGACGGTGGCGAGCTGGTCGCCTGTGGCGGGCTCGGTGACCGGGTACTCGGGGCCCGACAGCGGGCGGGACTGCCAGATCTTGGGGTCGAGCAGGGGCATGGCGGCTCTCCGATCCGTCAACAGCGGGACCCGCGCGGGTAGGTGGAGTCCCGGGGCGTGCGCGTGACGGGATGCGGTGATCCGGCGCAGACGTCTGGACCGCATCCGGGATCGAACGCACCCCCCGTCTGGTTGAGCACGCAACATTCTAGTCGCGTACGGCGGGTTCGCCCCGGCCCGCGTTCGATGGATCCGGCTCAGCTGGAGTCGCGGTGCACCACCTTGGCGCCGAGCAGTTCGTGCACGGCCGGCACCGAGCCGGGGTCGCGCACCGCGTTGTCGACCAGTTCGGCGAGGTCGCGGCCGGACGGGAGCTGGATGTGGACGGTGCTCAGGCGCGGTCGCAGCAGCCGGCCGATCATCAGGTCGTCGGCACCGACCACGGCGGTGTCCTCGGGGATGCGGATGCCCTCGTCCTGGAGGGCGCGCATCAGCAGCATCGCGTACTCGTCGTTGTACGCGAACACCGCGTCGAGACCGAGGTCGCGCCACTGGGCGGCGGTCCTGGCGGCGCTCTCCTCGCTGTAGGAGAGCGGGAGTTCGGTCACCGTGGCGTCCGTGCCGAACAGGGCGCGGCGCACTCCTTCGAGGCGGGGCCGGGAGAAGATCCCCATGCCCGGCTCCTCGGGCACGACCACGCCGATCCGGCGCCGGCCGCGGCCGTAGAGGTGCTCGCCCGCGCAGTGGCCGACGCCCTCGTGGTCCAGGAGCATGACGTGTGCGCCCTCGATCGGCTCGGGGCCGAGCGTGAGGACGGCGCGCGCCCCGGAGCGCTTGAGGACCGCGACGCCCTGCGGGCCGAGTCCGGCGCCGGGCACCAGGACGGCGACCGGGCGGAGTTCGGCCCAGGCGCGGGCGGCCTCGTCGCCGCGCAGACCGACGGAGCCGTGCTGCACGACCGTGTAGTCGAGGCGGCTGAGCGCCCACTGGAGTTCGTTGATGAACTGGCTGTAGAGGAGCCCCACTTGCATGGGCGGCGCCGGCATCAGCACCATCCGGCTGTGTCCGGCGCGCAGGCTGCGGGCCGCCGCGTGCGGGACGTACCCCAGTTCCTTGGCGGCCTCGTGGACGCGGCGGCGGGTGGGCTCGCTGATCCGTACGGCGCTGGTGTTGTTGAGGACGTAGGAGACGGTCGCGCGTGAGACGCCGGCCAGGCGGGCCACATCGGCGCTCGTGGGGACCGAGCGCGGTGCGGGCGACGGGGCTGCGGGCGTTTTCGGTATCTGCACCATGACGTACGGCATCTTGGCAGAAGCCGGGGCAGGGCAGCGCGGCGGGGCAACGGTCGTCACGACAGCGACATGGTCCGGGGTTTTACGAACATGTTCGTCACGAACTTGTTCGGAGCGAACATGTTCGTTACGGTGGAGGCATGACAGCTCGCCCCGACACCCCGCGCAGCCGCCGCGAACGCCCGGCGAAACCCGCCCTGAGCAGGGAAGGCATCGTCGCCGCCGCGGTGGCCGTACTGCGCGCCGAAGGTCTGCAGAAGGTCACCATGCGGCGCCTGGCCCAGGAGCTCGACACCGGTCCGGCCTCGTTGTACGTGTACGTCCGCAACACCGCGGAGCTGCACGCGGCGGTCCTGGACGAACTGCTCGGCACGATCGGGCCGGTCCCCGCCGAGGGCAGCTGGCGCGAGCGACTGGAACAGGCCCTCACCGCCTACACCGCGATGCTCCTCCAGCACCCGAGCCTGGCCCGTTCGGCACTGACGGCCTGGCCCAGCGGCCCGCACTACCTGAACCTGATCGAGACCCTGCTCGCCCTGCTCGACGAGGGAGACGTCCCGCCCGCCCAGGCCGCGTGGGGTGTGGACCTGCTGCTCCAGCAGGCCACCGCGACGGCCGCCGAGCACTCGGCCGAGGACACCGCCCGGGACGACTGGGACGCCCTGACCGAGGCCCTGCGCAGTGTCTCCGACCGGACCCACCCGCACATCGCGGCCCGCTCCACGGAGCTGCTCGCGGGAGCGCCCGAGGCCCGGCTGTCCTGGATGTTCCAGGCGCTCATCACCGGCATCGAGCGGACCGCCGTACCCGACTGACACCTCAACTCCCGCCCCTTTCAAGGAGGTTCACCATGACCACCCCCCACCACCCCCTCGCGATCATCGGCGGCGGACTCGGCGGGCTCACGCTCGCCCGGGTCCTGCACGTCAACGGCGTCGAGGCCGCCGTCTTCGACCTCGACGCCTCCCCCGCCGCGCGCACCCAGGGCGGCATGCTCGACATCCACGAGGACTCGGGGCAGCCGGCACTGCGCGCGGCCGGCCTGTACGAGGAGTTCCGCGCGCTGGTCCACCCGGGCGGCGAGGCCACCCGCGTTCTCGACAAGGCGGCCACGGTCCTGCTGGACGATCCCGACGACGGCACCAGCGGGCGCCCCGAGATCGACCGCGGCCAACTGCGCGACCTGCTGCTGAACTCCCTGCCCGAGGGCACCGTCCGGTGGGGCGCGAAGGTCACCGGCGCCCGCCCGCTGGACGGCGGCCGGCACGAGGTGACGCTCGCGGACGGCACCACCTTCACCACCGATCTGCTGATCGGTGCGGACGGCGCCTGGTCCCGGGTGCGGCCCCTGCTCTCGGACGCGCGGCCCGCGTACACCGGCATCTCGTTCGTGGAGGTGGACCTGCCCGACGCCGACCTACGGCACCCGGTGAGCGCCGAAGTGGTCGGCGGCGGCATGCTGATGGCGCTCGGCGCGGGCAAGGGCTTCCTGGGCCACCGCGAGACCGACGGGAGCCTGCACATCTATGTGGCGCTCACCGTCCCCGAGGACGAGTTCGACGGCGTCGACTTCACGGACACCGAGGCGGCGAAGACGTACACGCTCGGGCACTTCGCCGACTGGGACAAGAGTCTGCGGGCGCTGCTCGGCGACGCGGACGGGCCGCTGACCCCGCGGCGGATCCACGCGCTGCCGATCGGGCACCGCTGGGACCGGGTGCCCGGGGTCACGCTGCTGGGCGACGCGGCCCATCTGATGTCCCCGTTCGCGGGCGTCGGCGCCAACCTCGCGATGCTCGACGGGGCCGACCTGGGCCGCGCGCTGGCCGCGCACCCGGGCGACACCGAGGCCGCGCTCGCCGCCTACGAGGAGAAGCTGTTCCCGCGCGGCGAGGAGTCGGCGGCGGACTCGGCGGCCAACGGCGAGCTGATGTTCCGGGCCGACGCCCCGCAGGGCATCCTCGACATGTTCGCCGGCCACGCCTGAGGCGGGCTCAGCAGGGCGGGGGCGTGGCCGTCAGGCGGGCGACGAGGTCGATCCAGCCGGCCTCGAGACGCTCCATGGGCATCCCGCACTGCCTGGTCAGATGGTTGATCAGGGCGGGGTCGAGATAGGCCATGAGGGGCTGGGAGAGCAGTTCGCAGTCGGCGTCGGGCAGGATCTGCCGGAGCAGCATGGTGACGTGGGTGTGCAGCGCCCGGAGCGCGGTGTGGGAGAACCGGCGGGCCGGGTCCGGCTGTGCGGCCAGTTGCAGGTCCAGCTGCTCCGCCGAGCGGTAGAGGACCGCCACGCCGAACGCCCGCAGCCGCTCGACCGGGGGTGCCCCGGGGCCCAGCGGCGGCGGTCCGCCCATGAAATCGGCCTGGAGCGTCTTCGCCGAGTGGTCCAGCAGGGCCATCAGCAGGCCGGTGCGGTCGCCGAAGCGGCGGAAGACGGTCCCTTTGCCGACCTCGGCCGCGGTGGCCACCGCCTCCATGGTGACGCCGGCCACACCGTGCTCCGCGATCAGGCGGGCGGCGGCCTCCAGCAGCTTGGCCCGGTTGCGGGCCGCGTCGGCGCGCAGGCACGGCTCGTCGCCGAAGGAGCGGACCTCCAGCAACTGGGGCTCGCTTATGGACTCCTCGGGCTTCGGGAAGGGCGGCAGGGCGCTGGACATGAAGACAGCGTAAAGCACCGGGAATGAAACTGGACCGTGGTCCGCTTAGCCTGCTACAACTTTAAACGGACCTCGGTCCGGATCGTAACGGCAATGTTTCACCCCCCTTGGAGTCCCCCATGTCTGTTCGTATCCTCGCGCTCGTCGGCAGCCTGCGTGCCGGCTCGCACAACCGCCAGCTCGCCGAGGCCGCCGTGAAGTTCGCGCCCGAGGGCGCCGACATCGAGATCTTCGAAGGCCTCGCCGACATCCCGTTCTACAACGAGGACATCGACGTCGAGGACAAGCTCCCGGCCGCCGCCGCCAAGCTGCGCGAGGCCGCCCGGGCCACCGACGCGTTCCTGTTCTTCTCCCCCGAGTACAACGGCACCATCCCGGCCGTCCTGAAGAACGCCATCGACTGGCTGTCCCGCCCGTACGGCGCCAGCACCTTCGGCGGCAAGCCGGTCGCCGTCGTCGGCACCGCCTTCGGCCAGTTCGGCGGCGTGTGGGCGCAGGACGAGACCCGTAAGTCGGTGGGCATCGCCGGCGGCAAGGTGATCGAGGAGATCAAGCTCTCCATCCCCGGCTCCGTGGTCCGCTTCGCCGAGACCCACCCGGCCGACGACGCCGAGGTCGCCGCCCAGCTGACCGAGGTCCTGACCCGTCTGCACGGCCACGCCGGCGAGACCGTCGCCGCCTGATCCACGGCACCCCGCGTCGAAGGGGCCGGAGCCCGCACGGCTCCGGCCCCTTCGCGCTTCCCGTCTCAGTCCAGCTCGGCCAGGCGCGGCACCGCCGGGGCCGCGAAGCGCTCGATCCACTCGGCCGGTTCCCCGCTCCGCGGGCCCAGGATCACCGTGTCGACGCCGAGCTTGGTGAATCCGTCGATCTCCCGCAGGAAGGCGTCGAGGTCGCCCGTGGTGACCGACTCGCCCGTGTGCACGATCGTCTTGCGGATGCGGTCGTAGTCGCGCCCCAGCCGGTCGCAGTGCCCGCGCAGCACCTCGAGCTTGTGCCGCAGCTCGTCCGGCGTCGACACGATCAGGTTGCAGGCGTCGGCGTACTGCGCGACCAGCCGCAGGGTCTTCTTCTCGCCGCTGCCGCCGATCATGATCTCGGGGTGCGGGCTGCTGACCGGCGCGGGCACGCACAGGGTCTCGGCGAGCCGGTAGTGCTCGCCCTCGAAGGGGCCGTTGGCCTCCGGGTCCCACATCTGGAGGCAGATCCGCAGGGTCTCCTCCAGCCGCTCGAACCGCTCCGCGACCGGCGGATACGACACGCCGAGACCGTGGTGCTCACGGTCGTACCAGGCGGCCCCGATGCCGAGCGTGGCCCGGCCGCCGGAGAGCACGTCGAGCGTGGTGGCGATCTTCGCGAGCAGCCCCGGATTCCGGTACGTCACACCGGTCACCAGCGCGCCGAGCCGGACCGTGGAGGTGTGCCCGGCCAGGAAGCCCAGTGTCGTGTAGGCCTCCAGCATGGGGTCCTCGGCGCCGCCGTTGAACTCCATCTGGAAGTAGTGGTCCATCACCGACAGCCAGCTGACGCCCGCCGCCTCGGCCGCGGCGCCCGCGGCGGCCAGCTCGGGCCCGATCGCCGCGGGCCCTCCGGGATGGTTGAACCGGTTGATGTGCACACCGACCCGCATGTCCGACTCCGTTCCACAGTTCGCCCGGACCTTCACCGTCCTTCGTGACGGTAGGTCTTCGAGCGTTCTCGAAGTCAAGCGCTGTGCGGCGGACCGTACGGCCGGGCACCCGCCGTCCGGCGGGGAGGTTCCGCCGGACGGCGGTGGGCGGATCGGGGGTAGGCGCGCGGAGTATGGCCGTACGAGCCGCCGCGCCCAGCGTCAGGAGAAGCGCATGACGTCCGTCCCGCCCCCGTTCGACCCCGAACTCGCCGCAGCGCTGGAGTTGATCAAGGAGTTCATCTCGCCCGGGATGTCGCCGGAAGACATCGAGGAGATCCGCCGCGGTCCGATGATCCTGCAGTCGATGCAGATGGATCTGACCCTGGACGGGGCCTTCGACATCGAGGACCGGGAGGTGGCGGGTCCGGTGGGCGAGCCCGCCGTCACGCTGCTGATCGGCCGCCCGACCGCGCCCGCGACGACCGGGCCGCTGCCCGTCATCTATCACGTGCACGGCGGCGGCATGGTGCTCGGCGACAGGCGGGTCGGGGTGACCGGGGCGCTGGAGTACGCGCGGGAGCTCGACGCGGTGGTGGTGTCGGTGGAGTACCGGCTGGCGCCCGAACACCCGCACCCCGCGCCGATCGAGGACGTGTACGCCGGTCTGCTGTGGACGGCGGAGCACGCGAAGGAGATCGGCGGCGACCCGGAGCGGATCATCGTCATGGGCGCGAGCGCGGGCGGCGGCCTGTGTGCCGCGCTGGCCCTGCTCACCCGGGACCGCGGCGGCCCGCGCCCGATCGGCCAGTTGCTGCTGTGCCCCATGCTCGACGACCGCAACGACACCCCCTCCGCGCACCAGATGGCCGGCGTCGGCGTCTGGGACCGCACGGCCAACGAGACCGGCTGGACCGCGCTCCTCGGCGACCGCCGCGGCGGCCCCGACGTGTCCCCGTACGCCGCACCGGCCCGCGCGGAGGACCTCACCGGCCTGCCCCCGGCCTTCCTCGACGTCGGCTCGGCGGAGACCTTCCGCGACGAAGTCGTCACCTACGCGTCCCGCCTCTGGCAGGCGGGCGGCGTCGCCGAACTCCACGTCTGGCCCGGCGGCTTCCACGGCTTCGACGGCTTCGCCCCGCAAGCGGCGCTGTCGCAGGCGGCCCGGGCCGCCCATCTGGCCTGGCTGCGGCGGCTGTTGGGGTCATAGGGCGTTCGGGCGGCTGCCGTACGAGGCCGCGGGCGGGGGGCGATCGGAGGCTGCTGTAGGCGCACGCACGGAGACGGGTCGTCCCGGTCGGCGCCGGTGGTCCGCGTTCCTCGGAGTCCGGGGGCATTCCACGCGTCGCCTCCGCACTCCCCCTCGCCCCCCGCGCTCTCCCTCGACGGAACCTTGTCCGCGGGCTCCTGCACACCCGTTCCATGACGCACCATGGGGATATGAAAGAGCTGGCCGGGCGCCTGACCGCGCTGGATCCGGACGCCGGTGCCGCCGTCCAGGTCATCGGGTACTTCGATCGGCTCGCCGAGTCGCGGGCCGGTCTCGAGGCGCTGGTGCGCGGGGCGGCGGTGCTGGCCGGGTGCCCCGCACGGCTGGTCGACGCCGAGCGGCGGGTCCGGGTGCGGGTCGAGGCGGACGGCACCCGCAGGGACAGCGAGTCGCCGCCGGATCCCTCCTGGCCGTCCTTCGCGCTGACACCGGGCGGGGCCTCGGCGCTGTGGCTGGAACGTACGGCGGAGGCGGCGCCCAGTGTCGTCGACGCGGTGATCCTGGAGCGGGCGGCCGGCGTTGTACGGCTGGTGCTCGACCGCACGCGGGGCCGGGTGCCCGCCGACGATCCGGAGCTGGTGGAGACGCTGCTCGACGCCACGGCCCCGGAGCAGGCCCGGCTGCACGCGGCCCGCCGCCTCGGTCTGGACGTGGCCGACCCCGCGACCCGGGCCCGTGTCGTCGCCCCGCTGGACCGGCCGCCCCGGGTCGTCGTGGCGCCGCGCGACACCGGTACGTGCGGCGGCGGGCGGCCCGTGTCGGTCGCCCCGCACCCGGACGGCGGCCCGCAGCCGGCTCCGGCGCACCCGCAGCCGCTCCCGACGGACACCGAACTGCCCGCCGGACGGCTGGGCATCGGGCCCGCCGTCCCCGTGCTGGACCTGCCCCGCTCCTGGGCCGCCGCCCGCACCGCCCTCCGCTTCACCGCCGACGGGACCGCACAGGACCCGGGCGAGCGGATCGTGTACGCCGACGCGCTCGGCGGCATCGTGCTCCTCGCCGACCTGGTCGCGCCGGGCGCCGAACCGCCGCCCGACGTCCACGACCTGGAAGCTGCGGCGGCGAACGCGCCCTGGCTGCTGGCCACTCTGAACGCCGTCGCCGCCACCCCGAGCCTGCGCGCGGCGGCCACCGAGATCAACGTCCACCACTCCACGCTCCAGGACCGGTTGACCCACGCGGAGTCCCTGCTGGGCTGGCCGGTACGCACTCCGCAGGGGCGGCTGCGGCTGCAACTGGCGCTGACGATGCGGCATTTGGCGCGCCCGTAGCAGCGGGGGCCCGCGCCGGTTGAGCGGTTGCTGCCGACCGGCGCCCCTGGACGCTATCCCCCCGCACCGTCAACAAACGGGCATACAAGGGGACTTGGCCATCTCGACGTCACGCGGAATTCCAGATTCAGTGCGGCCGGAGGGGAGCCACAGCAAGCGCTTGTCGCTACATTTCGACATGACCGCCGCACCACCCTCCCCCTCTGTCACTCCGCAGGAGGCACTTCCCCATGCGCAGACTTCTCGCCTGTCTGGCGACCGCTGCCGCGGCCCTGGGCGGGCTCACGGTGGCTGCCGCCACTCCGGCCGCCGCCGCGACCTCGGGCAGCTTCAGCGTGCTCAGCTACAACGTCGCCGGGCTGCCCGAGTCGCTGTCCAGCGCCTCGACCCCGCGCGACACGAGCACCACCGCGATCGGCACGCGCATCGCCCCGTACGACATCGTGAACGTGCAGGAGGACTTCAACTACCACGCCTACCTGTACTCCACCGACACCCACCCCTACCGCACCGCGACCAGCGGCGGCGCGGGCATCGGCAGCGGGCTCAACACCGTCTCCAACTACGCCTGGGACGGCGACGACTTCGAGCGCGTCCACTGGAACTCCTGCCAGATCGACTCGGGCGACTGCCTCACTCCCAAGGGCTTCACGTTCATGCGTGAGCGCCTCTCCGAGGGCGTGTACGTCGACTTCTACAACCTGCACACCAACGCCGGTACGAACGACGGCGACGAGGCCTCCCGCGCCGACAATCTCAGCCAGCTGACCTCGTTCATCAGCACCCACTCGGCGGGCAACGCCGTCGTGGTGATGGGTGACACGAACACCCGCTACACCCGTGCCGCCGACACCATCGCGGAGTTCGCGTCGAACAACGGACTCACCGACGCCTGGGTCAAGCTGATCCGCGGCGGCGTCGCACCGGTCAAGGGCAGCGACGCGCTGGTGTGCGACCAGACCGGGGCGACCGTGCCCAACACCTGCGAGGTCGTGGACAAGGTCCTCTACCGCAGCAGCAAGCTGGTCACGCTCAACGCGACCTCGTACAACAACGAGCACGCCAAGTTCCTGACCTCGGACGGGCTGATGCTCTCCGACCACGACCCGATCACGGTCGGCTTCACCTGGTCGCAGAACGCGGACTTCCAGCTCAGCGACCAGTTCGGCGGCCCGCACGGCGACTACTACCAGGACATCGACAGCGTCCCGGCCGCCGCCCGCGCCACCAAGATCTCGCTGCGTTCCGGCTCCCGCGTCGACCAGGTCGGCATCACCCTCGCCAACGGCACCACGCTCACCCACGGCGGGACCGGCGGCACCGCGTCCTCGCTGACGCTGGGCAGCGGCGAGTACGTGACGTCGGCGTACCTGTGCGAGAGCAAGTACAACGACACCACGCGGATCTTCTACGCCAAGTTCACCACCAACCTGGGCAACACCCTGGCCGGTGGCACCACCACCTCGGACTGCGTGACTCGCACCGCCCCGTCCGGCTGGCAGATCGCCGGCTTCCACGGTCGCTCCGGCGACGAGCTGGACAAGGTCGGCTTCATCTACACCAAGCGCTGACCCGCCGTAGCACCTCGATTCCGTCGACCGGATCACCCGCCGCCGCGGGTGATCCGGCCCGGTGCGCTCCGGCCGTCCTACGCGAACGCCGGGGGCACCAGCCGCCCGCGCGCGATGAGCGAGGTGGCCTGCTTCAGGGTGTGGACGCGGATGCTCACGCCGTAGCCGTCGATGCCCGGCACCGCGGCGACCTTGGTGGTCAGATAGCGGTACAGGTCCTCCGTGTCGCGGCAGACGACGATGGCCATCACGTTGGAGTCGCCGCTGATGGCGGCGGCGAAGGCGACCTCGGCGTGGTCCGCGAGTTCCTCGCCGACGCGTTCGAGACGGGCCGGGGCGACGCGCAGCCACAGGGTGGCATTGAGGGCGAACCCCAGGCGGGCGGAGAGCAGTTCGACGTCGTAGACAAGAGCGCCCGAGGTCTCCAGCGCGTCCAGGCGACGGGCCACGCGGGCCGTGGACCAGCCGGTGAGATCGGCGAGCTGGGTGTGGGTGGCGCGGCCGTCCTCCGCGAGGGCGTCGAGGAGCGGGGTGTCCTCGTCGGTGAGGCGTACGGGCGGGCCGGTGGGCTCCAACGGCCGGTCACCGGCGAGGAGTTGGACCTGTTCCGGTGTGAGGTGGCCGCCGTAGCCCGTCCAGTCGCTTCTGCCCGTCGTGCCGAAGGGATGGATGAGCAGGTCGATGCTGACGTCCAGCACCGATGCCGACTTGGGCAGTTGGCGGAGCAGGACGTCGTCGCGCGGCACGTGGACCGGTGCGGTGATGACGCAGATGATCTCCGAACCGCCGGACGCGAGTCCCGCGTAGGCGATGTCGGGCCGTCGGGCGAGCGCGTCGGCGAGCGGGCCGACCCGGTCGGGGCGGCAGCGGATCCTGGCCACCCAGCGCGCGTCGCCGTGAACGGCCGGATCGACCAGACCGACCACCCGCATCACCCCGGCCCGCCGCAGCGCGTGGAAACGCCGGGCCGCGGTCTGCTCCGAGACCCCGGCCACCTCCCCGATCAGCCGGAACGAGGCGCGTGGCGCGCACTGCAGGGCGCGGAGGATTTTTCCGTCGACGACGTCTGTCATGGGGAAAGTCTGACACCCTTCGGGGTCGAAATGGAGGTTTCCGGTCGCTTCCCGGTCGCACGTTGGTGATTGTCGATGCCGGAGCCGATCCTGGGACGCGTGCCCGTTCGAGGGCACCGCAGTCAAGAAGGAGAGTTCTCCGTGAACGTCACGACCCCGGCGAGCGGGACGGCCGACCGACGGGCGGCCACCCTCGTCATGGCCTGCCTCGGCGTCTTCGTCGCCTACTTGCCGGTGACCACGGTCGCCGTGAGCCTGCCCGCGATCCAGTCGGCGCTGAACGCGTCGACCGCCCAACTGTCCTGGGTCCAGGACGCGTTCGTCCTGCCCATGGCCGCGTTCATCCTCACCGCCGGTGTCTTCGGCGATGTGCACGGGCGCAAGAAGGTGTTCCAGGCGGGCCTGCTGTTCGCCGCCGCCGGTGCCGCCGTGGCGCTGTGCGCGCAGTCGGTGCAGGTGCTGTGGATCGGTCAGGCGCTGGCCGGTCTCGGCGCGGCGACCCTGCTGCCCACCACCCTCGCGCTGATCAGCCATGCCGTGCCCGACCACCGCGAGCGCGGCAAGTTCATCGGCCTGTGGGCGACCGCCCTCATGGCCGCGCTGGCCGTCGGCCCGCTGATAGCGGGCGTCATCCTCGACCACACCTCGTGGCGCTGGATCTATCTGCTGTCCGTCCCCGTCCCGCTGATCGCGACGGGTTTCGCCGCCCGGCTGCTCCCCGACTCCCGCGCCCCGCACGGCCGGAAGCTGGACTGGCCCGGCCAGCTGACGGCGACCCTCTCCATCACCGCGCTCGTCTACGGCGTGATCGAGGGCGGCGCCGGATCCTTCACGGACGTCAAGGTCATGGTCGCCCTGTTCACGGCGGTGGCCGGTGGAGTCGCCTTCGTGTTCGCGGAGCGGCGCAGCGAGAGCCCGATGCTGGATCTGACGCTGTTCCGCAGCCCCGCGTTCACCGCCACCACCCTGGTCGCGATGATCACCTTCCTGGCGCTGATCGGCTTCTTCTTCCTGCTCAGCCTGTACTTCGGCCTGGTGCAGCAGCTCGACACGCTGGGGGCGGCCTGGCGGCTGCTCATGGTCACCGCGGCGGCGCTCGTGGTCGGCCAGCCGGTCGGCCGGCTCATGCACCGGGTCGCCCCGCGCGTCCTGATCACCGGCGGTCTGCTGGTCATCTCCGGCGCGCTGTTCTCGCTGACCAACGTCGACGCCGGAACCTCGTTCGCCTCCATCGCGTGGCGGCTGGCGCTGCTGGGTCTTGGCATGGGGACCGTCCTGACGCCGATGACGGCGACCGCCGTGGCCTCCGTGCCGTATCAGCAGGCGGGGATGGCGGCGGCCGGCAACAACGCGTTCCGGCAGGTCGGCGGCGCGCTCGGCCCGGCCGTCCTGGGTGCCCTGCTCACCACCAAGGCGCTCGACACCCTGCCCGGGCATCTGACCGACGCCGGGGTGACGGGCGCGACGCAGCACAGCATCGTGGCGACGGCCGACGCCGGTGGTCTGGGCGCCGTCGCGCACATGAACCTCGGCGTGAACACCGGGCGGGCGCTCGGCGCACTCGGCGACTCGTTCCTGGACGGCATGCGGCTGTGCCTGGTGGTGGCCGGGTCGCTGACGCTCCTCGCGGCACTGGTCTGCGTGTTGCTGCTCCGCCCGCGACAGACGGCTGCTCCTACGGCGGCTCCGGTCGCCGGCACGAACACCGCCGGCGCGGCAACGGCGGCTGTCACGGCGGCAGTTGAGTCGACGCCGAACCGCTGACGCGCGGATTCACCTACGGGCGGGGCTCCCTTCGCGAAGAGCTGCGGAGGGAGCCCCGCCCGCTGTCGCGTCAGATCGGCACGGCGACGGCGGTGAACGTCGTGTCGGGCGTCTGCGGGCTGGTGAAGCGGGCGTTGACCAGATAGAGCCGGTTGCCGAAGCGGGCGGCGGTCGTGGGGACGTCGAAGCGCGGGTCGGTGATCGTGCTGCGCAGGGTCGCTGTGGTGACCTGGGCGTCGAGGTCGAACACGCTGATCCGGTTCAGGCGGTTCTGGACGACGTACAGCGTCCGGCCGATCCGGAACAGACCGTCGCCGTTGACCACGTCGGACGCCCCGCTCAGGACGATCTCGGTGGCTGCGCCGGTCCTGAGGGACACCCGGTAGAGCTTGCCGGGGGTGCTGCTGACGACGATGAGGCCGTGGCCGTCCGGGGTGCCGACGATGCCGTTGGCGTTGTTCACCCCGGGTGTCTGCACCCAGTCGCCGGTGAGCGGCAGGGCGGTGACCTCGCCCGTACGGCCGCGGGGGACGCCGTAGAGCACGGCGTCGAGGGAGTCCGTGAACCAGGCGCGGTCGCCGAGCAGGGTGACGTCGTTGATGAAGTGGCCGGTGGCGGGCGCGAGTTGATAGGTCGTCAGGATCTCGCCGGTGCGGGAGTCCACGACTCGTGCGGCTCCGGTGCTGCCGGCGACGTACAACAGGCCGTCGTGGTCGAGCTTCAGCCCGACGGAGACCAGGCCGGTGGCGCCCTCGGAGAGGACCTTGCCCTCGCCGGTGCGCAGGTCGGTGCGGTAGATCGCGCCGTTGGCGCGGGAGCCCATGTAGGCGTACGGCCTGCTGCCGATCGCGATGCCCTCGGGGAGCCAGCCGTTGGGCAGCGGGAACTCCGTCGGCCAACTCGCCTGGGCAGTTGATGCGTTGGCGCTCGCGGTGCCGGTCGTGACGGCGAGGGCGGTCAGAGCGGCGCCGCCGAGTAAGGCGGCGCGCCGGCTGGGGTGGGGGTGGTTCCGGGTCATCGTTCGGGCCTCCGGGGACGAGTGGGGTGGGGGTGCGGTGGGACGAACTCGGCGACTCGGGCGAGCCCTGGGACTCGGGTGAAATCTTCTTCAACTCCGCGCCAAGGCCCGGTATTTGGGCAACGGCCCGTCACGACCCGGAGTTCCCACCCGCCCCACCCGCAACCGCGGGCTCGGGTTCCCTGTGCTCCGCCGGTTCCGGCTTCCGGAGGCTGCTTCCCTCGACATCGAGGTCGGGCAGCATCCGGTCCAGCCAGCCGGGCAGCCACCAGGCGCCCCGGCCGGCGAGCGCGAGGACCGCCGGTACGAGCGTCATCCGGACGGCGAAGGCGTCGATCGCCACTCCGACGGCGAGGGCGAACGCGATGGGCTTGATGAGGGAGTCGTCCAGGGGGAAGAACCCGGCGAAGACGGTGAACATGATCAGGGCGGCGGCGGTGACGACCCGCACACTGTGCCGTGCGCCGTCGACGACCGACTGGCGGGCCCGGCCGGTGTGGGCCCACTCCTCGCGCATCCCGGACACGAGGAACACCTCGTAGTCCATAGCCAGCCCGAACAGCACGCCGATGAGGATGATCGGCAGGAAGCTGACGACGGGACCGCTGTGCGGCACGTCGAGGACGTCGGCCAGCCAGCCCCACTGGAAGACGGCGACGACCAGACCGAGCGAGGCGCCCACCGACAGGAGGAAACCGACGGCGGCCTTGACGGGGACGACCAGCGACCGGAAGACGATCATCAGCAGGAGCAGGCTGAGGCCGACGACGATGGCGACGAAGGGCAGCAGGGAGTCGCTGAGCCGGTTGGAGACGTCGATGTTGACGGCGGTGGTGCCGGTGACCGCGATCGACGCGCCGGTGGTGGCACGGAGGCCGGGTGCGAAGTCCCGGATCTCGCGGACCAGTTGGCCGGTGCGGGCGCTGTCGGGTCCGGAGGCGGGGAGCACGGTGATGACGCTCTGCGTCGGGTCGTCGGTGGACTGGGGCGGCAGGACGGCTTTGACGTCTCGCAAGGTCCGCAGTTTCGCGGCCACTTGGGCACCGGCCCGTGAACTCGCCCCGGCCGTACGGTCGTTGGTCTCGGCCAGGACGAGCAGCGGGCCGTTGAAGCCGGGACCGAACTCGGCGCTGATCGTGTCGTAGGCCGTGCGCTGGGTGGAGGCCCGGGGCGCGGAGCCGTTGTCGGGGAGGGCGAGGCGCAGGTCGGCGGCGGGCAGCATGAGGGTGACCAGGATGCCCGCGACGGCGAGCACGGTCAGCAGCGGCTTTGCGATGACCCACTTCGTCCAGCGGGTGCCCAGGGCGGTACGGCCGGTGTTTCCCTCGGCGTCGGCGGCCCGCCGGGCGGCGCGGGTGCCGGGCTTGGGGGCGAGTCGCGTACCGGCGAATCCCGCGACGGCGGGGACGAGGGTGATCGCGGCCAGTACGGCGACGAGGACCGCGCCCGCGGCGCCGAGACCCATGGTGGTCAGGAACGGGATGCCGATGACGCTCAGCGCGGCGAGCGCGATGATCACGGTCGTGCCGGCGAAGACCACGGCGCTTCCGGCCGTGCCGACGGCCAGGGCGACGGATTCCTTCGGGTCGATGCCGCGGGCGAGTTGCTGTCGGTGGCGCGAGAGGATGAACAGGACGTAGTCGATGCCGACGGCCAGTCCCAGCATCAGGGCGAGCGTGACGGCCGTGGAGGAGATGCTGACCGCGGGCGCGAGGGCGAGCAGCCCGGTCAGTCCTGCCGCCACACCGATCAGCGCGGGCAGCAGTGCCATGCCGGCGGCGAGCAGCGAACCGAAGGTGACCACGAGCACGAGCAGCGCCACGGCCACGCCGATGATCTCGGACGGCCCGATGTGGACTCCGTTGCTGTTGAAGACGGAACCGCCCACCGAGGTCCGCAGCCCGTCCCGCTCCGCCGCGCGGGCCGCGTTCTTGATCGCGTCCACGGACGAGGTCCGCACCTCCGCGTTCTGCACGGGGTACTGGACCTGGACGATCGCCGTCGTCCGGTCGGCCGAGACGGCGCCGGAGGTCCGGGGGGCGACGACCTCGCCGACCTGGGGCGCCTTCCTGGCGTCGGTCACGGCCCGGGCGATGGCCGCCGTATAGGGCGCCTCTGTGATCCGGTGCCCCGCGGGCGCCGTGAAGACGATCTGGGCGCTCGCGCCCGAGGCTTCGGGAAGGGTCTTGCTCAGGCTGTCCAAGGCCCGCTGCGACTCGGTGCCCGGCACCGAGAAGCGGTCGTCGAGCTTGCCGCCGAAGACGCCGACGCAGGTGATGAGCGCGGCCAGCACGAAGAGCCAGACACCCAGGACGAGTTTGCGGTGCCGGTAGGCGCTGTGGCCCAGCCGGTGCAGCAGGACGGCCATGACGAACTCCCTCGAACGGTAGGCGGTGGGCCGACTTTATCACCTGCTCAAGTCAAGTGACCAAGTCTATGGACCATGACACCTTCGAGGGGCCGTAGATACAGGTCAGGGCGCCCTCGCACGATGCGAGAGCGCCCTTTGTCCGCCGCGTCGGCTCAGCGCGGCCTGGGTACCGCCACCAGCTCCAGCCGGCCTCCGGCCATCGCCACCACGGCGGACACGAAGGCCTGGAGGCAGGTGTGTTCGGCCTCCTCGTCGGGGAGCGCGAGGTGCTGCTGGGTGAGCCCGTCGAAACCGGCGAGGAAGAAGCGCGCGATGGTGTCCACGGGCTGGGCGAGGGGTTGGCCGGTGCGCTCGGCCGCCTCCGTGATCAGTCGCGCGGTCACCTCGGTCCACCCCCGGTAGTGGGTTTCGAGGGACTCCTTCAGAGCGGGCGTGCGGAGCGCGAACATGGTCAGTTCCGCCAGGAGTTGATGGCTAGCGGGCTGCTCCCGCACCGTCCGCCACAGCGCGGCGGCCAGCACGCTCGCCGTCTCCTCGAAACCGCCGTCGGCCGGCGCCGCCCGCTCGACCTGGGCCACCAGATCCTGCGTGAGCTGGTCCATGACCGCGCGGTACAGCCCTTCCTTCGTTCCGAAGGTGTAGTGCACGGTGGCCTGGGCGACCCCCAGCTCGGCGGCGATGGCCCGGGTGCTGCCGGCCGCGACCCCTTCCCTCGTCATGAGGTCGATGGCCGCTTTGATCAGCTGGGGGCGGCGCTCGGCCGCGGACACGTGAGCCATGGCAGCAGCATAGCGACTGAGTCGTCCGAACAAGTCGGTCCGCGTCCGGCTGGACGCCGGCGGCCGCGGCGCGGCCGCCGAGGTCCCGTCCCTGGCCGCGCGGGTCAGTTCCCGCAGGACAGCGGGTGCATACGTTTCCTCCACCACCCGTGAAACGGGACGACCGAGGAGGCAGGCTCGTGACGGAAAGCCAGTTGGACACGTGTGTGATCGGGGCGGGGCCCGCCGGACTGGCGGTCGCCAGGGCGCTCATGGAGCGGAAGCTGCCGTACACGCATCTGGAGCGGCACACCGGGCTCGGCGGGATCTGGGACATCGAGAATCCGGGCGGGCCGATGTACGAGTCGGCGCACTTCATCTCCAGCCGGACCCTGTCGGGCTTCAGCGGCTTCCCCATGCCCGATCACTTCGCGGACTATCCGCCGCACCGGCAGATCCTGTCGTACCTGCGGTCCTTCGCCGACGCCTACGGGCTGACGGACCGGATCGAGTTCGGCGTCGGGGTCGAGAGCGTCGAGAAGAACGCGGACGGCACCTGGACGGTCGTCCGGACCGACGGGCGGGAGAGCCTGCACGCGCAGGTCGTGGTGTGCACGGGCTCGCAGTGGCATCCCAACATCCCTGACATTCCTGGGGAGTTCGCAGGTGAGGTCCGGCACACCGTCGGCTATCGCAGCGCCGAGGAGTTGCGCGGCAGGCGGGTGCTGGTCGTGGGCGCCGGGAACTCCGGCTGTGACATCGCGTGCGACGCGGCCCGGGCGGCCGACCGTGCGGTGATCAGCATGCGGCGCGGTTACTGGTTCATCCCCAAGCATCTGTTCGGGCGGCCGGTGGACACCATCGCCAACAGCGGTCCGCATCTGCCGATGTGGCTGGCGCAGCGGCTCTTCGGCGGTCTGCTGCGGATCGTCAACGGCGATCCGACGCGGCTGGGCCTGCAGAAGCCGGACCACAAGCTGTTCGAGACGCACCCGGCCATCAACTCGATGCTGATCCATCACCTCCAGCACGGCGACATCACCGCCCGGCCCGGCATCGCCCGCGCCGAGGGCAGCACCGTGCACTTCACGGACGGCACACACGACGACTTCGACCTGATCCTGTTGGCCACCGGCTTCGTCCACAAAGTCCCGGTCGCACAGCGGTACTTCGGCGACGAACAGCATCCCGACCTGTATCTGTCGTCGTTCTCGCGCGAGCACCGGGGCCTGTTCGGCATCGGGTTCGTCGAGACCAACGCCGGGGCGTACCAACTCTTCGACATGCAGGCGCAGTTGATCGCCGGGTATCTGCACGACGCGCGTCACGGACTGTCCAACGCCGAGCGGTTCACGCAGATGATCCGCGCCGACCGGCCGGATCTGTCCGGCGGGCTGAAGTTCGTCGCCTCGCCCCGGCACACCGGATACGTCGACAGCGGGGCGTTCGTGAAGTACCTCGGCAGGGTGGCCCGGCAGCTGGGCTGGCGCACCGAGGGCCAGGCACCGCCGGTGCGGTCCCCGCGAAAGGTGGGGACGGCGGCATGAGGCGGTTCGACTTCACCGACAAGGTCATGCTGGTCACGGGCGGCGCGGGCGGTATCGGCAGTGCGTTGTGCCACCGTTTCGCGGCGGGCGGCGCGCGCTGTGTCGTCGTCGACATCGACGGGGTCCGCGCCGAGCAGGTGGCCGCCGCGCTGCCCGGTGCCGGGCACTCGGGCATCGGCTGCGATCTGACCCGACGCGCCCAGCTGGAGGGGCTGTTCGAGCGGGTCGCCGAGGTCCACGGCCGGCTCGACGTGCTGGTGAACAACGTGGGCATGACCAGCTCGGAGCGCTTCGACGCGCGCAGCGTCGAGAGCATCGAGCAGGAGATCACCCTCAATCTGACCTCCCCACTGGTCGCCACCCGGATCGCGATCCCCCTGCTGAAGGCCTCGCGGGACGCCCGGGTGGTCACCACGGTCTCCCTGGGCGGGATCTTCCCGCTGGGCGAGACCCCGATCTACACGGCGTCCAAGTTCGGGCTGCGCGGCGCGATGCTCGCCATCGGCCTGGATCTGCGCGCCAGGGGCATCCTGGCGGGGTCGGTGCTGCCCTCGGCGACCGACACCCGGATGCTGCGCCAGGAGGCCGTGGACGGCGGCAACTCGATGCAGTTCCAGGACCGGCCGCAGCAGCCCGCGAACGTCGTCGCGGCCGTGGTCAGCCTGCTGGACAGGCCACGCCTGGAGGCCTACCCCCGGTCGGGCGAGTCGCGTCTGGTCCGGTGCGCGATGCTCGTACCGAACCTGCTGCCCAGGATCTTCCCCCTGTTCCGCAGGCGCGGCGACCGCGGCATGGCCCGCTATCTGGAGGAGCTCCGCAGTCGCGGACTGGCCCGACAGACCGACGGGCGCTGGGAGTTGGTGGAGGAGGCATGACCAGGAACGAGACGCTGACCGTAGTCAACCCGTCCACCGGCGAGCCGCTCACCACCCTGCCCGCCGCGAGCGCCGACGACGTCACCAAGGCCGCCCAGCAGGCCCAACTCACCTACGAATCAGGGGTGTGGTCGCGGCTGCCGGTCCGCGAGCGGAGTGCCGTACTGCTGCGGCTGGCCGACCTGATGGAACGGGACGCCGAACTTCTCGCCCGGCTCGACAGCGAGGACGCGGGCAAGCCGATCACGGAGTGCCGTACGGGAGATGTGCCGGGGGCGATCGAGGCGATCCGCTGGTTCGCAGAGGCGGCCGACAAGGTCTTCGGCCGGGTCGCGCCCGGCGGGTCCACCGCGCTCGGTCTCGTCACCCGCGAGCCCGTCGGTGTCGGCGCGGCGATCCTGCCGTGGAACTACCCGCTGGCGATGGCCAGTTGGAAGGTCGGCCCCGCCCTGGTCGCCGGCAACTGCCTCCTCGTCAAGCCCGCCGAGGCCACCCCGCGCTCGGCCCTCCACCTCGCCGCCCTCGCCACCGAGGCCGGCCTGCCCGACGGCGTGCTCACGGTACTGCCCGGCTACGGCGCGGGGGCCGGCGCCGCCCTCGCCCACGACCCCCTCGTCCGGGCCCTCTCCTTCACCGGCTCCACCGCCACCGGCCGCCGCGTCCTCAGGGCCGCCGCCGACAGCAACTTCAAACGCGTCTCCCTGGAGATGGGCGGCAAGAGCCCTCAGGTACTGATGGCCGACGCGCTCTCCTACGGCGACGAGCTGATCGGCGACATGATCGAGGCCGCGTTCCTGACGATGGGGCAGAACTGCACTGCCGGTTCAAGGGTGTTGGTGCACCGGAGCATCGCCGAGGAGGTCGTGGAGCGGTTCACGGCGGCGGCGCGGGACCTTGTCGTCGGCGATCCGGCCGACCCGCGGACCCAGCAGGGGCCGCTCATCGACCGCGCCGCCTTCGACCGGGTCGCGGGGGCCGTCGACGCCGCCCGCGCGGCCGGGGCCCAGATCCACACGGC
The DNA here is from genome assembly GCF_000376565.1 of Streptomyces hokutonensis. Taxonomy (GTDB): domain Bacteria; phylum Actinomycetota; class Actinomycetes; order Streptomycetales; family Streptomycetaceae; genus Streptomyces; species Streptomyces hokutonensis. The sequence continues at coordinate 173,176 of NZ_BARG01000025.1, read as the reverse complement.
GGGACTCCCCCACGGTCTCCCCGCGCGCGGCTCCTACTACCCGCCCACCGTGATCACCCGCGCTCCCGCCGAAAGCGCCGTACTCACAAGGGAGTTGTTCGGTCCCGTGGTCACCGTCGAGACCTTCGCCTCCGAGGAGGAGGCGGTCCGGATGGCGAACGCGACCGAGTACGGGCTCGCCGCCTCCGTCTGGACCCGCGATCTCGACACCGCGCTGCGGCTGGCCCGTGGCGTCGAAGCAGGGGTGGTCTCCGTCAACTCCTACAGCGAAGGGGACATCACCACCCCGTTCGGCGGCTGGAAGCAGTCCGGGTTCGGCGGCGCGGAGAAGTCGACGAACGCCTTCGACCAGTGGACGCGGGAGAAGTCGGTCTGGATCCGCACCCGTTGACCGGTCATGCGCGGTGCGCCGCCGCCTGGAGCAGCCGCTCCCGCAGCTGGACCGGGGAGGTGCCGTGCCAGCGGCGTACCGCGCGGCGCAGGGCGCGTTCGTCGGAGAAGCCCGCCCGGTGGGCGATGTCACGCAGGGTCGACTCCGGGCGCAGCAGCAGCTGTTCGACGCGTTCCCGGCGCACGCCTTCGGCCAGTGCCTCGTAGGTGGTGCCGCAGTCGGCCAGCCGGCGGCGCAGGGTCCGCTCGCTGGTCGCGTGCCGTCGTGCCTGTTCACCGAAGGACGGGATCACCGGGAGGCTCTGCGCCACGGACACCTCCAGCACTTCGAGGAGGTCCTGTTGCCCGGTGCGGGAGGCGAGTTGGGCGTCGAGCGTCTCCAGGGTCGAGGCGTATGTCACCGGGTCCCGGCCGGGCATCGGGGCGCGGGCCCAGGCGGGGTCGATGACGATGCGGTCGGCCGGGGCGCGGAAGCGGACCGGGCAGCCGAACACGGCGTCGTACAGGGCGTGTTGACGGGGTGGCGGGGCGGAGAACTCCACCACGCGCGGGGCGAAGTCCGGGCCGATGGCCAGTCGGGACAGGGTGACCACGGAGGCGAGCCCCTCCTCGACGAGGAAGGAGGCCACGCTCGGGTCGACGGCGGGATCGGGGAGGTCGGCGCGCAGCACGAAGGCGCCGTCCTCGTCCACGCCGGTCGACCACACGGTCATCGCGCCGGAGATGTTCTGGTACGTCACACCGGTCTCGATGGCGTGGCGCAGGGTGTCGGCGGCCAGCAGCGCGAAGCCGAGCAGACCCCACGCGGTGAGGTGCTGCGCCGCGCCGACCTTCAGGCCCAGCCGCTCGTCCCCGGTGAGCTCCACGGCGCGCCGGATCACCGCGCTGCCCTGCCGGTACGACACCCGTAGCGCGGCGGACCGCATGAGCGTCTCGTCCAGACCGACCTGGCTCAGCAGGGGCCGCAGGTCGATGCCGCGTTCGTCGGCGACGGTGACGAGATAGCGCAGGATGTTCGGCTGGATCGTCGCCGATGTGCTGCGGCTGGTCCCGTGCGGGTCCGCCGGGGCGGGGTCGGGGAACATCGCACTCACCTCCTCGTGGGCGACCACCGTAAGCACCCGGACCACACCGGTCGCTTTGTTTGGCCGCCGGAGTCCCCTCAACGGCCCCCGGCGTCCTGCGTCCGTCGCGCACCGCCTGACTACGGTCCCTGCATGTCAGTCAGCGCTCCAGGCCGGGCGCGGGTCGAGCACCCCGCCGCCAGAAGGGTGGCGACGCTCGCGTTCGCCGCTCAGGGTGTGTCCGTCGCCGCCGTGTACACGACCGTCCCCGCGGTCACCGAGCACCAGGGGCTGTCCCCGCTCCTGACGACCGCCACGCTGGTCGCGGTCGCCCTGGCGGCCGGGTTCGGCAGCTTTCTCGGGCTGGCCGCGGTCCGCGTCGCCGGTCCGGTCGCCACGGTGCGCGGCGCCCTGCTCACGGCCGCCGTCGCGCTCACCCTGATCGGAGAGGCGCCCGGCCCGCAGACCGTCATCTGCGCGTACGTCCTCTTCGGTCTCGCGGTGGGCGGCCTCGACGTCGCGATCAACACCCGGGCCGCCGCGATCGAACACGCCTACGGACGCAGCCTGTTCGGCTCCTTCTACACGGCGTGGAGCGTAGGCGGTGTGCTCGCGGCCCTGCTCACCGCCGGGTCGGCCCGGCTCGACCTGCCCGTGGGCGACGGCCTGGCCGTGCAGGCGGGCATCCTGCTGCTCGTCGCCTGCTGTCTGCGCACACACGTCCTCCCTTCCGCCCAAGTGCCGTCGACGCAACCGCCGTTGGGGCGCCGGCTGTGGCTGCGGCTGCTCCCCTTCGGTCTGGTCCTGCTCGTCGTCTACGTCGTGGACTCGACGGTCTCCGCCTGGTCGGCGGTCTATCTGCGGGGGACCCTCGCCGCGTCGCTCACGGTCGCGCCGATGGCGTACGCGGCGTACCAGGCCGGCACGGTCGTCGGCCGCGCGAGCGTGGACCGGCTGGTGCAGCGGGTCGGGACGGTCGCCGTCGTCCGTACGGCCGCCCTGGTGGTGGCGGGTGCGCTGGCGGGCATGGCCATGGCGCCGAGCTGGCCGTTCGCCGTGCTCGCGGCCGGGGTGGTGGGCCTGGGGGCGTCGGTGCTTGCCCCGCTCTGTCTGGCCTCCGCCGCGCGGCTGCGCCCGGCCGCCTCGGAAACGGTCCTGGCCCGGCTGAACCTCTTCAACTACGCGGGCGTCCTCACTGGTGGCGCGGTGAGCGGACTGCTCGGTTCCACGGGCGAGTTCCGGCTCGCGTACGCGGCTCCGGCCGCCCTGACGCTGCTCGTCCTGGCCGGGGCGCGGCACTTCACCCGGCCGCCTGCGACATCCGAGGCGTAGCGGACAAGCCAGGCAATGCGCCGGACACGGCCAGCCCTGACTCGCACACGCAGCACCAGCTCCCTGGCGATGCCCATCTTGGCGGCGCCCGGGCACTTCACCCGACCGCTCGGGACAACCGAGGCGCAGGAGACAAGCCAGGCAATGGGCCGGACACGGCCAGCCCTGGCTCGCGCACGCAGCATCAGCCCCCTGCCTCTGGCCACCCTGGCCGGCGCCCGCCACTTCACCCGCCACCCGGCCGCCGACAACATCCGAGGCGTAGCGGACAAGCCAAGCAATGCGCCGGACACGACCAGTCCTGGCTCGCGCACGCAGCATCACCCCCTGCCGCTGCCCATCCTGGCCGGCGGCCGCCACTTCACCCGACCGCTCGGGACATCCCAGGCATAGCAAACAAGCCAGGCGATGGGCGGGATATGGCCAGTCCATGGGCAGGCGGCAATCGGTCGTTCAACCGGCGCTGCCAGCGTCGCGCCCATGAACACTCCTCGCATGGGCCTCCCCGACCGGCTCGCCGACACCCTGAGCATGCCCGAGCAACACGAGTACCTCCGCCGCGCCTTCTCCCGGCGCGGTCTGCTGCGCGGTGGCGCGGTCGCCGCCACCGGTGTCGCCCTCGCGGGCGGCGGGGGTGTCGCGGCCGCGGCGACGCCCACGCTGGTGCCGACGTCGACCACGTACACCGTGCACGGTTCGCTGGTGGCGCCGTTCGGCCGGCATCTGGCCTACGGCGCCGATCCCCGGACCCAGATGCGCGTGTCGTGGCAGGTGCCCCTGCCGGTGAGCAAGCCGTTCCTGCGGATCGGCAGAAGTCCCCTCGACCTGAGCCACCGCATACCCGCTGAGGTGCGCGACCTGTTCACACCGGCCGGGATCGGCAAGAGCGCCGACATCGACCAGTACTACGTGCACGCGGCCCTGGACAACCTGAGCCCCGACACGACGTACTACTACGGCGTCGGCCACGACGGCTTCGACCCCGCCGACCCGGGCGCCGCGCACACCATCTACTCCTTCACCACCGCGCCCCGCACACACAGCACCCGGCCGTTCACGTTCACCGCCTTCGGTGACCAGAACCCGAGTTACACCTCGATCGGCCTCAACGCCCTTGTCCAGGCGCAGAGTCCGGCGTTCCACCTCCACGCGGGCGACATCTGCTACGCGGAGGAGACCGGCCACGGGCTGCCCGGCGACGCGGGCAACTACGATGCCCGCCAGTGGGATTCGTTCCTGGCGCAGATCGAGCCGCTCTCCAGCCGGGTGCCGTGGATGGTGGCGTTCGGCAACCACGACATGGAGTCCTGGTACTCCCCCAACGGGTACGGCGGCAACGAGGCCCGATTCACCCTGCCCGGGAACGGTTTTGACGCCACGTCAGCTCCCGGTGTCTACTCCTTCGTCCACGGCAACGTGGGCGTGGTCTCGGTCGACGCCAACGACGTGTCGTACGAGATCCCCGCCAACATCGGCTACACCGGCGGCAGGCAGACCGCCTGGCTCGACAAGCGGCTCGGTGAGCTGCGGGCCCGTACGGACGTCGACTTCGTCGTCGTCTTCCACCACCACTGCGCCTTCTCCACCACCAGCTCGCACGCCTCCGAGGGCGGAGTGCGCGAGCAGTGGGTGCCGCTGTACGAGAAGCACCAGGTGGACCTGGTGGTCAACGGCCACAACCACGTCTACGAGCGCACCGACCCGGTCGTCCAGGACAAGGCCGTACGCGCCCTGCCGATCGGCGGCACCCACGAACCGGCCCATGGCGGCGTGGTGTACGTGACGGCGGGCGCGGGCGGCGAGAGCGTGTACAGCTTCCCGGTGGCCGACAGCTACGAGGGGCACGAGGACGCGATCGACTCGGTGCCGACGTACTGGACGGGCAAGGACGGCAAGGTCACCGAGAACGTCGACTGGTCCCGGGTCCGATACACCGGCTACTCCTTCATCCGCGTCGACGTCGCCCCCGCCACCCCGGGCCGTACGACGACCCTCACGGTCCGGGCACTGGCCGCGACCGGCGCGGAGGTGGACCGGTTCACGGTCTCCCGCAAGGTCAAGAAGGCCGGGCACACCTACTAGCGGGACGTGGAGCGGCGGCCATCGGCGTGTACCGGTGGCCCGCCGTCCGCAGGTGGCGTCTCAACTGGCCCTGGCGAGCGGGGCCTTGGCGTGGCGGCGAGGTTCCAGGGCGGCCGCCACGAGGTAACTGCCGCCGCCCGCGAGGGCGAGCACCCCGTAGCCGGGACGCACTGGTCGACGCCCTGGTCACGGACGCCTACCTCGACATCGCCCACGCCATCGCCGACACGGGCGCCGCCCCGAGCACGCCGGCCGAGCCCAGGGCCTGGCTGCACCGCCTCGCCCTCGCCCACCGGTCCTGGGCGATGCGCCGACCGCACCTCCACCGGCTCATCCCGGGCGCGCCGCTCTCGGGCCACACCGCCACGCCGGGCACGTCCGGTGGAGCTCGCGCCGCGCTCGGCCCCTTCCTCGGCGCCGAGCCGGGCGCTACCGCGGCACCCCTTGTCGAGGAGATGACCGCGTGGGCCGACCGCGGGGCCATGGGCATCGCGCCGAAGGCTTCCGCCTCTGAACGAGCGCATAAGTCACCAGTCAATGCGGTGAGCACCTCTCACGTTCCCGCACATCGACGTCCACCCACCCCACCCCCGCCTGCACACATCTCGCAGCAGTCACCTCATTGACAGGTGACACGGCCGTACATCACGCTGGCGACGTCACCACACAGAGCGGTGACATGGCCCACCGATGAGGAATCCCTGCCGTGCACGATCAGAACGAGTACCTGTACTTCCTGCGGCGCGCCCTCGACGGCATGCTCGGCGTGCTGGAGGAGTTGGGCGACGGCCTGGGGAACACCCGCCCGCCGCTGCCCGGCGCGAACTCCGTCTACGCGATCGCGTACCACTGTGTGGCGGTCGCCGACTACTGGACCGGTCACGTCGTCGCGGGGCGCGAGGTCGGCCGTGACCGCGCCGCCGAGTTCACGGCCACGGGTCGCCTGGGTGACCTGCGCAGGCAAGTCGACGCGCTGTACGAGCAGTTGGCGGCCGACCTCGCTCCGGTCACTCCCGCGTCGGTGCCGCGCAACACACCGCCCGCCGACTTCGAGGGACCGGACCGCCCGCTGAGCGTGGCGGGTGTGCAACTGCACGTCCTCGAAGAACTCGCCCAGCACCACGGCCAGATACAGATCACCCGCGATCTGCTGAAGCAGGGAGCTTCCTCATGAGCACGGAGACTCTTCGGCTGCTGCCCGGCTTCGACGACCTGGACCGGGACCGGCTGCGCGCCCGCTCCAGTGTGAAGTGGCACCGACCGGCGCCGGACGTACTGCCCGCCTGGGTCGCCGACATGGACTTCCCGGTTCCACCGGCCGTGACCGACGCACTGCGCGCCGCCGTCGAGCGGCGCGACCTCGGCTACCCGGACTGGCCCGACGGCAGCCCGCTGCGCACCGCCTTCGCCCGCCGGATGGCCGACCGCTACGGCTGGCCGGCGCACGCGGACCGGGTACGCGAGCAGACCGACCTGATCCAGTGCCTCCAGCTCGTCCTCCACCTGGCGACGGCCCCGGGCGACGCGGTCGCGATCCAGACCCCCAACTACCCGCCGTTCCTTGCCACGTTGACGACCATGGGACGCGTCGCCGTGCCTGTCCCGATGGAGGACACGGACGAGGGGTGGCGCATGGACTTCGCCGCCCTGGACGCCGCCGTCAAACGGTCGGGCTGCAAGGTCCTGGTGCTGGTGAACCCGCACAATCCGACGGGCCGGGTCCTGACCCGCGCCGAGCTGGAGGAGACCGCCGCCATCGCCCGGCGGCACGACCTGCTGGTCGTCAGCGACGAGATCCACGCCGAACTGGTCCACGCCCCGCACCGGCACATCCCGTTCGCGAGCCTCTCCCCCGACGCGGCCCGCAGGACCGTGACGCTGACGTCCGCGACCAAGTCGTTCAACCTCGCCGCGATCCGCTGCGCCGTCACGCACTACGGCCCGGACCGGCTCCTCGCGCTGCGCGACGCCCAACCCCCGGACCTGTACGGCACGGTGTCCCCGCTCGGTGTGGTCGCGACCGAGGCCGCGTGGCGGGACGGCGACGCATGGCAGCGCGACCTGCTGACCGTCCTGGACCGCAACCGCCGCCGGGTGCGGCAGGCGCTGCGCACCCGACTGCCGCACCTGCGCCACCACTTGCCGGAGGCGACCTACCTGGCCTGGATCGACGCCCGCCCGCTGCGGCTCGAACAACCGCCCGTGGAACGGGTCTTGGAGAGCGGTGGAGTACTGCTCGACGGCGGCAGCCCTTTCGGACCCGGAGCCGACGGCTTCCTACGGCTCAACTTCGCCACGTCCCACGGCGTGTTGGAGGACATCCTGACCGGCCTCACCCGCGCCCTCGCACTCGACTGACGCGCCGCACGAGAACGACCGCGCACCGGGTCAGACCCCGGACCGCTCCTTCTTCCGCTGCCGGTAGCTGGCGGCCTTGTGCCTGTTGCCGCACTCCGCCATCCCGCACCAGCGCCGGGCGCCGGAGCGGGACAGGTCCACGAACAGGCGCGTGCACTCGTCGTTGGCGCACTCCTTCATCCGCGAGAACTGGGGCGAGCCCACCAGGTCCACGGCGTCCCGGCCGACCGCGCCGAGCACCTCGTCCACGCCACCGGTGCGCAACACCCGCCCCGACCCGTCGAGTTGATGCCTGGGCGTCGGAAGCCGAGCCGCTTCGTTCACCTCCGCGCGAGCTTCCTCGACGGCACTGTCCGGGCTGTCGCCCAACGGCCAGTTGCGGACCAGCGTGTAGGCGGCCTCGCGCAGCCGACGGACCCGCTCCAGCGCCCGGGAGTCCACGACACCGGGATCGTCCACGAGTCCCGCCGCGCCGATCCAGCGCCGCAAGTCGTCCGGAGAGCCCAGCAGTTCGGTACGGAGACTGCGGCGCCACAGCCTGGTCCCCGCCAGGTCGAGACACAGCCGGCCGCTCACAAACACGAACTCATCCACGTGTCCATATTGACAGGTGACATCACCACTGTCCAGGGCCAGAAAGCAGGACGTCTTCCCAGCTCACAGACCCGTACGCCTAGATTTCATCACCTCATTGACAGGTGCTCCCGCTCCGGATTCCCCCAGGCCCGCGGAGCCACGAAATCACGAACACGACGGCTTCCCTTTCGGTCCCTGGGCCACGAATCTGCGGACACTTCCGATATCGGCATCGGGAATGCCGCGAATCCCTTGCCCAGAACATGCGGAGATGTGCGCACGGGATATGCCGAACCCCTGAGCTGCGATATATTTCACGCCTCAACTGCCGTTGCTGGTAGGCGTTTTACCCTGTCCCCCGCCCTCCGCGAATTCCTTTCGCCGTAGGTGGGGGCCGCCCGTTTCCCCCTCCGTGATACGCCTCACCGAAAGCCCTCCGCTCCGTGGCCATGACCCTGCACGAGGACCGGCCGCCCGCCGGTCGCCATGCAGCCGTTCCGTCCGGCAGTCTCTTTCGACGGATCTACGCACCCCGCACCAGTGACGCCCTGGCGTTCTCGATGTCGACGTACGCCATGCCGCTCCTCGTCCTGACGATCACCCGGTCCCCGTCACTCACGGGCCTGGCGTTCGCGCTGGAGTGGACGCCCCGGATCGCCGCGTTCGTGCTGGCCGGCAATGTGGTGGACCGGCGCGGCGCGGCCATCGTCTGTTTCCTGGCCTCGCTGCTGCGGGCCCTGGTGCTGGCCGGGGCGGCGGTCACGCTGGCCGTGCTCCCGCGCGGTACGGCCGAGACGGTGACCGTGCTGGTGCTGGCCGCGGTGACCGGCACGCTCACCCAGTTCAGCTTCGTCGCCAATGAGGCGGTGGGCGCGATCGTCACCCGGCGGGCCCAACACCGGCCGCACGGAGTGCAGTCGGTCCTCATCGGCATCGACCAGACCGCCATGCTGGTCGGCCCCCTGCTCGCGGGCTTCCTGCTGCTGGTGGGGCCGGGCTGGATGCTCGGGTGTCTGACCGCGCTGTCCCTGCTGGCCGCCGTGCTCGGTCTGCAGACCCCGCCGACCCCCCTGCGTTCCGCGCGGCCGGACGGCGAGCGGACTCCGGGAGGTCTGCGGACCGGGCTGCGCATGCTGCGCAGACTGCCCGCGCTGCGCTGGCTGGTGGCGGGTCTGGCCTGCTCCAATCTCGCGCTCGGTCTGCTCCAGTCGGCCAGCCCCGTGATCGTGGTGGAGAACTTCGGGCGCTCCTCCGCCGACGTCGGCACCCTGTGGTCCGCCGCCGCGGCGGCGACCCTGCTGGCGGTCACCTGCTGTCGGCTGGCGCTGAGCCGGCTCGACCTGTGGGGCGTGGGGGTGGTGTGCGCGACCTTCGCGTCGGCGGCCTGCCTGGCTCTCCCTCAGGCCCCGTCCTACGCCGCCTACACCGTCCTCGTCGCGCTGTTCATGGCGGGCGACGGCGGCCTCACCGTCGTACTGCGCACCCTGCGCTCCCTGGTCATCCCGGCCACGGCCTTCGGCACCACGCTCTCCCTGACCATGCTGCTCCTGCTGCTGCCGTTCCCGGTGGCCGGCATCCTCGTCGCCCTCACCCCGCCGGCCCACCTCGGCACGGCCGTCCTGTGCTGCGCCGCCGTACAGGCCGTCGCCCTGGCCATCACCTTCGTACGGCTGCGCAACGAACCCACCCTGCGCGCGACCGCCGACCGGCCGCCGCGGGCCGCCCTCCCCAACGAGCCGTCGGCGACGCCGCGTTGACGGGCCGCGCCCGGCGGTAATTCGGTTGAACGCGCGCCGGGCGGATGTGCAGGCTTGCGCGATGCCGACCGACCTGAACCCGAGGGACCTGAGCTGGGACGAGGTGGACCCGGCCCGTCATCCCTTCGACAGCGGGTCCGCGGCGCGGGTGGTCCGCTCCCTCGGACCGGCCCGCCGGGTACCGGCCCGCCCGGACCTCCCCTACGGCGATCCCGCCCTGCGCGACTGGAACTGGACCGTGGCCAGGCCCTGGGCCGACGCCATGTCGCACGCCCTCGCCGAGCACTACGGCCGCTGGGCCGTGGGCTGGCGGTGGGCGCACGACGAGGGCGACTTCGACGGCGGGCCGGTCGGGAGCTGGTGCTGCCCTTCGCACTCGGTGGACACCCCGGAGGCGACCCTGGACCGGGTGGTCGCCGGGCTGTGCGAGTGGCGGAACTGGCTTGAGCAGCTGGCGGGTTGGTTCGAGGCATATCCGCTGGACCTGTCCGCATTGGCGGACCAGCGGATCCTGTGGGAGTCCACCGCCCGGAACCTGATCCTGCACGTGACCGACCGCACCGGCGCCGGCAGCGGCTGGTACGGGCACTGCGATCAGGTCCTCACCTGGTTCCTCGCCGGCCGGCACGTCGACCCCGAGGCGGCCCAGCGGCTGGTCACGCAGGCCGTCGGCGGACGGTTCCAGAGCTGGACCGCACCCGACCGGGTCCTGCTCGACGACATAGCGGAACGGATCGCGGAATCCCTGCGGCCCGAGGACGTCGTAGGGCCACCCGCCCCCCTGCCCGACCATCTGCGGAGCTGGCTCGCGGTGCGTGCGGCCACGGCGTGGGAGGACGTGCCGGACGGCGGTGGGGACGAGCCGGTGGTCCCGTCGCGGGACGGTGCCGCGGAGAGCGTACGTACCTTCGACAGCGCCGTGGACACCGCGCGCGGGGAGGGACTGCTCGCCGCTCTGGAACTGGTGCGGGCCGACGCGGAGCGCGGTGCCGCGCTCGACTTCGAGCTGCTGCGCGGCTGGCAGCGGCACGTCCTCGGCACACCGCGACCCCCGTCGTTCCGCACCCTGCCCGCCTTCGCCAAGGGCGGCCGGGAGCGCTACGGCATCGGCCCCGACACCCGTCGACTCCTCGACGCCTGCCTGGCCGAGAGCGCGCGGGACGACGAACGACCCCTTCCGCTGACGGCGCGTGCCGCCCGCGCCTGTCTCGACGTGTGCTTCTTCCATCCCTTCGACGACGGCAACGCCCGCTCCGCCTTCCTCGCCCTGGTCTTCGTCCTCGCCCGCGAGGGCGTCGCGCTGGACGCGGTCTCCTTGATCCGCCGCTTCAGCGTGGCGGCCGACGATCCGAAGAGCGGGCTGATCATGGCCCGGTCCGTCGACTGCCATCTCAGGGAGACGCGGAGCCGCGCCCGCGAACAATCGCACTGACCCAATCGGCGACCACTTCCCTATGCCGGTCCGGGAATTGCACAGGGTTTTCGAGGAGGAAGAGCGAGGTGTCGCTCACGAAATCCGCAATCTACGGATTCAGCACTAACGCAGTACCGATGTCGTAGGAGGACTGGCGCCGTCGCTTCGGTCCGAGGTGGCACGATTTCGTCCGGGCCAAACGAGGACGCCCGCGTCGCGCCACCCCCGGCACAAGGAGTCCATCGCGCCATGACCTCCTCCCAAGCATCCGCCTTACTGGCCGGCCTCGCCGTCGTCATCGTCGCGGCAGCCGTGTTCGGCGCCCTCGCGCGCAGACTCGGCCAGCCCCCGGTCGTCGGCGAGATCCTGGCCGGCATCCTGCTCGGCCCGACCCTCTTCGACGGCGCCGTTTCGCACGCGCTGCTGCCGACCGACATCCGGCCGTTCCTGACCGCGCTCGCCGATGTCGGGGTCGCCGTCTTCATGTTCCTGGTGGGCCTGGAGTTCGACCGCGGCATGGTGCGCGGCACGGGCCGTATCGCCGCCTCCGTCTCGCTGGCCTCACTGCTGCTCCCGTGCGGCCTGGGCATGGCACTCGGCACGTACCTCCTGCACGACCATCCCAGCCCCAACCATCCGGGCTTCGTCCTCTTCATGGGCGCCGCCATGTCCATCACCGCGTTCCCGGTGCTGGCCCGGATCCTCACCGACCGGAACCTGGACCACACCCCGCTGGGCGCACTGGCGCTGTGCTGCGCCGCCCTCGCCGACGTACTGGCCTGGTCGCTGCTGGCCGTGGTGGTGGCCATCGTCGCACCGGGCGGCAACCCCGAACGGGCGCTGCTGTTCCTGCCGTATCTGCTGCTGATGTTCTACCCCGTACGGTGGCTGCTGGGGCGGCTGTTGAAGCGGCCGGGGGTGGTCGCGCAGCCGACCGCGGTGCTGCTGGCCACGGCGTTCGCCGGGCTGTTGGTGTCGGGGGCCGCCACCGAGTGGATGGGGCTGCACTTCATCTTCGGGGCGTTCCTGTTCGGGGCGGTCGTCCCGCGCTCGGGATCGGAGCGGCTCCGGGCCGATCTGAGCGAACGGGTCGGGCTGGTGAACAACGTGCTGCTGCTCCCGGTGTTCTTCCTGGTCGCCGGTCTCCAGGTGGACCTGTCCCGGCTCGGCTGGTCCGACCTCGGACAGTTGGCGCTGATCCTGCTGGTGGCGGTGGGCGGCAAGCTCGCCGGCGCGTACGCGGGCGCCTACGCCAACGGGTTGGACCGGCGCATCTCCTCTGCCCTGGCCGTCCTGATGAACACCCGAGGTCTCACCGAACTCATCATCCTGAGCGTCGGCCGCCAACTCGGCATCCTGGACGAGCGGTTGTACTCGCTGATGGTGGTCATGGCGGTACTGACCACCGCCATGACGGGCCCGCTCCTCCAGGCGATCTACCCCCGCGCCCTCGCACTGCGGGCGACCCCGCAGGACATGACCCGCAGACGCCGGGAGCCGGTCACCGTGGGCGACGCCAGCGCCGGAGCGGACCGCCCGTAGCGCCCGCACCGCACGGTCGGTGGCCAACGGCCGCGCGTTCCGCGTGAGTTGGGCGGAGCGCGCGGCCCTGGTGTCGTGGGCGACCTAGGGTGTGGGGCGCATCGCTCTTCCCCGACCGCAAGGAGCCCCAGGCCGTGGACGTCGAGATACCCGCGCTCGTACGGGACGCCGCCGCCCGGTTCGGGGCCGGTGCTCCCTACGCGCTGAAAGCCGTGGCGGGGCAGCTCGCCGACGACCCGGAGATGGGGGTGCCCTCGCAACTGCCCGGCATCCGTACGGTGTTGGTCGACGGCGAGCTGTTCGAGGACTGTCCCGCACTGGCCGTCGGCTACCTCCACGAGCCCGACCGGATCGAGATCCGGTACGTCGCCCTGGCCCCTGCCGCCGAGCCAGACGACGCGCAAGAGGCGGAGCAGGAACGGGAGTTGCCCGTCCATCCCGATGTCACCGCGGTCACCGTGCGGGAGGTCGCGGATGCCTGGCGCCGGATCACGCACTGGCTCCGGGACAACGCGCCCGACTCCTACGCGGCGCTCCGCACCGGCGCCGACCTGGCCGCCGTAGCCGCGCTGGAGAGCGAGCTCGGGGTGCGGATACCGGTCGAGTTGACCGTCCTGTGGCTGCTGAGCGCGGGCGACGACGGGTCCGACGGGCGGGGCTGTCTGCCGGGCAACCGGGCGCTGCTGCCCCTGGACGCGGTGGCCGCCGTATACCGGCTGAAGACGGAGGCACAGGCCCACCTGGACACGGCGAACGCCGGTCGTCCCGAGGGGGAGCGGATCACCGTGTGGCGGCCCGGCTGGATTCCGGTCGCCGCGGACAGTCCCGCCGACCGTGTCTCGGGGCTCTACCTGGATACGGAGACCGGTTTCCTCGGGCGGTGGTCGCGCTACGACGACCACACCGACGACGAGCGCGACACGCTGGTGACCTACCTGGAGGAGACCGCCGACGCGCTCGAAGCCCCGGCGCTCGCACCCCGCGACGAGCCCGGGCTGATCGGCGGGACGCTGGTGTGGCGCAGCGCCATCGACCCTGCGCGGGAAGCCCGTTGGCAGCGCCTCGCCACGCTCAGGTCAGAGTGATGTCATGACGTGCTTGATCCGGGTGTAGTCCTCGAAGCCGTAGGCCGAAAGGTCCTTGCCGTAGCCGGACTTCTTGAAGCCGCCGTGCGGCATCTCGGCGACGAGTGCCATGTGGGTGTTGATCCAGACGCAGCCGAAGTCGAGGTTCTTCGACATCCGCATGGCCCGCGCGTGGTCCTGGGTCCACACCGAGGAGGCCAGCGCGTAGTCGACGCCGTTGGCGTAGCGGACGGCCTCGGCCTCGTCGGTGAAGGACTGGACGGTCATGACCGGGCCGAAGACCTCGTTCTGGACGATCTCGTCGTCCTGGCGGAGGCCGGAGACGACGGTCGGGGCGTAGAAGTAGCCCTTGTCGCCGACCCGGTGGCCGCCCGTCTCGATCCGGGCGTGTTCGGGGAGGCGCTCGACGAAGCCGCTGACCTGGGCGAGCTGGCCCGCGTTGTTGAGGGGGCCGTAGAGCACGTCCTCGTCGTCCGGCAGGCCCGTCTTCGTCTCCGCCGCCGCCTTGGCGAGCGCGGCCACGAACTCGTCGTGGACCGACTCGTGGACCAGGACCCGGGTCGCGGCCGTACAGTCCTGGCCCGCGTTGAAGAAGCCGCCGACGACCAGGTCCTCGACCGCCTTGTCCAGGTCGGCGTCCTCGAAGACCACGGCCGGGGCCTTGCCGCCGAGTTCCAGGTGGACGCGCTTGACGTCCTTCGCCGCGGACTCGGCGACCTGGATGCCGGCGCGTACGGAGCCGGTGATGGAGGCCATCGCGGGGGTGGGGTGTTCGACCATCAGCCGGCCGGTGTCGCGGTCGCCGCAGACCACGTTGAAGACGCCCTTGGGAACGATCGAGCCGATGATCTCGGCCAGCAGGACGGTGGAGGCGGGGGTGGTGTCCGAGGGCTTGAGAACCACCGTGTTGCCGGCGGCCAGCGCGGGCGCGAACTTCCACACGGCCATCAGCAGCGGGTAGTTCCAGGGCGCGACCTGTGCGCACACACCGACGGGCTCGCGCCGGATGATCGAGGTCATGCCCTCCATGTACTCGCCGGCGCTCCGCCCCTCCAGCATCCGCGCCGCGCCCGCGAAGAAGCGGATCTGGTCGATGGCGGGGGCGAGTTCCTCGCTGCGGGTAAGGTGCAGCGGCTTGCCGGTGTCGCGGCTCTCGACGGCGACCAGTTCGTCGGCCCGCGCCTCCATCGCGTCGGCGATCTTCAACAGCGCGCGCTGCCGTACGGACGGGGTGGTGTCGCGCCAGCCGGGGAACGCGGCAGCGGCGGCGGCCATCGCCGCGTCGACGTCGGCCGCGCCGGAGAGCAGGGAGCTCGCGTAGACGTCACCGGTGGTGGGGTCCACGACATCGAGGGTGCGGCCGTCGGAGGCGTCCGAGAACGCACCGTCGATGTAGTTCCGGAAGGTGGTGCTCATGGACGTCTCTCCTGGTCAGGCGGCGCTGCGGGCGGACAGATGCTCGTGTACGGCGACCCAGCCGCCGCCGTCGCCGCGGGCGAAGACGATGGTCTCCCGCTCCTGGACGGTCTCCTCGCCCGAGTCGGTGGCGATCCGGGTCTCCACGTCGTGGCTGAAGACGGCGGTGTCTCCGAAGGACTGGATCAGCTGGGCGGAGGAGGTGCAGCCGAGGACGCGGAAGCCGTCCTCGTCCACCCACCGCTGCCACAGCGCGCGGTATTCGGCGGTGGAGCCGAGCCGTTGCGGGGTGGTGTGGAAGACGAAACTCGCGTCCGGGGCGAAGGCGCCGAAGTAGTCGTCGAGGCGGCCCTCGGCGAAGGCGGCGACGAGCGCGTCGGCGGCGGCCCGGACTTCCTGGACGGTGGTGGTGCTCATGCTCAGCTCCTTGCGAAAGGGGTGACGGCGGGCTCGGTCACGGTCTCGTCGGTGCCGCCCGTGATCGGCGGCACGGGAGCGTCCGAGGCCCGGACGAAGCGGGGACCGGCCGGTCCGTACACCTCGCGCGGCTCCGGGAACACGGTGAGCAGGGCCAGGTAGAGGACGACCGCGAGGGCGAGGCCGACCGGCAGTGAGATGTCGGTGCCGCCCGCGAGGTCGCCGAGCGGGCCGACGAACTGGCCGGGGAGGTTGGTGAAGAGGAGGGCCACGACGGCGGAGACCAGCCAGGTGGACATGCCGCGCCAGTTCCAGCCGTGCGTGAACCAGTAACGGCCGCCGCGCTGACGGCGGTTGAAGACCTGGAGCGCGTCCGGGTCGTACCAGCCGCGCCGGGTGACGTAGCCGAGGGTCATGACGATCATCCAGGGCGCGGTGCAGGTG
This sequence comes from Streptomyces hokutonensis, assembly GCF_000376565.1. Classification (GTDB taxonomy): domain Bacteria; phylum Actinomycetota; class Actinomycetes; order Streptomycetales; family Streptomycetaceae; genus Streptomyces; species Streptomyces hokutonensis. The sequence continues at coordinate 157,299 of NZ_BARG01000025.1, read as the reverse complement.
ATGATCAGCGTGGCGAAGGTGGAGATGGACTGCGTGAGGTTCAGCGCGAAGCGGCCGACGAAGATGAACGCGATCGACAGGGCGCCGATGAAGAAGGTGGCCTGGACGCGGCTGAAGCGCGTGAAGACGCTGGAGAAGTCGAGGCCCGTGCCGTAGAGGGACGTCGTGCCGGTGGAGAGGCCGCCGATCAGGGCGATCAGGCAGAGCGGCAGGAAGTACCAGCCGGGCGAGATGGCGAGGAGTCCGCCGACGTAGTTCGGGGCGGCCGGGTCGACGTACTTGGCGGCCTTCGAGGCGATGATCGACGCGGTGGCCAGGCCGAAGAGGAACGGCAGCAGGGTGGCGAGCTGGGCGAGGAACGCGGCCCCCATCACCCGGCGGCGCGGGGCCCCGGCCGGGATGTAGCGGGACCAGTCGCCGAGGAACGCGCCGAACGAGACGGGGTTGGAGAGCACGATCAGGGCGGCGCCGATGAACGACGGCCAGAACAGCGGGTCGGCGGTGGAGGCGAAGGTGCCCGCGTAGCCGGGGTCGAAGTCGCCGGCGAAGGCGAAGGCGCCGAGCACGAAGAGGGCCGACGCGGCCAGCACGGCGATCTTGTTGACCAGCAGCATGAACTTGAAGCCGTAGACGCAGACGGCCAGGACCAGCCCGGCGAAGACGGCGTACGCGATGCCGTAGCTGACGTCCGACTCGGGAACGTCGACGAGACGGTGCGCGCCGCCGACGAGCGCGTCACCCGAGGACCACACGGAGATCGAGAAGAACGCGACGGCGGTGAGCAGCGACAGGAAGGAGCCGACGACCCGGCCGTGCACGCCCAGGTGGGCGGAGGAGGAGACGGCGTTGTTCGTGCCGTTGGTGGGGCCGAACAGGGCCATCGGCGCCAGCAGCAGCGCACCGGCGACCAGGCCGAGGACGGTCGCGGCGAGGCCCTGCCAGAAGGAGAGGCCGAAGAGGATCGGGAAGGCGCCCAGCACACAGGTGGCGAAGGTGTTGGCGCCGCCGAAGGCGAGCCGGAACAGGTCGATCGGGCGGGCCGTGCGGTCCTCGTCCGGGATCCGTTCGACGCCGTAGGTCTCGATTTCGGTGATCGAGGTCGTCACTGGCGCTCCACCTTCCGTTCATGCGGGGGGCCGGTTCCACAGTCTGTGGCCCGCGCACGACCGGCGACAATTGTGTCGGTCACGGAGCAGTACGCTTCCTTTTGTGGCCGGAAACAAAGTGACCGTCGAGGATCTGCTCGCCTTCCCCGCGCTCCAGCTCTCCGTGAAAGCCGGTCGCGGCGGGCTCGGCAGGTCCGTGTCCTGGGCGCACGCCAGCGAACTCACCGATCCGACGCCCTGGCTGCTGGGCGCCGAGGTGATCATGACGACGGGTCTCGCGGTGCCGCGTACGGCGGCCGGACAGCGCGCCTATCTGGAGCGGCTGGACGACGCCGGGGTGTCCGCGCTCGCCCTCTCCGCGCAGCTGCACATGCCGCCGCTGCACGAGGCGTTCTTCCGGGCGGCGGAGGAGCGGGGCTTCCCGGTGCTGGAAGTACCGCTCGCAGTCCCGTTCATCGCGGTGTCCCAGGAGGTCGCGGCCGCCGTCCAGGAGGACGCCCGGCACCGGCTGGGCGCGCAGCTCCAGGTCTTCGGCGCGTTGCGCTGGCTGGTCGCGGAGGACCTGGACACGCCGACGCTGCTGCGCCGCCTCGAAGACCTGTCGGGCTACGACGTCTATCTGTGCACGCCCCAGGGCCGCCCGCTGCTGCCCGGCGTCCCGGTTCCGGATCCCGCCGTCCTGCCGGCCTCCGTCGACGCCCCGCCGACCGTCCCCGGCGGATTCGTCCTCCCGGTGCCCGCGCCCGGCGGCCCGGCGGGCTTCCTCGTCGCCTACGAGCGGCAGGGCGCCCAGCCCGCGGGACTCGCCGTCGCCCAGCACATCGCCACCGTGGCGGCGCTGCGGCTGGCGATGGTCCGCAACGAACGCGAGACGCTGCGCCGCGAGGGCGCGGAGACCCTGGCCGAGCTGTTGCAGGAGGTCCTCGACCCGGAGGCGGCGCGCCGCAGGCTCGCCCGGCACGCGATCGACGGCGACACCGTGCTCGTCGTCGTACGGCACACCACCGACGAGGCGTTGCTGCGCTGTCTGGAGGACCACCCTCATCTGCTGCTCACCCGGGGCGAGGACCGCTATGTCCTGGGCGCGCCGGAGCTGACCGTCGCCATCGGTGAACTACCGGGCGTGGCCGCCGGAATGAGCCGCCCCTTCCTCCCCGGCGCCGCGCTGCGGGTCGCCCAGCGCGAGGCGCTGTGGGCGGTCTCGAAGGCCATGGAGTCGGGCCGTCCCGTCGTCCGCTACGGCGACGACGCGACCGGCCGCTGGCTGCCCGACGACCCGGCCGTCCTGACGGCACTGGTCGAGCACGTGCTCGGCGAGGTGCTGCGCTACGACGAGGCCCACGACTCGCAGCTGCTGGTCTCGGCCCGTACCTGGATGGAGCGGGACCGCCGCACCGACTCGGCCGCGGCGGCCCTGCACATCCATCCGAACACCCTCGCCTACCGGCTGCGCCGCTTCGGCACCCTCACCCACCGAGACCTCACGTCGACGGGCGCGCTGGCCGAGGTCTGGCTGGCGATCCAGGCGGCAGGGGCACTGGGCCTCACCGACTGAACACCGCCTCGGTTCAGGCCCAGGCCGTCACCGGCACGAACGAGCTGTCGGTACGGAAGAGGTCCGTGCCGTCGGTCGGGTCCACCCGGAGTTGGTAGTTGTAGTGGCGCAGGTAGTAGCCGGGATAGTTGTACGACTCGAAGCGGAGCGAGCCGGTGGTGGCACCGGTCCGGGCGTAGAACGTGGCGTCCTTCGCGAACGTCGTCGTGCCGTCGTTGGCGTCGAACCGGCCCCGGAAGTCGTAGTGGCGCAGGTAGTTGCCCGCGCTGTCCCGGAAGGAGAAGCCGGTCGCGTCGGCGAGGCCCGCGACGACGGTGAACGTGGAGGCCTGCTTCAGCGCGGTGGTGCTGGCGCTGGTCACCACCGGCAGGTTGAGCAGCGAGGACACCTCCTGCCAGTAGCGGGTGGTGTAGTTGGCGGACTGGAAGGAGCGGGTGACCCCGGTCGCGAGGCTCGGACCGCCGGACACCGTCTCCTTGATGACCGTGAAGTGGCGTGCCGTGCCGGAGAGGGTGGTGAGCGCGGTCGGCGCGGACCAGGTGGCGAAGGTGTCGTAACTGTCGCTGTAGTAGTAGTTGCCGTCGCCGTAGCCGTCGAAGAAGATCCGCCAGCCGCCGTTGTCGAGCTGGACGACCGAGGGGCCTTCGCGGTAGCTGCCCCAGCCGGCCCAGTCGCCGGTCTTCGAGATCGTGTACGGGCCGGTGAGGCTGGAGGCGGTGGCGTACTCGATGTACTTCGCCGTCTCGTTCTTGGTGAAGGCGTGGTAGGTCGAGCCGATGCGCACGATGTACGTGTCGATGTGGTTGGAGCCGATACCGGACAGCGCGACCGGTGAACTCCAGGCGGTGAGCGCAGAGTTGGTCGCCTTCAGCCGGTACGGCGTGAAGATCCACTCGTCGTCGGTGGTCGAGCAGGACACGATGACGTTGACACTGCCGTCGCCGTCGACGAACCACTCGGGGGCCCAGGCGCGGGACAGGTTGGTGATCGGGACCGTGTAGTCGTACAGGAAGGTCCAGTTGACGCGGTCGGTGCTGCGGGCGAAGCCGATGGTGGTGCTGACGTCCTCCCAGGTGTGGGTGGTGTACGTCAGGTAGTAGTAGCCGTCGGTGTGCTTGAACACGCTGGCGTCGCGGATGCGGTTGCTGGGCGGGGTGTAGGCGGAGGCCTGGACGAGGCGGAAGTCGGTGGCGTCGTCGGACTGGTAGACGTTGACGGTGCCGTCGTCGCTGTTGAGGAACGGGACGATCGTGTAGCGGGTGGCGTAGCCGGCGGCGGGGGCGGCGGCCAGGGCCGTGCCGAGCAGTCCGGGGGCCTCGCCCAGGACGAGTGCCGAGACGGGCAGGGCGGCCATCGCGCGCAGCAGGGCGCGGCGGGACGGCGTGGGGGGACGTGTGGTCACGGGCGGCTCTCCCGGAGACTCGGACGTTCGTCATGTCGAACGCGGTTCGTGAATTCGGTCAGAAGGTAGGGGTGGGTCAGGAACACGTCAATGGTTTGCGCAGTGCTGGAAGATCTCTGTGGGAAGCCTGTGGCGAACGGTCAACCGTCCACGCCACGCGGGATGTTGCGGCATCCGCACCACACCGGGCTCCCGGCCGTTACCGTTCGGTAGACCACGCGCCACGGAGGTGCCGCCATGACGCCCGACCGCTCCCCCGGCCTCGCCGAGTCCGCCCGCGCGCTGGCCGCCGGCGAGGTGACGTCACGCACCCTGACCGAGCGGGCACTGGCCCGGATCGAGGCAACTCAGGCCTCCCTGAACGCCTTTCGGATCGTACGGCGGGAGGCCGCGCTGGCCGAGGCCGACGCGGCGGACCGTGAACTGGCCGCCGGAGCCCGCACGTTGCTGCTCGGTGTGCCGGTCGCCGTCAAGGACGACACGGACGTGGCGGGCGAACCGACCGCGTTCGGCTGCCGGGGCAAGTTCCCACCGGCGGCCGAGGACGGGGAGGCGGTACGGCGGCTGCGGGCGGCCGGTGCCGTGATCGTCGGGAAGACGAACACCTGCGAGCTCGGGCAGTGGCCGTTCACCGAGGGGCCCGCGTTCGGCGCGACCCGCAATCCCTGGAACTCCCGTCATACGCCCGGGGGTTCGTCCGGCGGCTCGGCGGCGGCCGTCGCGGCGGGCCTGGTCCCGGCCGCGCTCGGCTCGGACGGTGCCGGGTCGGTGCGCATCCCCGCCTCCTGGACCCACCTCATCGGCGTCAAACCGCAGCGCGGACGCATCTCGACCTGGCCGCGCGGCGAGTCCTTCCAGGGCATCACGGTCAACGGCACCCTCGCCCGTACGGTCGCGGACGCGGCCCTGCTCCTGGACGCGGCGAGCGGCAATCACGCCCAGGACCCGCACCGGCCGCCCGCGCTGCGGATGGCCGAGGCCGTGGGGCGCGCCCCCGGGCGACTGCGCATCGCCCTCTCCCTGAAGCCGCCGTTCACCGCGCTGCCCGCCCGACTGCGCCCGGACGTACGGGCCCGGGTCCTCGAACTCGCCGAGAGACTGGCCCGGTTGGGCCACACGGTCGTAGAGGATGATCCGCCCTACGGCCAGATCGGGCTGACCTTCCTCCCCCGCGCCACCGTCGGTCTCGCCGAGCGGGTCCACGAGGCACCGCACCCCGGGCTCCTCGACCGCCGCACCCTGGAGGCCGCCCGCCTGGGCCGGCTGCTCGGCGGGGCCCCGCTGCGGGCGGCGCGGCGCGCGGAGGCGACCCTGCACGACCGGTTCGGCGCGTTCTTCGGCAGGTACGACCTGGTGCTCGCGCCGACAACTGCCGCTCCCCCGCCCCTCATTGGCGCGATGCTCGACCTGGACGGACTGGCCACCGACCGCGCGATGATCGCCGCCTGTCCCTACGCCTGGCCGTGGAACGTCCTCGGCTGGCCCGGCGTCAATGTCCCCGCCGGGTTCGTCGCGGACGGACTCCCGGTCGGCGCCCAGCTGTTGGGCCCCGCGAACAGCGAACCGCTGCTGCTGTCGCTGGCCGCCCAGCTGGAGGCGGAGCTGCGCTGGCACGAGCGGTGGCCGGAGCCGGTCGGTGCGGATTCCCCGGCGGCACAGGACCGTTCGGCCCGTACCCTGTGACCATGGACGATGCGTCGATGGTCGGGCTGATGGGGCGGGTCACCGGGACGGTCGGACCCGGGCTCGTCGGCGAGGTGATCGTCCGGGTGCGCGGCGGCGCCGAGCACTTCCTCGCGTACGCCGCCACCGGCACGGACCGGATCGAGCGGGGGACCGTGGTGATGGTGGTGGACTACCTGCCGCCGAGGACGGTCTACGTCACGCAGGCATACGACAGTTGAGCCGCCTCCTTCGCAGGTGAGAGCGTTTCAGGGGCGTATGCGTCAAGATTGCAACAAGGATCCGTCAGCGTCTGTACCCCGGTGTCGCACAGGCGCACACTCCCTTCGTTCGGTGCCGAAAGGGCACCATCAAAAGGGGGCGTATGCCGATGGTCATCGGCGTCGTAGCGGGGGTGGCGGTTGTCGCCGTCCTCGTACTGATCGGTCTGTTCAAGTCGATGTGGCGGGTCGCCGAGCCCAACGAGGCACTCATCATCTCCGGCTCGAAACACCGTACCGAAGGCCTCGAAGAGGGCATGGGGTTCCGCATCGTCACGGGGCGCGGCACGCTGGTGCTGCCGGGTGTGCAGGCGGTGCGCAAGATCTCGCTGGACCTCAACGAGACCGAACTGCACGTGGATTGCGTGACCACCCAGGGCATTCCGCTCAAGGTGCGGGGCGTGGTCATCTTCAAGGTGGGCGACGACTTCGTGTCGATCGCCAACGCGGGCCGCCGTTTCCTCGACCAGCAGAAGATGATGTCGGAGCGGGTGCACAACGTGTTCGCCGGTCATCTCCGGTCCATCGTGGGCGGGTTGACGGTCGAGGACATGATCCGCGACCGGGAGAAGCTGACGGGCCAGACCCGTGCCGCGTGCGGTACGGAGATGGAGAAGCTGGGTCTGATCGTGGACTCGCTGCAGATCCACGAGATCGAGGACCCGACCGGGTACATCAAGAACCTCGCGATGCCGCACGCGGCGGCCGTGCAGCGGGACGCGCGCATCGCGCAGGCCGAGGCCAACCGCCTTGCCACCGAGGCCGAGCAGAAGGCCGCGGCACGGATGTCGGAGGCCACCCGGGACAGCGAGATCCTCCAGGCCGGCTACCAGGCCGAGCGGGACAAGGCGGCGGCGAAGGCCCGGCAGGCCGGACCGCTCGCGGACGCCGCCGCCCGGCAGGACGTCGTCGTCCAGGAGACCCGGATCGCCGAACTCGACGCGCTGCGCCGGGAACAGCAGCTCCAGGCGGACGTCCGCAAGCCCGCGGACGCCCAGGCCTACGAGACCCGGGCCCGTGCCGAGGCCGAGCGTGACGCGCGGATCTCCGCCGCGCAGGCCAAGGCGAAGGAGACCGAGTTGGCGGCCCTGGCCGAGGCGAGCCGGATCAAGACGGCCGCGAACGCCGAGGCCGAGGCGACCCAGGCACGAGGTGCCGCCGCCGCGACGGCCACCCGGGCCACCGGTGAGGCCGAGGCCGCAGCCGCCCAGGCGAAGGGTCTGGCCGCCGCCGAGGCGACCCGCGCCCAGGGTCTCGCCGAGGCGGAGGCCATCAAGGCGCGGGCCGCGGCCCTCGCCGAGAACCAGGAAGCGGTGGTCGCGCAGCAACTCGCCGAGAACTGGCCGGAGATCGTCCGGGCCGGCGCGTCCGCGTTCGGCAGCGTCGACAACATGGTGGTCCTCAACGGGGCCGACGGCATGGCGGAGATGCTCGCCAAGGCGCTCACCATGGGCGGTGCCGGACTCGGTCTGGCCCGCCAGCTGCTGGCCTCGATGAACGAGAACGGGCAGGCCCCGAACGGGACTTCGGCCCTCAACGGGAGTGTGCAACCGCCGTCGCAGAGGGTGCCGGTGGAGACGGACGAGAAGTGACGTCAACGGGAGGCTGACGCACGGGTCGCGGGGGACACCCTCTAAGGTGCCCCCCGTGACCGCGTTTACCGATGAGAACGTCCCGGGCCGCTTCGGCCCCTCCGCCACCACCGAGGCCGACCCGCGCGAGGTCGGCAAGGTGCGTACCGAGTACTCCCCCGCGCACGACGGGGACCCCGACCCCGGTGAGATCGTCTGGACCTGGGTGCCGTTCGAGGAGAACGACGGCCGGGGCAAGGACCGCCCGGTACTCGTCGTGGCCCGCGAGCCCGGCGGGACCCTGCTCGCCGTCCAGCTCTCCAGCAAGCGGCACGACGCCGACCGCGAGTGGGTCGCGATCGGCAACGGGCCGTGGGACAAGTCGGGCCGCGACTCCTGGGTCGACGTGGACCGCGTCCTGCGCCTGCACGAGGACGGCATGCGCCGGGAGGCGTGCGCCATCGACCAGATGCGGTTCAACCTCGTGCGCCACCGGCTGCACGAGCGCTACGGCTGGACCTGAGCAGCCCCGACTGCACCTGAGCCGCTACTTCTGGAGCTGAGGCTCCGGAAAGGCCCGTACGAAGGCGTCCCGGACCGTGGCACCCGGTGTGCGGTCCAGGACGCCGAACACCACGTGCTCGAAGGCCGCGGCGAACCGTCCGCCCGGCCCGAGCAGCGCGTGGAAGGCGCCCGCGACCTGCGCCGGGTCGTTCTGGAACACCCCGCAGCCCCAGGCCCCCAGGACCAGCCGCCGGTAGCCGTGCGCCACGGCCGTCTCCAGCACCCGCTCCGCCCGTACGGCGACGGCGCCCGGCAGCTCGGCGGCGCGCTCCGGTGCCGTGCGCAGCACGACCCCCGCGTTCGGCGCGGCGGCGGTCAGGAAGCCCGCGGTGTACGGCTCGTCCAGGAGGCGGCCCTTGTCGTCGCGGAAGACGGGTACGGCCGGTGAGTGGATGACCCGGTCCGTGTAGAACGGGTCGCGGTGGGCGCGGTGGTGGTCGTAGAAACCTCGGGCCTCCAGCAGGCAGGTGTACAGCGCGGAGGCACGGCACAGGGCCTCCTCCTGGGCCTGCGCGCCGTTGAGGAAGCCGCCGCCGGGATTGCGGGCCGAGGCGAAGTTCAGGACGGCGACCGGGCCGGTGATCCGGCGGGCGGCCTCCAGGCTGCTCTCGCCCGTGACCTCGATGAACGTGTCCGCCGGAGAGAACGCCGGTATGCGCACCGGCTCCGGTCCGTGCAGGCCGGTGCCCGCCCGGGCCGCCTCGATCGCGTCGGCGATGGACACCTCGCGCCCGTCCGCCGCGCGGTAGCCCCCGGCCGCCACGATCTGCTCGGTCTGCTGCGCGATGCCGCGCAGGCGCGCGCTCATGGCATAACCCCCGTGTACGCCATGAGAGCGCGCCCCGCGATCTCCCCCGTGTTCTCCCCCGTCGTGCTCATACCAGCATCCTGAGCGATGCTGGTCGTGCGGTGCAACGGAGTTTCCGGGCTCCGCGAACGGCCGGCGAACCGGAGATTACCGATCCCGAACGTGGCAATACGCACCCTTGTGCGACTAGCCGTGAGGGTCTTGGGTGGTACGAGTGTGCCGGCCCGGGCCCAACCGAAACCGGGCCGGTGGCATGGTGGAATCTCAGGAGGATCCCGACATGTCCGATACGGCAAGTGACTGTAGCGACTGTACGGAGCCCCGTACCGCGGTCACCGAACCCGAGGTGGAGGCCCTGGTCAGGGGCATCTGCTTCAAGACCGGTCCGCCCCGAACCCTCGGGGTCGAAGTGGAATGGCTCGTCCACGAGCTGCGTCTCCCGCAGCTCCCCGTGACACCCGAACGACTCGAAGCGGCCTATGCCGCGTTGAGGACCGTGCACCTGAGGTCGGCGCTCACCGTCGAGCCCGGCGGCCAGCTGGAACTGAGCTCGTCGCCCGCCGCCTCCCTGATGGAGTGCATCGGTACCGTCTCCGAAGACCTCGACACCGTCCGCGCGGTGCTGGCCCGCGACAACCTGGGGCTGGTCGGCGTCGGCCACGATCCCTGGCACCCGCCGCGCCGGTTCCTGCACGAGCCGCGCTACGACGCGATGGAGCGCTGCCTCGACCGCACGGGCCCCGCCGGCCGCCGCATGATGTGCAGCTCGGCGTCCGTGCAGGTGTGTCTGGACGCCGGCTACGAGGAGCCGGGGCCGCTCGGCCACGGGCGGCGCTGGTGGCTGGCGCACCAGCTGGGCGCGGTGCTGGTGGCCGCGTTCGCCAACTCCCCGCTGGTCGGCCGCAGCCCCACGGGCTGGCGTTCCTCCCGGCAGCTGATCTGGATGGAGATCGGCCCCGGGCGGGCCGGCGCGCCCCCGCTGGACGCGGAGCCGCGCGGCGCCTGGGCGGAGCACGTCCTCGACTCGCCGGTGATGTGCGTCCGGCGCGAGGACGGCCCGTGGGACGTGCCCGAGGGGCTCACGTTCCGGGAGTGGACCCGGTCCTCGACGCCCCCGACCCGTGACGACCTCGACTATCACCTCACCACCCTGTTCCCGCCGGTCAGACCCCGTGGCCATCTCGAACTGCGCATGATCGACGCGCAGCCCGGGGACGACGGCTGGATCGTGCCGCTGGCCGTGACGACGGCGCTGTTCGACGACCCGGAGGCCGCCGAGACCGCGTACCGGGCCGTGAAGCCGCTGGCCGAACGGTCCCTGGGGCTGCCCGCGCCGCACAATCCGCTGTGGATCGACGCGGCCCGCTACGGCCTGTCCGACCCGGAGCTGCACGAGGTGGCGCTCGTCTGCTTCGCGACGGCACTGGAGGCGCTGCCCCGGCTGGGCGCGAGCGCCGGGGTCGTGGACGCCGTCCGCGCGTACTTCGACCGCTATGTCATCCGGGGCCGCTGCCCCGCCGACGATCTGCTCGACCGCGTGCGTGGCACGGACAGCCGCCCGCACGGGAAGGACATCCGCACATGACCGACGCCGACACCACCGTTGATGACATCGATATCGAGGCGCTCAGGGAACGGGCGCTGACCACCCTCACCACGGCCCGGGACCGCACCACGCTCCTGACGAGCTGTGTGGACGAGCCCGAACTCACCGCGCAGGTCTCGCCGTTGATGTCCCCGCTGGTCTGGGACCTCGCGCACATCGGCAACCAGGAGGAGCTGTGGCTGCTCCGCGCCGTCGGCGGCCGGGACGCGATGCGCCCCGAGATCGACGGCCTCTACGACGCGTTCGAGCACCCGCGTTCCGAACGCCCCTCGCTGCCGCTGCTGCCGCCCGCGGAGGCCCGGCAGTACGCGGCCGAGGTGCGCGGCCGGGTGACGGACGTACTCGCCGACTCGGCGTTCCGCGGGTCGCGGCTGACGGAGGCGGGCTTCGCCTTCGGGATGGTCGCCCAGCACGAACAGCAGCACGACGAAACAATGTTGATCACCCATCAACTCCGTACAGGGCCTCAGGCGTTGACGGCTCCGGACCCGGAACCGGTACCGCTGTTCACCGGTCCGTCCGAAGTCCTCGTCCCCGGCGGCCCGTTCACCATGGGCACCTCCACCGAGCCGTGGGCCCTCGACAACGAGAAGCCCGCGCACCGGCGCGAGGTGGCCCCCTTCTACATCGACACGACCCCGGTGACGAACGGCGCGTATCTGGCGTTCATCGAGGACGGCGGCTACGACGATCCGCGCTGGTGGACGAAGGAGGGCTGGGCACACGTCCGCCGCAACTCCCTTGTGGCACCCCTGTTCTGGCGCCGGGAGGCGGGCCAGTGGCTGCGCCGCCGGTTCGGTGTCACGGAGGCCGTGCCGCTCGACGAGCCGGTGGTGCACGTGTGCTGGTACGAGGCCGACGCGTACGCCCGCTGGGCCGGACGCCGGCTGCCCACCGAGGCGGAGTGGGAGAAGGCGGCCCGCCACGACCCGACGTCCGACCGCTCGATGCGCTATCCGTGGGGCGACGCAGACCCGGCCCCGGAACACGCCAACCTCGGCCAGCGCCACCTGCGCCCGGCACCCGCGGGCAGCTATCCGGCGGGCGAATCACCGCTGGGCGTACGCCAGTTGATCGGTGACGTGTGGGAGTGGACGTCGAGCGACTTCCTGCCCTACCCCGGGTTCAGGGCGTTCCCGTACAAGGAGTACTCGGAGGTGTTCTTCGGCCCCGAGTACAAGGTGCTGCGCGGCGGTTCGTTCGCCGTGGACGAGGTGGCCTGCCGGGGCACGTTCCGCAACTGGGACTATCCGATCCGGCGGCAGATCTTCTCCGGGTTCCGCACCGCCCGCTCGGGAGCCGTCTGATGTGCCGTCATCTGGCGTACCTGGGACCCGAGGAGCCGCTCGGCCGGCTCCTCGTGGACCCGGAGCACAGCCTGTACCGCCAGTCCTGGGAACCGCGCCGGCAGCAGCACGGGACGGTCAACGCCGATGGTTTCGGGGTGGGTTGGTACGCCGAGGGCGACCCGGTGCCGGGCCGCTACCGGCGGGCCGTGCCCATCTGGGGCGACCAGTCCTTCGCCGACCTGGCCCGCGTGGTCCGTACGGGGGCGCTGCTGGCCGCCGTACGGGACGCGACGTTCGCGGGCGCGGACGGGGAGGCCGCGGCGGCTCCGTTCGCCGCGGGCCCCTGGCTGTTCAGCCACAACGGCGCCGTCACCGGCTGGCCCCAGACGCTCGCCGCGCTCGCCCAACGCCTGCCCCCGGTCGACCTGTTGTCCCTCGAGGCCCGCTGCGACTCGGCGCTCGTGTGGGCGCTGGTCCTCGGCCGACTGCGGGCGGGCGACGAGGAGGGCCAGGCGCTGGCCGACACGGTGCTGGAGGTGGCCCATGCCGCCCCCGGCTCGCGCCTCAACCTCCTTGTCACCAACGGCGATTCGATCGCCGCGACGGCCTGGGGCGACACCCTCTGGTACCTCTCGGAGCCCGGCCGCCGCACGGTCGTGGCCTCCGAGCCCTACGACGACGACCCGCACTGGCAGGAGGTCCCCGACCGCACTCTGCTCACCGCGACCCGCGCCGAGGTCCTCCTCACCCCCCTGAAAGACCTCGCACCATCGAAGGAGCCCCGTACGTGAGCCCGTTCCTTCTCACCCGCACCCTGCCCGAGGACGCCACCGACGCGGCCCTGCGCGCCGACGTCCTGCACGGCCTGACCCGCACCCCGAAGACCCTGCCGCCGAAGTGGTTCTACGACGCCCACGGCAGCGAACTCTTCGAGCAGATCACCGAGTTGCCCGAGTACTACCCGACCCGCGCGGAACGGGAGATCCTCATCGACCGGGCCGGCGAGATCGCCGCCGCGACCGGCGCGCGGACACTCGTCGAGCTGGGCTCCGGCTCCTCGGACAAGACGCGTCACCTCCTCGACGCCTTCACCGACCTGGCCCTGTACGTCCCCGTCGACGTGAGCGAGAGCGCGCTCACGCAGGCCGGGCACGCCATCGTCGCGGAACGGCCGGGCCTGGACGTACACGCCCTGATCGCCGACTTCACCGGCGCGATCACGCTCCCGGAGACACCGGGACCGCGCCTGCTGGCGTTCCTGGGCGGCACGATCGGCAACCTGCTGCCGGCCGAACGCGCCACGTTCTTCGCCGGTCTCCGCGCGTTGCTCTCACCCGGCGACGCGCTGCTGCTGGGCACGGACCTGGTCAAGGACGAACAGGTCCTGGTCCGGGCGTACGACGACGCGGCCGGGGTGACGGCCGCGTTCAACAAGAACGTCCTGACCGTGGTCGACCGCGAGCTGGGCGCCGACTTCGACGCCGGCGCCTTCGACCACGTGGCCCTCTGGGACGCCGAGAACGAGTGGATCGAGATGCGGCTGCGGTCCCGCACGGACCAGACCGTGAAGATCCCGGCGCTCGATCTCGCCGTCGACTTCGCGGCCGGCGAGGAACTGCGCACCGAGATCTCGGCGAAGTTCCGCAAGGAGGGCGTGCGGACCGAACTCTCCACTGCGGGACTGGAGTTGGCCCACTGGTGGACCGACCGGGAGGGCCGCTTCGCGCTGTCACTGAGCGTGGTGCGCTGACATCGGGTGACGGGCCGTCTCGCGTACCGCCGCACCTTGGGGCACGGTGGAGTGACGCGTGACGCGCCCGTCACGGCCGAGAGGAGTACCCGCATGTCCAACCACACGTACCGGGTCACCGAGATCGTCGGCACCTCTCACGAGGGCATCGACCAGGCCATCCGCAACGGCGTCGCCCGCGCCGCCCAGACCCTGCGCAGCCTCGACTGGTTCGAGGTGACGCAGGTCAGGGGCCAGATCGAGAACGGGCAGATCGAGCACTACCAGGTCGGCCTGAAGGTCGGCTTCCGCATCGAGGACGAGGACTGACGGCCGGAGCTACCGTCGGCGCACCGCGTAGGTCAGGTGCGTCACCCGCGAAGACGGCTGCGAGCGGACCGGTTCCAGCGCGATCCTGGACGCGTCCACGCCGTCGAACAGCCGGGTGCCGGTGCCGAAGAGCACCGGGGACAGCGTGATCGAGAACTCGTCGACCAGGCCCGCGTTCAGGTACTCCAGGATCGTCGTGCCGCCGCCCGCGATGCGGACGTCGCGGTCGCCGGCGGCCTCGCGGGCCTGGTCGAGGGCGTGCTCGATGCCGTCGTCGACGAAGTGGAACGTGGTGCCGCCGGGCCGCTCCCACGGGTCGCGCTTGCTGTGCGTCACCACGAAGACCGGGGTGTGGAAGGGAGCCTCCTCCGGCCAGGACCGCTCGCCGAGGTCGAACATGCGCCTGCCCATGACGCTCGCGCCGGTCCGCTCGAACGTCTCCCGCGCCATGTCGTTGTCGAGGCCTTCCTCGCCGCCCTCGCCCATCTTGAGGTTCTCCCGGAAGAACCGCAGCGGGAACACCCACTGCTGCAGCTCGGTCCACTGCCCCAGCCAGCGCTGGACGTCCGGGTCGTCCCGTCGCTCGGGCGCGAAGAGCGTGAGCTCGTCGGGCACGGACTCGGGCGCGACGAAGCCGTCCAGCGACATCGACACGCTGAAGAACACCTTGCCGGCCATCAGCCCTCCACCGCCTTCCGCGCGAGGTCGGTGACGTAGGCCGCCAGGTTGCCAAGGGTCTGCTCGCCGCCCTCGATCGCGTGGTACTTCTCGGCCGCCTCGTCGCGCATTTCCTTGGTCGGGAACAGCGTGCGCATGACCATCCGGGTCGCCGCGCCGTCCGCCGCGAGGGTCAGGACCGACTCGAAGGCGTTCGGGTCGTCGCGGGTCTCGCCGTGCAGCAGCTCGATCCGCTCCGGCGGGACGATCCGCGTCCAGCGGATCCACTCCGAGTAGTCGGTCCCGTCCGGCCCGTGCAGCACGAAGACCCACTCCCCGCCCTCACGGAACTCGAAGGACCGCGTGGTGGTGGTGAACCCGTCCGGCCCCCACCACCGCGACAGATGCCTGACCTCGGTGAACGCCTCGAACACCAGCTCCCGCGGGGCGTCGATGACCCGGGAGATCACGATCTCCCGCTCGGCCGTAGCCGACTCCGCCCCCGTTTCCTGCCTTGTCCCTGCCATCGGTCAGTCCTCCTGCCGTGCCTGCTTGAGGTCCTGCACATAGGTGTCCAGCCGGTCGAAACTCTCGTTCCAGAACCGCTCGAATCCGCCGGCCCACTCGTGGACGGGCCGCAGCCCGCGGGCGTCCAGACCGTACAGCCGCTGCTTGCCCGCCTCGCGGACCCGCACCAGGCCTACCTCCCGGAGCACCCGCAGATGCTTGGACGCACCCGGCTGGCTCATCCCCAGCTCGTGCGCCAACTCGGTCACCGGCCGCTCGCCCGCCCGCAGCAGCGCCAGGATCTCCCGGCGCTGCGGCTCGGCGATCGCGTTGAAGACGTCCGACGTCGTCGCTGCTCGTGCCATGACAGCTATCGTATGCCGATATGGGAATGCGTCAAGGCGAGAGGAGGTCGGAGCAGGCACCACCGTCCTCTCAGGTCCGGCCCTCCCCCTCCTGCGCCGCCTCCAGCGCGGCGGATGGAACGGTCCAACGGGCTCGTACGACCCTGAACCCGGCCCGCTCGGCGTCGTCGCAGACCAGCTCGTCGTCGTCCACGAGAACCCTGATGTCCCGGTCCCGGGCGAGCCGCTCGAGGATCTCCAGCTTGGTGCGGCGAGCGGGCCGACGGTCGTCGTTGCGCCGCATGAAGACCCGCCCCTCGGGCAGCCCCTGCGCGGCGAGCCACTCGAGCGTGTCGCGCCGGCAGCGCTCGGGCCGCCCGGTCAGATACACGACCTCGCACTCCTCGGCACACTCCAGCGCGAGCGCGACGCCCTCCGCCAACGGCGGGTCCTGTGGCGCGGCGCCGAAGAAGCCGTCCCAGTCGCGCGGCTTGTTCTCCAGGAACCGCTGCCGGTGCGCCGTATCGGCGAGGGTGTTGTCGAGGTCGAACACGGCGAGGGGCCGCCTGCTGTCAGCTGTCACCGGGCCACTTTAGACAGCCGCCGCACCCCGGCGGCGGCCGCCCGAGGCCCTGGCCTCATGCTTCTCGTATGTCTGCCGCAACTCCCGCTCCCCGTACGTTCCTCATAGGCGCCGCGCGTGAACGGCCCTGCACTCTGGTCGTCTGCCGGGGCTGCTGCTGCGGCGACCCGCGCAAGCACCCGGGCACCGACCACGCCTGGCAGTTGGAACGGCTGCGGGCCGGGGCCGCAGAGCACGGTTTCGCGGTGCGTACGACGGACTGTCTCGGCCCGTGCGACCAGGCCAATGTGATCGTGGTCCAGCCGTCGGCCGCGGGGCGCCGGGCCGGCGGGCGGCCGACCTGGGTCGGGTTCGCGATGGACGACGACTGCACGGAGGACGTGCTGGAGTGGGCGGCGGCGGGCGGGCCGGGGCTCGCGGAGCCGCCCGTGACGCTGGAGTTGCAGTTCATCGACCCGCCACGGGACGCGCGCGTACGGTCTCGGCGGTGAGCGGTCCGGCCGGCCCGGGGAATGCCGGGGGCCGCCGGGCGTTGAACTCCATGTGAGCTCCTTGATCGCCTCGACCCCGTTCTCCGTGTTGGACCGTTCCCGCACCCGCGAGGGGCACCCGCCCGCGGAGGCGCTGCGCGACACCGTGCGGCTGGCGCGGGAGGTCGAGGGGCTGGGGTATCACCGGTTCTGGGTGTCGGAGCACCACGGTGTGCCCGGGGTCGCCGGTTCCGCGCCGACCGTGCTGGCCGCCGCCGTCGCCTCGGCCACCCGGTCCATCCGGGTCGGGACGGGCGGGGTGATGCTGCCCAATCACCAACCTCTGGTCGTGGCCGAGCAGTTCGGGGTGCTGGAGTCACTCTTCCCCGGCCGGATCGACATGGGCCTCGGCCGCTCGGTCGGCTTCACCGACGGCGTGCGCAAGGCTTTGGACCGCGACAAGGACGACGCCGACGACTTCGCCGGACAACTCGACGAACTCCTCGGCTGGTTCCGGGGCACCTCGCCGACCGGCGCGCACGCGCGGCCCTCGGAGGGCCTGAGCGTCCCGCCGTTCGTGCTCGCGATGGGCGAGGGCGCCGACATCGCGGCCCGCGCCGGGCTGCCGATGGTGATCGGCGACCTGCGCAACCGGGACAAGATGCGCCGCGGGATCGACCACTACCGCGACCGCTTCCGCCCCTCCCCCTGGGCCGCCGAGCCGTACGTCGTCGTCTCGGGCACGATCGCCGTGGCCGCCACCCCCGAGGCGGCCCGCCGGCTCCTCGTGCCGGAGGCCTGGTCGATGGCGTACTCGCGCACCCACGGCACCTTCCCGCCGCTCCCGCCCGCCGAGCGGGTGGAGCAACTGGCCATGTCCGACAAGGAGTTCGGCTTCTACGAGGCCGGGCTCACCGGACAGCTCGCGGGCACCGAGGAACAGGTGGCCCACGAGCTGGAGACGGTGCTGAAGGAGACCGGCGCCGACGAAGTTCTCGTCACCACCAGCACCTACGACCGCGAAGCCCTGCTGGACTCCTACCGGCGGCTGGCCTCACTCAGGGGGTGAGCACCATCCGGAAGCGGGCCGCGCCGGACAGCATCCGCTCATAGGCCTCGCCGGCCTGCTCCAGCGGTACGGTCTCCACCATCGGGTGGATCCCGTGCAGGGCGCTGAAGGCCAGCGTGTCCTGCACGTCCTGGGCGGTGCCGGACGGATGGCCCCGAACCACCTTGGCGCTCATGAGGAGTTGGAGCGGGCTGATCTCCAACGGCGCGTTGTCCGCCCCGATGACCACCAGCTCACCACGGGGCCTCAGCCCCTCCACGGTCGCCGCGGCGGCCTCGGCGTTGCCCGCCGTGGCCAGCACCACCTTCGCACCGCCCAACTCCCGCAGCGCCTCGGCGACTTCGGTGTCCGCCGTGCTGTCGACGTAGTGGTGCGCGCCCAACTGCTTGGCGAAGTCCGCCTTTTCGGCACCGCGCGCGATCGCCACGGTCTCGAACCCCATCGCGACCGCGTACTGCACCCCCAGGTGACCGAGACCGCCGAGCCCGAGTACGGCCACCAGGTCGCCCGGCCCCGCCGCACTGCGCCGCAGCCCGTTGAAGGTGGTCACGCCCGCGCAGCCCATGGGCGCGGCGGCGGTCGCCGACAGGCCCTCGGGAATCCTGGCGAGCGCGTCGACCGGCGCGACCGTCATCTCGGCGAAGCCGCCGTCGTAGGCCCAGCCGGGCACCTTCAGGTTCTCGCAGACGATGAAGTCGCCCTGCCGGCAAGGGGTGCAGTAGCCGCAGCTGCCGCCGAACCAGCCGACCGCCACCCGGTCGCCGACCCGCCAGCCCCGGTCCGAGGTGCCCTCGCCTAGCGCGTCGATCCGCCCGGCGATCTCGTGCCCGGTGACGAGCGGGAAGCTCACGCCGGGCACCCCGGCGTTGACGAAGAAGGTGTCGCTGTGGCAGATCCCGCAGGCCTCCACGGCGATCCGCACATGGCCGGGGCCCGGCTGCCGCACCTCACGCTCGACCACCTCGAACCCGCCGCCCGCGACGCCGACTTGCGCGACTCGATAACTGCTCATACCTGTCTCCCGAAGGGATGCGAATACGGCGCGACTAGTGATCGGCCGCCTGGCGTGCCCCTACCTCGATCGTGCCGTCGGCCGCGTCGACCAACGCCCGGTCGCCCGCGCCGAGTTCACCGGCGAGGAGCAGATCGGCGAGCCGGTCGTCGATCTCGCGCTGGATGGTGCGGCGCAGCGGGCGGGCGCCGAAGTCGGGCTGATATCCGAGGTCGGCGAGCAGATCCGCCGCCGCGTCGGTCACTTCCAGGGTGACGTCCTGGGCGTGCAGCTGGCGCCGGGTGTGTTCCAGCAACAGGTCGACGACCTCGCGGAGTTGGGCGCGTTCGAGGCCGCGGAAGACGATGATCTCGTCGATGCGGTTGAGGAACTCGGGCCGGAAGTGCTGGTTCAGGACGGGCATGACCGACTCCCGGACCTTGGCGTAGTCGTCGACGCCCGCGGCGAGGATGCGGTCGGCGCCGATGTTCGACGTCATGATCACCACGGTGTTCTTGAAGTCGACCGTACGGCCCTGCGAGTCGGTCAGCCGCCCGTCGTCGAGGAGTTGCAGCAGCGTGTTGAAGACGTCGGGGTGCGCCTTCTCGACCTCGTCGAGCAGCAGCACGGCGTACGGCTGCCTGCGGACGGCCTCGGTGAGCTGGCCGGCTTCCTCGTGGCCGACGTATCCGGGCGGGGCGCCGACCAGGCGGGAGACGGTGTGCCGTTCCTGGAACTCGCTCATGTCGAGGCGGATCATGCGGCTCTCGTCGCCGAAGAGGGCGGCGGCGAGGGCGCGGGCGAGTTCGGTCTTGCCGACTCCGGTGGGGCCGAGGAAGAGGAAGCTGCCGATGGGCCGGTTCGGGTCGCTCATGCCGGCCCGGGCGCGGCGGACCGCGCGGGCGACGGCGGTGATGGCCTCGTCCTGCCCGACGACCCTTTCGTGGAGGTGCTCCTCCAGTTTCAGCAGCCGGGCGCGCTCCTCCTCGGTGAGCTGGGCGACGGGGATGCCGGTGGTGCGGGAGACGACCCCCGCGATGTCCTCGGCGGTGACCCTGGGCACCTGTTCCTCGGTGAAGTCGCCGCCCGCCTTCAGCTCGGCCTCGGTCTCCTTGATCCGGTCGCGGAGTTCCCTGGCCCGCTCGTACTCCTCGTCGGCGACGGCCTGGTCCTTCTCCCGGTTCAGGGCGGCGAGCCGGTCCTCGGTCTCGCGGGTGTCGGACTGCGGGGTCTTCGCGCGCAGCCGTACCCGGGCCGCGGCCTGGTCCATCAGGTCGATGGCCTTGTCGGGGAGGAAGCGGGCCGTGATGTAGCGGTCGGAGAGTTCGGCCGCCGCGACGACCGCCTCGTCGGTGATCCGGACCTGGTGGTGGGCCTCGTAGCGGTCGCGCAGTCCGCGCAGGATCTCGATGGTGTCGTCGACGGTCGGCTCGCCCACGAGGAGGGGCGCGAAGCGCCGCTCCAGCGCGGAGTCCTTCTCGATGTACCTGCGGTACTCGTCGACGGTGGTGGCGCCGATGAGGTGCAACTGGCCGCGTGCCAGGGCGGGTTTGAGCATGTTCCCGGCGTCGAGGGCGCCGTCGCCACCGCCGCCCGCACCGACGACGGTGTGCAACTCGTCGAGGAACAGGACCAGTTCGTCGCCGTGCTCGCTCACCTCGTCGAGGAGTTTCTTCAGCCGCTCCTCGAACTCGCCCCGGTACTTGGTGCCGGCGACCATCCCGGCCAGGTCGAGCGAGACGAGCCGCTTGCCCTCCAGGGTCTTCGGCACGTCCCCGGCGACGATCCGCTGGGCGATGCCCTCGACGACGGCGGTCTTGCCGACGCCGGGGTCGCCGATGAGGACGGGGTTGTTCTTGCTGCGCCGGGAGAGCACCTCGATGGTCTGCTCGACCTCCTCGTCCCGCCCGATCACCGGGTCGAGCCGTCCGGCGCGGGCGTCCTCGGTGAGATCACGCCCGTACTCGTCGACGGTCGGCGTGCTGCTCGGCCGCTTCCGCTCGGGCTCGGCCCCGGTGGCCGGCCCGGCATCCGCCCAGCCACTGCCCGCGAGTGCCTGTCCCGCGGCCGACTCGGGGTTGGCGGCCAGGGCCCGCAGCAGGTGCTCGGGGCCGATGTACGAGGAGTTCTCGGCGCGGGAGATCCGGTAGGCGTCGAGCAGGGCGCGCTTGGCGGCCGGGGTGAGCGTGGCGGGTTCGGTCTTCGGGCCGCCCTCGGCCCCGGCGGCGAGCCGCTCCCGGATCCGGTCGGGGTCGGCGCCCGCCTCGGTGAGCAGCCGCCGGGTGGAGTCCTGCTCGGTGGCGGCGGCCAGCAGATGCCGGGCGTCGAGTTCCTCGCTGCCCTCCACGGCCGCGATGTCCCGCGCCTGCGCCACCAGTTCCCGGGCCCGCTCGGACAGCAGGCTGCCGATGTCGACGCGCTGCGCCCGGCGCGAGGGGGCCGCCGGGCCCGAGCCGCCGAAATACCGGGACATCAGCTCGTCGAAATCCTCGAAGGGGCTGCGTCCGAAACCGAATCCGGGAGTGCTCATGACCACGGACCTTCCGTGCGGCGACTGGCATCCGTGCCTTCCAACGTGGCACAGCCCGGGCACCACCGCACCCCCGCAGGTCAGCGGGCGTCACAGGGCGGGGTCGCATAGACTCGCCGGGTCATGCACAGCCCCCACGACCCCTATGTCCGCGTCCGCGGCGCCCGCGAGCACAACCTCCAGGGCGTCGACGTCGACATCCCACGGGACGTGCTGGCCGTGTTCACGGGCGTCTCCGGTTCCGGGAAGTCGTCCCTCGCCTTCGGCACGATCTACGCCGAGGCCCAGCGCCGCTACTTCGAGTCGGTCGCGCCGTACGCCCGCAGGCTGATCCACCAGGTCGGCGCCCCTAAGGTCGGCGAGATCACCGGTCTTCCGCCCGCCGTCTCGCTCCAGCAGCGCCGCTCGACCCCCACCTCCCGCTCCTCGGTGGGCACGGTCACCAACCTCTCCAACTCCCTCCGGATGCTGTTCTCCCGCGCCGGCGACTACCCGCCCGGCGCCGAACGCCTCGACTCGGACGCCTTCTCCCCCAATACGGCGGCGGGCGCGTGCCCCGAGTGCCACGGCCTCGGCCGGGTGCACCGCACGACCGAGGAGTCCCTGGTCCCGGACCCCTCCCTCTCGATCCGCGAGGGCGCGATCGCCGCTTGGCCGGGCGCCTGGCAGGGCAAGAACCTGCGCGACATCCTGGACACCCTCGGCCACGACGTGGACGTGCCGTGGCGCGAACTCCCCGCCGAACAGCGGGAGTGGATCCTGTTCACGGACGAGCAGCCGGTGGTCACGGTCCATCCGGTCCGGGACGCCGACCGTATCCAACGCCCGTACCAGGGCACGTACATGAGCGCCCGCCGCTACGTCATGAAGACCTTCGCGGACACGAAGAGCCCGACCCTACGGGCCAAGGCGGAGCGCTTCCTGACCAGCGCCCCCTGCCCGGTCTGCGGAGGCAGCAGACTGCGCGCGGAGTCCCTGGCGGTGACCGTCGCGGGCCGTACGATCGCCGACCTGGCCGCGCTCCCGCTGGCGGAGTTGGCGGGCGCCCTGGGCGGCACCTCGGAGGCGGCCCGAGTCCTCACCGAGGATCTCACCTCCCGCATCACCCCCGTCCTCGAACTCGGCCTCGGCCACCTCAGCCTGGACCGCGTGACCCCCACCCTCTCCCCCGGCGAACTCCAACGCCTGCGCCTGGCAACGCAGTTGCGCTCCGGTCTCTTCGGTGTCGTCTACGTCCTCGACGAACCGTCGGCCGGACTGCACCCCGCCGACACCGAGGCCCTGCTCACGGTGCTGGACCGGCTGAAGGCCGCGGGCAACTCGGTGTTCGTCGTGGAGCACCACCTCGACGTCATGCGCGCCGCCGACTGGCTGGTGGACGTGGGCCCGCTGGCCGGCGAGCACGGCGGTCGGGTACTGCACAGCGGACCGGTGGCCGACCTGGCGAAGGTGAAGGAGTCGGCGACCGCCCGCTTCCTCTTCGACCGCTCCCCCGTACCGTCCCGCGAAGTCCGTTCCCCCCGGGGCGAGTTGAAGGTCGGCCCGGTCACCCGGCACAACCTGCGGGACGTGACCGCGGAGTTCCCGTTGGGCGTGTTCACCGCGGTCACCGGTGTCTCGGGCTCCGGGAAGTCGACCCTGATCGGCGAGATCAGCGAGGAACTGCCGGGCGTGGGACGCCTGGTGTCGGTCGATCAGAAACCGATCGGCCGCACCCCACGCTCCAATCTCGCCACCTACACCGGCCTCTTCGACGTCGTCCGCAAGGTGTTCGCGGCCACCGACGAGGCACGGCAACGGGGTTACGGCGTAGGCCGGTTCTCCTTCAACGTGCCGGGCGGCCGCTGCGAGACCTGCCAGGGCGAGGGCTTCGTCAGCGTCGAACTCCTCTTCCTCCCCAGCACCTACGCATCCTGCCCGGACTGCGGCGGTGCCCGCTACAACCCCGAGACACTCCAAGTCACGTACCGGGAACGGAACATCGCGCAGGTCCTCGACCTGACGGTGGAGGCCGCGGCGGACTTCTTCGCGGACACGGACACCCCTGCCGTGACCCGCAGCCTCACCACACTCCTTGATGTCGGCCTCGGCTACCTCCGGCTGGGCCAGCCCGCCACCGAGCTCTCCGGCGGCGAGGCCCAACGCATCAAACTGGCCGGCGAGTTGCAGCGCGTCCGACACGCCCACACCCTCTACCTCCTCGACGAACCGACCACCGGCCTCCACCCGGCCGACGTCGAGGTCCTGCTACGCCAACTCCACGGACTGGTCGACGCCGGCCACACCGTGGTCGTGGTCGAACACGACATGGCGGTGGTGGCGGGCGCGGACTGGGTGATCGACTTGGACGACGGCCGGATCGCGGCAACGGGCCGACCGAGAGATGTGGCGGGGGCGCCGGGGAGCACTACGGCTCCCTATCTGGCAAACGCCCTCGCATAATCACCCTTGTCTTCAGGGGCGCGGAGAACTGCGCGACCAGCCCCCACGCACCCGCAGCCGAACTACTGCCCCTTCAATCCGTTCACCAAATCACGCGGCAACCCATGAGTGTCGTGCAGATACCGAAAGTCCTCCTCGCTCAGCGGCCTCCGAAACTCCGGCCGCGACAACACCCGCCGTCCCCGCTCCAGCAGCAGACCGAACCGCCGCTCCTCATCCATCAACACGCCCCGCACGACACCGCCCCCGAGCGACTGCCGAAAATGGTCGAGCGTGTGCTCGACCAGCTCCCCCGGCAGATCACCCAGCGTGCGCGAGGGATCATCGCGCCGCAAAACCGTGAGCAACCGCCGCACCAGCCGCCGTAGGACATACCCCCGCCCGGTGTTGGACGGCCGCACCCCGTCGCCGAGGACCACGACGCTCGACCGCAGATGGTCGCAGACCACCCGCACCGAGGGCTCGTCCAGATCCCAGAGCGGTGGAACCAGCCGCATCCACGGTTCGAACAGATCCGTCTCATAGACCGACCGGCGGCCTTGGAGGACGGAGACGAACCGTTCCAGCCCCATGCCCGTGTCGACGTTGACCTGCCGGAGCGGCACGAGTTCGCCGTCCTCGCGACGTTCGTACCGCATGTGCACGTGGTTCCAGATCTCGACCCAGCGCGAGTCGGTGGTCGGGCGCCCCTCCGGCGGGCCGTCGCCGGTCCAGAAGAAGATCTCGGAGTCGGGGCCGCAGGGGCCGGTCGGTCCGTTGGACCACCAGTTCTCGTCCTGGGTCGGCTCCACGGGGAGGCCCAACTCCCGCCAGGTGTCGAGGGATTCGAGGTCGGTGTCGAAGACGGTGACGTACAGCTTCTCGCTCGGGATGCCGAAGCCGTCCCGCAGCAGCTCGTACCCCCAGCGCAGGCTCTGCGGATGGTCGTAGTCGCCCAGCGACCAGGAGCCGAGCATCTCGAACACGGTGAGGTGGGTGGGGTCGCCGACCTCGTCGAGGTCGGTGGTGCGCAGACAGCGCTGGACGTTGACCAGGCGTCGGCCCTGTGGATGGGGGCGGCCCTGGAGGTACGGCGTGAGCGGGTGCATGCCGGAGGTGGTGAAGAGGACCGGGTCGGACGGCGGTGGCAGGAGGGTGCTGCCGGTGATCGGCTCGTGTCCGCGCTCTCGGTAGAAGTCCAGGAACGTGCGGACGGTGTCTTCGGTGTTCACGGCGGTGGGTCCTTCGGGTCGGGTGGGGACCGGAAAGGAACCGCGGGGAGACCTGCGAAGAGGCTGGAAACGACACGTCCCGGCGGTCCGTTTCCGGCCGCCGGGAGAGGTGAGTGAGGTCAGGCGTCGGCGGCCGGCGAGCTGGTCGCTCGCGCGGTCGCGGTGCCGGTGTGCCTGATGATCCTCATGGCCGCGACGCTAGCAGGACGCCTCCGCGTCGTCCTGCGAATTTTCACGGGTGTCCGCGCCACCGAGGTGCAGTGGTCCGGGTGGTGGGCCCGGCCCGAGACCCCGGTCTGCGCGGCGTGGGCGAGGGAACGGCGGTCGGGGTGGCTGCCGGGCGCTATGGTCGCCCCCACCTCGACGTCGGCGACCAGTCCGCGGGTCGACACCACCCGCCACACCGAGGTGAGCAGCGAGTCGCTGCCGACGAAGGCGGGCGCGGTGCTGGCCGTACCGCCGTCGGTCAGGTAGTGCAGGCCGACCGGCTGGACGGGTACGCCGGCGTCCAGCGCGGCCTGGAAGACGGCCCGCCGGAAGTGCCCCTGGGCCAGGCCGCACCAGGTGCTGCCCTCGGGGAAGACGGCGACCGCTCCGCCGGCACGCAGGGCGCCCGCGATGGCGGCGACCGTCTCGGGCAGGGCCCGCAGCCGGTCACGGTCGATGAACAGGGCGCCGCTGCCCGCAGTGAGTGTCCCCGCGACGGGCCAGTGCCGGATCTCGGCCTTGGCCAGCATGCGGGCCGGGCGTACGGCGGCCATCAGCGGGATGTCCAGCCACGAGATGTGGTTGGCGACCAGCAGCAGTCCGCCGGTGGGCGTCGTGCTGCCGGTGATACGGAGCCGGATGCCGGCGGCCCGGACGATCGTCCGGCACCACCAGCGCACCGCGCGGGCCGGGATGCGCCCGCCGATGGGGGTGAGGGCGGCCCCGGCGGCCACCACGACCAGTACGGCCACGAATCGCAGCACGGCGCGCGGTACGGCCGTGACGGACCCCGTCGGCCCGATGCACGTCCTGGGGGTGCAGGGCGCGCTGGGCAGCCAGACGCTCATCAGGCCGGGACGAGCGAGAGGAAGTGCCGCAGATAGCGCGGGTTGACCCGGCGCATCGACAGCAGCACGTACAGGTCGGCGACCCCGAAGTCCGGGTCGTGGGCGGGCTCGCCGCAGACCCAGGCGCCGAGGCGGACGTATCCGCGCAGCAGCGGCGGGAGTTCGACGCGGTCGGTGGGGCGGGTGACGCCGTCCGGGCTCCAGGGGAGCAGCGGGCGGACCCGGAACTCCTCGGGGGCGAGGTGCTTGGCGCTGACCCGGTCCCAGGTGCCGGCGGCGAGGGCGCCGCCGTCGGCGAGCGGGATCGAGCAGCAGCCTGCCAGCCATTCGTGGCCTCGGTCGACCATGTAGCGGGCTATGCCGGCCCAGATGAGGCCGATGACCGTGCCGTCGCGGTGGTCGGGGTGGACGCAGGAGCGGCCGACCTCGACGAGGCCCGGGCGGATCGAGTCGAGGGGGGCGAGGTCGAACTCGCTCTCCGAGTAGAGCCGTCCGGCGACCGCGGCGCGCTCCGGCGGCAGCAGCCGGTAGGTGCCGACCACCTGGCCGGTGACCGTGTCGCGGACGAGCAGGTGGTCGCAGTAGGCGTCGAAGGCGTCGACGTCCAGACCGGGCTGCGGGCTGGCCAGGTGGGCGCCCATCTCCTCGGCGAAGACGTCGTGCCGCAGCCGCTGCGCGGCACGCACATCGTCCTCGTCGCGGGCGAGCGTGACGGTGTAGCGGGTCGGCGCGGCGGGCTGCGAGGGACGGTCGAGGGTGGAAACGCCGGTCATGGCTCTCTCCTGGTCACGGGCCGGGGCGGCTCGGCGGCGAGCGGTGCCGCCTTACCTGTTGTGCCGACGCCGACTGTCCGTGGCGTGACCCGCGAAGAGAGAGACGATGTGGGGTTGTTGAATGCCAGGGGTGCTTGGCGGAGCCGGAAGCGAGCACCACTCCGGCTCCGCCCGTCCGCACCCTGCCGGCGAACGTTCGGTGAGCTGGGACGTCTAGCGCTTGGCCACCTTGCGCGTCGCCCGCAGCCATTCCTTGTTCATCCCTGTGATGGACACCAGCGGGATGCCCTTCGGGCAGGCGGTCGCGCACTCGCCGGCCAGCGTGCAGCCGCCGAAGCCTTCCTCGTCCATCTGCGCCACCATGTCCAGCACCCGCGTCTCGCGCTCGGGCGCGCCCTGCGGGAGGACGTTGAGGTGGTTGACCTTGGCGGAGGTGAACAGCATCGCGGCGCCGTTGGGGCAGGCGGCCACGCACGCCCCGCAGCCGATGCACTCCGCGTGCTCGAAGGCGAAGTCGGCGTCCGGCTTCGGCACCGGTGCGGCGTGGGCCTCGGGGGCCGCGCCGGTCGGCGCGGTGATGTAGCCGCCCGCCTGGATGATCCGGTCGAAGGCCGAGCGGTCCACCACGAGGTCCTTGACGACCGGGAAGGCCGAGGCGCGCCACGGCTCGATGTCGATCGTGTCGCCGTCCTGGAAGGACCGCATGTGGAGTTGGCAGGTGGTGGTGCGCTCGGGGCCGTGCGCGTCGCCGTTGATGACCAGGCTGCACGCGCCGCAGATGCCCTCGCGGCAGTCGTGGTCGAAGGCGACCGGGTCCTCACCCTTGAGGATGAGTTCCTCGTTGAGGGTGTCGAGCATCTCCAGGAACGACATGTCGCTGGAGATTCCGTCCACTTGGTACGTGGACATGGCGCCTTCGGCGTCTGCGTTGCGTTGCCGCCAGACGCGCAGGGTGAGCTTCATGCGTAGCTCCGCTGAGTGGGGTGGACGTACTCGAAGACCAGGTCTTCCTTGTGCAGCACGGGAGACGATCCGGTGCCGGTGAACTCCCAGGCGGCCGCGTAGCCGAACTCCTCGTCCCTGCGCGCCGCTTCGCCGTCCGGGGTCTGCGACTCCTCGCGGAAGTGGCCGCCGCAGGACTCGGCGCGGTTGAGCGCGTCGAGGCACATCAGCTCGGCGAGTTCGAGGTAGTCGACGACACGGTTCGCCTTCTCCAGCGACTGGTTGAACTCCTCGCCGGTGCCCGGGACCTTGATCCGCCGCCAGAACTCCTCGCGGATCTGCGGGATGCGTTCCAGCGCCTTGCGCAGTCCGCTGTCGGTGCGGGCCATCCCGCAGAACTCCCACATGAGTTCGCCGAGTTCACGGTGGAAGGAGTCCGGGGTACGGTCGCCGTCCACTGCCAGGAGCAGGTTGATGCGGTCCTCGGTCTCGGCCAACACCTCCTGTACGGCGGGGTGTTGGACGCCGATCTCCTCGTGTCCGGGGTGGCGGGCCAGGTAGTCGTTGATGGTCGCCGGGAGCACGAAGTAGCCGTCGGCGAGGCCCTGCATCAGCGCGGAGGCGCCCAGGCGGTTCGCGCCGTGGTCGGAGAAGTTGGCCTCGCCGATCGCGAACAGGCCCGGGATGGTGGTCTGGAGGTCGTAGTCGACCCAGAGACCGCCCATCGTGTAGTGCACGGCGGGATAGATCCGCATGGGGACCGTGTACGGGTCCTCGGCGGTGATCCGGGCGTACATGTCGAAGAGGTTGCCGTACTTCTCCTCGACGGCCTTGCGGCCCATCCGCTCGATGGCGTCGGCGAAGTCGAGGTAGACACCCTGTCCGCCGGGACCGACGCCCCTGCCCTCGTCGCACACGTTCTTCGCGGCGCGGGAGGCGATGTCGCGCGGCACGAGGTTGCCGAAGGACGGGTAGATGCGCTCCAGGTAGTAGTCGCGCTCGTCCTCGGGGATCTGATTGGGCGGACGCTGGTCGCCCTTGGCCTTCGGCACCCAGATCCGGCCGTCGTTGCGCAGCGACTCGCTCATCAGCGTGAGTTTGGACTGGTGCTCGCCGGTGCGCGGGATGCAGGTGGGGTGGATCTGTGTGAAGCACGGGTTGGCGAAGAGCGCGCCGCGCCGGTGCGCCCGCCAGACGGCGGTGGCGTTGGAGTTCATGGCGTTCGTCGACAGATAGAAGACGTTGCCGTAGCCGCCGCTGGCGAGGACGACGGCGTCCGCGAAGTAGGTGTCGATACGGCCGCTGATGAGGTCGCGCGCCACGATTCCGCGCGCCTTGCCGTCGATGACGATCAGGTCGAGCATCTCGGTGCGCGGGTGCATCTCGATGTTGCCGGCGGCGATCTGCCGGGACAGCGCCTGGTAGGCGCCGAGCAGGAGTTGCTGCCCTGTCTGGCCTCGGGCGTAGAAGGTGCGCGACACCTGGACGCCGCCGAAGGAGCGGGTGTCGAGGAGGCCGCCGTACTCGCGGGCGAAGGGCACGCCCTGCGCCACGCACTGGTCGATGATCTCCACCGAAATCTGCGCCAGGCGGTGCACGTTGGACTCCCGCGCCCTGAAGTCGCCGCCCTTGACGGTGTCGTAGAAGAGGCGGTGGACGGAGTCGCCGTCGTTGCGGTAGTTCTTCGCCGCGTTGATGCCGCCCTGGGCGGCGATGGAGTGGGCGCGGCGCGGGGAGTCCTGGTAGCAGAACTGGACGACGTGGTAGCCCTGTTCGGCGAGTGTGGCGCCCGCCGAACCGCCCGCGAGGCCGGTGCCGACGACGATCACCGTGTGTTTGCGCCGGTTGGCGGGGTTGACGAGTTTGGCCTCGAAACGGCGGGTGTCCCAGCGCTCGTTGATGGGGCCGGTGGGTGCCTTGGTGTCGGTGACGGGTTCGCCGGTCGTGAAGTCCGCGTATTCAGAGGTCATTTCAGCTCACCACTCCGGTCATGACGCCCACGGGGACGGCGATGAAGCCGGCCGTGAGCAGCAGCGCGAGGACATTGGCGACGGTCTTCAGGGCGCGGTCGCGGCTGCGGCTGCCGGCGCCGAGGGTCTGGGCGGCGCTCCAGAAGCCGTGCCGGACGTGCAGGCCGAGGGCGAGCATCGCGACGATGTAGATCGTGTCGCCGTACCAGGTGGAGAAGGTGTCCACGACGTTCTGGTACGGGTGACCCTCCTGGAAGCCGCCGGAGTGCACGGTGCCGGTCGTCAGGTCGAGGATGTGCCAGACGATGAACAGGCCGAGGATGATCCCGCCCCAGCGCATGGTGCGGGTCGCGTAGGTCGCCCGGGGTTTCTTGTGCACGTACTTGCTGGGACGCGCCCTGATGTCGCGGCGGCTGAGCTGGTACGCGGAGACGGCGTGCGCGATGGCGGCGACCACCAGGACGATCCGGATCAGCCAGAGCGTCCACTCGTAGTGCATGAAGGGCTCGCCGACGGTGCGCAGCCAGTGGGCGTAGTGGTTGAACTCGCCCGCGCCGAAGAAGATCTTCAGGTTCCCGATCATGTGGACGACCAGGTACAGCAGCATGATCAGGCCGCTGACGGCCATCACTGTCTTCTTGCCGACGGAGCTGTCCCACACCGTGCGCGCCATCGACGGCCGTCGGTCCGTCCGCGTTGCCAGAGCCATGTCTACGGACGTTAGGTCCCGGAAGGTCGATCGGTCCAAGACATGATCCGCCTGGATTCCATAGGCTACGGCTATCATCGCTGCATGCAGTTCCAGCAGCTCCAGTACTTCGTGGCCGTCGCCGAGACCCGGCACTTCACCCGGGCCGCCGATCTCGTCCATGTCGCGCAGCCCTCGCTGTCCCAGCAGATCAAGGCGCTGGAGCGGGAGTTGGGCGCGGATCTGTTCCTGCGGGCGCGGGGCAATATCACGCTCACGGACGCGGGCGAGGCGCTGCTGCCGCTCGCGCGCCGCATCCTGGCCGACGCGGACACGGCCCGGCACGAGGTCCTCGAACTGGTCCAGCTGCGCAGCGGCCGGGTCCGCCTGGGCGCGACCCCGAGCCTGTGCACGGGGCTGCTGCCGGACGTGCTGCGGGCCTTCCACGACCGTTATCCGGGCATCCGGCTGCTGATCGAGGAGGGCGGTTCGCACGACCTCGTACGGGAACTCGCGCGCGGCGCCCTGGACTTGGCCCTAGTGGTCCTGCCGCTGCCCACCCCGTCACCGGCGCTGACCACGGTGGAGCTGCTGCGCGAGGACCTGGTCGTCGTGTCGTCACCGGAGGCGCCGGTACCCGGCCGCGGCCGTACCGTCCGCATCGCCGACCTGGAGGGTGAGCGCCTGGTGATGTTCCGGCACGGCTACGACCTGCGCGAACTGACCGTCGCCGCGTGCCGCGCCGAGGGCTTCGAACCCGACTTCGCGGTGGAGGGCGGCGAGATGGATGCGGTCCTCGGCTTCGTGCGGGCGGGGCTCGGCGTGGCCGTGGTGCCGCGCATGGTCGCGACGAAGTCCGGGCGGGGGCTGCGGGTGACCCCGCTGGCCCGGCCCGGGCTGCACCGGACGATCGCGCTCGCGCATCGCAGCGATGTGGCGCCGCCGCGGGCGGCCAGGGAGTTGCAGCGGATGCTGCTGGAGCACTGATCGTCCGTACGATGAACCTTTCGCGTACGAGGGGGGAACCAGAGATGCGAAGAACATGGCTGGCCGGTGTGCCGCTGGTCGGGCTGATACTCGCGGGCTGCTCGGGTTCGGGAGGCACGCCTTCCGGTGAGTCGCACCGGACGACGGTCTCGGCATCCGGAACGCCCAGCGCCTCGCCGACCGCCGCCGGCACGGGGTGGAACGCGTGGACCGCCAACTACTCCGCGGCGGAGGGCCGTTGCGAGGCGACGGCTCACCAGGTCGTGTGCCGCACCGGTTCCGGCGGTTTGGTCGGGCGGTCAAGGAGCACCGGCGAGGTCACCTGGACCGTTCCACCTGCCGGGCGCGGCAAGGACGCGGATCTGGTCGTCGACTCGGCCACCGAGCGGGCCGTGACCAGTTCCGGCAAGACGCTGCGCGCGGCGAATCTGCGCACGGGCAAGGCGGCTTGGACGCGTCCACTGACCGACGGCTCCGCCTTCCCGGTGGTCATCAGGGTGGCGGACGGGACCGTCTACGTTCTTGAGACCCCGACGGCGGGCACGAAGGTCATCACCCTGGTCGCCTTCCGGGCGTCCGACGGCACATCGCTGTGGCACCACAGCGTCGCGGCGGATCCGTACGGGGACATGGCCGTCTTCGGGGGCCGTGTCTACACCACCGACGGCACCGAGGTCACCGCGCGCGACGCGCGTACCGGCAACACCGTGGCGACCAGTCCCCAGGGCGTCGAGTGCGACTACCTCATCACCGGCGGCCACTACCTCGTGTGCACCGGCAGCCCGTACTCCGCGGAGGACACCTTTCCGCCGCTCCAGCGCCTCGACCCGGACACGCTCCGGCCGCTGAAGACGGCCGAGGACACGGGAGACAAACCCGAGCGCGGGGTGATCTCGTCCGACGGTGTGCTCGTGCTGTACGAGGCCAACGCGGAGGACTCCAGCACCGGTTCCTGGAACGCGTACGACCTCGTCCACCCCAAGAGGCTGTGGAGCTACGACGACACCACGGAGGAGGGGGAGTTGGCGGGTGACCGGTTCCTCACCTTCACCCCCCGCAACGACGCCGCCGTCAGGGACCGGGTGGTCTCGATCGACCTGCGCGCCGGTCCGAAGGGGACCGGCGACGCCGCGCCGCACCTGTCCCCGCGGTACTCACAGGCGAGGGGCGGGGAATACCCCAGGCTCGCCGTGCCGGGCGGGGACCCGGACCATGTCGTCGTGCAGGCGGGCACTCATCGCAGCCTGCGGTCGATCCCGCTGCCCTGAGGCAGCGGTCGCTCAGCCCGTCGCGTCCATCAGCGCCAGCTCGTGCAGCCGCTCCGGCGGGCCGGGGCGGGCGTAGTACCAGCCCTGGGCCGTGTCGCAGCCGAGTATCCGCAACTGCTCGGCCTGCGCGCCCGTTTCGACGCCCTCGACCGTCACCGCGAGGTTCAGGCTGTGGGCGAGGGAGACGATGCCCTCGACGATCTTGAGGTCGACGGGGTCGGCCGGGAACTGCTGCATGCCCTGGGTGAAGGAGCGGTCCAGCTTGAGGATGCTCACCGGCAGGCGGCGGAGGTTGGCGAGGTTGGAGTAGCCGGTGCCGAAGTCGTCGAGGGCGATGTCGACACCCATCTCGGCGAGGCGCCGCAGCGGCTTGAGGAGGTCGTCGTCGGCGCCGATGAGCGCGGACTCGGTGACCTCCAGGCAGAGGGCGTCGGGGCTGACGCCCGCGCGTTCCAGGATGTCGACGGTGTCCTGCACCAGGCCGGGGTGGCTGAGCTGGCAGGGCGAGAGGTTGACGTTGATGCGCAGCGGGCCGGTGGCGTCGTTGCCGCCGTGTCGTTCCTGCCACTGCTTGGCCTGGCGGACGGACTGGTCGAGGACCCAGCGGCCCAACGGCACGATCAGGCCCGTGTGTTCGGCGAGCGGGATGAACCGGTCGGGGCCGAGCACGCCGTGCTGCGGGTGCAGCCAGCGGACCAGGGCCTCGGCGCCGCGCACGCTGCCGTCGCCGAGGTGGACCAGCGGCTGGTACTCGATGAAGAACTCGTTGCGGTCCAGGGCCGCCGGG
The DNA here is from genome assembly GCF_000376565.1 of Streptomyces hokutonensis. Lineage (GTDB taxonomy): Bacteria > Actinomycetota > Actinomycetes > Streptomycetales > Streptomycetaceae > Streptomyces > Streptomyces hokutonensis. The sequence continues at coordinate 124,122 of NZ_BARG01000025.1, read as the reverse complement.
AGTGCCGTGGTCAGACCGTGGCGCGTGATGGCGCGGGCGTCGGCCTCCGGGTCGGCGAGTTCGAAGCGGTTGCCGCCCGCCGACTTGGCCCGGTACATCGTGATGTCGGCGCTGCGCAGCACCTCCGCCGGGCCGCGTTCGCCGGCCGGGCCCTCGACGATGCCGATCGAGCCGCGCACGGTGAGGTCACGGCCGTCGATGCTGACCGGGGTGATCAGCGCGTTCATGATGCGGCCGGCGAGTTCGTCGACCTCGCGCTCGGTGTCGGGGCCGGTGGTCAGCGCCACGAACTCGTCGCCGCCGAGCCGGGCGACCATCTCGCCGGGCGCGGTCGCGCAGGACTGCAGCCGGTCGGCGACCTCGACGAGCAGCCGGTCGCCAGCCGCGTGGCCGAGGCTGTCGTTGATGGTCTTGAAGCCGTCGAGGTCGAGGTAGCACAGCCCGAACCGCTGGTTGTCGCCCGCGCCGAGCGCCTTCTCCAGGCGTTCGAAGAACAGGGTGCGGTTGGGGAGGCCCGTGAGGGCGTCGTGGGTCGCCTCGTAGCGCAGCCGCAGGTTCAGCAGCCGGCGCTCGGTGGTGTCCTCCATGAGGGCGAGCTGGTACTGCGGATTGCCGTCGGCGTCGCGCAGCAGGGAGACGGTGAGGTTGGTCCACAGGACCGTTCCGTCAGGCCGGTAGAACGCCTTCTCGACGTGGTAGTGCTCGCGCTCGCCGCGGACGAGTTCGTCGTAGAGGGTCCAGGTCTGGGGCGCGTCGTCCGGGTGGGTCCACTCGCGGACGTTGCGTCCGCCCATGGTCTGGTCGGAGATCCCGAACATGCGCAGCAGCGCGCCGTTGACCTGGAGGATGTTGCCTTCGAGGTCGGCCATGCCGATTCCTATGGCCGCGCCCTCGAAGACCGCGCGGAAGCGGGCCTCCGTCGCGTGCAGGGCCTGGGCGACGACGCCCTGGGCCTGGAGGGCGGCCACCGAGATGGCCTCCTGCTCGGCGAGGGTGCGTTCGCGCAGCTCCTGGGCGAAGCCGGCGGCCATCGCGTGCTGGAGGCGGGCCGAGCGGATCCGCAGGTCCTCCTGGGGGCCGTCGCCGCCGCAGTAGAGCACCAGGTAGGCGTCGACGCACTCCAGGGTCCGGCTGAGGGCGTCCGGGTCGGTGCAGTGCGCGGCGACGAGGGCGGCGCCGACCGCCTTGCCCTCCTCGGCGTCGAGGTTCCTGGCGCCCAGCGCCTCGCTCAACCGCCGTGCCAGCGGCAGGAGTCGCTCCTCGAACTCCGGGCGGGTCAGCGAGGTCGAGGTCGCCGGGAACACCGCCCGGCTCCAGATGGTCGCGAACCTGCGCAGTCTGTCCTCCGGCCCGTCCGGCTCCGCGATCACGCCGTGCGTCCTACGCCGGCGAATCCGGAGAAGGAATACGGATCCTCGTCCTCCGGTGCGGTGTCGGGCCGCCAGTCCGGCATCGGCACCAGTCCGGGTTCCACCATGTCGTACCCCTCGAAGAACCGCGCGATCTCCTCGCGCGAGCGCATGATCAGCGGATTGCGGATGTCCTTGTACACGTCCACCGCGCCCTCCGCCCGCTCCGGTGGCAACGGGATTCCCTCGTACGAGGCATGCGTGAGGATCAGCAGGCTGCCGGGCGCGAGTGCGTCGCGCAGCTGTGCCACCGCTCCGTACGGGTCGTCCGCGTCTTCCACGAAGTGCAGTATGGCAACGAGAAGGAGGGCCACTGGCCGATTCACGTCGATCAGGCGCTGAACCTCGGCGCTCGCCAGGATCTCCTGGGGCTTGCGGAGGTCGGCCGCGACGACGTCCGCGGTCGCGTTGCCGGCGAGGACCGCCTGGCTGTGGGCGACCGCCACCGGGTCGTGGTCGACGTACATGACATGGGCGCCCGGGCTGGCCTCCTGGGCCACCTCGTGGACGTTTCCGAAGGTGGGAATTCCGGAGCCGATGTCGAGGAACTGGGTGATGCCCTCGGCCGCCGCGAAGCGTACGGCGCGACGCATGAACGCCCGGTTCGCCTGCATGATCTTGGGAAGTCCCGGGAGGAACTCCATGGCCTTGCGGGCCGCCTCCCGGTCGACCTCGAAGTTGTGCGAACCGCCCAGGTAGTAGTCGTAGATACGCGAAACGCTCGGCACCGAGATGTCGATGCTTCGTGGTGCCCAGGCGGGACGCTCCATGTATCTCTCCAAGGCGTAGGCGATCCGGTGTTCGAGCTGAGGCTACTGATCGCCCGCCAAAGGAGCGAGCGGAAACGGAAATTGACCGTCCGTTCCCGGTCACTGCCTGCGGCACGTGCCGAATTGACGTGCGGGGACATGCGGAGAGGCGCGGAGAATGCCGGAATTTGCTGCGGGTGAAATGCCAAAGCGGCCCGCCCCCTCCGTGCGGTGCGGAGGGGGCGGACCTGTGGTCGTACGCGCTGCTGTGTTCGGCACTCTTGTCGCTTGCCCGCGTCCCTCCCTTCCGCGTATCCGTTGCCGAGTGGGCGGGGGCGATCAACCCTGGGGAGGTTCTCGCTACGCCGCGGGCGCGCCGACCGCTTTTCCTTCAGGGGAGACGGCGTACCAAGTGCCGCCCACGCCCTGACCGTTGGTCTGTCCGGCGGCCGTGTCACCGGAGAAGGTGTAGATCGGCCAGCAGTCGACGGTCATCTGCTTGGCGCCGTCGGACCGGGTGAAGCCCATGAGGCCCTTCTTCTCGACGCCCTTGGTGTCGTTCGCCGAGACGATCCCGACGGCCGGCCACTTCTCCGCGCAGGCACCGACGCAGTTCGAGACGGACTTGGGCCATGCCTTGTCCTTGAGGAAGCGGTAGACCGTGTGGCCGTTCTTGTCGACGACGATGTCGCCGAGCTTGGCGTCCTTGCGGACGGAGAGGCCGGGCAGCGAGGCGAGGGTCGCCTTCTTGCCGTCGGGGGCGAGCGCGTACCACTTGCCGCCCACGCCCTGGCCGTTGACGTCACCGGCGTTGACGTCCTTGGCGTAACGGTAGGCGGGCCAGCCGCCGATGGTCAGCTGCTTGGTGCCGTCGGAGCGGGTCACCTCGCCGATGAGGGACTTGTCGATACCGGCGCCGGCGGTGGCGTCGTCGGCGGGAACCGGCGGCCATGTGGTGGCGCAGTCGCCGTCGCAGTTCGACTTGGGGGGATTGGCCGTGTCGGCGTCGAAACGGTAGAGGGTGAGACCCGCTCCGTCGCTCAACACCTTGCCGAGATCGGGGTTGTTGGCAACGGTCAGCTGGCCCGCGGGCTCGGCCGCCGCGGCCTGCTGGCCGTCGGCTCCGTAGCCGTTGCTCGCCGCGCTGGGGCTCGACGTGGCGGCCCCCACGCTGCCATAACCTCCGGCCGCCGCCGTGGCACCGACGTTCTGTGCCGCAGAGGAAGGTGTGGTCACATTTTCCGAACCGCACGCCGCCGTCAACGCCATGACGGACACGGCCGTCGCCGCGAGTGAGGCGCTCCGCCAGGAGGTCTTCATCGTCAACTCCCCATAATCACCTGGATGTTGCAGCGCCCGTCTGTGCCGCCGCACGGTCCTAGGTACGGGTGGGGACCACGGAAGTGTTCAACGGCCGCACAAATTTCTTTCCGACACCTGTGACACAGCGGCCGCGTCGTATGTGCGTACGCATCCGGCCACCTCCGACAGTCGGATCGTCAAACCGTCGCACCGCGCCTTCCACTCCTTCGGGGCAATCCCCTCGCGCTCCCCCGCGCGCGACCCCGCGAGGCCTCATGATCTCCGTCGTGCATGGACCCGAACCGACCCGAACCGCCCTTGCCGCAAGGGTGTTGACCCTGGTGACGCTCACCTGGCTGCTGACGGGCGCACCGGCGGGCCCGGCGGCGGCCGACGCGTGCGCGTACGCCTCCACCGGGCCGGACGGCACGCAGGCGGTGGCGGTGGCCGGCAGCGGCTCCTGGCCGACGCCCCCGGCCTGCCAGAAGCCGACCCCGAAACCGCCCCCACCGCCCTGCCCCTCCCCGACGCCCACCCCGCCGCCGCCCCCTCCGAAGCCGACACCCACCCCGACTCCGACCCCCAGGCCGACGCCGACCCCGAAGCCCCGGCCCACACCGAAACCCACGCCTCCGCCACCCGCTCCGGCGCCCCGCCCGGCACCCGCGGCTCCGCTGCCCAGGCCCGCCCCGACGCCCACACCCACACCGACCCCGCCGCCGAAACCGACTCCGAAGCCGAGGCCCGCCCCGCATCCCGCGGCGACCCCGGTGAGTTATCCGAAGTACCACGCCCAGCCGCGCCCGCGGCCCGCCACCGGCCGGACGCCGCCGGTCGTCTACGTCCTGCTCATCACCCTGCCCGCGGTGGTCGCCATCGCCGCGCTGCGTCCGCGCTGATCCCCGGAGGAATCCCTTGTCGGAATGGCTTGTTCTCGCCCTCGCGATGGCGGCGGCCTGTGTCGTCGTCGTCATCGTCACCTTCCTGCGCGAACGCGCGGCGTCCGAGGACGAGGACCCCAGCGAGACCCCGGACGTCATCGAGTACATGACGATGTGGATCGGCGTGGTGTACGCCATCGTCCTGGGTCTGGCGATCGCCGGTGTCTGGGAGGCCCGCAGCGCCGCCCAGGACCATGTGCAGGCGGAGGCGCAGGCGCTGCACGAGATCTCGGAGCGGGTCCGGCTCTATCCGCCGGCCGAGCGCGACCGCATCCGGGCGGATGTCGACGCCTACGTCTCACAGGTCGTCAACACCGAGTGGAAGACGATGGCGGACCACCAGAAGCTCACCCAGCGCGGCACCGACCTCCTCCAGCGAATCCGTGCGGACGTCACGGACTACCAGCCGAAGACGGACTTCCAGGCGCAGGCCTACCAGCCGCTCGTCGAGCAGGTCGCCGCGGCCGACCTGGCCCGCAGCGCCCGCGCGGACTCCACCGGGGCGACGATGCCGGCGGTGGTGTGGTTCGGGCTGCTGGCCGGGGCGGTGATCACCATCGGCATGGTCTTCGCGCTGCAGATCCGGCGTACGCCGCGGGAGCTGGTCCTCGCCGGGCTGTTCTCGGCGCTGATCGCCTTCCTGCTGTTCCTGATCTGGGACTTCGACGCGCCCTACAGCCGGGGCATCACGGCCTCGGCGCAGCCGTTCCTGAACCTCTTCCCGCACATCAAGGACTGACGGCCCCTCACCGGGACCGGCCGGCGGGTCACTCGCCGGGGGACGGCCGCCACGCCGCGGCTGTCCCCCGGTCGCAGGAACGGCATCCCCTGTGCGGCCCACACGGTTGCCCCATTCGCGCGACTGGGATCGCGGGAGCGCACACATGTTCCTAGCGTTTCGGACATCGAGGTGCATTTACGGCGCCAGCGGAAAAGGTCCGCGGCTGCTCCTCGGGGACCCGGAGGAACCACCATGCGCGCGATACGCGTCGCCTCGGCCGCACTGCTGGGCATCAGCGCCCTCGCCCTCGCGGCGCCGGCCGCCGTCGCGAAGGGCGACGGCAACCACAACATCACGCCGTTCGGCTTCAGCGTCCTGCCCTCGACGATCGCGGCGGGCGGCCAGGTGACCCTGCAGGTCGACCGCGACAGCGGCGGCTGCAAGGGCTCCGTCACGGTCTCCTCCGGAGTCTTCGACACCGTCAGGATCTCGCCGGGCCAGTCCTCGGCGACCGCGATGGTCGACTGGGACGCCAGGCCGGGAGCGGTGTACCAGGTGACGTTCACGTGCAACGGCGAGAGCGGCTCCACGGGTCTGACCATCGCCTCCGGCCGCGCGAACAACAACGGCAACAACATCCAGCCGCTCCAGCCGGCGCAGCAGATGCCCCGAGGGGTACGGGCCGGTGAGGGCGGCAGCATCGCCGGCTTCGACCTCAAGGAGCTCGGTATCGGCGCGGCCCTCATCGCGGGCTCGGTCGGAGCGGCGTACCACTTCTCCCGTCGCCGTACCGGGGAGGACGGCGCCTGACACACCATCACCCGCACAGGCCTTCGCCCCGGAACCCGAAAGGGTCCGGGGCGAAGGCCTGTTGCGTGCGCTTCGACCTCCGAAGGGGGAGGAGGTCAGATGGCGCGCTCGCTGCGGCGGCGCATCCAGAACACGCCGCCACCGACGACGGCCGCGGCGACCAGGCCGCCGCCGATCGCCATGTCGGTCGGGGTCGCCCCGTTGGCGCTGCTGCCACCGAGGCCGCCGCGGACACCGCCGATGACGGTGTAGGCGGAGTCCCGGGTCAGCACGGAGCCGTTCCGGCAGCGCACGGTGATGCTGTACGGGCCGGGACCGGCGTTTCGGCTGATCCGCGCCGTTCCGCTGGCGGTCTGGCCGGCCCCGCCGACGAGCGAGGACAGGTTCGCGGGGCGTTCGAAGCCGGGCGAGTTGGCGGTGGCGCCGGTGAAGCAGCCGTCGACCGTGACGGTCAGCTGGCCGCCGCGGGCGATCACGCTGGGCAGGGCGACGATGTTGCTGGGGCTCTCCCCCATGCCGTCCGCGAGGGCCGCCGGGGCGGCGAGCCCCAGGACGGCCACCGCGGCACCGGCGGCAGCCAGGGCACGAGTTGTACGCATGTCATCCTCCGCGGAAGGCGCCCCGGGACCCGTCCCCGGTCGATCGGCGAGAAAACGCCTCCCAGACGCACCCTCAGATGCCTTGCACGCGCCCGCATTTCGGGAATGGTCCGTCCTGGTGAGAGGACACGCCGAGGGAGAACCGGACAATCGGATATTGCCGCAGGTCACGGACCGTCAGAAAATTCCTGCCGCCCTCTCCTCATATGGCGCACATAAGGATGACCGGGCCACCCGTTCGCGCCTGCCCCGTCGCCGGTTCCGCATTCGGGACTTAGCGTTCTCGTATGCGCGATTGACGTGGCGACGGCCGCGTCGAGAGGGGATGGCGAATGTCTGCGTCCGAGCTGTCCGAGCTTGCCGAAGAGGAGGAGCGGCAGAAGAAGCGCGCCCCGTGGGGAGTGATAGCGCTTGTTCTGCTGACCGGTCTCGCGCTCATTCGGAATGGTTCGGGAGAGTTCGATGTGGGGCCGCCGCAGCCGGCTTCGGCGGCGGCCGCCGACAGCCGTGCCGGCGTCGGCACCTTCGGAAAGGCCCCGGCCCCGCTCCCGTTCTCCGTCGCCGACCGGGTCAGGATTCCCGCGATCCGCGTCGACGCCCCGGTCATGCCGGTGGGCCTGGACGCGGACGGATGGGTCGGCGCGCCGCCGCCGGAGGACCCGAACCTGGCGGGCTGGTTCACCGGTGCCGTCTCGCCCGGCGAGAAGGGCACGGCGGTGGTCGTCGGCCATGTCGACAACAAAATGGGCCCCGCCGTGTTCTACGGACTCGGGGCCCTCAAGAAGGGAAATCGCGTCGAGGTCGAGCGCAAGGACGGAAAGACGGCCGTATTCGAGATCTACGGCATCGAGGTCTTCGAGAAGAGCAACTTCCCCGGCGACCGCGTCTACGCCTCCAAGGGAACTCCGGAACTGCGCGTCATCACGTGCGGCGGCGGTTTCTCCAAGCAGAACGGCTACGACGGGAATGTCGTCGTCTTCGCCCGCCTGGTCGAGGTCCGCTGAGCGATTCCCCGGCCGGGCGGGCGAAGGCCCGTCAATCCGTCAGGTGGTCCGGCGGCGCGGCAGTGTCATGTGGTAGCCGGAGTCGAGCAGGTGCGGCAGATACTCGCGCAGCGCCCGCACACTCTGGGAACGGTCGCCCCCGGCGTCGTGCGAGAGCACCACGACGCCGGGGGCGGCGCCGTCCTCGACCGCGTCGACGATGTGGCGGACACCGGGTGTGTCCCAGTCGAGGGTGTCGACGGTCCAGGCGAGGGGTTCCATGCCGAGCTCGGAGCCGAGCTGGAAGGCGGCCCGGTTCCAGGCGCCGTAGGGCGCGCGGAACCACTGGGGGCGTTCCCCGTAGGCGTCCTCGATGACATCGCTGGTGCGTTCCATCTCGGAGCGGATCTGACCGCGGGTCAGCTTGGTCAGCAGGGGGTGCGACCAGGTGTGGTTGCCGACGACGTGGCCCTCGTCGGCCATCCGGGCCAGGATGTCGCGGTTCCAGTCGGCCATCTCGCCGCACACGAAGAACGTGGCGCGGACGTCGTACTCGGCGAGGGTGTCCAGGATGTGCGGGGTGTAGTGGGGGTCGGGTCCGTCGTCGAAGGTGAGCACCATGGTGTTGCCGCGTCCGGACATGCGCAGGAACGGTTCGTGCCGTACCGGGACGTGGGCGAGGGTGGTGTGGGGCGCGCCGTAGCCTGCCACGGGCTGGAGGCGGTAGGAGGAGGGCTTGCGCGCGAGGCGCGGTGGGGGCCCGGCGGCGGGGGCGGCGGCCCGGACGGGGGCGTCGTCCGAGAGTCCGGAGTACAGCAGACCGGCGGTGCCGGCCGCCCCGACGGCGGCGGCGCCGGCGAGCAGGGCCCGTCGGCGCGTGAGCGACTGATCCTTCTTCATGACTCATCAGTCGCCCGGCAGGAGACCGCCGCCCCACGTCGACACCGGTGCGGCGGCAGGAAAACACCCGCCCGGCCCAGCGTTCGGGCGCTCAGCGGCGCCGGACGAGGGGGAACGGCAGCGTCTCACGGATCGTCAGCCCCGTGAGGAACATGACGAGTCGGTCCACGCCGATGCCGAGGCCCCCGGTGGGCGGCATCGCGTATTCGAGGGCGTCGAGGAAGTCCTCGTCGAGCTCCATCGCCTCGGGGTCTCCCCCGGCGGCGAGCAGCGACTGGGCGGTGAGGCGGCGGCGCTGTTCGACGGGGTCGGTGAGTTCGGAGTAGGCGGTGCCGAGTTCGGTGCCGAAGGCGACCAGGTCCCAGCGTTCGGCGAGCCGCGGGTCGGTGCGGTGCTGGCGGGTGAGCGGGGAGACGTCGGTCGGGAAGTCCTTGTAGAAGGTGGGCAGCCGGGTCGGCTCCTCCACCAGCCGCTCGTACATCTCCAGTACGACGTCCCCGCGGCCGTCGTCTGCGCCGTACGGCACGCCCGCGCGGTCGCACAGCAGGTGCAGGCGGGCGAGTTCGGTGTCGGCGTCGATCTCCTCGCCGAGCGCCTCGGAGATCGCGCCGTAGACGGTCTTGACCGGCCACCGCCCCGAGATGTCGTACTCCTCGCCGTCCTTGCGGGCGACGGGCGAGCCGAAGGCGGCGGTGGCCGCGCCCTGGACGAGTTCGCGGGCGAGGTCGAGCATCACGTCGTAGTCGGCGTACGCCTGGTAGGCCTCCAGCATCGTGAACTCGGGGTTGTGCTTGTAGGAGACGCCCTCGTTGCGGAAGGTGCGGCCCATCTCGAAGACCTTCTCCAGGCCGCCGACGCAGAGGCGCTTGAGGTACAGCTCGGGGGCGATGCGCAGATAGAGGTCGAGGTCGTAGGCGTTGATGTGGGTGGTGAAGGGGCGGGCGTTGGCGCCGCCGTGGATCTGCTGGAGCATCGGGGTCTCGACCTCCAGGTAGCCGCGCTCCAACAGGCCCTGGCGCAGGGCCTGTACGGCGGTGGAGCGGGCCCGGACCACGTCGCGGGCGGCGGGGCTGGCGACCAGGTCGAGGTAGCGCATGCGGACCTTGGCCTCGGGGTCGGTGAGGCCACGGCGTTTGTCGGGCAGGGGGCGCAGGCACTTGCCGGTGAGCTGCCAGGAGGTGACGAAGACGGTGGGTTCGCCCTTGTCGCTGGTGCCCGCGCGGCCGGTGGCGGTGATGTGGTCGCCGATGTCGGTGTCGGCGGTGAAGCGGTCGAGGTCGGGGCCCGACTCGGCGCGGGTGAGGGCGAGTTGGTGGTCGCCGGACCAGTCGCGCAGGGTGAGGAAGACGATGCCGCCGAGGTCGCGCACCCTCATCACCCGCCCGGCGACGGTGACTTGGTCCCCCGCGCGGAGCTCGGCGAGGGTGTGGGTGCGTTGCGGGACGCCGACCGGGTAGGGGTCGGTGCCGGTGGCGATCAGGCGGTCGAGGGTGCGGTGCCGGACGCGGACCTGTTCGGGCAGGCCGCTGTCCGGGCCGTCGGTCCCGGCCTCGTCCCCTCCGTCGAGGCCGAGCGCCGACAGGGACGGCAGCCCCGCGGTGGTCGCGGGGCGCTGTCCGCTCTTCGGGTGCCCCTTTCCCCAGAGTTGTCGCAGCGACGGTACGGAGACGAAGCCCTCGGCGATGCCGGAGGCGAGGCTGATCCGGGCCAGGGAGGCGGTCTCGCCGTAGCAGATGAAACGGGGGTACCACTCGGGGTGGTACTTGGCGTTGGAGCGGTAAAGGGCCTCCAGTTGCCACCACTTGGAGAAGAACAGCAGGAGCCGGCGCCACAGGCGGAGCACCGGGCCCGCGCCGATGCGGGCACCCTCCTCGAAGGCCGAGCGGAACACGGCGAAGTTGAGGGAGATCCGGTGGACGCCCAACTTCGGTGCGGTGGCGCAGAGTTCGGCGACCATGAACTCCATGACGCCGTTGGGGGCGGTGCGGTCGCGGCGCATCAGGTCGAGGGAGACACCGTCGCCGCCCCAGGGGACGAGGGAGAGCAGCGCGAGCAACTTGCCGTCCTCGCCGAGGGCTTCTACGAGGAGGCAGTCGCCGTCGGCCGGGTCGCCGAGGCGGTCCAGGGCCATGGAGAAGCCACGCTCGGTCTCGGTGTCGCGCCAGGCGTCGGCGCGGTCGACGACCTCCTCCATCTCCGCGTCGGTGAGGGTGGCGTGGCGGCGGATGCGGCAGGTGGCACCGGCGCGCCGGACGCGGCCCACGGCCTGGCGGGTGACACGCATGTCACGTCCCGCGAGGTCGAAGTCGGCGACGTGCAGGATCGCCTCGTCGCCGAGTTGCAGTGCTCCGAGTCCGGCCCGGGCGAAGGCCCTTGCCCCGTCCTCGGAGGCGCCCATCACGGCGGGGGCCCAGGCGTGGCGGCGGGCCAGGTCGAGCCAGGCGGCGATCGCGTGCGGCCAGGCCTCGCGGTCGCCGACCGGGTCGCCGCTGGCGAGACAGACGCCCGCCTCGACGCGGTAGGTGACGGCGGCCTTGCCGCTCGGTGAGAACACGACGGCCTTGTCGCGCCGGGTGGCGAAGTAGCCGAGGGAGTCCTGACCGCCGTAGGCCTTCAGGAGGGCGCGGATGCGGTCCTCCTCGTCGCCGTGCAGGGCCGCTTCGAGGCGTTGGGAGCGGAAGAGGACGGTGGCCGAGTTGAGGAGGGCGAGCGCGCCGAACAGGCCGAGCAGGAAGGACACGGCTCGGGGCGTACGGCCGTCGAAGGAGCGGCCGGAGACCAGGCCTCCGCAGACCCGGTCGGCGGCCCAGCCCAGGTGCTGGCTCTCGGGGAGCGTGCCGGGGAACAGGGAGACCAGTCCCCAGCCGGCCAGGATCGCGACGGCGAGTCCGGCGAACAGGACGGCGAGGGCCCGTCGTACGGCCGCGCGGCGGGAGGCGGCGTAGAACTGCCTGCGGGCGACGATCAGAAGGACCAGCAGGAGGGCGCAGACGATCAGGGACGGGAGGGACTCGGCGTACAGGCCGAGGACCACGCCGAGGACGTCCGTCAGGACGAGCAGGCCGAGGTAGACGACGACCAGCCACCAGGCGATCTTCTTGCGGGCGGCGGTCGCGGCGGCCAGCAGGAAGAGGAAGACGGCGTAGGCGAGGTTGGCGCTGACCGGGACGATGAGGAGGTCGAGGAAGCGGACCACGGGGCGCAGGACGCGGCGCAGCGGGGCGATGAAGGCCAGCAGCACACAGAGCAGGCCGAGGGCGCCGAAGAAGGTCGCGAAGCCCTCCGGCACCCTGCTGAGGAAGCCGTGTCCGGGCGGCCGTACCGGAGCCTTGGTGTCCTTGGACCCGGGCGCCTCCACGGTGGCAGTCATGCTTCCGACTGTAGGAACAGGGCGGGCCGCGCGCCCGTCGAGAGCTCCCGGGCAGGTTCGGGACCTGCGGGTTCCGATAGCCTGCCAGCCGTGACGGAACAGCAGCCAACTCAGTTCGAGCGGGGCACGGACGGGCCGAAGGTCATCGTGGCCGGGGTGGACGGCTCCGAGTCCTCTCTGCGGGCCGCGGCCTATGCCGCGGGCCTGGCCCGGCGGCAGCACGCGCTGCTCGCCATCGTGTACGTGCAGCCGGTGCTGGCGGCGGGCGCGGCCATGGGGGCACCGGTCGCCGAGACGACCGACGAGATCGCCGAGGACCTGGTCTCCCAGATCCGGCACGAGACCGAGCGGGTGAAGGGGATATTCGACATCCGCTGGGAGTTCCACACGTTCCGCGGCGACCCCTACGGCGGCCTGGTGAAGGCCGCCGACCAGCTGAAGGCCGACGCGGTCATCGTCGGCGCGTCGGAACAGGCCGGCCACCGCATCGTCGGCTCGGTCGCGGTGCGGTTGGTGAAGGCGGGGCGGTGGCCGGTGACCGTGGTGCCGTAGCCTCCGGCGGCTATACGGGGAGGGCCGGGGGATGCCGTGACCGGAGAGGGGCGGCCGGCGGCGGTGTCGGGCGGTGGCCGGGCGGTTACGGCCCAGCCTCCGACGGCGATGCGAGGGTGGGGTGGTGGTGCCCTGGCGGGCAGGGGCGGTCGGTGACCGGGGCGATGTTGGGTGATGGCCGTGTGGTGTTGGCGCAACCGGTGACAGTGGTACTGGTGACGGCGTAGTCGGCGGCGGTGGCGCCCTGGCCCGGCAGCGGCCGTGCCGTAGCCGGTCGTACCTGTAGTCGCCTGTAGTCGCCCGTAGTCGCCGACGGCCGCGCCCCGGTCGGCCCGTCGCTCCGCTTCGTCAGAGTGTGCCGAGAAACTCCGTCAGGACCGCGTTGAACTCCTCCGGCTTCTCCATGTTCGGGTAGTGGGCGGCGCCCTCGATCGTGGTGGAGCGGCCGTTCGGGACCGTGTCGGTGAAGCGGTTCGCCATGGCGAGGCTGTCGGGCCAGTCGAGGGCGCCGTGGATCGCGAGGACCGGGGCGTCGAGTTTCGGGACGCGGGGCCAGGGGTCGCCCAGCGGGACGTACCAGTCCTTCTCGCCGGGCGTGTGCTTGAGGAGCGTGTGCGTGGTCAGTCCGCGCAGGCGGCTGATGACGGACGGGTCGACCTCGTCCGGCGTGCGGTGCGGGCCCGCCACGCCCTGGGCGAAGTGGTCGAGCCAGCCCTCGATGTCACCGGCGGCGAGCAACTGCCCGACGCGGGCCTGGCGTTCGAGCAACTCGGGGTCGGTGTACTCGAACGCGCTGGTGCCGGCGCCGGAGACGACGATCGCCCGGACCAGTTCGGGGTGTTCCAGCGCGGTGTCGGTGGCGACGGCCGCGCCCATGCACAGGCCGACCAGGACCGCGGGCCCGAGGTCGAGGTGGCGCAGAAGTCCCGCGAGGTCGTCGGCCCAGCGGAACGGCCTGCTCGCGTTGGCGGAGAAGCCGTGGCCGCGGATGTCCGGGGCGATGACGCGGAAGTCGCGGGCGAGGGCGGGTATCTGGTCGTCGAAGACGCGGTGGTCGGCGAAGCCGGAGTGGAGGAGGACCACGGGGTCGCCGGTGCCCACGTCGAGGTAGGCCAGGTCCCCGTCGGCAGATGCGAAGAAGCTCAGTTCCGAAGCAAGTTCCGAAGCAGCTGTCATGACAACCAAGGTGTCATCTTCGGAGGAGGTTGGCAACCCAGGTGTCATGATGGGGCCGTGAACGACTCCGCTCCCCTCTCCCCCGACGAACTCGGCCACCGCCTCACCGAGGTGTTCGACCTGGTCGGCCCGCTCTACCGGCGCGCCCTGCGCAAGGTCGAGCAGGGCGAACCGGTCGAGGGGGTCTCCGTCGGCGTGCGTGCCGTACTGGACCTGCTGCGACAGCACGGGCCCATGACGGTGCCCCAGATGGGCCTGACCCTGGCCCTGAGCCGGCAGTTCGTGCAGCGCATGGTCAACGAAGGGGCGGCCCACGGCTGGGTGGAGGTCACGCCCAATCCCGCGCACCAGCGGTCCTCCCTGATCCGGCTCACGGAGGAGGGCCGGTCCGTCATCACGTCCGTCCTCGGCCGCGAGCACTCCCTGAACCGCCAGGTCGGCGGCGATCTGACCGACGCCGAGGTCAGCGCGTGCGTGCGGGTGCTCACCGAGATCCTCAGGACCTTCGACCATGTGGACGTGGACGGGGACTGACCGTCCGTCACTTCCCCATCTGCAGCCCGTCCTTCGCCGCGCCCCGCCCCAGCACCACCTCGCGGATGCGGTCGCGGTCGGCGGTCAGCTCGGCGCCCTGGCCGATCGCCCGGTTGACGTCGACGACCCGGCCCGCGTCGACGTCGAAGAGCTGCGGGACGAACTCCGCCTTGGCCACTTCCCACCGCGCGCCCGGCCGGACGGGCGGTACGAAGGTGAAGCGGGCGAGGGTACTGGTGTTGCCGCCGGGGTTCTGGGTGCCCGCGTTGTCGTACATCTCACCGGTGACCTGGTCGCCGAGCCCGTACACCACCCAGGTGCCGTTGACCTTCTCGTACGCCTGCGGGGTGCGGGCGTGGGTGCCGAGGATCAGGTCGATGTCGGGGCGGCCGTCGGTGCGGGCGGCGGTGAGTTCCCCGGCCAGCGCGACCTGTTGCGGGTCGGGCGCGTTCTGGCCCGGTGTGCCCCAGCGCAAGGAGACGACGACCACGTCGGCGCCCGCGCGCCGGGCGTTGCGGGCATCGGCGAGGATGCGGGCGGGGTCGAGGAGGTTGACGGACCAGGGTTCTCCGGCCGGGAGCGGGACGCCGTTCGTGTCGGCGGTGTAGGCGAGGTGGGCGACCTTCGCCGGACCGGCGCGCAGCAGTGCGACCGTGCGCGCCTCGGCGTCGCCGCGCGCCGTTCCCGCGTGCCGTACGCCGGCGCCGTCGAGGGTGTCGAGGGTGTGCTGGATGCCGAAGGGGCCGTCGTCCAGGCTGTGTTCGGAGGCGGTGGAGCAACCGTCGTAGCCGGTCGCGGCGAGGGCCCGTGCCTCCTCGGGCGGGGAGTCGAAGAACGGGGAGCCGATGCGGTCGCCGTAGGGCGTCTCGATGTGACACAGCGCCAGGTCGGCCCGCGAGACGAGGGGTTGGACGGCGGAGAGCATGGGCCCGAAGTCGTAGCCGGTGCCGCCGGCGTCGAAGCGGGCGCGGTCAAGGACGGCGCTGTGCGGGAGGATGCCGCCGGCGGCGACGAGGGTGAAGCCGCGGGCGGCGGGGGGCGCCGGACGGCCGGCGGCCTTCGGGTCGTGGTGCTGGGCCTGGCAGGCGGCGGCCGCGGTGAGAACCCCCGCCAGGGCGACGGCCACCTGTCGTCTGCGTGCGATCATCAATTCACCCCACTGTGGTCATATTTACCCACCGATAGGTATGAACCTCAGCGCCCCCGCAAACGGCTTCCGGCCCCCGATGACCCGTCCGGTGTGCGCGTGTGGGGGATCCCCGGGGGCGCGGACCGTTCGTCGCACCGTTCGCCGACGCGATCGACCGTCCGCCGCACGCCCCTCGTGCGCCCCCTGTCCCCGGACGGCCCCCTGCGATGCCATACGGCCATGACGGCCGGACCCACGCTCACCCACGGAACGACCGCCGAGCACGAGCTCGCCACACTGCAGCGCGAGCACGGCAGGCCGCTCTTCGCGCTGCTGCTCCGGCTCTGCGACGGCGACCGCCAGCGCGCCGAGGACCTCGTCCAGGAGACCCTGGTACGGGCCTGGCAGCACCCCGAGGCGCTGCGCGCCGACGACTTCGATTCCGTACGGCCCTGGCTGCTGACGGTGGGCCGGCGGCTCGCCATCGACGCGCGGCGGGCCCGGCAGGCGCGACCGCCCGAGGTCGGGGACGCGGTGCTGGAGAACGCGCGGGTCTGTGCCGATCACGCGGAACGGTCGGCGGCGACGCTCGATGTGCGGGAGGCTGTGAAGACTCTCACTCCGGAGCACCGTGAAGTCCTGGTGCTCGTGTACTTCCAGGGGGCGAGTGTGGCGGAGGCCGCGGCGGCCCTCGGGATTCCGCCCGGTACGGTGAAGTCCCGTGCCTATTACGCGCTCCGCGCCCTGCGCCGGGTGCTTCCCGGCTATGCGGCCGACCTGCGGTGAAACCAACTCCTTAGTCAAACCTCCGTAAAGCGCCTTGCTCAGGACCCTGGTTGAGTAATCGGCTGTCCTCATCCGTGTTCCGGACTGGGGGGCTCGGGGTTCCTGACGGAGCCTCGGGCCGGGCGACGCGCACGCACCGGAGGAAGGCAGGAAGGGATGCTGCACAGAGGTCAAGAGAGCACGGACGGCACCGGCGGCGGTGAACTCACCGTCCCCATGGCCTGGCTGTACGCCGAGTACATCGCCGACGAACTGCTGCGGACCGGCGACCTGATGCCGCCGACGTCCTTCGAGTTCCGTGCGGGACGGGACGCGCTGGCGCTGACCATCTTCCTCTCCGACACGGACGGGGAATTGTCCGGTATCAGGGTGGTCACCCAACTTGAGACCTGGCTTTCGCTCACGGCGTACGACCAGCCGTGGCAGGACTGGGTCGGTGAACGTATGTCCAAGTTGACGGCGGAGGCGGTCGAGGCCGGCGTCGACGCACCGGACCTGGCGCTGGCGGAGAACGCCTGGCGCTGGCTGGAGGAGACCGAGCTGCTCGCGCCCGATCTGGACGCGGTGCCGGGAGGCGGTCCGGTGACCGGTGAGGACGACGGGCCGAAGGTCTGGACGCCCGCCTGGCAGCTGGGTCTGCCGCTCGGCCATCTCGCCATCCATCTTTTTTGAAACAGGGACCAATCCATGGGTTCGACCGCTACGAATTCGTGATGGCGATTCTGTGTGCGCCTTGAGTGATTCGACGGGCTGGTGCGTACCGATGGGAGCAAGGAGTAACCCCACCCGCACCTAACGGCACGAGGATTCGTCATGAGGTCCCTGGAAAGGCATCGCGACGTCGGCGCGTACGCGCTCGGCGTGCTGGACGAGGCGGAGGCCTTCCGCTTCGAGGATCACCTCATGGAGTGCACCAGCTGCGCGGCTCATGTGACCGAATTCGGTCCCGCCTCACGGCAGTTGATGCTGTACCGGCGTGCGACGCCGCGCTACGTGCACCCCATGGCGCAACCCGGGCCCCGGCTGCTCGACCGGTTGCTCGGCGAGGTGTCCGCCCGTCAACGGGCCGGACGGCGGCGTTTTCTCTACGCCGTGGCCGCCTCGGTGGTACTGGCCGTGGGCGGCCCCGCGGTGGCGACGCTCGCCGGGGGCGGCGACGGGGCGGTGCAACTCACCGCGACCGACGCCAAGTCCGGCGTGTGGGCACAGGTCACGGCCGCGAACGAGAACTACGGCAGTGATGTGTCCCTCAAGATCAAGGACGGCGCGGGCCCCCGCTCCTGTCGTCTCGTGGTCGTCGGCCGGGACGGTTCCGAGCAGGTCGTGACCAGTTGGAACGTTCCCGCCCACGACGCGACGATGATCACGATGCAGGGTGGCGCGGCGATGCACCCCGACGAGATCGACCACTACGACGTCCGGACGGCCGACGGCCAACAGCTGGTGCGACTCACCTCGCACTGAAGTCCCGCCCTGCGGCGGCCAGTTGCCGCAGGGCTCGCGCGGACGGGGTGCCAGGGTCCGCGGTGAGGAAGACGACCTGCTGGTCGTCGTGCGGGACGGTGAGCACATCGCAGTTCACCCGCAGCGGGCCCACCCTCGGATGAGTGAGGGTCTTGGTGCGGTGGCCGGGGGCGTGCACCGGGTCGATGTCCCAGATCTGTGTGAACTCCTCGCTGCCGGCGCGCAGTTCGGCCAGCAGGCGGGCGAGACCCGGATCGTACGGATAGCGGTCGGCGGCACGGCGCAGCCGGGAGACCACGATGTGCGCGAACTCCTCGGCGCTCGAACTCTGCATCGGTCGGTCCAGGAAGCGGCGGCGCGCGAGGTTCGGCCGCGTGCCGAGATCCCCGCCGAGCACGGTATCCGCGAGCGGGTTCCAGGCGATGACGTCGTAGGTGGCGTCGGTGACGATGGCCGCGGTGTCCGGGATGCGCTCCAGCAGGGCCGCCACATGCGGGCGGACGGTCCGCACCGGCGCGGCGAGAGGCGTCACCTGGGTCCCCGCCAGCCGGAACAGATGGCTCCGCTCGGCCGGGGTGAGCCGGAAGACTCCGGTGAGGGCGTCCAGGATGCGGGGCGACGGGCGGGGGCCGCGGGCCTGTTCGAGGCGGGCGTAGTAGTCGACGGACATGTGGGCCAGTTCCGCGACCTCTTCCCGGCGCAGCCCGGAGGTCCGCCGGGACGGCTCCCCCGCCAGCCCCACGTCGGCCGGCACCAGCCGCTCCCGCCGCCCGCGCAGGAATCGGGCCAGTTCCTGTCTGTCGCTCACGGGGCCTCCCTCCGGCTGCCAGGGACCGGTAGTCCCTGGTTCGACGGCGCCGGACGCGGAATCGTCGTCCCCATGAACGATTCCACAGCACTGGTCACCGGCGCCAACAAGGGCATCGGCAAGGAGATCGCCCGCCTGCTCGTCGCCGAAGGGTTCACCGTGTACGTCGGCTCGCGCGACGCGGGCCGGGGACAGCGGGCGGTCGACGAACTCGGCGCCGGCGCCCGCCTGTTGGTCCTGGACGTCACGGACGCCGACAGCATCGCGGCGGCGGCACAGGAGGTCACCGCCCTGGACGTCCTGGTCAACAACGCGGGCATCATGTCCGGCGACGGCCCGGCACCCCGGGCGGCCCTCGACGACATCCGCCGCACCTACGAGACGAACGTCTTCGGAGTCCTCGCCGTCACCAACGCGTTCCTCCCGGCGCTCCGCCGCTCCCCGCGCCCCCGCATCGTCAACATCTCCAGCGGCACCGGCTCCCTGACCTGGAGCGCCGACCCGGCCCGGGAGTTCGCCGCCCACGCCGGAGCGGGTGCCGCGTACCGCTCCTCGAAGACGGCCCTCAACGCCCTCACCCTCTTCTACGCGCAGTCCTTGGCGGCCGACGGCTTCAAGGTGAACGCCCTCGCCCCGGGCCTGCGGACGACAGACCTCAACGAACGGGCCGCCGCGAGCGACGGAGACCCGGCGGAAGCGGCACGCGGCGCCGTCGACCTGGCCCTGCTGCCGGACGACGGGCCCACGGGGCGGTTCGTGTCGTGGGACGGGACGGAAGTGCCCTGGTGAGCCGATCGGCAGGGCATCCTGTGGCGATGGACGACACCGGGTCGGCTCAGGCCACCCGATCCGTACTGCTGCGCGGCCTGTGGCGCGACGCGATCGACGGCTGGGGCGCCCCCGGCGCGCTGGATCAACTCCCGGCCGCCCAAAGGCTGCTTGCCGCCGGGGCGGACAGGGACGATCTCCTCCGCCTGGTCCGGGCCGTCGCGTACGAGGCGGTGTTCGCGACGCTCGACACCCTCGACGAGGGCGGCCCCGGGCACGACCCGGACGCGGTCGGCGGCTGGGTGGTCGTGGCGACGCACACGGACGGTTCACCGACCGGGCAGGTGCTCCCGGGGCTGCACGAGGACCTGTTGGCTGCGGACCCCGGCGGACGTGACGGGACCGACCTCTGGCAGCAGGGCCCCGCTACTTGAGCAGTCGCGACATCCGTCGGTCCGCGAGCGGCTTGCCGCCCGTTTGGCAGGTGGGGCAGTACTGGAGGGAGGAGTCGCTGAAGGAGACTTCGCGGATGGTGTCGCCGCAGACCAGGCAGGGCTGGCCGGTGCGGCCGTGGACGCGTAGGCCGCTCTTCTTCTCCGCCTTGAGGCGGCCCGCCGCGACGCCCCGGGAGCGCTCGATGGCGTCGAGGAGTGTCGTGCGCAGGGCCGTGTAGAGCGTGTGGGTCTCGGCCGGGGTCAGGGACGCGGCCAGTTTGAAGGGGCTCATCTTCGCCGCGTGCAGGATCTCGTCGCTGTACGCGTTGCCCACCCCGGCGATCAGGGTCTGGTCGCGCAGCGCGCCCTTGAGCTGACGGCGTTCGTCCTTGAGGAGTCCGGCGAAGCGCGGCTCGTCGAAGTCGTCGGCCAGCGGGTCGGGGCCGAGGCGGGCGACGCCCGGGACGGACTGCGGGTCGGTCACGACGTACACCGCGAGGCGCTTCTGCGTGCCCGCCTCCGTGAGGTCGAAGCCCTCGCCGGTCTCCAGGGCCACGCGGAGCGCGAGCGGGCCCTTGCCGGGGCGGGGCGGGCCGTCGGGGAGGCGGTCCTTCCAGTGCAGCCAGCCCGCCCGGGCGAGGTGGGTCACGAAGTGCGGGCCGCCGTCCGTCTCGACGTCCAGGAACTTCCCGTACCGGTGCACGGCCACCACCTCGTGTCCCTCCAGCGCGGTGGGCGGAGGGTCGTACGTCTTCAGGACGCTGATGGCGACGGGCAGCACCCGTACGATCTCGTGGCCGACGAGGTGTTCGGTCAGGAAGTCCTTCAGCGCTTCGACCTCGGGAAGTTCCGGCATACGTCCAGGGTGCCATCAGCGGCGCGTGGGGTCAGCTCCGGTCCGGCACCACGAACTCGCACCACACGCACTTGCCGCTGCCGCGCGCCTCCACGCCCCACACGTCCGTGAGCAGGTCGACGAGGAGGAGACCGCGCCCGGAGACGCCGTCCTCGCCGGCCTCGCGGCGGCGCGGGAGGGCGCTGGAGGAGTCCTCGACCTCGACGCGCAGCCGGCGGTCGGGGCCGTTGAGGACCCTGAGGGTGACGATCGCGGAGCCCTCGGTGTGCATCAGGGCGTTGGTGATCAGCTCGTCGGCGACGAGTTCGACCTCGTCGGCGCGCTCACGCCCGCCCCAGGCCCGGACGGCGGCCCGGATCATGTGCCGGGCCTCGGTGAGGGCCTCGGAGTCGCCAGGCGCCACATGCTGCTGGAGCCGCCCGCCGGAGCGCGGGGCGTCGAGGCCGCGGCGGCGCAGCAGGAGCAGTGCCACGTCGTCCTCGCCGCCGCGTTCCTCGGCCACGTCGATGAGCAGGTCGGCGAGGTCGCGTACGTCGTCGGGGCCGGAGGCGATGAGCGCGGTGAGGGTCTGCAGTCCGTCGTCGAGGTCCGCGCCGGGCTGTTCGACGAGGCCGTCGGTGCACAGCACCAGGGTCTGGCCGGGGTCGAGTTCGAGGGTGGAGACGGGGTATTCGAGCCGCCCGAACTCCGCGGACAGACCCAGCGGCAGCCCGCCCACGACGGGCATACGACGGCAGGTCCCGTCCAACTGCCGCACCAGCGGGTCGATATGACCGGCCCGGACCACCTGGACCACTCCGGTGGACAGGTCGGCCTCGGCGTAGAGGCAGGTGGCGAAGCGGTCGGTGTCGAGTTCGTGCAGGAAGACGGAGGCACGGGCCATCACGGTGGCCGGGGTGTGCCCCTCCGCCGCGTACGCCTTGAGGACGATCCGCAGCTGCCCCATGACGGCGGCGGCGTGCGTGTCGTGGCCCTGGACGTCGCCGATGACCGCGCCGACCCGCCCGCCGGGCAGCGGGATCAGGTCGTACCAGTCACCGCCGATGTCCCGCCCGAGCTTTGCCGACCGGTAGCGCACCGCGACGTCGGCGCCCGGCACGCTCGGGATGGCGCGCGGCAGCATCGCCTGCTGGAGGCCCTGGGCGAGGTCCTTCTCCTGCTCGTAGAACATGGCGCGCTGCAGGCTCTGCGCGATGCTGCTGCCCAGCGCGACCAGCACATTGCGCTCCTCCGCCGAGAAACCGCGCCGGTCGCTGTAGAGCAGGCCCATCGTGCCGATCGGCCGGGCCTGGGCGATCAGCGGCAGATAGGCGCCCGCGGTGATGTGCAGTTCGGCGATGTGCTGCCACAGCAGCGGGTACCGCTCGGCGAACTCCTCGGGCGACTCGATGAACGCCGGCTTGAGCGTCCGTACGACTTCCGTCATCGGGTACGGCTCGTCGATCCGGAGGACCTCCTTGCCGGGTACGACGCTGCCCTCGGCGACCAGGCGGATCCGGCCGGCCTCCACCAGCCCCATGACCAGTCTGGTCGCGCCGAGGTGGACGAGCCCGTGCGTGTCCATGAGGACGTCGATGACGTCCTGGACGGTACGGGCATGCGCGAGTGCGGCGGTCGTGAGCTGGACGACGTTGGTCTGGTCGCGCCGGGCCGCGTCCAGGGCGGCCTGTTCACGGCGGGCCGCGTTCTCGGCGAGTTCCTGGGTGGCGTCCCGGATGATGCCGATGATCCGGCGCGGGCGGCCCGTCTCGTCGCGCCGGATGTAGCCCTGGGTGTGGGTCCAGCGCAGGGTGCCGTCGCGCAGCCGCATGCGGAAGTAGGCGCCGTAGTTCTCGCTGCCGTCCTTCATCGCCTGGGAGACGAGACCGTCGAGGCGGTAGCCCTCCGGCGGCGGTACCCGGATCGCCAGGCTTTCGGGCCGTCCGTCGTATTCGTCGGGGCGCAGGTCGAAGACCTCGTGGGCCTGGGCGTCCATGTGGAACAGGCCGTTGTCCAGGTCCCAGTCGAAGCTGCCCATGCGGTTGAGCGCCAGGATCGGGTCCGGGTGGGCGGGCCAGTCGTCCGGGAGTGACAGGGCGCTCGCTCCCCGATCAACCATGCGGCCCACCTTGCCAGGATTTACCCGATTATTCGACTTCTCGGACCCCTACGGCCGACCGCTCGGTCAGCCGCCGAAGACGCCCGTGGGGCTGTCGAAGATGCTGCTGGTGGTGTCGCCGGGGATCGGCCCACCGCCGTCGGGCCGATCCGGGGTCTCCGGGACGGTCGGCGGGCCGATCTCGTCCGGGGAGCCGGGGTCCTGGGACGGCTGGGGCGCGACCGTTCTCGGGGTGGCCGTGACGGTGGCGGTGGGGCAGCCCGTGGCACCCGGGGCGGGTATCCGGGCCGCCGTTCCGCCGGCCGCGCCCGGGGTGACGGTGACGGTCGGGGTCGTGCAGTGGGTGGTGGGCTTGTCCGGTGCGGTGCTACGGCCGTCACCGGGGGACGCGCTCCCGTCGCTCGGGGAGACGCTCGAGGAGGCGCTCGGGGAGACGCTCAGCAAGGGGTCCGGCGAGGCGCTCGACGAAGGGCCCGTCCCGCTGGACGGGGTGCCGGTTCCTCCGGTCGGGGCGCTGGAATGGCTGTCGTGCGGGCGCGGAGAGGTGCTTCCGTGCGGGGCCGGCGTGGTGCCGGGCCGCGTCGCCGACGGCACATGGTCCGGCGGCCGTACGACGTGGTCGTGGTGCGGCCCGCGATGACCGAGGGGCCGTTCGATCCACGTGTTGTCGACGACGTCGACGATCGTGATGTTGGTGATCACCTGTGGCGCCGGTGTCACTACGATCACCTCGGCGGGCCGGTACCCGGTCCAGCCCCGTCCGCTGCTGCCGGAGTTCCCGCCCGCCACGCCCGCCTTGAGCGGGTTGCCGCAGGCGCAGCGCACGCGGGGCACGCCCCGGTTGTCGACGAGGACGGCGGTACCGGCCTGGAGGACCGACTGGAAGCCGGTCACCTTCGCGTCTCGGTACCCGTGGTTGGTGACCTGGGTGTCGGCGCGCAGCACGACCGAGGTCAGCCCGCGCAGATAGCCGGGAATCGCGCTCCGGGAGATCCCCTCGGCCTGCGCGAAGGCGCCGGCCTTGGCCTGGTCGCGGGTGAGGTACGCGATCTGCCGCTCGACATCGCAGCTGCCGCTCCGCGCGGTGCCGCCGTAGAGGCCGGGTGTGGCGCCGGAGAAGGTCCGCGTGGGCGTCGGCAATGCGGGAGCGGGCCCCGTGGGCGTCGACTGCGGCGTTCGGGTGACCCGCGGCGGAGCGCTCGGCGCGGTGGCCGTGGAGTCCGTGAAGGGGTCGGGGCCCTGGGCCGCGACGGGTTGCAGGAAGACCTCGTCGTTCGATTTCGTGGCCTTGCCGCTCGACTTCATGCCGTGGGCGCCGCCGCAGCCGGCGACGAGGAGCGCCGCCGAGAGCGCGCAGGCCGTGGCGATGGTTCCGGTCGATGTGCGCACCGTGTTCTCCCGCCTCAAGCCGGGTGATTCGCCACTATTGTCTGCTTCACTCGCTTGGGTTACGCAACCGGAGGCATGGAAGACACAGAGTGACGGTCGGACGGGGTGTGACGATGGAGGGAGGAGCGCACGGTCGTGGGATGGTTCACCGCACCCGACTACTGGCTGAGCCGGCTGGTCTTCCAGCGGGCCCTGGCCGGTGTCTATCTGGTCGCGTTCCTCACGGCGGCGCTGCAGTTCCGTGCGCTGATCGGTGAGCGCGGCATGCTGCCGGTCCCCCGGTTCGTCCGCCGGATGCCGTTCGGGCGGGCCCCGAGCCTCTTCCAACTCCACTACACCGACCGCTTCTTCGCGCTCTGCGCGTGGGCGGGCTGCGCGGTGTCGCTCGCGCTCGCCGCCGGGCTCGACTCCCGACTCCCCCTCTGGGGCGGGATGTTGCTGTGGCTGCTGCCGTGGGCGCTGTATCTGTCGATCGTCAACGTCGGCCAGACCTGGTACGCGTTCGGCTGGGAGTCGCTGCTGCTGGAGGTCGGTTTCCTGGCCGTCCTCCTCGGCAACGACGAGGTGGCGCCGCCGATCGTGGTGCTGTCCCTGCTGCGCTGGATCCTGTTCCGGGTCGAGTTCGGCGCGGGTCTGATCAAGCTGCGCGGCGACGCGTGCTGGCGGAAGCTGACCTGTCTGGACTTCCACCACGAGACACAGCCGATGCCGGGCCCGCTGAGCTGGTTCTTCCACCATCTCCCCCGGCCCCTGCACCGGATCGAGGTCGCCGCCAACCATCTCACCCAACTCGTCGTGCCCGTCCTGCTGTTCACCCCGCAGCCGGTCGCGACGGCCGCCGCGTCCCTGATGATCGCGACCCAGCTGTG
Organism: Streptomyces hokutonensis; assembly: GCF_000376565.1. Taxonomy (GTDB): domain Bacteria; phylum Actinomycetota; class Actinomycetes; order Streptomycetales; family Streptomycetaceae; genus Streptomyces; species Streptomyces hokutonensis. The sequence goes on along the minus strand of NZ_BARG01000025.1, from coordinate 99,475 downwards.
GCTGGTCCTGTCCGGCAACTTCGCCTGGCTGAACTGGATCACCATCGCACTGGCCCTCTCGGCGGTCCGACTCCCCCGCACGGCACCGTCACCCGCCCCCGGCCCACCGCCCGTCTGGTACGAGGTGGTGGTCCTGGCCGTCGCCGCCCTGCTGCTCTGGCTCAGTCACCGCCCGGTCCGCAACATGGTCTCCCGCCACCAGATCATGAACCGTTCCTTCGACCCGCTCCATCTGGTCAACACCTACGGCGCGTTCGGCAACGTCAGCCGCATCCGCTACGAGGTGGTCGTCGAGGGCACGACGGACGCCGTCCCGCGCGAGGACTCGGACTGGCGGGAGTACGAGTTCCGGGGCAAGCCGGGCCAACCGCGCCACTGGCCGCGGCAGTTCGCGCCGTACCATCTGCGGCTGGACTGGATGATGTGGTTCGCGGCGCTCTCCCCCGGCTACGCCGACCCGTGGTTCGGCGCCCTGGTGGAACGGCTCCTGGAGAACGACCGGGACACGCTACGGCTGCTGCGCCGCTCGCCGTTCCCGCCGGAGGCGCCCCCGCGTTACGTCCGGGCCCGTCTCTTCCGCTACCGCTACACGACCTGGCGGGAGTTGAGGGAGACGGGCGCCTGCTGGGAGCGGACGTTCGTGCGGGAGTATTTCCCGCCGACCAGGCTGGCTAAGGTGGTTCAGAGGCCGTAGACGCGGGTTGCGGTGCCCTCGAAGACCTCGGCCCGTTCCGCCTCGCTCAGACCTTCGGTCAACTCACTTGCCGCTGCGGCGACTTCGCCGTAGCTCGCCGCCAGGGTGCACACCGGCCAGTCGGTGCCGAACATCAGCCGGTCCGGCCCGAAGGCGTCGAGCGCTACGTCCGTGTAGGGGCGCAGGTCCTGGGTGCTCCAGGTCTTCCAGTCGGCCTCCGTGACCAGGCCGGACAGTTTGCAGTGGGTGTTGGGGAGCGCGGCGAGGGAGCGCAGGGCCGCCTCCCACGGCTCCAGCCGGCCCGAGGCGACGGGCGGTTTGCCCAAGTGGTCGAGGACGAAGGTGAGTTGGGGCAGGGACGCGGCTGCCTGGACGCTGGCCGGGAACTGGTGGGGCAGCACGAGCAGGTCGTAGACGAGCCCCGCGTCGGCCACGGCGGCGAGGCCCCGGCGTACGTCGGGGCGCAGCAGCCAGTTCGGGTCGGGTTCGCCCTGTACCTGGTGGCGGATGCCCTTCAGGTAGTGGCCGCCGGGGAGTTCGCGCAGCCGGGCCAGTTCGTCGGCGATGTCGGGGCGGGTGAGGTCGGTCCAGCCGACGACTCCGGCGATCAGGTCGTGCGTGTCGGCGAGGGCGAGGAACTCCGGGGTCTCCTCGGCGACGGTGATCGTCTGGACGAGGACGGTCCGGTCGACGCCGGCCGCCCGTGCCTCGGGTTCGAGGTCGGTGACGGTGAAGTCGCGGCGGATCGGCTGGAGTTCGGGGCCGGTGATCCAGTCCTGGTCGCGGACGGAGAGGTCCCAGACGTGGTGGTGGGCGTCGACGGTCATGGCAGCTCCCATACGACGGGCAGGCCGGCGTCGGCGCCCTCGCTCGTGTAGTCGTGCACCACGTCCAGGAGTTGGGCCATGCGGGCCTGCCAGGCGACGTTCACCGGGAGCTGGTCCAGCTCGGCCAGCAGAAGGGCGTAGTCGGCGCACTCCAGGACGTGGAAGAGGTCGGTGCCGCTGCGCCAGATCGTCCAGGAGGTGGCACCGGCGGCCCGGATCGCGGCGGTGAGTTCCTTGGGGACCTCGCGGTGGGCGCTCTCGTACGCGTCGATGCGGTCGGCGCGCACCTTGGTGTGGAGGGCCACTCTCATGACAACTCCCCGGTCGGGACCGGGGCGTCGGTGGACAGCAGTCCCGTGTCCCGCAGCTCCTGCCAGAACGCGCCCGGTACCTTGGCCGCGAACTGCTCGGCGCAGTCCCGGACTTCGGCCGCCGAGCGGGCGCCGACCAGGACGCTCGCCACGGCCGGGTGCGCGGCGCAGAACTGCAGGGCGGCGGCGCGCAGGGTCGTGCCGTGCCGCTCGGCCGCCTCCTTCATGCGGAGCGCCCGGTCGAGCAACTCGGCAGGTGTCTGGGCGTAGTTGTAGGTCGCGTCCGGCTTCGGGTCAGCCAGCAGGCCGGAGTTGAAGGCGCCGCCGATGACGACGGACTTGCCACGTGCGACGGCGGACGGGAGGAGTTCGGCGAGGGCGCTCTGGTCGAGGAGCGTGTAGCGGCCCGCGCAGAGCACCACGTCCACGTCCGTGTCCTGGATGAAGCGGGCGAGCATCCCGGCCTGGTTCATGCCCGCGCCGATGCCGCCGACGACACCTTCGGCGCGGAGTTTCTCCAGGGCGGGATAGCCCTCGCGGAAGGCCTGTTCGGCGTGGTCGTCGGGGTCGTGGAGGTAGACGATGTCGACGCGGTCGAGGCCGAGCCGTTCCAGGCTGGCGTCCAGGGTGCGCCGTATCCCGTCGGCGGTGAAGTCCCAGACGCGGCGGCTGGTGGCGGGCACGGCGAAGCCGTCGGCGAGGTCGTCGCCGGTCACCGTCCCCACGGGTTCGAGGCGGCGGCCGACCTTGGTGGAGATCGTGTACTGAGCGCGCGGACGGTCGCGCAGCGCGGCGCCGAGACGCCGCTCGGACAGGCCGATGCCGTAGTGGGGTGCGGTGTCGAAGTAGCGAATGCCCTGCTGCCAGGCGGTGTCGACGGCCTGGTACGCCTGCTCGTCGTCGACCTCGGTGAACAGGTTGCCCAGCGGGGCGGCGCCGAGGCCGAGCCCGCCCACCTCGACCCCGCTGGCGCCGAGGGTGCTCATTGGCCCACCGGCCTCAGTCGCAGGCCCTGCATGCCGCCGTCCACGGCGAGCGAGGTGCCGGTGGTGGCGCCGGACAGCGGGCTCGCCAAGTAGGCGATGGCACCCGCGACTTCGGCCGCCGAGACGAGCCGTCCGGAGGGCTGGCGGGCGGCCAGGGCGGCGCGCTCGGCGGCCGGGTCGGCGGCCGAGTCGAGGAGGCGGCCGACCCAAGGAGTGTCCGCCGTACCGGGGTTGACGCAGTTGACACGGATGCCCTCGCGGAGGTGGTCGGCGGCCATGGCGAGGGTGAGGGACTGCACGGCGCCCTTGGTGGCGCTGTAGAGGGCGCGTTGGGGCAGTCCGGCGGTGGCGGCGATGGAGCAAGTGTTGACGACCGCCGCGTGGGAGGACTCGCGCAGATGTGGGAGCGCGGCGCGGGTGACGCGGACCATGCCGACGACGTTGACGTCCAGGACGCGGTGCCACTCGTCGTCGTCGTTGTCCTCGACGGTGCCCTGGGCGCCGATGCCCGCGTTGTTCACGACGATGTCGAGTCCGCCGAGGTCGGCGACCGCGGAGGCCACGGCCTGTCGTACGGAGGCGTCGTCGGTGACGTCGGCGCGGTAGCCGAGCAGCGGCTTCTCGACACTGCTCGGGTCCAGGTCGAGGACGGCGACCGACGCGCCCCGCTCGGCGAGGAGTTCGGCGGTGGCCCGGCCGATGCCGGAGGCGCCGCCGGTGACCAGGGCCTTGAGGCCCTCGAAGTCGGTCATGCCGCGTGTCCCTTCTGGCTGTCGAGGTCGGCGGCCCAGAAGGTGCCGCCGGGGAACGTGTAGCGCGCGATGGACTCGGGCCGCATGGTGGCCGAGAAGCCCGGTGTGGTGGGTGCCATGTAGTGACCTTCGCGGATCACCACCGGATCGAGGAAGTGGTCGTGCAGATGATCGACGTACTCGATGACGCGGTTGTCGGTGGTGCCGGAGACGGCGAGGTAGTCGAACATCGAGAGGTGCTGGACGAGTTCGCACAGTCCGACCCCGCCCGCGTGCGGGCAGACGGGGACGCCGAACTTGGCGGCGAGCAGCAGGATCGCGAGGTTCTCGTTGACTCCGCCGACGCGGGCCGCGTCTATCTGGAGGATGTCGAGGGCGCCGGCCTGGAGCAGCTGCTTGAACACGACACGGTTCTGGACGTGTTCGCCGGTGGCGACCTTCACCGGGGCCACGGCGGCGCGGATGGCGGCGTGGCCGAGGACGTCGTCGGGGCTGGTGGGTTCCTCGATCCAGTACGGGTCGAACTCGGCGAGCGCCTTGGTCCAGCGGATCGCCTCGTCCACGTTCCAGCGCTGGTTGGCGTCGATCGCCATCCTGATGTCGGGGCCGACGGCCGAACGGGCCACGCGGCAGCGCCGGATGTCGTCGTCGAGGTCGGCGCCGACCTTCAGCTTGATCTGGCGGAAGCCGTCCCGTACGGCCTGCACGGCGAGCCGGGTGAGCTTCTCGTCGTCGTAGCCGAGCCAGCCGGCGGAGGTGGTGTAGGCGGGAAATCCCGTCTCCAGCAGGCGGGTTCGGCGCTCCTCGGCGCCCGCCCGGCCGCGCCGCAGGATGTCCAGGGCCTCGTCCGGGGTGAGCGCGTCCGTGATGTACCTGAAGTCGATCTGGCTGACGAGCCATTCGGGGTCGGCGTCGGCGAGGAGCTGCCACAGGGGCTTGCCCGCACGTTTGGCGGTGAGGTCCCAGGCCGCGTTCATCACGGCGCCGATCGCCATGTGCATCACGCCCTTCTCGGGCCCCAGCCAGCGGAGTTGGCTGTCGCCGATCAGGTCGCGGTTCAACGTCCCCGGATCCGCGCACAGTTCGTCGACCGACCGGCCGATCACATGGTCCCGCAGCGCGTGGATCGCGGCGACCTGGACCTCGTTGCCCCGCCCGATGGTGAAGCTGAATCCGTGCCCCTCGTGCCCGTCGGCCGCGTCGGTGCGCAGGACGACGTAGGCCGCCGAGTAGTCGGGGTCCGGGTTCATCGCGTCGGAACCGTCGAGTTCGCGCGAGGTGGGAAAACGGATGTCGTAGGTGTCGACCGCGGTGACGCGAACGGGAGGGCCGGGGATCGGTGACACGGAAGGCCTTTCGGTCGGGTACAGGGATCCGGTGCCGTGCGGGTGCCGGAAGCCGGAGGGTCAGTCCTGGGCGCGGCCGGTGGTGACGCGGGCGATCATGAGGGCGACCAGGATGATCCCGCCGTAGATGGCCTGGATCCAGAAGGAGGGGACCTGGGCGAGGGTGAGCAGGTTCTGCACGACTCCCAGGAGGAGTACGCCGGTCAGGGCGCCGAACATGGTGCCCTTGCCGCCGTCGAGGCTGATGCCGCCGATGACCGCCGCCGCCATCACCGTGAAGATCATGTTGTTGCCCTGGTTGGCGCTGATCGCGCCGACGTAGCCGGTCTGCATGATCCCGCCCACCGAGGCGAGCACACCGGCCACGATCGACACTCCGAGGAGCATCCGGTCGACGCGGATGCCGGCCGCGCGGGCCGCCTCCTGGTTGCCGCCGATCGCGTACAGGGCGCGCCCGACGCGGTGGTACTTCAGCACGAACCCGGCGACCGCGAAGCAGACCGCCGCCAGCCACACCGACATCGGGACGCTCAGGAACGTACTGGTGGCCAGGGTGAAGAAGGAGTCGGGCATCCCGAACAGCGTCTTGCCCTTGGTGGCGCCGACGAGCAGTCCGCGCAGCACGATCAGCATCGCGAGGGTGACGATGAAGGCGTTGAGCTTGAACTTCACCACCAGGATGCCGTTGAAGGCGCCGATGATCCCGCCCACGACGAGGATCGCGACCAGGGCAAGCGGCGCCGACCACTCCGTGCCCCAGCCCGACTCGGCGGACGGAAGGACCAGTAGGGCGCCGATGGCGGGCGCGATGCCGACCACCGACTCCAGGGAGAGGTCGATCTTGCCGGTGATCAGGATCAGCGACTCGGCGAGGACCACCATCGCGAGCGCGGCCGAGGCGCCCAGGATGGAGATCAGGTTCCGTTCGGTGAGGAACGAGTCGTTGACGATCGCGCCGAGCACCAGGAGCACCAACAGGGCCGGTACGAGGGCGAGTTCACGGGCCCGGCGGAGCAGGACCGTGCGGGCCGAGGCCGCCCCGGTGGCGCGTGGGGCGGCGAGCGGCGGGGCCGCCTTGGTGTCAGCCATGGTCCACTCCTTCGATGGAGGCGATCAGCTCGTGGTCGCGCCAGCCCGCCGGGTGCTCGGCGACGACACGGCCGTGGAAGAGAACGAGGACGCGGTCGCAGCGCCGCAGGTCGTCGAGTTCGTCGGAGACGACGAGCACGGCGGTGCCGTCGTCGCGGGCGCTGTCCATACGGGCGAGCAGTGACTCCTTGGACTTCACGTCGACGCCCGCGGTGGGGTTGATCAGGACCAGCAGCCTGGGGTCGGAGGCGAGGGCGCGGGCCATGACGACCTTCTGCGCGTTGCCGCCGGACAGGTCGGAGACGGGCTGGTCGGGCCCCTCGGCGTGGATGTCGAGCCGGTCGATCAGCTCGGTGGCGAAGCCGCGCTTGCGGTCGGTGCCGACGAAGCCGAAGCGGCCGAGCCGGTCCAGGACCGTCATGGTGGCGTTGTCGCCGATGCTCATCCCGAAGACCAGACCTTGGCCATGGCGGTCACGAGGGACGCAGCCGACACCGGCTTTCAACGCGGCCTGCACATCCCCGAACGGCAGCTTCTCACCGTCGAGTCGAGCGGTCCCACCGGTCGGTGTGTACAGCCCGGTGAAGGACTCCGCCAGCTCGATCTTGCCGCTGCCACTCGAGCCGGCGAGTCCGACGACCTCGCCGCGCCGGACGGTGAGGTCGACGTTCTCGTACGACTCGGAGGAGAGCCCTCGCGCTTCGAGGAGGACGGGTGCCGCGTCGTCCAACTCCCGCAGCTGCACCTCCAGTTCGGCGATCGACTCCCCCGCCATGGCCTCCACCAGGGCGCGGCGCGGGAGGTCGGCGACCGGTGCGGTGGTGATCCAGCGGGCGTCGCGCAGCACGGTGACGGTCTGGCACACCTCGTACACCTCCTGGAGGTGGTGCGAGATGAACAGGAAGGTGACACCGGACTCCTGGAGCGCCCGCATCCGGGTGAAAAGCCGTTCGATCTCCCGGTTGTCGAGCTGGGCGGTCGGTTCGTCGAGGACGATGAACCGGGCACCGAAGCTCAACGCCCTTGCGATCTCCACCATTTGGCGGTCCTCGACCTTGAGGTCGGCGGTGCGCGCCTCGGGGTCGACGCGCACGTCCCAGGTGTCGAGGAGTGCGGCGGCCTCGGTGCGGAGCCTGCGCCAGCTGATGACTCCGCCGCGCGAGGTCGGCTGACGGTTGATGAAGAGGTTCTCGGCGACCGTCAACTCGGGTACCACGGTGGGCCGTTGATAGACGCAGGCCACCTTGGCGCGCCAGGCGTCACGGTCGGCGAGCGCGGGCGCGGGCTCGCCGTCGAAGCGGACCGTGCCCTCGTCGGGGGCCGCCAGGCCGGTGAGGACGGTGACGAGGGTGGACTTGCCGGCGCCGTTGCGGCCGACGAGGGCGTGGGACTCGCCGGGCAGCACGGTCAGTTGGCCGTCGGCGAGGGCGACGGTCGGGCCGTACCGCTTGACGATGCCCCGCGCCTCTACAAGTGGGGTACTCATTTGACCGTGTTGCCCCAGAGCTTGGGGTCGTCGACGTTGTCCTTGGTGACCAGGGGCGCGGGCAGCTGGTCCTCGAGGATGCCGCTGGGCAGCTTGACGATCGTGGAGTCGTGGTCGGTGGGGCCGGGCTTGAAGGTCTTCCCCTGCATCGCGGCCTTGATGTAGTACATGCCGTACTTGGCGTAGGCGTCGGCCGGTTGGGAGACGGTGGCGTCGATCTCTCCCTTGCGGATCGCGTCGAACTCCTGCGGGATGCCGTCGTTCGAGACGATCGTGATGTGCCCTGCCTGGCCCGCCGTCTTCAGCATGCCCTTGGACTTGAGGGTCTGGAGGGTGGGCGCGAGATAGACGCCGCCCGCCTGCATGTAGATGCCCTTGATGTCGGGGTTGGCGTTGAGGAGCGTGTCGAGCTTGGAGGCCGCCGTGTCGGACTCCCACTTGGCGGGGATCTCCAGGACCTTCAGCTTCGGGTACTTCTTCTTCACGCAGTCCCTGAACGCCTCCGACCGGTCACGGCCGTTGACGGACGCCAGGTCGCCCATGATCTGCACGACCTTGCCGCTGGTGATGTGCGCCCCGAGGTACTCGCAGGCCTTCTCGCCGTACGCGACGTTGTCGGCGCGCACGACCATCGCGACCTTGCCCTTGTCGGGCGCGACGTCGACGGCGACGACCGGTACGCCCTTGCGGTCGGCCTGGTCGAGGCCGGCTTCGATGGCGGCGCTGTCCAGCGGGGCGACGACCAGGCCCTTGACGCCCTGGTTCAGCTCGTTGTTGATGTCGGTGATCTGCTGCGAGGGGTCGCTGTTGGAGTTGACCGTCTTCAGCGCGTCGACACCTTCGGACTTCGCCATCTTCGGCACGTAGTCGTTGTACGACTGCCAGAACGGCGAGGTCAGCAGGGGCAGGATCACCCCCACCTTGCCCGTGCCGCTGCTGCCGCCGGCGCTGCTCGCGCCGGTGTCCTTGGTACTGCCGCACGCGGTGAGCACGAGCGCGGTACCCGTGACCGCGGCCACCGCACCGACCGTGCGCAACCTGCTGCGTATCCCCACTGTCCTGCCGAGCATTTGGTGGCTCCTCGTTGAGCGTGTTCGAGCAGATGACCGCATATTTATCAGACCACTTCCCCGAAACAACACCCCGCAGAGGCACTTTTTCCGGGATTTCCGCCGTAGTGGTCGGACCACATGAGCGGTTAGACTGCGGCGCACCCGGTGAGTGGAGGATTGCGTGGACGAGACGGCTCCGCCGAAGGGCACCGTGACGCAGCGCGCCATCGACTCGATCAAGGCGTTGATCGGCGAGGGCCGTCTGGAGCCGGGCCAGCGGCTGCCCACCGAGCGCGATCTCGCGGCCCAGCTGGGCATCTCCCGCAGCTCGATGCGCGAGGCGATCCGCGCGCTCACGGTGCTGGGCGTCCTTGAGGCCCGGCACGGTTCGGGCATCTACGTCACCCAGCTGGAGGCCGGCGACCTGCTGGAGACCTTCGGTGTCGTCGCCGACCTCTCCCGCGGCCCGCGTCTGGTGGAACTCCTGGAGGTCCGCCGCATCCTGGAGTCGACGGCGACCGCCCTGGCCGCCGCCCGCATCACCCCCGACCAGCTGGCCGAGGTGGAGAAACACCTCACGGCGATGAACGCGACCGACGACCCCGAGGAGATCCTCGCCCACGACCTCGCCTTCCACCGCGAGATCGCCGCCGCCGCGGGCAACGACACCATGGCCGCGATCCTGGAGGGCCTGTCGTCCCGGACCTTCCGCGCCCGCGTCTGGCGCGGCTACCAGGAAGAGGGCGCCTTCACCCGCACCCGCCGCGAACACGCCGCCATCCACCGGGCGTTGGTGGCCCGCGACCCGGAGGCGGCGCGGGCGGCGGCGGCCTCGCACGTGGGCGAGGTCGAGGAGTGGCTGCGGTCGCAACTCGGGGCGTAGGGGCGGGAGTTCAGGTGCCGGCGCTGTCCTGACACCCAGGAACCCGTGGTCGGCGGCGGACGGTTCGCCCGGTCAGCGCTGGCTCTCGCGGAAGGCGCCCGGGGTCAGACCGGTCACCCGGGTGAAGAACTTGCTGAAGTTGGTGGGTTCGGTGAAGCCGAGCCGGTGGCTGATGGCCGCGACGGGCAGGTCGGTATGGGCCAGTTGGCGTTTGGCCTCCAACAGGACCCGGGCGTCGATGAGTTGCTTCGCGGTGTGGCCGGTGGCCCGCTGGCAGGCGCGGTTGAGCGTCTTGAGGGAATAGCCGAGCCGGGCGGCGTAGTCGTGGGCCTGGCGCAGGACCGCGAAGGATCGTTCCAGTTCGTGCCGGAAGAGGCGGTACGGCTCCTCCACGGACGCTGTCGCGCGGCCGTCGGGGGCGGGGAGTCGCGCGATGCGCAGCAGGAGGGCCGCGAGGAGCTGGCGCAGCAGTTCCTTCGTGATCTCGGGGTCCTGTCGGGGGAGGTCGGCGTACTCGGCGGCGAGATCGGCCAGGGCGCGGCGGAGCCGGTCGTGGTCGTCCGGGCCGAGCAGCCAGTGGGCCGGCCCGAAGACGTCGTCCGTCACCCGCACGGTCGCGGGAAACCGGGGCGGGAAGTCCGGGGTGAACAGGACGACGGTGGCATCCAGGTCCGGCCGAGCGTCGCCGGAAGCCGTCGGCAGGCGCTGTGCCTGGCCGGGCCGGATGTACAGCAGTGTTCCCGGCCGCAGCGGCACGTCGACGAAGTCGACCATGCCGGTCGCCTCGCCGCCGTGGACGAACGTGAGGTGGTGGAAGTCGAGCCGGTGCACCCGCCCGAACTCCGCTCCCGAGAGGCGACGAGCGAGGTCCGCGAAGGTGAGGACCTCCATCAGCAGATCCGGCCGGAGCGGGTTGCGGTAACCCCGCTCGATCACCGGCACGTGTCCTATTTCGACCATGGCCATGCCCGACTCTACCGTGCGTCGGGGCGGGCCGGCCGAGAGAGTGGACGCAGTCCGGCGGGCAAGGCGTCGCCGGAACCCACAGACAGGAGAGGTGCCATGAGCAACAAGGAGATCGTCCTCAAGGCGGCCGGCGAGCTGTTCGGTGACAATGACCCGAGCGCGGTGGACCGCTGGGTGGCCGATGACTACCGTCAGCACAGCAGCCTCGCGGCGGACGGCCCGGAGGCACTGCGGCAGCTGGTCGCCGGGCTGCCGGACGGTTTTCGCTACGAGGGCGCACGGGTGATCGCCGACGGCGACCTGGTGGCGCTCCACGGCACGTACCACGGTTTCGGCCCCGAGCCCCTGGTCGCCTTCGACCTGTTCCGGGTGGACGCCGACGGCAGGCTCGCCGAGCACTGGGACGCGCTGACGCCCGTCGTGACGACGACCGCTTCCGGGCGCTCGCAGACCGACGGTCCCGGCGAGCCGACCGATCTCGAACGGACCGAGTCCAACCGCGAGTTGGTCGCCGAGTTCGCGGAGAAGGTCCTCAAGGGCGCCGACTACTCCGTGCTCACCGACTACATCTCCACCGAGACCTACCGCCAGCACAACCCGGAGGCGGCCGACGGTCTGGCCGGCTTCGGCGCCGCCGCGGCCAAGTGGGCCGAGCAGGGCAAGAACCTGGTCTACAAGCACGTCCACAAGGTCGTGGCCGAGGGCGACCTCGTACTCCTGCAGTCGGAGGGCGAGTTCGGGGTGCCGGTCGCCTACTGGGACCTGTTCCGCGTCGCCGACGGCAGGATCGTCGAGCACTGGGACGTCATCGCTCCGGTCCCGGCCGAACTGCCGCACTCCAACGGGCTGTTCTGAGGTCCGGTGCGCATGTGTCGCGCACCCCGAGAAGGTCGCGGACCTGATCCGCGAGGCCGTGCGGAGCCTCACCGCCTGACCGCCCCGCTCCCCTCCACCCGGCCAGCGCGCCGGGCGGAGGGGGCACGGCGGAAGCCGGGCCTCTCAGGACGCTCAGGCCCGCTGGAACCGCAGCGTCACCAGCTCGAACGGCCGTAGCCGCAGGGCCAGTTGATCGCCCTCACGGGTCACCTCGCCGGCATCGGCCGACGGACGTTCCAGCAGGTCGGTGACCTCGACGGAGTCGAAGGGGAAGCCGACCGTCAGCGTCGCCCTGGCCCGTCCCCCGTGGGCTTCGTGGAAGCGGACCACCACATCCCCGCTGCCGTCGTCCGCCAGCTTCACGGCCGTGACGACGACCGAGTCCCGGTCCACGCTCACCAGCGGCGTGACCTCCTGACCACCCGTGACCCGCCGCTCCGGCAGATTGATCCGCCAGCCCTCCCGCACCGCGTCCCCGATGCCCGCGCCCGGCACCAGCGCGTGCCGGAAGCGGTGGACGCCCTGGTCGGTCTCGGGGTCCGGGAAACGCGGGGCGCGGAGGAGGGAGACGCGGACGGTGGTGGTCGTACCGGCGTCGCCGTCGGTGCGGACCGTCCGGGTCACATCGTGGCCGTACGTCGAGTCGTTGACGACGGAGACACCCCAGCCGGGTTCCTCCAGGTGGACGAAGCGATGGTTGCAGGCCTCGAACTTGGCCGCCTCCCATGAGGTGTTGGTGTGCGTGGGGCGGTGGAAGTGCCCGAACTGGGTCTCGGACGCGTACCGTTCGGCGTGCACGTCGAGCGGGAAGGCGAGCTTGAGGAACTTCTCGGTCTCGTGCCAGTCGACCTCGGTGTCGATGAGCAGCCGCCGCTCTCCAGGTGCGAGGGACAGCAGTTGGGTGACCTTGGACGCGCCGAAGGACCGTACGATCCGCACCGCGTCCCCGTCGGCGACGACCTCGTCCGCGTCCGTGAGGTCCGTGACCGTGTTGCGGTAGAACTCGTCGACGTCCCAGGCGTCCCACATGTTCGGGAAGTCCGGGTGGAGTTGGAGCAGGTTGGCGGCCCTACCGGGGGCGATCGTCTCGCGGTCGGCCTCGATGTCGTAGGCGGAGACTACGAGGCCCCGGCCGTCGATCTCGATACGGAGCAGGCCGTTCTCGAGTACGTGTCCGCCGCCGACCCGGGACGCGAGTGCCGACTCGCCCTCCACCGCCGGGACTTGGGCGCCGCCCGCGAGGACGCCGTCGCGGGTGTGGGGCGCCGAGTTGAACACCAGCTCGCGCGTCCCCTCCCCCGCCAGGGCGCGCTGGGCCGCGTCGATGATGCCGTTCAGCTCGGCGGCCAGTCCCTCGTATGTCTTCCGGGCCTCGCGGTGCACCCAGGCGATGGAGGAGCCGGGCAGGATGTCGTGGAACTGGTGCAGCAGCACCGTCTTCCAGATCCGGTCCAAGTCCTCGTACGGGTAAGGGAATCCGGTTCGTACGGCGGCCGTGGCCGCCCACAGCTCCGCCTCGCGCAGGAGGTGTTCGCTGCGCCGGTTGCCCTGCTTGGTCTTGGCCTGGCTGGTGAGGGTGGCGCGGTGGAGTTCGAGGTACAACTCGCCGACCCAGACGGGGGGTTCGGGGTATTCGGCCTCGGCCTTCTCGAAGAACTCCTTCGGGGTCTCCCAGGCCACGGTCGCCGAGCCTTCGAGGTCGCGCAGGCGGGCCGCCTTGGCGACCATCTCGCGGGTGGTGCCGCCGCCTCCGTCGCCCCAGCCGGTGGGCGCGAGGGAGTGGCGGGCAACGCCCTTGTCCTTGAAGTTGCGTGCCGCGTGGGCGATTTCGCGGCCCTGCATGGAGCAGTTGTAGGTGTCGACGGGCGGGAAGTGGGTGAAGATGCGGGTGCCGTCGATGCCCTCCCAACGGAAGGTGTGGTGCGGGAACTTGTTCGTCTGCGACCAGGAGATCTTCTGCGTCAGCAGCCACTTGGAGCCGGCGGCCTTGATGATCTGCGGGAGCCCGGCGGCGAAGCCGAAGGTGTCGGGCAGCCAGGCCTCCTCGTTCTCGATGCCGAACTCGTCGAGGAAGAACCGCTTCCCGTGCACGAACTGACGGGCCATCGCCTCCGAGCCCGGCATGTTGGTGTCCGACTCCACCCACATCCCGCCGGCCGGCACGAACCGCCCGTCCGCCACCGCCTTCTTGACCCGCGCCCACACCTCGGGCCGGTGCTCCTTCACCCACGCCCACTGCTGGGCCTGGGACATGGCGAAGATGAAGTCGGGTTCGTCCTCAAGGAGTGCCGTCATGTTGGACGTCGTCCGCGCGACCTTGCGGACCGTCTCCCGCAGCGGCCACAGCCACGCGGAGTCGATGTGCGCGTGCCCGATGGCGCTGATGCGGTGCGCGGACGGCACGGCGGGCGTGGACAGGACGGCCGTCAGCTGTGAACGGGCCTGCTCCGCCGTGCCGTTGACGTCCTGGAGGTCCACCGCGTCGAGCGTCTTCTCGACGGCCCTCAGCAGGTCCCAGCGGCGCGCCGAGTCCACCGGCAGCTCGGCCATCAGCTCGCCGACCACCTCCAGGTCCAGGACGAGCTGCCAGACGTTCTCGTCGAGGACGGCGAGGTCCATACGGGTGAGCGTGTACTGCGGCTCGCTGCCGGCGGTCTCCTTGTCGCCCAACTGCGTCGGCACGAACGGGTGGTAGTCCATGACCACCGGGTTGGACGCGGCCTCGACGTACAGCCGCACCTCCTCGCCGCCGGCGACGGGCGCGCCGATCCGGACCCACTGGTTGCGCGGGTTGAGGCCCTTCACGGGGGTGCCGTCGGGCCGGTAGACGAGGCCCTCGCACTGGAAGCCGGGCATGTTCTCGTCGAAGCCGAGGTCGAGCAACGCCTCGACGGTCTTCCCGGCCCACTCCTGCGGGACGGTCCCGGTGACACGGAACCAGCTGGTGCCCCAGGGAGCACCCCACCGGGCGCCCACCTCGATCGGTTCGGGTGTGCCCGCGAGCCCCTCGGCCACGGGCACCGGCTCGTCGGGCGCGTGCCAGACGGCCACTTCCAGCGGCACTGACTCGGGGTACACGGCGGGACGGATGCGCTCTTCGAGAACACGCTTGAGGCGGGCTTCGACCAGGCTGCGGTCGTCATGCATGTCGGGTGCTCCGTGGCTCGGTTGCGGGTGGGACTACGGGTGTTACCAGGCGTACGCGACGGTCACGGGGGCCGACGCTGTGTAGAGCTCCCCTGTCGCGCGCAGTTCGAACCACGCCTGCTGCTCGCCCTGTTCGGCCGTCAGCCCGCCGACGTAGAAGGCGCGCTGACAGGTGCCGCCGAGGAAGCGCCGGGTGCCGTCGGGCAGCAGACGGTGGAGCGTGTAATGGCGTACGGCGCCGGGCGCGGCGTCCCAGGCGAAGCGCAGGTTGCCGCCGGTGGCCGCGCTGATAAGGAAGTTGGCGGGAGCAGCGGGCGTCGGTGCCGCGTCGGCATCGCGCACGGCGAGTCCGCCGAGCCGCCAATTGACCGGCCCCTGCGTCGCGGTGAGCCGTACACCGATGGCGTGCAGCGTCCCGGAGAAGCCGGCGAGCGGCACGCTCACCGTCTGCCAGCCGCTGCCCGAGGCCGCCACTGGCAGATACCTGTACGGCGCTGTCGCGCCGACCGTGCTGGGTTCGGCGGTGGCGACGGCCAGTTCGACGGTCGCGCTGCCCGTGTCGGTGCGGAAGGTCAGGTCGACCACCGTGTCATCGGTGACCGGCAGTTGAGTGGCATACAGGTCCAGCGTCGTCGGCTGGTCCAGTGCGCCCGAGACCAGCACACTGCTGCCGCCGCGCCACGCGTCCGCGAAGTCGAAGGTGACGGTGGGCCGTTGGCCCGTCGTACGCACCGCCCAGCGGCGGGACGGCAGCCGGTCCTGGAGGCCGAGGTGGTTCCACTGCGCGTCCGAGGTGACCGCGCCGTCCTCGTACCAGCGCAGCCCGTGGCCGGTGTTGAAGACGCTCGCGAAGGGCAGTGCGCCGCCCACCGTGGACCGGTCCACGACCGAGACCGCCGGGGCTCGCCAGGGGTCGGTGCTGTCCGGCTTCGACGGGTCGAGTGAACGCCCGGTCCAGAAGCGGTCGTCGGCCGCGTGAAAGTCGCCCGGGGTGCGGGTCGCGGGGAGGTGGTTGCGGGTCCACTCGGGCCGGTAGAAGCCGACGGACGTGATGTGCGCCTTGGTGGTCGGCACCATCGCGTCCCAACTCACCGTCGTGTTCGACCCGTTGGACTCGACGTCGACGCCCGCCCACAACTCGTAGCGGCTGCGGCCCAGTCCGTCGGCCTTCGTGCCGGAGGCGGCCAGTGTGCTCGTGCTCCACCGGAAGTCGATGAACATGTCGTTCGCGGCCTGGAAGAACGCCTGGTTCGAGGTGTTCAGCGCGCCCTGCCAGCTGACCGTGCCGTTCACGGCCATCGCGTCGTACCAGGTGACCCGCTGCCCCTGGGCGGCGGCGAGGGACTTCAACTCGCTGACGAAGCCCTGCATGTCGGTGCCGAGCGCGGTGTTGCCGCCACTGGTCTCGGCGTTGACGAACCAGCCGTCGAAGCCGTACGCGGCGGCCACCGCGACGAGTTGGGCGGCGAGCGGGAAGTGCCCGGCGGAGTCCTTCTGCACCAGGTCGCGGGTCCACTGGAGTTGACCGCCGTAGGCGACGGGCGGCAGGAAGATGTTGCCGAGGACGGGTACGCCGTGCCGGTGGGCGGCGTCCACGATCGGCGCGTTGGGGGCGAGGATGATGCCCTCGCCGGAGGAGCCGCCCCAGAAGACGAGTTCGTCGAGGTAGGACCAGTGGGTGAGCGCGTAGTAGTCGGCGGTGGCCGCGCCCTGGGAGGGGTTGCTCGACGTCGGCCCGAAGGAGACCAGGGACTGGATGCGGGCCTGGCCCGAACGGGCGGTGCTGTTGGCCGGGGTCGGGGTGAAGCGCGCGGCCAGCGGGACGGCGGCGGCGTTGAAGGCCAGGTTCGTGTCCGAGGCGGCCGTCCAGGTCTTCAGGCTGCGCCAGGTGATGCCGGTGCCCGGGGTGCCGGAGGGCAGGGAGTCCGGGTACCAGTAACTGGCGTACGGCGGGGTCGCGGTGGCCGCGACCTGCCCTGCCGCGTAGGCGGGCAGGGGCAGTTGGGGCAGCAGGGCCGCCGCGCCGGCGGCGAGCAGGACGGTGCGTCTGGTGGGGTTCACGAGCTGGTGTCTCCTTGTGGGGTGGGGAGTACCTGATCGGGAGTGACGACCTCGGTGATGCCGCGCGCGGCGAGGTGTTCCTTGTCGTCCGCGCGCACGTCGAGGACGGTCGCCGGGCGGGCGCCGTCGGCGACGAGTCGGAAGTAGGCGTCGAAGACCGGCCCACCCGGAGCGCAGACCGAGCGGACCTGCGGGTCGGCGGGCACCACGAGCGCCGTGCTGCGGGGGGCAGGTGCGTACGTGGGCTCCCGGGCCGCCTCGGCCAGCACGAGCGCGATGTCCTTGGCCCGCCGGTCGTTGGTCAACAGGCCCAGCCCGTATTCCAGTTCGGGGAAGTCCGCGAGCTCGCGGGACACGTCGTGGGAGCACCACCAGGTGATGCCCCAGAGGTCGGGACAGTCCAGGGCGTTGGCGATGGTCGCGGAGGCGAAGTCGGCCGCGTGCTCGGCGGGGACGAGCGGCTGGGGCGCGCCGACCTCCTGGAGCCAGACGGGCCGGTGCGGTTCGTCGGCCCAGGCCTTGCTCAACTCGACGAGATACGCGGCGTGATGCTCGCTCGGCACGGAGGCACGGCCGTGGCGCTGGGCGGTGCCGTTGAAGACCCAGGAGTGCACGGCCGTCATCGCGCCCCGGCGGGCGGCCTGGGCCGGGGTGAACGGCATGTCGTCCTGGTACCAGGTCGCGTCGTACTCGGCGTGCAGATGCGGTTTGCCGGGCGCGCCCTCCGCGCAGGCGGCGAGCATCCGCTCCAGCCAGGCGTCGATCTGGTCCCCGGTCGCCCGGTCGGGGTCCGGATGCGGGCCCGCCGAGAACTGGTTGATCTCGTTGCCGAGGGTCATGCCGATGAAGTTCGGCCGGTCGGCGAGGGCGGCGGCGAGGGTGCGCAGATAGGCGGCCTGGCCGTCGAGGACGTCCGGGTCGGTGAAGAGATTGCGCCGGTGCCAGGTCCGGGTCCAGGCGGGCAGATAGTCGAAACTGCTCAAGTGCCCTTGCAGACCGTCCACGTTGACGTCGAGCCCGCGCTCACCGGCCGCGTCGACGAGCTCGGCCAGCTGCTCCACGGCCTTCGGGCGGATCAGGGTGCGGTTGGGCTGGAAGTACGGCCACAGCGGGAAGACCCTGATGTGGTCGAGGCCCAGTTCGGCGATCGAGTCGAGGTCGGCGCGTACGGAGTCGAGGTCGAAGTCGAGCCAGTGGTGGAACCACCCTTGGCTGGGGGTGTAGTTGACGCCGAAGCGCACGGCAGAAGACATCGGGATCCTGGTTCTGTAGTGCGTGTCTGAAGGCAAGGAGACGTCAGCCCTTCACCGCGCCTTCGCCCACGCCTCGGAAGAAGTACCGCTGGAGGCAGGCGAAGAGGGCGATCAGCGGGGCCACGGCGATCACCGTGCCGGCGGCGACCAGGCGTTCGTCGTTGGCGAAGGTTCCGTGCAGATAGTTGAGGCCGATGGTGAGCGTGAACTTGGACGGGTCGCTGAGCACGATGAGCGGCCAGAGGAAGTCGTCCCAGGCGCCCATGAAGGCGAAGATCGCGACGACGGCGATCGTGCCCTTCACGGACGGCAGGGCTATGCGCAGGAACCGCTGCCAGACGTTGGCGCCGTCGACGTAGGCAGCCTCCTCGATCTCGTACGGCAGGTTGAGGAAGGCGTTGCGCATCAGCAGGACGTTCATCGCGCCGATGCAGCCCGGGAGGACCACCCCGATCAGGGTGTTGTTGAGGCCCAGCTCCCTCATGGTGGTGAACTGGGCGATGATGATGCCCTCCACCGGCACGAGCATCGCGAGGATGAAGACGAGGGTGGCCACGCGGCGGCCCCGGTAGCGCAGCCGGGCGAGTGCGTATCCCGCGAGGGCCGAACCGGCGCAGTTGGTCACGACGTTGGCGGAGGCGACCTTCAGTGAGTTGAAGGCGTAGTCCCAGACCGGGATGGTGTCGGCGACCCTCTTGTAGTTGTGCAGGGTGGGGTGTTCGGGCAGGAAGGTCGGCGGCGAGCTGTAGATGTCCTCGGTCGGGCCCTTGAGCGAGGTGGAGAGCTGCCACAGGAAGGGGCCGACCGTGATGGCGAGAACGGCGAGCAACAGCGTGTAGCGCAGGGCGAGTTCCCAGACGCGGATGCGGCGGCCGTGCTCGTCGGTGACGCGGGGTTCGCGAACTGCCGCCTTCTGGACGGGTCTTGTGCGCTCGATGACGCTCAAGCGTCCTCCTTCCGGTCGGCCCGCAGCACGAGCAGCATCAGTGCGACGGTGACGACGAAGACGACGACCGAGAGCGCGGAGGCGTAGCCGACCCGGCCGGTGAGGCCGGTGCCGGTGCGCTGGACGAGCATCACGAGGGTGGTGTCCTCGCCGGCCGGTCCGCCGCTGGGGCCCGCCATCAGATAGACCTCGGAGAACACCTTGAAGGCGGCGACCGAGGACAGCGCCCCGACGAGGACCATGGTGGAGCGGACGGCGGGCACGGTGACCGTGAAGAACCGGCGTACCGCGCCCGCGCCGTCGACCGAGGCGGCCTCGTGCAGTTCGCGCGGCACGTTGGCGAGCGCGGCCAGATAAATGATCATGTAGTAGCCGAGGCCCTTCCAGACCGTGACGGCCATGGCGCTCAGGAGCAGCAGCCACTGGTCGCTGAGGAAGCCGATCCGGCCGACGCCGATCGTCTCCAACAGCGAGTTGACCAGGCCGCGTTCGTCCAGCAGCCACACCCAGATGAGTCCGACCACGACGATCGACGCGACGACCGGGGTGTAGAAGGCGGACCGGAAGAAGGTGATGCCGGGGATGTTCTTCTGCACCAACAGGGCGAGCAGCAGCGGGAGTACGACGAGTGCGGGGACCACCCCGAGGATGTACAGGGTGCTGTTGCGCAGGCCGGTCCAGAACATGTCGTCGTGCCACAGTTCGCGGAAGTTGGCGAAGCCCACGAAGTGGCCCGGGATCAGGGTGCGCCGGTCGGTGAAGGCGTTGGCCAGCGTGGAGCCGAACGGGTAGAGGATGAAGGCGCCGGTGATCAGCAGTCCGGGGGCGGCGAACAGCCAGGGGCTGATGGGCAGTTGGCGCCGCACCCGGGAGACGGTGGAGAGGGCCATCGTGGACTACCCCTGTTGCTGGAGGAGCGTGTTGCACTGCTTGACAGCGTTGTCAAGAGCTGTCTTGGGGCTCTCCTTCCCCTGCAGGGCCTTGGCCACCTCGTTGCGCAGCGCTGTCTTCATCTGCTCACTGAACAGCACCGGCGTGTAATTGACCGCGTTTTTCAGGGACTTGGCGGCGGCGATGCGCACCCGGGTCTCGTCGGTGCCGTCCTCCTTGGTGAAGTACGGGTCGTCGAGGGAGCCCGCGGTGCTCGGGAAGATGGCGACCTTCTTCGCGAACGACATCTGCTGCTGGGCGTCGGTGACGTAGTGCGCGAAGGCCACGGCGGCCGGGGTGTGCTTGGTCTTGGAGTTGACCATCACGCCCATCACGTACATGTTCACGTGGCCGGTGCTGGTGATCTGGTCGGTGATGCCGATGTTCTTGTACAGGGTGGGCGCCTGCTTCTTGAAGTTGTCGAGGTCGAGCGCGCTGCCCGGGTTCATGGCGACGGCCCCGGTGAGGAACTTCTTGCCGGACGACTCGGGGGTGGCGGTGAGCGCCTGCGGGTCGAGGGCCTTCGCGTCGTACAACTCCTTGTACTTGGTGAGGAGTTCGATGCCCTTGGCGTCGTTGAAGGCGAAGGCGGTGCCGGCCTTGTTCATGAGCTCGACGCCGTAGCGGCCGAAGTCCTCGACGGTGGGGACGTTGGCGAGCGTGGCGACCTTGCCGTCGGTCTTCTTCGCCAACTGGAGTGCCTGGGCGAAGAGTTCGTCGTATGTCTTCGGCGGCTGGTCCGCGTTGAGTCCGGCCTGCTTGAACAGGGACTTGTTGTAGAAGAGCGGGCCGGTGTTGAGGTACCAGGGGAAGGCGTAGGTGCCGGTCATGCCCGGTATCTGGTGGCTGGCCCAGGCGCCGGACAGGTACTCGCTCCTGTACTTCGAGGCGGCCTTGTCGAGGTCCATCGCGAGGCCCGCCTTGGCGAGCGGGGCGACCAGGTCCGGGGAGACGTTGACGACGTCGGGCAGGGTGCCGCCGGCGGCGTCGGCGCTGATCTTGTCGGCGTAGCCCTCGGCGGGCTGGTCGATCCACTTCACATGGGTGCCGGGGTACTGCTTCTCGAAGCCGGAGATCACGCCCTCGAAGTAGGACTTGAAGTTGGCGCGGAGGTTCCAGGTCTGGAAGGTGATGTCGCCCTCGACCTTGCCCGAGGCGTCGGTCGATCCGCCGCCGTCTCCTCCGGAGCCGCAGGCGCTCAGCGGCATGAGGACTACGGCGGCGGCAGCGGCGGCGAAGGCTCTGCGGGAGATGCGCACGGCGGATCGCTCCTTTGCAGTGGGGGTTGGCCAATCGTGCCGGGGCAGACCTTGCACGCTGTTCGCGGGGCCCGTCAATGGATTCCGCTCAGCTAAATTCATTAGTTGGCGCGATCCGGACAACAGCCCAGCTCAGCGAGGTGTGTTTGCATTCTTGCGGTGGATCACTAATGCGCTTTAGGGTGTGCTGGCTCAAGCGCATTAGTGCACGGCTCCGAGGGAATGGAGAGCGGGCTTGTCAGGCAAGCGGTCACCCGCGCGTCGGCCGACGATGAAGGACATCGCGCAGCGCGCCGGCGTGTCCGAGAGCGCGGTCTCCTTCGCGCTCAACGGCCGGCCCGGCGTCTCCGAGATCACCCGCGACCGGGTGCGCCGGGTCGCGGAACAGCTCGGCTGGCGGCCCAGCACGGCCGCGCGGGCGCTGTCCGGGGAGGGCGCGGCGACGGTCGGTTTCGTGCTGGCCCGGCCCGCGGACACCCTCGGCGTCGACTCCTTCTTCCTCCAACTCGTCTCGGGCATCCAGGAGATACTGGCCGAGCGTCATCTCGGGCTGCTCTTCCAGATGGCCGAGGACGTCGAGGACGAGTGCGCGGTGTACCGGCGCTGGTGGGCCGAACACCGGGTGGACGGCGTCCTGGTGGCCGACCCGCGCACCGCCGATCCGCGCCCCGACCTCCTCGACGAACTGGGTCTGCCCGCCGTCGTCATAGGCGGTGCGCCGGACGAACGGCATCCCGGTCTGTCGACGGTGTGGGCGGACGACGCGGGCGCGATGGCGTCGGTGGTCGACGAGTTGTCCGCGCGCGGCCATCGCCGGATCGCGCACATCGCCGGTCTGCCGGGCCTCGCGCACACCGAGCGCCGGATCCGCGCCCTGCGCGCCGAGGCCGGGCGCCGCGGGCTGACCGAGGTGCACTCGGTGACGACCGACTACTCGGACGCGGCGGGCGCCGCCGTGACCCGCCGGGTCCTCGAAGTCCCTGCTCCGCCAACCGCGTTGATCTACGACAACGACGTGATGGCCGTCGCCGGGGTGGCCGCCGCGACCGAACTCGGCTTCTCCGTACCGGGGGACGTGTCGGTGGTCGCCTGGGAGGACTCCGCGCTGTGCCGGATGGTCCGGCCGTGGCTGTCGGCGCTGTCCCGGGACAGTGTGGAGTTCGGCCGTACGGCCGCCCAGGAGTTGACCGCGCTGCTGGACGGCGGACCGGCGCGCACGGTGCGGGTGCCGGTGCCGCGGCTGATCGAGCGGGACAGCACGGGACCGGCACGGGTGTGAAAGTGCTGTGTCTCCCGGTTCGAGCCCGAATCGCCGGACACCGCCGGGTACTTCGTGTGAGGCTTTGCCCATGACCTCCGAAGACCCGCTGGCCGACCGGCTCCAGCTCGACCGGCCGCACTCCGCCCGTGTGTGGAACTTCCTCCTGGGCGGCAAGGACAACTACGCCGCCGACCGGGAAGCCGGCGAAATGATCATCAAGATGTTCCCGGACATCGCCCTGCTGGCCCGCCTCCAACGGGGCTTCCTGGTAAGGGCCGTGCGCCATCTCGCCGCGGAGGCGGGCATCCGCCAGTTCCTCGACATCGGGACCGGCCTGCCGACCGTCGACAACACCCACGAGGTCGCGCAGCGCATCGCGCCCGAGAGCCGGATCGTGTACGTCGACAACGACCCGCTGGTGCTGGTGCACGCGCAGGCGTTGCTCACCAGCACGCCCGAGGGTGCCTGCGCCTACGTCGAGGCCGATGTGCGCGATCCCGAGACGATCCTCGAAGCGGCGGCCAGGACACTGGACTTCGGCAAGCCGATCGCGCTGACGATGCTGGGCATCCTGGGCCAGATCCCCGACTCGGACGAGCCCGAGCGCGTCGTGGCCCGCTTCCTGGACGCGCTGCCCCCGGGCAGCTATCTCGCGCTGACCGACGGCACCGACACCAACCCGGCGCTCAACCAGGCGATCTCGGTGTACAACGCCAACTCCGCCAGCTCCTACTACCTGCGCAGCCCCGCACGGGTGACGGCCTTCTTCGACGGTCTCGAGCCCGTCGAGCCCGGAATCGTCCCCATCTCGCGGTGGCGGCCCGAGCCTGTCGACGTGGGCCGTGATCCGTCCGAAGTCGTGGACACGATCTGCGGCATCGGCCGCAAGGTCTGAGCGGCAACACAGAAGCGGGGTACCGGCGTTGGGCCGGTACCCCGCTTCTCTGCTTGTCCGTCGGGTCAGAGCCGGAACAGCGCCCACACCGTCTTGCCGCCGCCCGCCCGCAGGTTCCAGCCCCATGAGTCGCTGAGCGCGGAGACCACCTGGAGGCCGCGTCCGGACTCCGCGAACTCGTCGGGGTGTCCCTCCACGGGTATGCGGTCGCTGTCGTCGGTGACCGCGCACACCGCGTACGGCAGCCGGTCCCACACCGCGAGCCAGAGTGAAGGCTGCGGCTCCAGCGGGGAGTTGGGCGCCCGGCCGTAGCGCAGCGCGTTGCTCACCAGTTCCGAGACGGTGACCGCCATGTCGTCGACGAGTTCGTCCCCGGCCCGGTCGGCCAGCGCGGCGCGGGTGAAGTCCCGCGCCACATGCGCCGATTGAGGCATCGGGGGGACGACCAGGACGGAGCAGAGAGCCGGGTTGGCCCCGTCTCCGACGGTGGGGACCAGGGTGACGGTCTGCCCCGGCGCGGGGCACCCCACCTCGTCGACGGCGCGGCACAGCCACTGCCAAGTGCCCTCGATCCGCAGGGAGTCGACCGGCCGTACGACTTGCTCTGCGGACATCGCGACCCCTGAGACCCCAAGAGAACAACTGCG
Source organism: Streptomyces hokutonensis (assembly GCF_000376565.1). GTDB lineage: Bacteria > Actinomycetota > Actinomycetes > Streptomycetales > Streptomycetaceae > Streptomyces > Streptomyces hokutonensis. The sequence goes on along the minus strand of NZ_BARG01000025.1, from coordinate 75,808 downwards.
CGCACTACACCTGTCCGGAACATGGTCCTCCGACTGACCCTGCGAACGCAAGTGCATCGGCAATTACTGCTGCAATTGCAGACGATCTTGCGGGCGGTCCTCCCGAGGGCTATCGTCCTCCACATCACCAATGGGTGCAATTGAAGCTGCAATTGCATTCGATCTTCCGGGGGAGCGATGAGGCCTCAGACAGAACACGCGAACGGCATGTCGGCGACCCTGCTGAGCGGCGCGGAGTGGCGCAAGAGCCACCACAGCAACCCCGAGGGCAACTGTGTCGAGCTGGCCGCGCTCTCCGACGGCCACATCGCCGTACGCAACTCGCGCCATCCCGAAGGTCCGGCGCTCGTCTACACCAGCGCCGAGATCTCCGCGTTCGTCCGCGGTGTGAAGGACGGCGACTTCGACGGCCTACTCCCCGGCCGCTGAGGTCAGGCAGACCCGCGGATGGCCGGAAGGCGCCGGACACAGGCCGGCACCTTCCGGCTCCTTCACTCCCCGCAGTTATCCGGAACCTCGGTGCTACGATCCTCTTTTGAGTCCCGAAAATCTGCGGGCAGTATCGGCGCGATCGCCGAGGGGATGAACATGACTGCAGCTCAACCGGAACACGCCCCCCTGGGTACGGACGTGCTGAGCCTTCAGCGCGGTGGTCCGACGGTCCAGCGCATCATGCTGGGCACCCGGCTGCGCCGGTTGCGCGAGTCCCTCAACATCACCCGGGACACGGCCGCTTCGGCCATACGCGCCTCGGACGCCAAGCTCTGCCGCATGGAGTTGGGCCGCGTCGGCTTCAAAGAGCGTGACGTGGCCGACCTGTTGACGCTGTACGGCCTCCACGAGCCGGAGGCCCGCCAGGAGTTCCTGGACTCGGCCCGCCGCGCCAACGAACCCGGCTGGTGGCGCGCCTACGGCGACTACTTCCCGGCCTGGTTCGAGCAGCACCTGGGGCTGGAGGAGGCCACCTCCCTCATCCGCACCTACGAAGTCCAGTTCATCCCGGGCCTGTTGCAGACCGCCGGGTACGCCGAGGCCGTCATCCGGCTCGGCCGCCCCGTGGACTCCCCCGACTCGATCCAGCGCCGCGTCGAACTCCGCATGACCCGCCAGGAGTTGCTGACCAGGCCCGGAGCGCCGAGGCTGTGGGTCGTGGTGGACGAGGCGGCGCTGCGCAGGCCGCTCGGCGGGGCCGAGGTGATGCGCGACCAGCTCCGGCATCTCGTCGAGACGGCCGCCCTGCCGAACGTCACGCTGCAGGTGCTGCCCTTCGAGGTGGGCGGCCATGCGGCGGCCGGCGGTCCGATCACCGTGCTGCGTTTCCCGGTGCCGGACCTGCCGGACATCGTCTATCTCGAACAGCTCACCAGCGCCCTGTACTTGGACAAGGCGGAGGAGGTCGACCGCTATCTCGCGGTCATGGACCGGCTGAGCCTGGTGGCGCTGCCCGGCCCCGAGTCGGTGGTCTTCCTGGAGAAGCTCCTCAAGGACATGTGAGCCCTGTCCCTCAGGCCCGCGAGCGGTACAGCCTGAACTCCGCGATCCGTACGGTGTCGCGGGCCGCTGTCACGCGGACCCGCCAGCGCCGGGCGCGTACGGGTGCGGGCAGCAACAGGATGCGACTGGCGCCGATCGTGCCCGCCCGGGTCACCTCGGACCAGCTCCCGTCGACGTACGCCTCGACGACGAAGGCCTCGACCTGCTGGCCGTAGCGCAGGACGTCCTCCGCCAACCGGACGCGGTCGACCGCCTGTTGGGTGCCGAGGTCGACGGTGACCCGCCCCGGTGAGACGGCCGTCCGGGCTCCGCGTGCCAGGTCCTCGGGCAGTTCCCGGTCCACGCGCTCGCGGAACTCGCGCAGCCGCGCCACGTCCGGGTCCGCGAGCAGGCCGTCGGTGTCCGGCGGCACATTGAGCAGCAGGACCGCGTTGCGGCCCACGGAGCCGAAGTAGATGTCGATCAACTCGTCGACACTCTTGGGAAGTTGGCCCGGGTGGTAGAACCAGCCGTCGTGGATCGACACATCGCACTCGGCCGGCCACCACTGCAGGTAGTCGGTGTTCGGCTGCGCCGCCACGAGGGCGCTACGACTGCCCTCGTCGGGGGTGTCGTAGGACAGCGCCCAGTCCGTGCGGCCGTACTGCTCCTCCTTGACCGGGAGGACGCTCCACTCGTCCTCCCGCGCGGTGCCGCCCTCGTTCCCGACCCAGCGCACGTCGGGGCCGGTCACGGCGATCGCCGCGTCCGGGGCGAGTGATCTGACCAGGGTGTACCAGCTGTCCCAGTCGTAGTCCTCGACGTGGCCCGGTGGGATGCGGCCCTGGGCGCCGTCGAACCAGACCTCGTCGATCGGGCCGTACTCGGTCAGCACTTCGTAGAGGGTGTTGAGCATGTGGGCGCCGTAGTCGGTCGCGTCCAGTGTGTAGAAGGCGTCCGGGGTGCGGTCGTCGCCCTCGACGAGCGTGGGGATGGTCCGGGTGGCGCGTGCGCTGCCGTTGGCGTAGACGCCGTGGAGGTACTGGTTCTCGTCGGCGGGCGAGAGATAGACGCCGGCCTTGAGGCCGTACCGTCGCATGGAGTCGGCGAAGGACCGCAGTACGTCGCCCTGCCCGGCACGCCAACTGCTGTAGGCCACCGTGTGGTTGGTGTAGCGGGAGGGGTAGAGGACGAAGCCGTCGTGGTGCTTGACGGTGAGGATGGCGAGCTTGAAGCCGCCGTCGCGCAGGGCTCGGGCCCACTGGTCGGTGTCGAGGCCGGTCGGTTGGAACACGTTCGGGTCCTCGTCGCCGGTCCCCCATTCAAGACCGGTGAAGGTGTTCACACCGAAGTGCAGGAACGCCGTCCGCTCCAGCTGCTGCCAGGCCACCTGCCGTGCGGTGGGCCGGACTTGGGAGGCCTTGCGGACCAGGTCGGCCTCGGTGTCGTCCGCGCTGACGGGGATGCGGTAGCGGGAGTCGGACGGAGGCTGGGGCGTCGCGAGGGCGGGGGTCGTGGCGGTGCCGGTCGCGGCGAGTGCCGTGGCCGAGAGGACGAAGAGACGTCTGGAGAGGGCCATGGGGGTGGGACTCCTCTGGTCAGGGGGCGGTCAAGTGCCAGACGGCGGGCCGGTGTTGGTCCGGCGGGTACTGGACGAGGCGGCCGTCGTCGGCGACGCTCAGCGCCATCTGCGTGATGGCGTTCACAAGCCGGTAGCCGCCCGGCACGGGCGCCAACTCCCAGCGCTGCACGGTGTTCGCGGTGTCGCAGGGCTGCGGGGTGGCCGCGACTCCCGGCTGGAGCGGCACGTTGAGGGTGAGCTTGCCGCCCTGTATCTCCAGACAGCCGTCGGCGGTCCGCACCGTGGCGTAGCCATCCTGAGTGCGCTCCACGGTGGCGTCGAGGGAGGCACCCGCCGTCCGGAAGGTGTACGTCCCGTCCGCGACCGGTACCCGGGTCAGGTCCCGCCATCCGGGGGCGTTCCCAACTGCGGTGCCGCGCGCGGTGAATTGGGCGTAGGTGGCGTCGGGGTGCGGGTCGCCCCAGGTCGCCTGGGCGAGGTGGCGCAGCGCGGGCTCGGTGTCTGCGGCGACCTCGTTCTCGGTCTCGCCGCGCCCGTTGTCGGGCCAGAGGCTGATCTTCGCGCCGGTGATGCCGGTGCTGGAGGTGAGCTTCTCGCCCTCGAAACTGCGCGGGTCCCAGCTCTGGTCGTACAGCGACTCGGTGTCGCTGTGGAAGCCACCGCGCACCAGGTAGAGGGAGTAGGCCGCGTTCATCAACGGGTAGCCCTGGGCGATGAGTCGGCTCGGTTTCTCCTGGACGTTCAGCCAGTGCTCGACCGTCGTGCCCGCCGCCACCGGAACGGTGTTGGCGCCGGTGAGCCCGTCGTTCCAGATGCGCAGCTGCTTGCCCTTGCTCGCGGCGTAGGCCTGCACGCGGTTGATGAAGTCGATGTAGGCGTCCTGCGGGGTGGCGTTCGCGCCGTACTTCTCCTGGGCGTAGCGCAGCATCTGCGGGTACTTGGAGTAGTCGGAGCCGAGCATGTACTCGTCGGCGCCCATGTGCCAGGACGGCGCGGTGAAGACCTGCGCGTACTCGTCCATCAGGCTCGTGTAGTAGTCGAACGCGGCCTGCTGGGTGACGTCGAGCCGGGCGGGCTGCTTGTTGCCGTCGCTGTCGGTGAGCTGGAGGTCGGGGCGGTTCTCTATCCACGGGTCCATGTGGCCCGGGGAGTTGATCTCGGGAATGATCTCGACGTGGTACCTGTCGCCGAGGGCCACGAGGCCGCGCAGCTCGTCCTTGGTGTAGTAGCCCCAGGTGTTCGCCTCGGGGTGCGCGTCGCTCTTCACCTTGATTTCCAGGAGCAGTTGGTTGAGCTTGTGGTACGCCATCTCGCGCACCAGGTTCTCCAGCCAGGGCAGGGAGGTGTGGATGTAGCAGGCGCAGACTCCGACTCCGCGCTCCTTGTAGCGCGGTACGTCGACCGTGCGTCCGGCCGGTATGTGGTCGCTCTGGGCGAGGAGTTGGAGGAGGGTGCGGGTGCCGTAGAAGGCGCCGGTCTCGGTCGCGCCGGTGACCGACAGCCTTCTGCCCGCCTGGAGTTGATAGCCCTCCGTGCCCAACGAGCCCTGCTTCGGCCGGACGTGGATCACGATGTCGCCGGACCGGGCGGCACCACCTCGCACGACGGGCACTGTGCCGTGGCCCGCCGCCTTCAGGTCGTCGGCGAGGGTGTCGGCGACCCTGCGTTCGCTCGCGCTGCCGGCCACCAACCGGGTCCTGGGCCCGAAGTCGTAACTGCCGCGCTCCGGCGTCCAGTTGGAGAGAGCGGGGACGGTCACCGGGGGTGCCGTCTGCTGCTGGGTCGCGACCGCCGGCACCGCGGGTGCCATGAGCAGCGCGAACACCGCCGCGAAGCCGACCAGCCGGAACCGTCTCTTCCCTCGCTCAGCCATGACTCTCCACCGGTCGCGATTGATCGGACGACTGATGATTGGACTGTGCTCGGGGGCTGTCAACGGGTGCTGGGAGCAGCCAAGTTGAGCCATTGATCGGATGACCAGCAGGTCAGTCGGCACGCGCCCGGCACCGGCTCGTGAAAAGTCCAACAAGACGGGAGCGAATGTCCAAGGCCGACCACCTCTCGACGCGACGCCTCTGCCGAGGCACAGTTCTCCCTACGTACTCGCCAGTAGATTGAAGGAGCGCGCCCGTGACCAGCTGGATCGGCCGTACCACCGCCGAGATCTCCGCCGCCGTACGCGAGAAGCGGGCCACGCCCCGTGAGGTGGTGGCCGAGCATCTCGCCCGGATCGAGCGGCTCGACGGGCGGATCGGCGCGTTCCGGGTGGTGCGGGCCGAGGCCGCGCTCGCGGAGGCCGACGCGGTGGGCGCACGGGCCAATCTGGCCGAACTGCCGCTCGCGGGCGTGCCGGTGGCCGTGAAGGACAACCTCGCCGTGACCGGCGAGTCCACCCGCGTCGGCTCCGCCGCGACCCCGGACACGCCCGCCGACCACGACCATGTCATCGTGGCGCGGCTGCGGGCGGCGGGCGCGGTGGTCGTAGGCCTCACGAACGTGCCCGAGCTGTGTGTCTTCGGCACCACCGAGGGTGTCTACGGCACCGCCCGCAACCCGTGGGACACCACCCGCACCGCAGGGGGTTCCTCGGGCGGGAGCGCGGCGGCGGTCGCGGCGGGCATGGTGCCGATCGCCCTCGGCAACGACGGCATGGGTTCGCTGCGCATCCCCGCGGCCAACTGCGGTCTGGTCACCATCAAGCCGGGGTTCGGGGTCGTCCCGGCCGGGATCGGTGACGGCGACTGGTTCGGAATGTCCGAGAACGGCCCCCTGGCGACGACCGTCGAGGACGCCCGGCTGATGTTTTCGGTCATCGCGGACATCGAGGTCGTACGTCCCGACGAGTCCGTTTCCCGCAAGGTGGCCGTGTCCGTGCGCAGCCCGCTCGCCGGAGTCGCCGTCAGCAAGCCGTATACGACCGCCGTCCGGGAGGCGGCCGGGCTGCTGACCGAGGCGGGGCACGCGCTGCACCGCGCCGATCCGCCGTATCCGCTGTCGCTGAGCACCACCTCGCTGGCGCACTGGACGGCGGGCACCTCGGTGGACGCGGCGGGGCTCGACCCTCGGAAGCTGGCGCGGCGGACCCGGGTGCACGCGGCGATCGGGCGGCGGTTCGTGAAGAGCGTCCGCACCGGGCGGAGCCGGGAGCAGTTGCGGGAGCGGCTGACGCCGTTCTTCGCCGAGCACGACATCCTGCTGACGGCGGCGCTGGCCCGGCGCTCCCCCAAGGCCGGGCCGTGGCACGAGCGGGGCTGGCTGCGGAACGTGCTGGCCAACACCAACTACTCGCCGATGACTCCCCCGTGGAACCTCACCGGCTGGCCCGCGATGTCGGTCCCGTTCGGCACGTTGCCGTCGGGGGCGCCCTGTGCCGTACAGCTGGTGGGGCGGCCGGGGTCGGAGGCGGCGCTGCTGGAGCTGGCGGAGCAGCTGGAGAAGCTGCGCCCGTGGGTGCGGACGGCGCCGCTCGACTGACGGTCCCGGCTAGAGGGCGCGGTACATGATGTGCAGGCCCACGCGGCCGTCCCGGGGATGGTCGAAGGCGTCCGGCACCGTGCCCAGGATCGTGAAGCCCAGGGAGCGCCAGAGCTTGACGGCGGGGTTGGTCTCGACGACCGCGTTGAAGACCATGCCGCGAAAGCCCTGCTCGCGGGCGGCGGTGAGGATGTGTTCGGCGAGGGCTCGGCCGATGCCCCGGCCGCCGTGGTTGGGGTCGACCATGAAGCCGGCGTTGGCGATGCGGTCGGCGGGGCCGCCGTAGTTGGGGGTGACAAAGGCCGAGCCGACGATCGTCCCGCTCTCGTCCTCGGCGACGTACACGCGCTTGGGCGGGGACGTCCACAGGGCCCGGGCCGCCTCTTCGGAGGTGTCCCGGGCCCAGGTGTAGGTGTCGCCGGCGGCGACGATCCGGTGCCAGAAAGGCCAGATCCGCGGCCAGTCGTCGGCCGCGGCTTCTCTGATCAGCATGGGCGCGATTTTCGCACGCCCATGCTGTCGGCGATCGCGATGGGTCCCGTTGGGGTCAGTCCACGCTGGGCAGGATGTGGGGCTCGGCGAGGTCGTCCTCGTAGCCCGCGAGACGGATGGGGGCGGACCGTGCCCACACGGCCAGGCTGCCGAGCTCGTCGGACCGGTGGCCCGCACGCTCCGTGGGTTCCTTGGGGCGTTGCTCGCGATTCGTCTTCTCCGGTGTCACCGCGCACTCCTTATGTGTCGGGTCACCCTCGGGGCATACCGGCCGTTCTCCGGTCCGGTACCTGAGGCCCGCTCGGGTGTGGGTTAAAGGCAGTTCGGACGCGGTGGCGCCGGTTACTCGTGTGAGAGCAGGCCGTTGTGAACGGCTTGCCCCGGGACGGACCATGGGTGTGGGTGGGACCCCTTGTTGCTGTCCGTCCGCCCCAGACTAACCAAATGAGCGGGCTGCCGCTCGATGGGGCTGAAAACATGGAGTAAAAATTAGCAACGCTCAGCCACCGGGTCGGACCGGCCCGGACACGTGGGCCGCCGGAGCCGTGCACATTTCTCACCTCTCGACCAGTGTGGCGGCTGATCGACGAACGCGCTCGGCACTGGGCACGAGCGCCGCTTCCGGCAGGACGGGCGACGCCGCGCCACCGATGTTGTGGTCGGCGGTGGGCCCGCCGCCGTGACCACGGAGGACACGCCCTCGGAGTCCACGGTGTTCGCTCCCGCCGGCCTCGGCGAGGGAGTGGACAGAACCGCCGCGCGACAGCAGCATGACGTCCGATCCCTGAGGCCGCGTCGGTGGTCACTCCGTACTGCTCCGGAAGAGGCCACCGACGGCCCTCGATGTGCGGTCAGGATGCTGCGAGGTTCTCGCCCTGACGCTTCTTCAGTCCTGGCAGAGGTCGCCCGCACCGGCACCTGCACGGCCGCGGCCGATGCCCTCGACTACACCCAGCCCGCCGTCAGTTATCAGATGGGGATGCTCGAGCGGTCGGTCGGCGCCCCCTTGGTCACCCGCCGCGGGCGAGGTGTTCAACTCACCCCGGAAGGGCGTGCGTTGGCCCGCCACGCGGAGACGGTACTGGCCGCGCTGCGTACCGCCGAGGACGAACTGGCCGCACTGACCGCCCCCGAGGCCGGCCGAATCCGGCTGTCCGCGATGCAGAGCAGCTGTGTGAGTCTGGTCCCCCGCGCCCTCGGCGCCCTCCGCCGGACCCGTCCGGAGCTGGAGGTCACGGTCACCCAGTCCGAGTGCCGTATCTCGCACGGTCTGCTGCTGGAGGGCGCGGTAGAACTCGCGGTGATGTGCGACCTGGACTTCACGGAGAAGGAGCAGGAGAAAGGCGGGGAGAAGGAAGGAGAGAAGGAGGCGGCACGGGCCGCCGACCGGTCCGACAGCACAGGCGGCGCACCCTACAGCGCCGACGACCCGTCCGTGACCGTGGACCCCCCGCCTGCGCCGCGTCCCGCTGCTCACCGACCGCCGCTGCGTCCTGCTCCCGGCCGACCATCCGGCCGCCGCCTCGCCCACGGTGTCGTTGGCCGAACTCGCGGGCGAGCGCCGGGTGTTGAAGTCCGGCCGTACCCGCTTCCTGGCCGCGTGCCGCGACGCCGGGTTCGTGCCCCGGACAGCGGCCACCGCCGACGACCAACTCACGCTGCACAGCCCTGGTCGCCAACCGCATCGGTCTCGCCGTCATGAACGAACTCGGCGTGACGGCACACTTCGATCCCCGGGCGTGGCCCGCCCCCTCACCGACTGGCCGGTCCGCCGTGTCTTCGCCCTGCTGTGGCCGGACACTTTGCGCATCCCGGCGGCAGCCGCCCTGTTGGGGGCACTGCGGAACTCGGCTCGGCGGACGGCGGCGCCCTGGTGCCGTAGTCAGGAGCCCGGTCAGTCGCAGGCCGGCTTCACCCAGTCGGGGTCCGCCCAGCGGCCGGGGGCGTCCGGTGCGGGCAGGTCCGGACGGTACGTGGGGTCCTGCTCGTGCCGGAGTCCGACGCTCGCGTGAAACACCGCGTCGTCGGGTACGGCGCGCGACCGCCGGCCGACAAGGATCCACAGCGGGCCGTTGTCGTGGACGGGCGCGGAGGCGAAGTCCTCGTTCAGCGCGGTCGCTTCGGCGTATGCACCGGGCCGGAAGTCCAGGCCCTCGACTCCGGCCGCTGTCCCGCACACACCGTCGGTGATCCACTTCAGGGTGATCGTGGAGAGCAGCGGTGCATGTTCCCTGTGGTCGAACGTCCCGCCGACATCGGAGTGCACACCCGCGAACCACACCTCCTCCAGCGTGTTGCGAACCGGCTCCGGTCGCGGGGTGACGAGGAACTCCCGGTAGGGGCGCCGTTTCTCGTCGAGGGACACGGCATGGCGGATGCGGGCGGCGTTGGGGAGTTGGTGGGTGTAGGGCCAGTGGAGGTTGCCGAGGCGGAGGATGCCGGCCGCTTTCACGGTGTCCCAGAGGCCGAGGTAGGCGATGGGCAGGGCGTAGCGCGAGACCTGTTGCCGGTTGTTGAGCTTGACCCTGTTCCACAGCGGCTCGTTCTCGGTGATCCGGCAGAAGGCGTGCGAGAAGCGTGCGACCGCTTCCATGCTCTGGTCGATGTTCTGGTTGAAGGCGTATCTCGCCACGGCGTAGGGGACGAGGTTCTCCGAGCCGGGGCGCATGAGTCCGGGCTTGTTCAGCATCCCGACGAGGGCGCGGGCCGTGTAGGCGCCGCGGCTGAACCCGAAGACGTACACGGAGTCCTCCGGCTGCCAGTGCTGCATCAGGTACGTGTACGCCTCGACGAGGTTGGCCCGCAGCCCCGTTCCGAACGCGAGTCCGCTCGTCCGGGAGAGTCCGCGGCCGAGCGGCCCGCGTGCGGTGGCCGCCGACATGGTCCCGACTCCGGGGTCGTAGTACAGGAGTTGGCGTGCGGGGTCGCCCGCCGCCAGCATCTCGAACAGCTTGACCACGTTGGTCGGGTTCCTGGCACCGACCTGGTTGCCCGTCCCGTCGAGGCAGATGACGATCTTGCGTGGCATGGTCACTCCTCTCCCAACCGGGAGAGCCGGTGTCCCACCGGGAGGCTGGTGTCCCACCGGAAAGCCGGTGCCCAGCCCGGAAGCCGGTGGGCTAACCGGGAGGCCGGTTGTTTCCGCGCCGCGCGCCTGCGACGCGTCGGGCCCGGCCGGTGACCAGCGGACCGTCCGCGGTCGCCGCTCCGGGCGCTATCTGCTGCTCGAACGCCGCGAGAGCCATGGGGCTGTCCGGCGGGAGGACGGCCATCTCACCCTTGCTCTGAGCCTCGGCCAGGGCGTCTCCCGCAGGCGTCCCGTGCCGGGCGTGGACGATGCGTACCCGCCCGTCCCCGGAGCCGCGCCGCCCCATCGGGGTGACACCGGCGTGGGTGCCGTCGGGCAGGGTCACCCACAGCTGGAAGTCGTCGACCTTGATGAAGTCCGCGCCCTTGATCGGCCAGGGGTAGTGGTGCTCGCCGGCCGCCTTGGGCAGGATCCCCTGGTGGTTCTCCTTGGTCAGCGGTACACAGGCGTTGAAGAGGGAGTCGGTCCACGCCGCGACCTCGCCGGCGTCCGTGATCGGGGTGCGCAGGAGACTGGCGGCACGCTTGTATCCGAGGGCCTCCAACGCCGGGAGCGTGAGCGGAAAGGCGTCGATGAGATCGGCGGCCTCCTGCCGCAGCCGGTCGACCTTCGCGGGGTCGGCGCAGAACTGCATGCTCCACTCGATGCCGACCCTGGCCCGGTACATCCGCCAGCCGCCCGCCGCCTTGACCCACAGGCTCCCGCCGTGGTGCATCTCATACGGCCCGGGCCCGTACGGCAGGGCGGCGTCGGCCGCCGTCATCTCCTGGAGGATCTTGCCCGCCGTCGTCTTCGCCGCGCGGAAGTCCGGCGACTCGTCCCGCTTGGGATGCTTGACCAGGCGTATCTTCCAGGGATGGTCGCCCGAGAGGGTGCCGCCCTCCTCGATGACGACGGGAGTCCTGCGCGCTGTCACGGATCCGGCACGGGCCATGGTGGCCTCCCTCTGCTGACCACGGCCCGTGCGCCGCTTGCGCCTCCGAGGGCCGCTGTCTCCATCGTCCCGCGCCACCCCTACGACGTCGACTCGTGGCACTGCTCCACGTTCCTCCCCGCATCGAGCGGGCCCGGGGAGATGGAGGAGATCGCCACCATCCTGCGCTCCACCGGGCTTCCAACCGCCCGGTGTGGGCAGCACGGCCACGACGACCTCAAGGGGTGAGCGGGGTGGCGGCCCCGGTCATGGCCGCCACCCGTCGGTGCGGTCGGTGACGGGCCGTCACCCCGATCGACGCGTGACCGTCGTCGAGTCGCGCACCACCAGCCGGGAGCCGACGCGGATCAGTCGACCGACACCCTCCTCACCGGTGTCGCCGTTGTCGGGGCGGTTGTCGATGCGGCGCAGGAGTTGCTCCGCGGCGAGTTCGCCGAGGTCGCGGGCTCCGTTGTCGACGACGGTGATCGGCGGGTGCCAGTACGGGAACCGGGGAGTCGACCCATGCGCAGTGACACCCAGCGCAACCGCAGGCAACTCATCAAGGCCGCCGCCGAGTTGTTCGAGAACTCGCCGACACCGGTGAGCCTCACCGAGATCGCCAAGCGCGCCGAGGTGTCCACCGCGACGGCCTATCGGCACTTCTCCTCCGTCGAGGACGTCCTGCACGCCTTCCGCGCCCAAGTCGGCTTTGAACTGCGGGGACTTCAGCGCGCAGCAGACCACCCGCGGCAGGCAACGCCTCGAAGCGGTCTCCCGCCACTGGGTGTCACTCGTCCTCGAACACGGCGGCGCGATGGCACAGATGCGCTCGCACCGCGGCTACCTGGAACGGCTGCGTGAGAACACCGGCTACCTCACTCCCCAGGCCGAAGCACTCACCGAACCGCTCCGGCAGACCACCGAGGACCTCGGCCTCGGCGACCTCGGCGACGAGGCCCTGTACCTGTGGAACACGCTGTTCGACCCCCGCGACATCCTCGACCTCATCAAAAGCGGACGCACCGAGGACGAGGCGGCGTCCCGCCTTGTGGCCGCCCTGCGCGGCGCGCTCATCGGCTGGGCCACGGCACCCGACCGGAGGGACGACTGAAACCCGGCCCTTCGCCGCGCAGCAACCGTCGACCTCGGTGGCGGAATCGACCTCACCGCCCTGTCCATGGCCGTCCGCTCCCCTGCCTCAGCGGGGAGCCGCCCCGACCGGTGCCAGGTGCCTCCGGACTCCGTTCACGAAGTGCCCCGGGGCACTCACGCTGCGCAAAACGGCGGATCCGGGTCTGGTCCAGGTGGAGGGCCTCGGCGTCTCCCTGCTCTTCTACGCCGCCCCCCGCTCACGGGAGGCGTGATCGTCGGGAACGCCACGGCGCCGATGCCGCTCCAGGTCAAGGGCCACGCCGGCTGGGAGCTGCCACGGCAGTGGTCGGTCCCCGTCCGTGGAGCCCGTCGTTCCGCCATTTCGGCGTACGCACCTTCACCGCCGGCCTCGACCCCGAGGAGCAGGAGTGGGCTTTCGCCGGCATCGGCCCGCCGGCCCGCTTCCGGCGCCCGGAACGGGAACCGCGCCCGGCATGCCGGCAGCGATCCAGAGCTACAGCGCCCCCGGCCGGCGGATCCGCGCCAAGCCCAAGAAGCCATCTCCTTGGACACGTTGGACAGCCCGTCGCCGGGAGAAGCGTTGAGCGCGGCTTCGCCCACCTCAAGAACTGGCCCGACCTCGCGGAGTCGTTCCCGCCTGTCGCGGCCCCGACGGTTCGGCCGGCCGATTCGGCACAGCCTCCGCATTCCTGGCGGCGGCGGCCGCGACGGTCGCCAGGTCCTCGCCCGAGAAGCCGGCGCGGCTGAGCACCGCCAGGGACTTGTTCGTCGCCAGCGTGCACAACGCCAGCTCCGCCGCCTCCTGTTCACCGGCCCCCGCCGCCCGCAACGCCTCCTCCAGCATCGTCCGCAACCCGTCGATCATGGCGCGGACCATCGCCCGCCCCTCCGCGTCGAGCGCCGGGATCTGCGTCGCCGACACCGTGAGCAGGCAGCCGTCCGGGACCGCCGGGTCGGCGATGCGGTTCAGGGCGACCTGCAGATAGGCGGCCACAACGGCGCCCGGGCCCGGGTGGGGGCCGGACAGTGCCTGCTCGTACTGCGGGTGGTAGGTCTGCGCGTACCGCTGGAGGCTTTTGCGGAAGAGGGCGCTCTTGTCGCCGAAGGTGCCGTAGAGCGAGCCCCGGCCCAGGCCCGTGCCCTCGGTCAGGCGATCGATCGAGGCCTCCGAATAACCCCAGCGCCAGAAGACATGCATCGCACGTCGTAGCGCTTCGTCCACGTCGAACTGCTTGCGGCCTGCCATGGTTCTCAGCCTACACATCTTGTACCGATCGTTCAAAGATGGGTAGGCTCGCCGGCATGACAACCCTGAGTGCGCTGCGACTGCCCGACGGATTCCTCGACGTCTTCACCAGCCGGTTCGTGGAGGTGAACGGGCTACGGCTGCACGCGGTCACCGGCGGGGACGGCCCGGCGCTCCTGCTGATCGGCGGATGGCCCCAGACCTGGTACGCCTGGCGGGAGGTGATGCCCGCGCTCGCCCGCCGGCACACCGTCGTCGCCGTCGACTCACGCGGCGCCGGGCTCTCCGACAAGCCCGACGACGGGTACGACGCCGGCACGCTCGCCGCCGACCTGGTCGCGTTGATGGCCGCGCTCGGGCACGACCGGTACGACGTGGTCGGCCACGACATCGGCACGTGGACCGCATACGCCCTCGCCGCCGATCACCCCGAGCGGGTGGGCCGGCTCGCCATCGTCGAAGCGGTGATCCCCGGTCTCACGCCGTCCCCGCCGTTCTTCGGCCCGGCCGCGGCCAACCTGAGGCTCTGGCAGTTCGGCTTCAACCGGCTCGACGACCTCAACGAGGAACTGGTCCGGGGACGGGAACGGCTCTTCTTCGGCTGGCAGTTCGCCACCAAGGCCGCCACGCCGACCGCGATCCCGGCACACGCCGTAGACGTCTACGTCGACGCGATCACCGCGGATCCTCGCGCGCTGCGGGCGAGCTTCGCGTACTACCGGGCGCTGGACGAGACGATCGCGCAGAACGAGCAGCGCGGGAAGACACGGCTGACGCTGCCGGTGCTCGGCGTCGGCGGCGCGCTGTGGAGCGGCGAGAACGCCGCCCAGACGATGCGGCCGGCGGCCGACGACGTCACGGGGGTCGTCCTCGACGACTGCGGCCACTACCCGGCAGAGGAGCAGCCGGCGCGGTTCGTCGAGATCCTGGAGGACTTCCTCGCGGCCGACCGGTAGCGGGCACGCCACACGGCTGAGGGCTTCAGTCTTGGCGGGGTCCGCCGACCGCGATCTCGCCGGATCCCCGCTCGATCAGCCGGGTCGGAATGGTGACCGCGCGGGTGGGTGACCGGTCGCCGTCCAGTCTGCTGAAGAGCATCTCGGCGGCCGTCCTGCCCAACTGCTCGACGTCCTGGGCGATGACGGAGATCCCGGGGCTGAGGATGTCGGCCAGGGGGAAGTCGTCGAAGCCCACGTGGGCGACGGTGTCCTGCAGACCGAGGGCGCGCAGGGCTCGCACGGCCCCTATGGTGACGAAGTTCTGGCTGGTGAACAGCGCGGTGGGCGGGTTCGGCAGCGCCAGGAGCCGCCGGGTCGCGGCGATCGCGGACTCCTCGCTGGCCCCGGTGTGCCGGACGATCTCGTCGTCGTACTCGATGTGCCCGACTTCCAGGGCGTGGCGGTAGCCGTCGAAACGCTGGGCGGCGGTGGAGATGGTCGCGCGGTCGCCGAGGTAGGCGATGCGGCGGTGGCCGGACTTCAGCAGGTGGTTGACGGCGGTGAGGGCACCCTGCCGGTTGTCGGAGACGACGGTGTCCGCGTCGAGCAGGCTGGGCTCGCGGTCGACGAAGACCATGCAGGTGCCCGAACGCTGCTCGCTGATCAGGTAGCTGTGGTCGCGGCCGGCCGGCACGATCACCAGGCCGTCGACCCGCCGGTCGATGAGCGCCCGCGCCAACTCCCGCTCCCGGGCCGGGTCCTCGTCGAGACTTCCGACCAGCACGAGCACTCCGCGCGCCCGTGCCACGTTCTCGACGGTTCGGCTCAGGGCCGCCGAGAAGGGGTTCGCCGCGTCCTCGACGAGCATCCCGATCGTGGCCGTACGGCCGTCCCCGCGGCGCAGACTGCTGGCGGTCAGGTTGGGCCGGTAGCCCAGTTTGTCGGCCGCCTCGCGCACCCGGGCGGCGATGGCCGGATCGACGGTGGGCACCTCGTTGACCACGCGGGAGACCGTCTTGATGGCTACGCCTGCCAGTGCCGCCACTTCGCGCATGGTGGGGCGGCTGCGGGGGGACGGCGACGGCGGCTCGCCCTGAGTCATCGTTGTCTCCAACTGATTGTGCGTTACCGACTTGTTGCCGACGCATGTTTACCAGTGTCTTGACGCGCTCGTCCATACGGGCTCAGTATCCCGTCGAGTCAACGTTGTCTCAGCGTCGACCAAGGGACGGCTCGAAAGGGATCACGTCATGAACCTCTCCTCCAGCCAGGCGTCGGGCCTCCGCAGTCGGCGCACCCGGGCGGCAGCCATCGGCGTCACCGTCTGCCTCGGCGCCACTCTCGCCGCCTGCGGCTCCTCCGACTCGAGCTCCTCGTCGTCCGGCAGCGGGAAGGTAGGCGTGTCACTGATCCTGAAGACGCTGAGCAACCCGTACTTCGTGAGCATGGAGAAGGACGCCAAGACACAGGCCGCCAAGGACAAGGTGAGCCTCACCGTGGCGGCGGGCACGTCGGACGGCGACACCCAGACCCAGATCACCGCCATCGACAACGCCGTCTCGCGCGGCGACAAGGGCATCCTGATCACCACCAACGGCGACGCGGTGAACACCGCGCTGAAGCGCGCCAAGCAGGCCGGCCTCTTCGTGATCGCCCTGGACACCGCGCCGAACCCGGCGAACGTCGCGGACATCACCTACGCCACCGACAACGAGCAGGCCGGCAAGCTCGACGGCCAGTACGCGGCGGCCGCCCTGGACGGCAAGCCCGCGGTCATCGCCATGCTCGACCTGTTCAACAACCAGGTCGTCTCGGTGGACATCGACCGCGACCACGGCTTCCTCGAGGGCATGGGCATCGACCCGGGCAGCAAGACCGAGAACGGCAAGGAGGCCAAGACCGGGAAGTACACCGCAGGCAAGGGCGGCACGTACACGGTCGCCTGCCACCAGCCCACCCAGGGCGCCATCGACGGCGGACGCACCGCGATGGAGAACTGCCTCTCGGCCAACCCGGACATCAACGTGGTCTACGCGATCAACGAGCCGGCGGGCGAGGGCGCGTACAACGCGCTGAAGGCGGCCAACAAGGAGAAGAGCGTCGCGATCTACGCCATCGACGGCAGCTGCGCGGGCCTGAAGAACGTCACCAGCGGCGAGTTCGCCGCCGACGCCGTGCAGTACCCGGGCAAGATGGCGGCCCTCGGCGTCAGCTCCATCGCGAAACTGGCCCGCGGCGGCAGCAAGCCCAGCGTCACCAACGGCAAGTCGTTCTACGACACCGGCACCGCGCTGGTCGCCGCCAAGGCCATCGGAGGTCTGACGGTCCAGTCCCCGACGCAGGCCGCTTCCGCCTGCTGGGGCAGCTGACCCGGTCGGCCCGGTGCGCCGCCGGTCCGGCACTGGCGGCGCACCCGTACCACACGCGCCCACAAGCCCGCACGAGGGACAGAACCGGAAGGACCCCCTGTGACCACCCACGTGGACAGTGAAGCGACACCGGCGCCGGCGGAGGACTTCCTCAACCGGCCCGCCACGCCGGCCCAGCGCATCCAGTCGGTGCTGCACCGTCAGCCGGCACTGAGCCCGGCGATCGTCCTGGTGCTCGCCGCCATCGTGTTCTCCCTCATCAACGACCGCTTCTACGCCTTGCAGAACCTGTCGCTCGTCGCCCAACAGGTGGCCGTCATCGGCTCGTTGGCCGTCGGCCAGACCGTCATCATCCTCACGGCCGGCATCGACCTGTCCATCGGCGCGGTCATGGTGCTGGCCTCGCTGCTGATGTCGAAGCTCGTCGCGGACAACCACCTGCCGGGCGTGCTCGCCCTGCTCGCGGGAGCGGCCGTAGCCATCGCCGCGCAAGCAGTCAACGGACTGCTGGTGACCAGGATCAAGCTGCCACCGTTCATCGTCACGCTCGGCACCCTCAGCATCTTCACCGCGATCACGCTCATCTACGCCAAGGGCCAGACCGTCTCGCTGGACCCGGGCAACATCCTCATGTGGAGCGCGGACACGGTCTCCATCGGGCAGTTGAACCTGACCACCGGCGTCCTGCTCATGATCGCCCTGTACGCGGTGGTCGGCTACGCGCTGCGCTACACCGCCTGGGGCCGTCACCTGTACGCCGTGGGCGACGACATCGAGGCCGCCCGCCTGGCCGGCATCTCCGTCAACCGGGTGCTGCTGAGCGCCTACCTGGTCGGTGGTTTCGCCATCGCGGTGGGCGCCTGGATCCTGGTCGGCCGGGTCGGCGGCGGCGACCCGAACAGCGGTCTCAACGCCAACCTGCAGTCCATCACCGCCGTCGTCATCGGCGGGACCAGTCTGTTCGGCGGACGCGGTGTGGTGCTCGGCTCGCTGATCGGCGCGCTCATCGTCCAGGTCTTCGTCAACGGTCTGGCACTGGCCGGCATCGACCCCAACTACCAAGTCCTGACAGTCGGCGTGCTGGTGATCGCGGCTGTCTCCGTCGACCAGTGGATCCGGAGTGTGAAGTCGTGACGACCCCCACCGCCCCCGTTCTCGAAGCCAAGGGCCTGGTCAAGGTCTTCGGCCGGGTCGTCGGCCTGAACGACGTCGACCTCACTCTCTACCCCGGCGAGGTCCTCGCCGTCATCGGCGACAACGGCGCCGGCAAGTCCACCCTGATCAAGTGCCTCTCCGGGGCGCTCGTCCCCGACCGGGGCAGCATCCTGGTCGACGGCTCCGAGGTGAACTTCAAACGGCCGCAGGACGCCCGCGAGGCCGGCATCGAGACGGTCTACCAGACCCTCGCCGTGGCCCCGGCGCTGGACATCGCCAGCAACCTCTTCCTCGCCCGCGAGATCCGCCGCAAGGGTGTGCTCGGCTCGGTGTTCCGCATGCTCGACACCGGCGAGATGAAGCGTCAGGCGTCCGACCACATCAAGCGGCTGGGCATCAGCACCCTGCAGAACATCAACCAGGCCGTGGAGACGCTCTCCGGCGGCCAGCGCCAGTCGGTGGCCGTCGCCCGCGCGGGCGCCTTCGGCGGCCGGGTCGTCATCCTCGACGAGCCCACCGCCGCGCTGGGCGTCCGGGAGACCGGCCAGGTGCTCAGGCTCGTCCGCGACCTGCGCGACCAGGGCCTCGGCATCATCCTGATCAGCCACAACATGCCCAACGTCTTCGACGTCGCCGACCGCATCCACATCCAGCGCCTCGGCGGCTGCGCCGGAGTCATCACCCCGCAGTCGCACTCCATGGAGGACGCGGTGGCCATCATGACGGGCGCGAAGAAGCTCGTCCCGGAAGCCGGGTGACAGGCAGGGGCGGTGGCGCCACGGCCGACACGTTCCGGATCGCCGAGGGCCACCTCGGCGACGAACCCACCGTGACGGTCTCCGCGCCGGACGGTGCCGTGCGCGCCGTCCTCGCCCTGCGCGGGGCGACGCTGCTGAGCTGGCAGATCGGAAGCGGAACGGCCGGGCAGCTCACGGAACTGACGGACGGCTACCGCGACGAGCTCGAACTGCGGTCGCAGGACGGCGTACGGGCGGGCCTGCTCGCCCCGTTCCCCAACCGTGTCGCCGACGGCCGCTACCACCACGGCGGCCGTGACCACGACCTGCTGCCCGGCCGCGTCGGGGACCGCACGGTCTACCACGGCTTCGCGCGTGAAGCGCCGTTCCGGCTCGTCGCGGCCACCATGACGCCCGACTCGGCACGACTGCTGCTGCGCAGCACGAGCATCAGGCCGGGCCGGTACCCCGGCTACCCGTTCGCGCTGGACCTCGACGTGGAGTACACGATCGGCCGCCGCGACCTGGGCGTCGAGATCCGGGCGACGAACGTGGGAGAGACCACCGCTCCCTACGCGGCGGGCTGGCACCCGTACTTCACCCTCTCCCGCCCCATCGACGACCTGGTCCTGCAGATCCCCGCCCACACCCTGATCCGTACCGACGCCTCCCTCATCCCCCTGCGCGGAAAGGACGCCCTGCTGCCCCTCGACCGCTGCCCCGACATGGACTTCCGCACGCCCAGGAAGCTCGGCGACGCCGTCATCGACGCCTGCTTCGCGGACCTGGCCCCCGGACCCGGCGGCAGGACCGAGACAGTACTGAGCGACCCTGCGTCGGGAGCCGAACTACGGGTGTGGCAGTACGGCGGCTACCTGCACGTCTTCACCGGCGACACCCTGGCCCGCGACCGGCGCGGGTCCATCGCGCTGGAGCCCGTCGAGGTACCCACGGACGCGTTCAACCGCCCGGAACTCGCCACCGCCCTGTCACTGGAGCCGGGCCGGCGGCGGGAGTTCCGTTTCGGGGTCGGGTACTTGCCCTCGACGCACTGAGCCGGCGTCAGCCGACCGCTGTCACCTCCGCCTCTCGCTCCGGCTCCGTGATGATCGCCTCGGCGTCATCGAAGTGCTCGGCCGGTGGGCCGCCGTAGGTGGCGTACTCCACCGGGCGTCGCTCGGCGCGGTTGAGGAGGAGCCGGGTGACGTCGGGGCGGGCGTAGTGCCCGACCGGGTCGGCGGCGGCCTTGGCGAACGGGATCGCGGTCAGGTCGATGTCGGCGTACAGGATGCCCTCGGCGTCCTCGGGCAGCGGATCGGCCAGCGGGCGGCCGTCGGGACCGTAGATCCGGGCGAACCCGCCGCCGCGTTGCAGCAGTTGCTGCTTGACAGGGGTGTCGCAGAACAGCTCGATGGCCGCCTCGCCGACCACGGCGCACGGGGCGAGGACGAAGACCTGGCCCTCGGCGGCGTAGATCTGCGAGGCGGCGGTGTTGACCTCCGGGCCGAGCGCGTAGGCCGCCCCCTTGTACACGGAGAAGCTCGGCCAGGCGGCCACGTGCACCTGCTCGTGCTGGCTGAACATGGCGTATTTGGAGAGCGGTTGGAGGTGTTCCCAGCAGCACAGGGCACCGACGCGGCCGAGTTCGGTGTCGTGGACCACCAGGTCGGAGCCGTCGCCCTCCCCGAACATGGTGCGTTCCACGTGGGTGGGCTTGAGTTTGCGGCGGGCGCCGACGAGCTTGCCGTCGGCGGAGATGACCGCCTGCCCCATGTACAGGCTGCCGCCGCCGCGTTCGCTGAATCCGAGGGCCACCGCGATGGAGTTCGTACGTGCGGCGTCGAGGAGGCGCCGGAAGCGCGGGCCGTCCAGGGTGAGGGAGTTCTCGTGGTAGCGCCCGACGAACTGCATGCCGGCGGCCGGGGAGTCCAGCCACAGCCACCAGGGGTAGCCGGGGACGAAGGTCTCGGGGAAGGCGATGAGTTGGGCCCCCGCACGGGCGGCCTCCTCGATCAGGCCGATGCTCTTGTCGATCGTGGCGTCGGCGTCGAGCCATACCGGCTCGGCCTGGACGGCGGCCGCCTTGAAGGCCCCTGTGTACTCGACCATGGTCAACTCTCCTCTGTCGTCAGGTGGTTGGGGACAGCGGCAGAAAGCCGGTGCGCGGGTCGCAGTTGACGTACTCGGCGGTCACCGAGCCGCTCGGCAGTACGGAGACCTCGTGCCAGAACGCGACGTCCAGCGGACCTTCCCCGCCGCCGACCATCCGGAAGAAGCTGGCGTAGATGTCCAGGTGCGTGCGGTGCGACCGGCACCAGGTCATCAGGTGTTCGAGCGAGGCGAACCAGGCGATGGTGCAGGCGCGGTCGAGCGGCGCGCCGTCGGCGGCCTCCTCGGTGAGGTTGCGGGCGGCGATACAGCCGGATCCGGCGTTCTCCGCCAGGAAGTCGACGCCCCGGTCCTTGACCGGCTTGACGTCGGCCAGGTACGTCTCGCGGTAGAGCGTGCTGGCCGACCAGTCCTGCGCGGTGCGGATCAGCGCCACGTTTCCCGGCACGTCGACGCTGATACGGCGGCCACGGGTCTCCCGGGTCCCGGGATCCTGCGGTTCGAAAACCGGCAGCTCGGGCTCCAGCGCCTCGGTGGCCGACGCCTCGATGCGGTCGCGGGCGGCGCCCCAGTAGTCGTGCACCTGGGTCTCGGGGAGTCCGAGGGCGCCGGACTGCGAAAGACCGCTGGTCGCGTAGTCCTCACGGCGGTGGGTGTGCAGTGTCTCGTTCCGCTCGACGGGGATGACCGACTCTTCGCGCCAGTGCCCGACCGGACCCAGCGCGGGGAGGCCGTCCCAGGCGGCGCGGACGGTTTCCGACTCCCGCCAGCGCCGGTGGCGGCTCGGGTCGTACCAGTACGCCAGCAACGCCACGTTGTGCGCTCCGGCGGTGTCGTGGAACGATCCGCGGTCGACCAGGTCCGGCCCGTCCGGCCCGGTGAACAGCGCGGCGAGGCCCGCCGCGCCCTTCTCGGCCTCCTCCCGGGACGGCGCCTGGCAGCCGTACTGCGCGAAGACGAAGGCGTCCGTGCCCTGCGGGAACCGGGCGCTGTAGGCGGTGAAGCGAGGGGTGTGCCCCGGTGGGGCCGTTCTCGGCATGGCGCGCTCCTTCGACGAACTGTCCGTGACCCGAAGCGTGATCCGCCCGACGGCCGCGACTTGACCGTCAGCGCACCGGAACTTGCCCGAGAGGGAACTCGCGCCTTCGCGGGCCGGTGGGTCACAAAACCGATACGCGCACGTGACCCCGGAGAAGCGCTGGGCGAGGCTATATAGGACGAGCACGTCGGTCACCGGTGGAGGCGCCGTGAGCCTTGTCCTTTCCACGGACTCCGTGCCCGCGGGCGAGCGGCGGGCCTACTGGCACGATGCCGTCTGGCGCACGTTCGTGCCCCTGGACGTCTCCACCCCGAAGACCCCCTCGGACGCGCCCTTCTCCGGAGCGGTCAGGACCGACCGCCTCGGCCACCTCCAGATCTCCACCGTGGACGCCGACCCGGAGCGGGTCTTCCGTACTCCGAGGCTGATCGCCCGGGACAGCGCCGAGTACATGCTCATCGGCCTCCAGGGGTACGGCCCCGCCGTCATCACCCAGGACGGCCGGGACGCCGTCCTGCGGCCGGGCGACTTCGCCTTCTACGACACGACCCGGCCGTACACGCTGAGCTTCCCCGACCGCTTCCAGATGAAGGTCTTCCAGCTGCCGCGCCAGGCGCTCGGGCTCCGGGAGTCCGACCTGCGGCGCATCACCGGCATCACCCTCCGCGGCGACGAGGGACCGGCCGCCCTGGTGGCACCCTTCCTGGCCGGTCTCGCCGCCGGAGCCACTGCTTGCCGCCCTCCGGTCGGCGAAATGCTCGCGCGCAACGCCGTGGACCTGCTCACCACCCTCATCGCCGAGCACCTCGGCCGGGACACCGCCGACACGGACGCCGCCCACCGCGCACTGCTGGTGCGCATCCGGTCCTTCATCGACCACCACCTCGCCGATCCCGACCTCTCGCCGGAATCGATCGCCGCCGCCCACCGGATCTCCGTGCGCTACCTGCACCGGCTCTTCCAGGACGAGGGCCCCACCGTCAGCCGCTGGATCCAGCACCGCCGCCTGGAGGAGTGCCGGCGCGAGCTGAGCCGCCCCGGCCGCATGAGCCCGACCGTGTCCGCCGTCGCGCACCGCTGGGGCTTCGCCAACCCCGCGCACTTCAGCAGGGTGTTCCGGGCGGCGTACGGGATGTCCCCGCGCGCATGGCAGGCCAGGACCGACGACGGCGCCTGATACGCGCCGGGGGCCGTCACCACCGCCGCGATGTCAGTCGTCGGCGAGGGCTTCGGTGTCTCACCCGGTCACTGCCCGGCGTCGCCCGGTTCCTTGTTCTTGACCGCGGCGTCGAACAGCGCTGCGGCTGCCGCGCGGGCGGTCGTTGCCGCGGACGGGTCGCGGTCCATCCGGGCCGAGATCCCGGCGCCGTCGTACAGCAGATGGAGCTGGCGTGCCAGCTCTTCGGGATCGGCGACGCCGGCCTCCCGCGCCAGGTCCGTGAACAGGGTCCGGACCCAGAGGCGGTACCGGTCGGCGGCGCCCTCGACAGGGCTGCCGGGTCGTACCTCCGCGCTGGCCGTCATGTGCGCGCAGCCGTTGAAGCCGGGCTCGGTGAACAGCTGGCCCTGCCCGTCGAAGACGCCGAGCAGCCGCTCGCGCGGCGTCCGGAACCGGGTCAGGACACGCTCGATCTGCTCACGGGTGCGGTCGTGGCGGGCGTCGAGGTACGCCTGCACGAGCTCCTCCTTGCTGCCGAACAGGTTGTAGAGCGATGCCTTGGCCACGCCGGCCTTCTGCACGATGCGGTCGATGCCCACCGTCTGCACGCCCTCGCTGTAGAACAGCTCGTCGGCGGCGGCCAGCAGACGTTCACGCACGGACGGCTTCGAGGCGGTGGCCTTGGTGGGCATGGTCACTTCCTTCTTTCAGACTGACGGTCCAGTCTACGACTCCCTGCGGAGGGCCCGTTCGCCTCCCACCCCGTGCAACAAAGCCAGACAGACCTGTCTTCCCGCGCTACAGGGCAGAGGCCGTCACCGTGCTGCGGTGACCGCCTCTGCTCGTGCGGGGCCTTCTATGTCGCCGGTGAGGTCCTATCGGTCGAGGAAGAGCTTCGTGTGGGTGACGAACCGCTCGGGGTACTGGAAGTGGGCTCCGTGGTTGGCGTCCGGGTAGAGGATCAGCTCGGCGTCCGGGAGGAACTGCTGGAGGATGTACGAGTTGATCGTGGGGATGACGATGTCGTCGGTGCCGTTGACCACCAGGACCGGGATCGTGATGTTCTTCAGGACCGCGTACGCGGGGTCCTTCGTGGCGCCGTAGGTGTGGATCGCGGCGCCCTGGCCGGCGTAGACCTGCTCGCCGAACGGGGAGTCGTCGCGGTCCTTGCGGGCCACGATCCGCTCGACGTAGGCGCGGCCCAGCTTCTGGCTGGTCTGCGTCGGGGCGAACAGGACCGGCAGCCACATGTCTTCCTGCCGGGGCAGCTTGACGGTGAACAGGGCGGCGGTCTCCGCCGACGTCTCGCCGATGCCCACGCCACCGCGCGGGCCGGTGCCGACCAGGACGAGCCTGCGGGCCAAGTCGGGGCGCTGGATGGCGACCTGCTGGGCGACCAGGCCGCCCATGGAGTGGCCGACGAGGTCCACTCTCGTCAGCCCGAGGGCGTCGACGAAGATGCCCGCGTCGGTGGCCATCTGCTCGACGGTGTCCGGGACGAGGCCGCTGGTGGAGGCGACTCCGGTGTTGTTGAACAGGATGACCTCGCGGTCGGCGGCGAATCCGTCGCTGATCGCCGGGTCGTGGTCGTCGAGGTTGCCGATGAAGTGCTGGAAGAAGACGACGGGGGTCCGGCCTGCGGCCGCGTTGCCGAAGCGGCGGTAGGCGAAACGGATGCCGCCGGCCTCGGCGAACCGGGTGGGGGCGGTGTCGTGGGTGTGGTCGGTCATGGTGGCGCTTCTCCTCGGATCAGCGTGTGGAGGCGGGGCGGTGGGCCGTCCGGGCACGCAGGGGTTCTGCGTCGGGAGCGGCTCAGTTGGCGCTGTGGCCGCCGTCGGCGTTGAGGATGTGGCCGGTGATGAACGACGCCTCGTCGGAGGCGATGAACACGATCGCGGCGGCGACCTCCTCCGACAGGCCGAGGCGGGCCAGCGGAACCTCGCTCACCAGGGCCGCCTTGTTCTGCGGCGTGCCGGTGAAGCGGGTCAGCATGCCGGTGTCCGTCGGCCCCGGAGCCACGCCGTTGACCCGGATTCCCGAGGCGGCGACCTCCAGGGCCACCGACTTGGTGATGCCTTCGACGGCGTGCTTGCTGCCGACGTAGACCGAGGCCCCGGCGGCGCCCTCGTGGCCGTAGGTCGAGGAGATGTTGACGATGCTGCCGCTGCCCTGTTCCTGCATGACGCGGACCTGGTGCTTCATGCTCAGGAGCACGCCCAGGACGTTCGTGTCGAACGTCGCGTTGTACGTCTCCGCGCTCTGGTCGGTGATCGGGCTGGGCCGGCCTTCGGTGCCGGCGTTGTTCACCGCGACGTCGAGCCGGCCGAACCGTGCGACGGTCTCGTCGACCATGGCGCGCACCTCGTCCTCGTTGCGGACGTCGGCGTTGACGAACTCGGCCCACGAGCCGAGCCCGCGCAGTTCCTCGACCAGCGCCTTGCCCGCCTCGTCACGGCGGCCGGCGACGACCACGTTCGCGCCCTGCTTGGCGAAGGCGACGGCGGCCGCGCGGCCGATGCCGGTGAGCGCGCCGGTGATCAGTACGACGGGGTTGTCCATTGCTGTGCTCGGTTTCTGTAGGTGTGGTGGCGGTCAGACGGCGGTGCGTCCGCCGTCGGCGGGGACGACGGCGCCGGTGACATAGCGAGCGGCCGGCGAGGCCAGGAACGCGATGACGTCGGCGATCTCCTCGCCTTCCGCGGCGCGGGCCAGGAGGGTGGTCGTGCCCAGGGCCGTGATGTTCTCCCTGTCGGAGCCGCCGGTGTAGACGGGTCCGGGGGCGATGGTGTTGATCCGCACACCGCGCGGGCTGTACTCGGCGGCCCAGGAACGGGTCAGCGAGGTGAGTGCGGCCTTGGTGGCGCTGTAGGCGGCGCCGCCTGCCAGGCCGATCTGCCCGGCCATGCTGCCCAGGTTGATCACGACGCCCTCGCCGCGCTCGGCCATCGCCGGCGCGATGACGGCCGTGAGGTAGTAGGCGCTGCGCACGTTGGCGTCGAACAGCGCGTCGAATGTGTCGGGCTCCAGGTCCGCGGTGGGCCTGAACCAGGAGAACCCGGCGTTGTTGACGAGGACGTCGACGCCCTTGGCCGCGGCCCCCAGCTGCATGATCGCGCGGACGTCGGTGAGGTCGGCGGCGAGGAACTCGGCGCTGCCGCCTGCCCCCTCGATCTCCTTGACCACCGCGGCCCCGCGGTCCGCGTCGCGGCCGTGGACCAGGACCTTGAATCCGTCCCGGGCGAGCTTCAGCGCCGCGGCCCGGCCGATCCCGGACGTCGCGCCTGTGACCAGGGCTGTATGTGTGTCGGTCATGGCCGCACTTCCTTCTGAGTGAGTAGACCGGTCTGTCTGCTCTCGTGAATGAGCTAAACAGACCTGTCTGGTCTCGTCAACTCCACCACGGAAGATCTCCTGCCAGGCGCCTCTATCGATGGCGTTTGACGTGCACCAGAGGCGGCATCTACGGTTGCGACACTGCACAGACAGACTGGTCTAATCAATCCGCAGGTTTGAGGAGTGGAGCATGAGTACGACCTTCTTCGGCGTGTCCTTCGACGCCACCGACGCCGCACGCGCCGCGCAGTTCTGGGCCGCTGTCCTGGACCGCAAGGTCGCCGACGGGGCCGACGAGCACGATGCCGTCGTGGAGGCCGGCGACCCCGCCGGCGGACCGCGGCTGGCCTTCCACCAGGTACCCGAGGCCAAGAGCGTCAAGAACCGGTTCCACCCGGATCTGATCACCGGCGACTACGAGGGCGAGACCGAGCGCCTGATCGCCCTCGGGGCGACCAGGCTCCACGACGTCGTACACGGCGGTGCCCGGTGGACCACGTTCGCCGATGTCGAGGGCAACGAGTTCGACCTCATCGCCGGCTGAACCACCCACAGGACAAAGGAAGATGACGATGACGACACGGCAACCCAAGATCCCCGGACCCGACCACCCGATCACCATCGAGGCCACCGGCGTGCGCGTGGTGGCCCGCGTCGGCACACATGTCGTCGCCGACACCGCGCGGGCCCTGACACTGCGCGAGGCCAACTACCCGCCGGTGCACTACATCCCGCTCGACGACGTCGACCGGACCCTGCTCACGGACAGCGCCACCCGCACGTACTGCCCCTACAAGGGCGACGCGTCGTACTACAGCCTCACCCTCGCCGACGGCGTGCGGGCCGACGCCGTGTGGTTCTACCCCGAGCCGTACGACGCCGTCGCGGACATCGCCGGTCACGTCGCCTTCTACACGGACCAGGTGGACGTCCGGGCCGACGCCTGACAGCCGCGGGAGGAGGTCGCGGGCCTCCTCCCGCCGGTCCGGGCGTCAGCACCCGCCCGCGATCAGGGCCACTGCTCCGGGAACCGGTCGGAGGGTGTACGACCGGTGACGATATGCTCATGGGATGGGCCGGAATCGCCGTCATGCCGTCGTCCGGACTGTCGGAGGACGGGAGACGAAGCCGGTCATGCCGAGCGCGGGGTCAGAGGAGGCGATGGGGTGCGGCAGGCAGGTGTGCTCGATGTCGGATGCCACAGTGCTCTGCTGACGGTCGTACGGCGGCGCCCGGGTGCGGTGCTGGAGCCGGTGTTCTCCCGCAAGGTGCGGCTGAGACTGCACGAGACCCTCGACCACAAGGGACGGCTGGACCAGGCCGGCGTGCACAGCGTCGAGCGGGCAGTGGCCGAGGCCGTCGCCGCAGATCCACGTCGGCGCGGACCGGAAGTGTTCGCCTTCGCCACCTCCGTCATCCGGGACGCCCCCAACCGTGACGCGATCATCGCGCGCGTGGCACGCACCACGGGCACCCGCCTGCGCGTGCTGACCGGCGAGGAGGAGGCACGGCTGGCCTACGTGGCCGCCCGCCGGTGGGCGGGCCCGGCGGCCGGTCCCCTGCTCGTCCTGGACATCGGCGGCGGCACCCTGGAGATCGCCTCCGGCACCGGAGACCAGCCCGACACGGTGTACTCGCTGCCGCTCGGCGCGCGCAGGATCACCCGGGACTGGCTGCCCGGCAACACCACACCGTCCCCGCGCCGCCTGGCCGAGATCCGCAAGTACCTGCAGCGATCCCTCGAAGCCGTTCCCGACCTGCCGCGGGCCGACCCCGGCGTGCGGGTGCTGGCCTGCTCGAAGACCTTCGAACAGCTCGCCCGGCTCGCCGCAGCCCGGGGCAAGGCGCCGCGAGCCGGACGGCAGTTGGCTCTGCCCCAACTGCGCGCTTCCTCCGCCCTGTTGGCCGGGGCGAAGCCGTCCCGCCGCGGCAAGCTGCCGGGCATCTCCCGGCACCGGGCCGAACAGTCCCTGGCCGGAGCCCTGATCGCTCAAGCCCTCATGGAAGCCTGCGGGGCCAAGCGCGTAGAAATCTGCCCCTGGTCCACCCGCGAAGGACTCCTGCTGGAACATCTCGACGCGCCCCACACCTCAACGGACCGCTCCCGCCTCGCCGGCTGAACCCCAACACTCCGCCCGGCGAGCGCCGCCCCCCTGCTTTCCTCCGAGCCCGGTGACCAGCAACGACTTCACATCGATCGCTGTGTGCCGGCCCCTCTATACGCCGGCCGGGCGACGGTCCCCACGACGAGGGCGTTCGCGCTCACCCCGGCGACCGGAACGCGTTCCACCGCAGCACATCCGGCCGCCCGCAGCCAGCGCTCGTACTCGGCGCCCGCGTAGTTCCTGCCATGTCGCGTCTCCACCAGCATCAGCAGGTTGAACAGCGCGGCAGGCGCGGGTCCCGACTCGTCGTCGTCCATCAGCAGTTCGGCGACGAGGATCCGGCCTCCGTCCGGGAGCGCCGCCGCGACCTTGTCCAGGATGACCTGGTTCTCCGCGGCGCTCCAGTCGTGCAACACCGACGACAGGAGGGCTACGTCGTGTCCGCCGGGCAGCTTCTCATCGGCGAAGAAGTCTCCGGCCACGCAGGTGATCCGGTCACTGAGGCCCGCCTCGGCGATCCGCTCCGCCGTCTGCTCGCACACGAACGGCAGGTCGTAGACCGTCGCTTCGAGCCTCGGATAGGCCCGGCACAGCTCGATCGTGAACGCGGCACCGCCACCACCGACATCCAGCAACCGCCGCACCGACCCGAAGTCGTACGCCTCGGCGACAGCCCGGGCCGTGTACGTCGACAGCGAGTGCATGCCCCGCCAGAACGTCCGCACCGTCACGGGATCGGCGTCGTCGAACAGCGAATCCCGCTGCGTGGAGTCCCATACGGTCGGTGCGTCGGTGTGCACCGCCTCGGCGAGACGCATCCAGCCCGCGTAGACCCGTTCGTCCAGCATGGTGACGAAATCGCCGAAGTAGTAGCGGGTTCCGGGGACCAGAAACTCGCGCGCCAGTGGCGAGGCCAGGAAGCGGTCCCCGTCCTTCTCCAGCAGCCCCAGGCCCGCGCATCCGGTGAGCAGCATCCCCGCCGGACGTGTCCGCAACTCCCGTGCGGCGGCGAACTCCTCGACGGTGATCCCGTCGCCCGTCGCCAGGCTGAACACGTCCAGCTGAACAGCGACGGCGAGTGTCTTGCTCGCGAACAGCCCCGAGCTGAGCTGCATCAGAGCGAAGGGTGCGACCGTCACAGCCCGTCCCCTTCCCGCCGCAGGCCGAGTCGTGGCTGCTCAACCGCCGCCGTGGCCCGCTCGACGATTTCGGCGATGGCGTCGAAGGGCCGGTACTCGGCGCACTGACTCCGGATCTCGCTCGCACGCCTGCGGTATCGCGGGTCGTTCAGTACGTCGTCCACGGCGGCCCGGACGGCGACCGCCTCGGGGCGGGCCGTGTGCAGGTTGACCCCGACGCCGGACCACTCGACCCGGGCGGCGACCTCGGGCTTGTCCTCGGTCTCACCACCGACGACGAGCGGGACCCCGTGCCGCAGCGCGGTCTGGACACCGCCGTAGCCGGCGTTGGTCACCAGGACGTCGGCGAGCGGCAGCAACTGCTCGAAGGGCACGAACCCGGCGAGGCGGACGTTGGCGGGAACCTGACCGTCCAGCGCCGCCCGGACCATGTCGGGGCCGTCGGGGCGTGCCGTCGCGGCCACGACGGTCGCGTCCGCGTCCGCCAGCGCACGGAGCGTGGGCACGAGGAGCTGGGACAGGTCGCCGTTCTCCACGGTGCCCTGCGTGACGACGACGACCGGCCGTTCGGAGGACAACTCCGCCCACCAGTCGGGGAGTTCGAACTCGCTGTCGACGGCGGCCGGCAGGGGCCCTATGAAGCGGAAGCCCGCCGGGGCGTCACTGCGCGGGTACTCGAAGGCGGGAACGGTCAGCTGAAGCAGGTGGTCGGGGACCGTGGCCATGGCATCGAAGAGGGGAGCGGGCAATGTGACGCCCATCGAGGTGAAGACGCCTTCCACGTACTTCTGCGGATCGGCGAAGAACGCGCCCATCTGGACGCGCATGTCGTCGTAACGGGCACGTTCCTCGTCGGTGGTGGGCGGGAGCAGCCCCGGCCCGAAGGGCGCGGTGTCCACGCTGCCGAAGGCGGGCGGCGCGATACCTATGTTCACCAGGAGGGGACGCCGACCGCGGGAAGCGCGCAGGGCCGTCGGCAGCGTCCAGAAGGACATCGGCTCGCTGATCACCACGGTCGCGGGGAACTCGGTGAGCAGCTCTTGGAGGCGCCTGTCGTGGATCGGCGCCTGGTCGGCCGCGAGGTGCTTGATGTCGAAAACGATACGGTCGAGCGGGGCGAGCTTCTCGCGCTCCTTGAGCTCGGCGTCCAGGGCGCCGACCGTGACGTCGACCTCCGCCGGGTGCGGGACGAACCGCGCCCCGGTCGCGCTGATCGGCTCTGCGAACTGGGCCCCCGTGTAGAAGAGAACCTCATGTCCGCGCTTCGTCAGGTCGGCCGCGATCGCCGCGAGGGGTACGACATGGCCCGGCACAGGGCCTGCCGTGACAATGATCTTTGCCATGGTCTCTCTTCCGGATGGGCAGAAAGGGGTCTTGGGCAAACCGATGGGGTACATGGGCAGTTCCGGCGGAACGCAGTACCTGAATTCGCCGTTCAGCCGGTACTGGGGCAGGCGGGTGCCTGCTCGAGCGACGCACGGGATTTCAGGGCGTCGAACGGTTCGCGTGCCGGGGCTGTTCAGGCCCTGTTGGCACGGGCGCTGATTTCGACGGACAGATAGCGGGCCGCCATGCCGCGCATCTTGGTGATTCCGAGCGCGTACCGGTCGATCGTCCCGTGGGCCGTGAAGACGGCCGACGAGCCCGTGACGTCGATGTCCGTCACCGTGAGATCGACGAGCGCCGGCTTGCCCTTCACCGTCAGGGTTCCCGAGACCGTGCAGCTGTCCGTCCGGCGCTGAATGCCGTTGGTCCGGAAGAAGATCGTCGGGTGGCGGCGGACATGGAGGAACAGGGAGGACCTCACCTGGGGGTCCCTGATGAAGTTCCGGGTCGAGAAACTCGAAGCGGAGATCTCGGCGTCCACGGTGGAGTCGTCGACCTGGTCGGGGACGACGATCACGCCGTGCGTCACAGTGAAGCGGCCACGGACCTTGCCGAGGCCGAACATGTGCCTGGTCGTGAAGGTGACGGTCGATGCCGAGCCGTCGATGATGTACCGCCCGGTCGGCGGCGCCTGGAGAGCGGTCGCGGAAGTCGACATGACATGGGTGCCCTTCGTCGAGTGGCGTGTCAGAACTGCCGCGAGCCGTGGGACGGCTCCCCATTCCAGCTGCGGCAACAGCCAACCTAGCAATCGATGTCTGCGCAGGCAAGTAACGTTGTGTGATGGCGGGGCTTCTATTCGGCACCAAGCGTGACGCTCTCAAATCGTTTGACCTGGAGCGGGGCGACGGCGGCCCCGGGCAGGTTGAGGTATCGGCATGAAATAGCTGCCTGCAACTGCAAGTATGCTGACGGCATGACGGATGGCCCACCCACGAACCTTCAGCCCTTGGACGATGTGGAGGAGCCGGCATGGCGAGATCTCGCCCGCTTCTTCGTGCTGGCGCCGCGGTACCTCGACGACGACTTGCAACGCGGCGCGAACATCTCACTCAGTACGTACAGTGCCCTGACGCACCTGTCCGAAGCACCCGATCAGGTACTGCGGGTCACTGAACTCGCCAACCGTGTCTACCTGTCGGGCAGCAGGACGACGCGTCTGGTCGACGCCCTCGCTGCCGACGGCCTGGTGATCAAGAGACGTTCCGCGGGTGACGCGCGGGGTGTCGAGGTCATCCTCACGGCGAAGGGGTTGGAGAGACTGCAGCGGGCCTACCCCGTGCACCTGGGCAGCGTCCGCGCGCGCGTCCTCGATCACGTCCCGCGCTCGACCCTGCCCGATCTCGCGGAAGCAATGCGGGCCATCGCCAAGGCGCTCGGCTAGCCGCAGAGGTCGGCTGCCTCGACGCTCAGACGCCGTTGAAGTGTTCGTCGGTGAATCCCGGCTTGGCGTCATCGATCGCCCGCCGGTACCGCTCAGCGATGTGCTCGGGGTCGAACGGGGTGCCCGGCTCCACCATCCCGTTGACCGTGAGGGTGAAGACCCGAATACCCTCGTCGGCCAGCTGGGTGCCCAGCAGGTTCGCGACCCCGCGCAGCCCCAGCTTGCCCAGGGACAACGTGGCGAGGCTCGGGTGCGGCTGGTCGGCCAGACCGCCACCGGTGAACAACAAGGTGCCGCCGCCGGCGGCTCGCAGGGCCGGCACCGCGACCTGGGCGGCCACCACCCCACCGACGACGTCGACCGTGTAGGCGCCCAGCAGGTCCTCGGGCGCGGCCGACAGAAGGTCGTCGGGCGTCAGCTGGGCAACGTTGTACAGCACGACGCCGGGCGGGTTCGGAGCCGCGTAGAGCGAGCCCAACGCCTCGCGCAGCTGCCCGGGGTCGGCCGCGTCGACGCGGAGGACGGCCACCTCGGCCCCGGTCGGGCGCAGGTCGGCGGCGAGTTCCTCGAGCTTGTCCCGGTGCCGGGCCGCCAGGGTCACGCGGTATCCGTCGCGGGCGAAGCGACGAGCGGTGGCGGCACCGATGCCGGGGCCGGCACCGATCACGAGCAGGTGGCGTGCGTCAGCGGGATGCGGCGCGGAGGACGTAACGGCGGACACGATGGGAGAGCTCCTTCTGAGCAGGGTGCACAAGGCCGATGGCCGTATCGTTTCCGCCTTCAAGACTGGTATCAAGTCACTGCTGATACTAGTTTCACGACTGAGTGGAGGCCGATCGGTCTCCGGAGGATCCTGATGGTTGTGTACACCGTGCCGCGGCCCGAGGAGCCTGCCGACCCGTCGCCCGATTCCGCCCGTGCCATCGGTCTCGAGAGCCGTGTCGCCTCCGACGGCGCGGCTGTGCGGCGCCGAGAGCTGGCCGTCTTCCTGCGCAGCCGGCGCGAGCGCATGTCGCCGACCGAGCTCGGTGTCATGGCGGTCACTCGGCGGCGCACCCCCGGTCTGCGCAGGGAGGAGGTCGCTCAGCACGCCGGGATGAGCGTCACCTGGTACACGGCCCTGGAGCAGGCCCGCGACGTACGCCCCTCGCCGCAGGTGCTCAACGCCCTCGCCCGCACGCTGCGCCTGGACCACGACGAGCGCCACCACCTCTACCGGCTCGCCGGTGCCGCGGACGACGCGGTGGTCGTGGAGTGCAACGCCGTGAGCACCGAGTTGCACGCGGTGCTGGACAAGCTCGACCCGTACCCCGCCTGCGTCCAGAACGGCAAGTTCGACCTGCTCGCCTACAACAGCGCGATGCGCCTGCTGATCACCGACCTCGACGAGGTGCCGATCGCACAGCGCAACTGCGTCTGGCTCACCTTCACCGAGCCCCGCTGGCGCGAGCGCGTCGTCGACTGGGAGCAGGCCGCTGCTCGCCAGGTCGCGAATCTGCGCGTCGCGATGGCCGAGCACGTCGACGACGGCCGATGGAAGGCGCTGGTTTCGCGGCTGCGCGCGGAGTCGCCGGAGTTCGCCGAACTGTGGGACCGGCACTCCGTCCGCGGAGTCGACGCCGGTGTGCCGCGCCGGATCGACCACCCGGAGGTCGGTCGGATGACCTTCACCGTCTCCAACACGTGGGTCGCGCCCGGCTCTACGACCCGGCTACAGGTGCTGCTCCCCGCGGACCCGGACACCGACGAGCGGCTGACCAGGCTGGTCGCCGACGCCGGCTGAGCCGGCCCCGCGCTCAGTCGGCCCCGTCGTCGGGTCAGCCCCCCGCTGCGCAGCAGACCGGCCGGAGCGGCATCGGCCACCGTCTCGCCGTTCGCCCCCCGGTCAGCGGCGCGTGCCCGACGATCAGCCGCGGCGGCGGATCAACCCGTTCTGGGCCACGCCACTCCTGCGGTCCGCGGGCGGTCACACATCGACCACGACCCCGGTCTCCCCCGGTCGCGCATTCAGGTGGGGCAGGGCGAACGAGCCGGCCGCGATCGCGAGCATGATCGCGGCCTGGACCGCGAGCGACACCACGAAGGCGGTGCCGACGCCGGTCTTCTCGAGCCCGACGAACAACGTGCCCAGTGTCGCCACCCCGAGCGCCAGACCGGACTGTTGCACCGTGGTGACCACACCGCCCCCGACCCCCACCAGATGCTCCGGAACGTCGAGCAGGATCAGCCGGAAGAGACAGGCGAAGACGAGCGCCTGGCCGGCCCCGGCCAGTACGAGTCCCGGTGCGAACGCCCAGTAGTCGGTGTACGGCCACGTGGTCACGGTGACCAGGACGAGCACCAGGAGGCCGAGGGCGACGGCCACCGCGGCGACGGCGACGACGCGACGAGCGCCGAACCGGGCGATGACGCGCGGCGCGGCGAGGGACCCGGTGAAGTAGGCGACCGCCAGCGGCAGAACCGCGAGACCCCCGCCGAGCACCCCGCTGTGCAGGCCCGTCTGGACGGTGAGGGCGAACACGAACATGAAGGCGCCGTAGGTGAGCATGAAGGGGAGGTGCATCGTGAAGCCGCGCCTCATCGACCGCAGCCGCAGCAGCGAAGGAGGCAACAGCGGAACCCGCCCGGCCGCCTCGGCGCGGCGTTCCACGACGACCGTCGCCGCCGCGAGCACCGGTACCAGCGCCAGCACGCCCCAGCTCCACGGAGGCCAACCGATCGTCGGTCCCTCCGCGAGCGGCACCAGCAAGGCCACCAGCGTCCCGGCGAACAGCAGCGTCCCCACCAGATCGAGCCCGAGCGGGTGCGGTGAGCGGGACGCCGGGACGAGACGCCGGGCCGCGATGAGGGCCACCGCACCGACCGGCACGTTGACCAGGAAGATCGGCCGCCATCCGGTGCCCGCGACGTCGGCGGTCACCAGCAGGCCACCGACGAGCTGGCCGACCACGATCGCCGCGCCCGCGGCCGAGCTGTACAGCCCCAGGGCCCGGTGCCGCCGTTCACCGCTCAGCGTCGCGTGGAGCGTCGCGATCACCTGGGGGACGACCAGGCCCGCCGCGACCCCCTGCAGGATCCGCGCCGCGAGCAGAACACCGATCCCGGGAGCCACGCCGCAGACCAGCGAGGTGAGCACGAAGGCGGACAGCCCTGTCAGCAGCATCCGCCGGCGGCCGATCATGTCGCCCAGCCGCCCGCCGAGAACCAGTGTCGCGGCATAGGCGGTCCCGTAGCCGGCGACGACGAGTTCGAGCGCGCCAGGACTCGCCGCGAGCGACGACTGGATCGTGGGGAGTGCGACGTTGACGATGAAGAAGTCGACCTGAGGCAGGAAGACCGCGGTGATCAGCACGGCGAGACCGGCCCTGGTCAGGCCGACGGCCGGCTGCGCGGAACCGCCCGCGCTTCGGACGGCGGCCGCAGAACGGGATGACGGGGTCATGGCCCCCATGGTCGGCGCCCTCAAGGCGGGCAGCCAGCAACGCCTCATCCTAGGAGTCACAGTGACCGGCACGAAGCCACCGGGTCCGGCCGGCGGGATCACATGATGCGGTCGGCGATGCGGGTCGTGCCGTGGAGCAGGTGTTCCAGCGGGCCGCGGCGGAACCGTCGGGTCCAGGCGGTCGCCAGGAGCAGGGAGGTGGTGATGAAGACGAACAGGGACAGCAGCGCCGGGCCTGTCGACTCCTCCATGCCGACGGCGCGGATGGCGAGGATGTGCAGGACGTAGGCGGTCAGCGCGGTCATGCCGACCGAGGTCACGGATGCGGTCAAGCGGGTGAGCCGGGGCAGCCGGTCCGTCGTCCAGAGGCAGAGGGCTACGACGGTGAGCGCGACGCCCGTGTTGCCGAGGATGGAGAACGTCGTCTGGCTGTGCGGTGCGGCCACCAGGAGCCAGGCGGCCGGGGTGTCGTCGCCGAGGTCTCCTACGGTGTCGGACCACCAGGCCGAGGATGCGGAACCGCCGTTCGTCGCCGCGCCGACCGCGGTGAGCGCGTGCGGGACGAGGTGCAGGGCCAGCCAGGAACCGCCGTAGCCGAGCACGGTCAGGGCGCCGCCGGTGAGGAGCAGGCGGGAGCGGAGCCCGGCCCGGGTGAGGTCGAGGCGGGCCAGTGCCATGCCCGCGACCATGAACGGCATCCAGGTGAGCACCGGGTACGCGCCGGTGAAGAGCAGGTCCATGAAGCCGTCGGTGCCGGTGACCCCGGCGAGTGGATCGGCGGCGACGACGGCGTCGGCCCAGTCGCCGCCCTCGATGGACTGCCGTACCGCGTACAGCAGTTGGGGCAGGACGAGCGCGCCGGCGGTGGCGACGGCCGCCAGTGTCCGGGCGCTCAGCCGGTGCAGCGGCAGCAGGAGGAGGAAGAGAAGGCCGTAGCAGGACAGGATCACGTCGACGTCGGTGTTCAGCGCGGTCAGGGCGTAGCCCAGTGCCATCAGGACGAGCGCGCGGACGACGATCCGGCCCACGGCCTGCCGCCCCGCGCGTCCGGTGCGGGGTTCCGGGCGACCGGTGATGAGCACCAGCGAGAACCCGGCGAGCAGCGCGAACAGGGCGGAGGAACGGCCGCGTGCCAGCTCCATGGCGAAGCCCAGTGGCCCGCCGACGGCGGGATCGGGGCCGACGTGCGCGGCGTACATGCCGAGGACCGCGAGTCCGCGGGCCAGGTCGACGGCGACGAGCCGTCCTGTCGGCGGTGTGCGGGAGGGCGGCGGGGGGTCCGGTGTGTGCGAGGGCGGTTGCGGGGGCGGGTGGGGTAAGACCGGCGGCGCTGGTTGTGTCATGTGCTTCAGGATCGGGCGCGGCGGGCTTCCCAACCATCCGGCAGCTGACCGGAGTTGACCCCGCCGATCGGCGGGGCACCCCCGCCGAGGGGCGGCGCGCGGAAGCACTCGCGGAACCGCTGGGCGGATCCCGGCGTCGTAGCGGTCCGACAGTGATCGGGCGGGGAGCGGTGCGCACATGATCCGGGTTCTGGTGGTCGACGACGAGGCCATGGTCCGTACGGGCTTCCGGCACATCCTCGATGCCGCGGACGACATCGAGGTGGTGGCGGCCGTGTCCGGCGGCGCGGCGGTCCGTACCGTGCGGGAGACGCGTCCGGACGTCGTGCTGCTCGACATCCGGATGCCGGACGTGGACGGGCTCACCGTGCTGGCCGAACTGCGCCGCATGGCGGAGCCGCCGGTGGTCGCGATGCTCACGACCTTCGACATGGACCAGTACGTGGCGGCGGCCCTGCGCTCCGGCGCGTCCGGCTTTCTGCTGAAGGACACCGATCCCGAGCAACTGCCGTATCTCATACGTTCCTTGGCCGACGGCGGGGTCGTCCTGTCGGCCAAGGTCACCCGTACCGTCGTCGGCGGTTATCTGGACGCCGATCCGCGCGGCCCGGCCGCCCTCGGCATCGGCCGGCTGACCGAGCGCGAGCGGACCGTGCTCGTCCTGGTCGCCGAGGGGCTGTCCAACACCGGGATCGCCGAGCGGATGCACCTCAGTTCCGCGACGGTCAAGGACCATGTGAGCGCCGTCCTGGCCAAGTTGGAGGTGGGCAGCCGGGTCCAGGCGGCGCTGCTCGCCGACCGCGCCGGCCTGCTCAGGGAATCGCCGCCGGCGCCGGAGGGCCGATGACTCCCCGCCGCCCGCCCGCTCCCTGGCTCGACGCCGCGCTGCTCGCCGCCGCCCTGCTGGACGTCTGGGTCCACGTCGACCCCGGCGACCGTATCGCCATGGCCTGCGCCCTGCTGGGCGCCTTCTCCCTCGTGCTGCGTCACCGACTGCCGCTGCTGACCTATCTGTTGGCGCTGCCGGCCACCTTCGTCACGGACTCCGTGTTCGCCACCCTCGCCGCGCTGTACACCCTGGCCTCGCTCTCCCGCCGCCGTGTCCTGCTGGCCGGCTGCGCGGCGGTGTTCACGGTCGGCGACACCACGGCGTGGTCGTGGCCGGTACCGGAGTTCGCCGACCCGACGGACGCCTCGACGCTCATCACGATCACCTACAGTCTGGCCACGGCGACGGCCCCCGTCTTCCTCGGACAGCTCGTCCAGGCCCGGCGCGAACTCGGACTGCGCCTCACCGAGATCACCGAGGCGCGCGAGCACGAACGCCGGCTGCTCGCCCAGAACGTGCTGGCCAAGGAACGCGCCCAACTGGCCCGGGAGATGCACGATGTCGTCTCCCACCAGGTCAGCCTGATCGCCGTACGGGCGGGGGCGCTCCAGGTGGGCAACCGGGACCCGGAGACGAAGGAGGCCGCGGCCGACATCCGGCGGCTCGCCGTGCGGACGCTGGACGAACTGCGGCACATGGTCGGCGTGTTGCGCGCCGCCGGCAGCCGCCCCACCGAACTGACGCCGCAGCCCTTGCTCGCCGACCTGCCCCAACTGGTCGACGGCAGCGGCATCGAGGCCGAACTACGGGCCGAACTGCCGCAGGAACTCCCGCCCGCGGTGCAGCGCGCGGTCTACCGCACCGTCCAGGAAGCGCTGACCAACATTCGCAAGCACGCTCCCGGTTCCAGGGCCGCGATCCGGATCGGGCAGCAGGACGGGACCGTACACGTCGTGGTCGTCAACTCCGCCCCGCAACGCCCCGCGCTCCCCCTCCCCGGCTCCCACCACGGCCTGGTCGGCCTGCGCCAGCGTGCCGAACTGCTCGGCGGCAGCGTCAGCGCGGGCCCCACGGCCGACGGCGGCTACGAACTGCGGCTGGAGTTCCCGGTGCGGGACGCGTCCTGAGGCGGCTGGTCGGCCGGGCGTGTTCACCGCCCCCGCGATGCTCCCGCTCCTCGCGCGGCTCGCCGAACCGGCCTGCGCAGGCGGCGCCGTCGACCGTGACCGGGCGGACGAGTGGCTCGCGGAACAGCGTCGTCGTGCGGAGGCGGGCCGCTTCCTCGTCGCGATTCCGTTCTTCGTGGCGTCCGCGTCCGCCTAGGCGGTGTATCGGTTTCTGTGATCCTCGGCCGTCACGCCGTGGGATCCACGTTCCACGCGGCGGGCAGATCGCTGCCGCAGAAGACGCAGACGAAGTCGTCCTCACGCACGATGTTGTGTTCCCGGCAGTCGGGGCACCGCCGGAACACGACCTCGTAGGTGAAGCCGGAAGGCCTCCGGAGCTCCGCAGCATCCAGTGAACGGGCCACCTCCGCCCAGGAGTTGACGTCCGGGCAGTACCCGGTGGACTGGTTGCTGACCTCGCTCACGGTCCACCGGCCCGCCTCGCACAGGAAGCTGATCTCGCCGGCGCCCAGAACCATGTCCCCGCCGGCACAGGCCACGTGCTCGCTGCGCCGGGGCGCCAGCCTCAGCGCGCCGTCCATACCGACCACGAACGTGAACGGCTCGGTCAGCTCCGCCACGGACTGCTCCACGATCCAGCCGGCGAAATCACTCGCCGAGCCGATCCGACGCCCGCCGCCACCAGGCCGCACCGCGGCCTTCAACTCGGCCGGACCGACGTATCGGTAGCCCCGCCCCCGCGTGCCCACGTCAGCCAACCTCTCCGGACAACACACCCAGGGGATGTGCCGTCAGCCCGTGCTCCACTTCTGGTTGTCCCCGCCGGTACAGCTCCACAGTTGCAGTTCCGCGCCGTTGGCGGTCCCCGCGTCCGTGACGTCGACGCACTTGTCGGCCTGGATGTTGACGAGATCGTCCGCGGCGGTGAGCCGGAACCGCTGGGCCCCGGTGCCGTTGCAGGTGACGAGCTTGATCCACGCGCCGTCCGACCGCGAACCGCCGTCGACGTCCATGCACTTGCCCAGAGCGCGAACCGTTCCGTCCGCCCCCAACTGCCACTTCTGCCGGGCGGCACCCGTGCAGTCCCAGATCTGCAGGCGGGTGTGGTCCACCGGCTTGCCTCCGGTCACGTCGATGCAGCGGCCGGAGCCGTGCCCCCGGAGCAGAACACCCTTGGCAGCGGCGGCGGAATCGGCGGCCGGCGAGGAACTCCCGGACGGCGCAACGCCGTTCTTGGTGCCGGCCTTCGAACTGGCCGTGGCATCAGCGGTGTTCTTCCCTGATGCCGACGAACCGGCCTTCGGGGTCGGCTGCCGGGTGGAGTCGGCTTCAAGTGCGGAGGATTCACCCGACGGCGAGGCGGAGTCGGACGAGTCGGTCACGCCCTCGTTCTGTCCGCTGCCCCGGACGGTGTCCGATCCGGTGCCGGCCGCCGAACGTCCCTTGCCGTCGTCGTCCATGAGGAAGAGGGTGCCGGTCAGCAGGACGGCGGCGGTTGCCGCGACGGCGAACAGCATCCGGCGGCGGCGCTGTGCGGGTCGGGGGACGGAGCGGCTCGGGGCGGGTGTGGCGCCGGCGCGGCGGTCGGTCAGATCGCCTGCGAAGAGGTCGGTACGTCTCCCTAATGTCCCGGCGTCCGGCGCGCGCTCCGTGGATGCCGCGAACTCGGCCGCCGCCGCAGACATGGGCGGCGGAGGCGCGGACCCGGGGTCGGAGGCGGGAGCGGGAGCGGGTCCCAGCGCGGCGGCGGCCTCGGCGATCGCCGAGGGGCCCCTCGACCGGCGTGGCAGGGGCAGCGGCGCGGTGTCGGGCTGGTCGGTCCGGGCGGCCGTGGCGGCCTCCCCCGTCGGATCCTCGGAGGAGGCCGTCATGTCGTCCTTCCGGTACTGGGGCGGTGAATTCCTGCGCGGCCGCTACGACGTCGAAGTGTCGAAGACGTCGTGGTCGTCCGCGGTCGCCTGCGCTGGTCCGCGATGGCCTTGAGCGGGCGCCGGCGATCACCGTCCTCACGCTCGAGGGCGATTCTGTCGTGCTCACGACCGCCTGTGCAAAGGGCGACACGCGGGGGCCGTCCGGTGCGGGAGATTCGCGGAGCTTGGTGTGCAGGAGCCCGGTGTTTGCGTGGCCGAACGTGCACCACCCGTCCGGACTGAGCGCGCCGGAGCGGGGGTTGTCCACGCCGGGACTCCACTTCGTCTTTCGCGGGCCGACCCGGCCCAGGGTTGTTCAGGAGCCGGCCGGTCCGCACTCGACGTACGCGGAAATCACGCGAGGGCAGACATCGACGACCGCGCGCCCGGCGGCACACACGGCTGCGCCGGCCCCGGGACAACCAGGACCGGCGCAACCGTGCAAGCCGTCAACTCACCGGCGGTGCATGGTCCCCAGCGCCTCGACCAGGACCTTCGGGTCGTGCCCGCCCTTGTAGACCGGTGGCGGCTGCCGGTCCAGGCCGAGCAGTCCCGCCACGGCGGTCCAGGCGGTGCGGACCGAGTACTCGACGGTGAAGACGACGTCGTCGGGGACCTCGGCGTACTGGCCGATGAAGGCCAGGTTCGTGGAGCCCTCCGGGACGACCTGCGGGCGGTCTCCCGCGCTGCGGACCAGGAACTGGCTGGTGATGTACGGCATCAGCGCCGGGATCACGATCGAGTGGTCGAGGATCTGCGGGCCTTCCTCGAACCGCAGATGCCGCAGCACCTCGTCCAGGATCTCGCGGCCGGTGCACTCGCGCATCGGCTTG
This sequence comes from Streptomyces hokutonensis, assembly GCF_000376565.1. Classification (GTDB taxonomy): domain Bacteria; phylum Actinomycetota; class Actinomycetes; order Streptomycetales; family Streptomycetaceae; genus Streptomyces; species Streptomyces hokutonensis. Next base: position 34,087 of record NZ_BARG01000025.1, on the reverse strand, counting down.
CGGACGAAGTCGCCCTCCCTGTCCGGGAAGAGGCCGTAGCCCCACCACACGAACGTATCCTCGGGCTGCTCACGGAAGTGCGGCTGGTGGTTGAGGACGATGGTCAGCAGCCAGTTGGAGTCCTTGAAGGTGATCAGCCCGCCCTTGCCGGCCTCGCTGCCGCTGAACTTCTCCATCAGCTCGAAGAAGGTCGGGTCCTTCGTCGTCACCGTGAAGGACGCCCAAGTCGAGTCCGTGATGGAGGAGTTGAAGACCGACGGGTCGCCCAGCCGGCCCGGTCGTTTCGCCGCGAGCGTCTTCCACAACTGCCAGGCGCCGGCCGCGCCGGAGGTGTCGAGCACGGGCGCCGTGTCGGTCGAGCCGAGTGTCGAGTCGGCGGTCATCGAGCCGTTGGTGACCAGCACCAGATCGCCGGGAGCGAGAACCGTCTCCTCGCTGCGGCCCTCCCGCGTCCAGGTGAACGCCTCGACGGTGAGAGCGTCGCCCTCGGCGAGCCTCAAGTCGGTGACCCGCGTGCCGAGTTGGACGGTCACGCCCTGCCCGGTGAGCCACTTCAGGAGCGGGCGGACGATGGAGTCGTACTGGTTGAAGCGGGTCCGGTAGATCCCCGACATGGAGTCGAAGGTCTTGAAGAGGTGCACGAAGCGGTTGAGATAGCGGCGGAACTCGATGGCGCTGTGCCAGGGTTCGAAGGCGAACGTGGTGCACCACATCCACCAGAAGTTGGTGCGGAAGAATCCCTCGCTGAAGCAGTCGGTGATGCGTTTGCCGTCGAGCAGTTTCTCCGGGGTGCCGACGCACTTGACCAGTTCCAGCCGGTCGCGCTCGGAGAAGCCCATCGAGTGCGAGTCGACGACCTTGCCCGCCGCGTCGACGAGCCGGGCGTGGTCGTCCCAGGCGAAGTCCTCGTGGAAGGCGAAGGTGTCCTCGGTCACCGACTTCGACGGGTCGTCCAGGGAGGGGATCGAGCCCAACAGGTCGTAGGTGCAGTCGAAGTGGACCTCGAACATCCGGCCGCCGCGCATCGTGTAGCCGGTCTCGGGCGAGCCGGCCGCGTCCAGGCTGCCGCCCTTGCGGTCCTGCTCCTCCAGGATCACGATGTCCGACCCGGCGAACCCGCCCTCACGGATCAGGAACGCCGCCGCCGACAGCGACGCGATACCGCTTCCCACCAGATACGCCTTCGCCATGAACGCCGTCCTTTCGATGCTGCGCCCCGGGCGGCTCACGCGGACGCGCGGGCGCTTCACCGGCGCGCGGTCAGCCACCTCAGCCTCGGCCGAAGGCCCGCTCCGTGCAGCAGGACCGGGCCGGACGGGTGAGCGTCCGAGCGGCTCCCGACCTACCGAAGAGGGCCGATCGGTGCGGGAAAGGGCGCCCGGCTCACCGGCCGGCGGCGACCGCGCTCCAGCCCTTGTCCAGCAGGTCGAAGGCGCGGGTGACGGCTTCCTCGGTGTCGCCGTGCCCGCGGGCGGCGCGGGGGGCTTCGAGGGCGAAGTGGGCCAGGGCGGCGCATGCGGGGTCGTCGGAGGGAAGGCCGCTGTCCTCGGCGATGGCCCGGGCCAGGGCGGCGCTGTGCCGCAGCCACATGGCCTGGGCGTAGTCGCGCAGGGCCGGGGTGTTGTTGATCAGGTCGAAGAAGGCGGTGAAACGGGGGTCATCACCGGCCGCGGCCCTGCGGTGGTGCAGTGCGTGCTCGCGCAGGGCGGCGGGGATCGACTGACCGTCGGGGCGTTCGCGTACGGCGGCGAGCAGCCGGGTCTCCTGGTCGGCGTCCTCGTCGAAGACCAGGGCTTCCTTGACGGGGAAGTGCTTGAAAAGGGTGGTGGTGGAGACGTCCGCGGCGTCCGCGATCTCGCGGATGCCGACGTCGTCGTAGCCGCGTTCCAGGAACAGCCGCAGGGCGGCGTCGGCGATGGCCTGGCGGGTGGCGGCCTTCTTGCGTTCGCGGCGTCCCACCGGGACGGGCTCGCTCCGGGTCTCGGTCATGACCACCATCCTACCCCCCATGGTGAACCGAGTTCAAAAGTTGAGTCGTTGCACTTATTGAGCAGCTGTGCTTTTCTGGAGCCGCGGCCGCGAGGCATTGCCCGGCCGGCCCCCTACCTCTTCGCCTCTCCCTCCGAAAGGAGTGATCAGTCATGCCTACGACCGAGTCGCTCGCGTCCGCCGACGCCGAGCAGGCCGTGCCGAAGAACGTGCGCTGGGTCCTGCTCGGCGTGATGCTCGCGATGCTGCTGTCCATGCTCGACAACATGGTCGTCAGCACGGCGATGCCCACGATCGTGTCCGACCTGGGCGGCCTGGAGCACATCTCCTGGGTCGTGACCGCCTACACGCTGGTCACGGCCGTCACCACCCCGGTCTGGGGCAAGTTCGGTGACCTGTACGGCCGCAAGCCCATGTATCTCGCGTCGATCGCCGTGTTCATCGCCGGGTCCGCGCTGTGCGGCGCCGCCCAGTCCATGGGCGAGCTGATCGCCTTCCGTGTCGTGCAGGGTGTCGGTGCCGGCGGGATCGGTGCGGGCGCGTTCGCGCTGATCGGCGCTCTCGTGCCGCCTCGTGAGCGGGGCAGGTACCAGGGCATGACCGCCTCCGTCATGGCGATCGGCACCATCGGAGGGCCGCTGCTCGGCGGGTTCATCACCGGCCACTTCGACTGGCGATGGGCCTTCTACATCAACCTGCCGCTCGGCGTCGTGGCCCTCGTGTGGCTGTGGCTGAAGCTGCACACCCCCGCCCAGCGCATCGAGGCGCGGATCGACTGGGCGGGCATCGCCCTGCTGACCCTCGCCATCTCCGCGATCGTGCTGGCCGCGACCTGGGCGGGAAGCACGTACGCCTGGGGCTCCTGGCAGATCCTCTGCCTCGGTGCCGCCGCGGTCGTGGGGCTGACGGTGTTCGTCCTGGTGGAGAAGCGCGTCAGCGAACCGCTGCTGCCCCTCTCCGTGTTCACCGGCCACCGCAACTACCCGCTCGCGATGGTCATGCTCCTGGTCGCCGGTGTGGTCATGTTCGGCGCGGGTCTGTATCTGCCGCTGTTCCAGCAGACCGTGCAGGGCGCCTCGGCCACCAACTCCGGTCTGCTGATGCTGCCGATGATGATCCCGGTCGTGATCGTGTCCACCCTCGCGGGCAAGATCATGTCCGCCACCGGGAGGTACAAGGTCTTCCCCGTCCTCGGGGCCGCGTTCCTCACCGGCGGCCTGGCTCTGCTCGCCACCATGGACACCGGTACGTCACGCCTGCTGACCGGCTTCTACATGGCGCTCATCGGCATCGGCCTGGGCTTCACCCTGCAGATGGCCGGCACCATCGCGCAGAACAGCGTCTCGATGCGGGACATGGGTGCCGCGATGAGCTCGGTCAACCTCTTCCGCACCCTGGGCGGCTCCCTCGGCGTCGCCGTGTTCGGCTCGATGTTCACCCGCGCCGTCCAGTCCCACCTGCCCGGCAGCGGCACCGACGCCGACGCCCTGCGGAAACTCCCTGCGAGCGCCCGGGACGCCTACCTCCACGCGGTCACCGACGGCACCGGCCACATCTTCCTGACCGGCGCGATCCTGTCCGCCCTCGCCCTCCTCGCCGCGCTCCTCGTCATCGAGGTCCCGCTGAAGAAGGCCGGCGGACCCGCGAAGGACACCGACGGCATCAAGACCGCCCCCGCCGCTGCGGCCGGCTGACCGACCCTCACCGCGGCCTCCCACGACATGAACGGAACACCACCATGAACACCTCACCCACCCCTCGCATCGCCGTCATCGGCGCCGGACCCGGCGGCCTGACCTGCGCCCGGATTCTCCAGCTGCACGGCATCGACGTCACCGTCCACGACCACGCCTCAGGTCCCGACGCCCGCGATCAGGGCGGCACCCTCGACCTGCACGAGGACAACGGCCAGATCGCCCTGCGCGAAGCCGGACTGCTGGAGGAGTTCTTCCGGCTGTCCCGCCCCGAAGGGCAGGAGATGCGCCAACTGGACCCGCAGGGCACGCTCCTCTTCCACCACACCGCCGGGGAAGGCGACCGCTTCAAGCCGGAGATCGACCGCGGCCAGCTGCGCGACCTCCTCCTGAACTCCCTTCGGCCGGGCACGGTCCGCTGGGGCCGCACCCTCGAAGCCGTCGCCGGTCCCGAAGAGGGCCCCCGGCAGCTCCACTTCGCCGACGGCACCACGGTCGAGGCCGACCTCGTCATCGGCGCGGACGGCGCCTGGTCCCGGGTCCGCCGTGCGCTCTCCCCCGCCGTCCCCCGGTACACCGGCGTCAGCTTCCTCGAAGCCTGGTTCCACGACGTCGAGAACCGGCACCCCTATATCGCCCAGCTCGTCGGCCAGGGCAGCGCCACCGCGGCCGACGGCGACCGCGCGCTGTTCGCCCAGCGCAGCAGTGGCGACCACATCCGCGTCTACGTCATCCAGCGCGTCCCCGCCGACTGGATCACCGCGAGCGGCCTGACCGTCCAGGACACCGACGGCATCCGGGCACTGCTGCTCGAACGGTTCCGCGACTGGTCACCGGCGCTGCGTCGGCTGATCGGCGACAACGACGGCCGCTACGTCGACCGCCCCATCCACGCCCTGCCCGTCCCGCACACCTGGGACCACAACCCCACCGTCACCCTGCTCGGCGACGCCGCCCACCTCATGCCCCCGCTCGGCGTCGGCGTCAACCTCGCCATGCTCGACGCCTGCGAACTGGCCCTGGCCCTCGCGAACCACCACTGCGTCGACGACGCCCTCCGCGCCTACGAGAAGACCCTGCTGCCCCGCTCCACCGAGATGCAACGGCTCCTCGACGGCGGCGCCGAACACCTCCTGTCCACCGAACTCCCCGACTTCGCACGGCAGGAGGAGGCCTGACGAGGGCGGGACCGGCCCGCCGTGTGTGAACTACGGAGCCAGGACGCGGAGTTCGACAACCGTCCGGCCCGCGAGTGAGCCAGGGTACGCCTTTCGACCGGGCTGCCTCTTGAGCGCCGTGTATTGACTCCCGCTCACTCCGTGACCATGGGAAAGCACTGTTCCCTCCTGTACATGGAGGCAGTCCGTGTCCCACTACCTCTTCGACAGCGCCGCCGCGCAGGCCGCCGGCCGCTTCTCCGCTCTGGAGTCGTGCTACGACCCCGTCTCCCGCCGTCAGTTGGAACTGACCGGGCTCGCCACGGGCTGGCGATGCCTCGAAGTCGGCGGCGGCAGTGCCTCGTTGGGCGACTGGCTCGGGGAACGGGTGGGACCACGGGGCGAGGTGACGGTCACCGAGCTCGAACCGCGGTGGGCCGCTTCGCGGCACCGTCCGGATCATGTCCGTCTGCTGCGGCACGACATCGTCCACGATCCGCTGCCGGGCATGGACTACGACCTCGTCCATGCCCGGCTGGTACTGCTCCACCTGCCGGAGCGGCTGGGGGTGCTCGAGAAGCTCGTGGCGGCTCTGCGACCGGGCGGGTGGCTGGTGCTGGAGGAGTTCGACTGCGGCTGGACCCCGGTGCTGGCCGCGCCCGACGCCTCGTCGGCGGCCCTGTTCGACCGGGTCCACACGGCGTTGATGGACCTGCTGGCGGAGGCCGGGGCCGATCCGCTGTGGGGGCGCCGCACGCTGGGAGCGATGGCGGCCGCCGGACTGAGCGACATCACCGCGAGCACCTACGCCGAGGCATGGCCGGGCGGCAGTACCGGCATCGCCCTGCACCGGCACAACACCGACCAGGTCGCCGACGGCCTGGCCCGCTCCGGTGTGTCGGCCGCTGAACTGGCCCGGTTCCAGGCGTTGTTGAGGCACCCGGAATTCGTCGTCAACTCCTACCCCCTGATCAGCGCGCGGGGCCGCCGCTCGCACGAGAGCGAGAAGGACGGACCCCGATGACCCGCGACACCTACCGGGAACTGCGCCTGCCGCTGCGGGAGGACCCGCTGCCACTGATGGCCCGGCTGGTCCGCAGCGGCCTGTTCGACCCGTACGTGGTGTACGAGAGCGGCGTCGGCTGGTCCCTGGCCGGCGGCGTCCTGGCCTCGGTCAGGCTGACCGGAGAGGACGCCGCAGAGTTCGGCAGCGTGGGGGCACGCCTCGCCGAGACTCCGGTGCGGGGCTGGCGGGCGTACGGCTGGGCCGCGTTCGAACTGGGCGCCGTACTGGCCGAGCAAGACCCGGACCCCACGCAGACCCTGTTGCACCTGATCGTGCCCACCGACGAGGTGCGCACCGACGGGACGGAGGTCCTCGTCCGGTCCGCCGTCCCCGGACGGCTGGACCTGATCGCCGACCTGGTCCGGTCCCCCGCCCCGGGCGCGCCACCGGAACCGCCCGGACGGATCGCACTCCCCCTGGAGGACACCGGCAACTACCGGGCCGCGGTCGCGGCTGCCCTGGTGGAACTGCGGCGGCAGGGCCCGCTGGAGAAGGTCATCCTCTCCCGGCAGGTCCCCGTGCCGGCCGCGGTGGACCTGGTCGCCAGCTATGTCGCGGGGCGGCGGGCCAACACCCCCGCGCGCTCGTTCCTGCTCGACCTCGGCGGCATCCAGGCGGCCGGGTTCAGTCCGGAGACGGTGGCCGAGGTCACGGCCGACGGCCGTGTCACCACGCGCCCGCTGGCCGGCACCCGGGCCAGGACCGGAACGCCCGCCGACGACGCCCGGCTGCGCGCCGCCCTCCTCGGCGACCCGAAGGAGATCCACGAGCACGCCATCTCGGTCCGACTCGCGCTGGAAGAGCTCGACACGGTGTGCGACGACACCAATGTCAGCGCATACATGACCGTCCTCGACCGCGGCACCGTCCAGCATCTGGCCTCCACCGTCACCGGCCGTCTCCGACCCGGCCGCGGCCCCTGGGACGCGTTCGCGGCCCTCTTCCCGGCGGTCACCGCGACCGGAATCCCCAAGGCTCCGGCGTATCCCCTGATCCGGACCCTCGAAGGAAGGCCCCGGGGCCTGTACGCGGGCGCGGTCCTGACCTGCGACGCCGACGGCACCCTCGACGCCGCCCTCGTGCTGCGCAGCGTCTTCCGGCAGGACGGCCGGTGCTGGATCCAGGCCGGGGCCGGCGTCGTACCGCAGTCCCGGCCCGAACGCGAACACGAGGAAACCTGCGAGAAGTTGCGCAGCGTCGCCCACCATCTCGTCCCCGCCGCAGGCGGGCAGAGCCCCGTCGCCACAGCGGGTCTCCCTTCTGACCCCGCAGCTTGACGGACAGTCAGTTCGGTGCCGCGTACCGGCACTTCCGGGTTCGGGAGACCGGGGCGACGCCCCTTCATGGCCGCGTCGGCCGTACGGGCCCACACCTGAGGTCGGCCGTGGGGAGCCGCCCGGTGGCGAGGTAGCCGTTGACGGTGTCGTTGACGCAGGCGTCGCCGTAGTCCGTGCCGTACACCCCGTGCCGGTAGGAGCCGGTGACGGTGACGAGCCGGGATGCGGGCCAGCGGGCGTGCATCTGCCGGGCCTCCGAGTACGGCACCCGGGGGTCGCCGGTGGTGTTGACCATGAGGGCCGGGATGTTGTTGTGGACGGTGGTGATCGGCTGCTCCTTCGGCCGCGGCCAGAAGGAGCACGGGGTGACGTTGTTGAGGATCGGGCCGAACAGCGGGTGCCGGGCCCGGGTCCGTTCGATCGCGCGCCAGTGGACCTCGGTGTCGCGCGGCCCTGGTGTGTCGGCGCACAGGTACGCGGTCTGGGTGCTGCCGTACGAGGAGCCGTCGCCGGTCAGGGTCGCCGCCAGGAAGGCGGTGAGGAACGCGTCCGGCTCGGCGTGCCCGGTGTCGGCGGCCTGCTTGAGGGTGCGGAAGACACCCGCGATGAGCGCGTCCCCCTCCTCCGTGTCGTCGCCGAGGACCGCGTAGTCGAACAGCGGTGCCACGTGCCGGTCCACCCGGTACGCGCCGATGGACAACGGCCGCCTGACGGCCGCGGCTTGGATGCCGTCGAGGGTGGCGAGCACGGCGTCGGCGGTGGCGCCCAGCCCGTAGGTACGGTCGTGGGCCGCCGCCCAACCCGCCCAGTGGCGCAGGGCGTCCTCGTTGACCTGCTCCGTGCCGTACTCCGCCCAGGGGGCGAGGCGGCTCGGATCGTGCACGCCGTCGAGGACGACACGGTCGGTACGGCCGGGGAACATCGCCGTGTAGACCTCACCCAGATAAGTGCCGTACGAAACGCCGTAGAAGGAGATCCGGCGCTCACCGAGGGCGGCGCGGACGGCGTCCATGTCACGGGCCGCGTTGCGCGTGGAGACGTAGGGCAGCAGGGCTCCGGCACGGTCGCGGCACTGCTCGGCGAGGCCGCGCTCGAAGGCGCGCATACGCTCGAAACCCGCCCGGTCCGATCCCGCCGAGCGGAAGTAGGTCTCGGTCCGCCAGCCGCAGTTGAGCGGTGTGTTGCGGCCGGTGAAGCGCGGGTCCACGCCGACGATGTCGTAGCGGCGGGCCGTCTCCCCCATCGCCGCGCCGACGGCCGGCAGGGACTCGATCGCTGGATCCGCCGGTCCGCCCATGTTGTAGAGCAGCGTGCCGATGCGGTGCGCGGGGTCGGCGGCCCGGAGGCGGGCCACCGCGATGCCGATCGTCCGGCCGCCGGGCGACGCGTAGTCCAGAGGGACCGTCAGGTCGGCACATTGGGCGCCGGCCCTGTCGAGAGCCTTGCCGGTGTCGTCGTCGGGACCACGGGTGCAGGTCTTCCAGACGAGGTGCCGGTGGTCCGGCGACAGGTCGGCGGGTGTGGTCGAGGCCTGCGGGACAGCGACCGCGGTCGCCGGGAGGGCGGCCACGGCCAGGAGTGCGGCCGCCACCACCCTCCCGAATGCCGGGCGGAACGTGATCGTCATGTCACTCACTGTAGCCATCGGAGGTAGTGTCCGTATTCCGATTTTCGGGGCCTCACCACTCAGTCCCCGACCCGTACCAGCCCGCTCTCGTAGGCGAAGATCACCGCGTGGACACGGTCCCGGAGGCCGAGTTTGGTCAGGATCCGGCCGAGGTGGGTCTTGACGGTCGTCTCGCCGACGAAGAGGCGGTCCGCGATCTCGCCATTGGCAAGTCCCTTGGCGACCAGGGCCAGGACTTCCCGTTCCCGCTCGGTGAGGGCCGCCAGGCGGCCGCGCTGGGCGGGCTCGGTCGCGGGGGCGTGCAGGACGAAGCGTTCGACCAGGCGCCGGGTCAGCGAGGGCGCCACCATGGTCTCGCCCCGCAGCACCGCGCGGACCGTCACCAGGATCTCCTCGGCGGGGGCGTCCTTGACGAGGAAGCCGTTCGCACCGGCCCGCAGCGCCGCGTAGGCGTACTCGTCGAGGTCGAAGGTGGTGACGAGGAGGATGCGCGGCCCATCGGGCAGCGCGCAGAGGATCTCGGTCGCGGCGAGCCCGTCCAGACCGGGCATGCGGACGTCCATCAGGACGAGGTCCGGCTCCAGCGCGGCCACCCCCGCGATCGCCGCGTCGCCGTCGGCGGCCTCGCCCACCACGGAGAGATCGGGCTGACTGTCGACGACCATGCGCAGCCCCATCCGGATCAGCTCCTGGTCGTCGCAGATCAGCACACGGGACGATGACGGGGCCTGGTCGAGGCCGGTCATGGGGTCGCCCCAGTGGGCTGGGGCCCGGGCTCGGCAGGACGCAGGGTCGCTACGACGCGGTAGCCGCCGTCGGGCGTGGGGCCCGCGTCGACGCGTCCGCCGTACAGGGCGGTGCGCTCGCGCATACCGGTGAGTCCGCGACCGGACGGGAGCAGCGGGGCGGGACGCCCGGCCGACGCTCCGGCGCTCGCTCCGGCCGAGTTCTCCACCCTGACGCGGACCAGCCGCCCGGGCCCCTGGTTACCGGTGTCGACCCGTACGTGGACCGTGGCGTCCGGCGGGGCGTGTTTGACGACGTTGGTGAGCGCCTCCTGCACGATGCGGTATGTCTGCGCGGTGACATCCGGCGGAAGGCCGTCCCGTTCTCCGCGAAGGTCCAACTTGGCCTGTCTTCCGCCCGAGTTGAGGCGTCCGACCAGCCGCCGCAGATCGGCCGAGAGGTGTTCGTCGGGACCGGTGCCGGAGTCGCCGTCGGGGGCGTCGGCGTCTGGGGTGCGCAACACCTCCAGCAGCCGGCGCAGTTCGCCCAGGGCCTCGCGGCCCGTCGCGCTGATGACCTCGAGGGTGCGATCGACGACGGCTGGGTCGATCTGCCGCATCAGCCTGCCGCCCTCGGCGTTCAGCACCATCACGCTCACGCTGTGCGCGAGGACGTCGTGGATCTCGCGGGCGATGCGCGCCCGCTCCTCGGCGACGGCGACCCTGGCCAGGGCGAGGCGTTCGGACTCGGCGAGCGCGGCCCGCCGTTCGAACTCGGCGACGTAGGCGCGCCGGGCCCGGACGTACTCGCCGAACACCCAGGCCCCGGCCAGCAGGAGCCCCACCGCGAGCGGAGTGAGCCATGCCCCCCGGGCGCCCGGGCCGCCGCCGTAGTCCCGCTGCCACGCGGGAATCCACAGCAGCACGCAGCCGGCGGCGCAGACCACCGTCACGGCGGCGGCGCGGCGCAGGCCGCGCACCGTGAGGGTGGCCAGGGCCGCGGCCAGGGCGACGGCGCCGCGTCCCGGCTCCTGCCCCCACACCTGTCCGAGGAACTGCGCCCAGAACACCGCCGTCACCACGGCCGCGACCAGCACCGGCCGACGGCGACGCCACAACAGGGGCAGTACCAGGGCGACGTACACGACCACCTGCACCCAGACCGGCCGCCAGCCCGGCTCCGGTCGGATCACCGGCGGCACGGCCACCAGCACGACCAGCAGGGCGTCCGCGAGCCACGGGTGGCTCCGCCGCAGGCGGGACAGGGTCTCGATCAGCCGAAGCACGACTTCACGCTACGGCCGGGGCCGCTCCCCCACATCGTCCCGGCGGGCGTCATGGGGTCCTCCCACGGTCGTACACGCACCGGCCGGGGACACGACGTACGGCCACCCCGGGCGCTTCCACCATGGCCGCCATGTCGATCACCACCGAATTCCTCAGACGGCCCCTCATGACCGGTGCCGTGGCGGCCAGTTCACGACGGCTCGCGTCGGCGATGACCGAGGGCATCGGCCTGGAGGAGGCCCGGCTCGTGGTCGAACTCGGCCCGGGAACAGGGGTGTTCACCGACGCGATCCTCGCCCGGCTCGCGCCCACCGCACGACTCGTCGCGATCGAGCTCAACCCGGTGCTCGCAGCACGGCTGTCGGCGACCCGGCGCGACACACGCCTGACCGTGGTGCGAGGCTCGGCGGCCGAACTGGCGGCCGTGGCAGGCGAACCGGCCGATGCGGTCGTCTCCGGGCTGCCGTGGACGGTCATGCCTCGGCAACAGCGCGGGCGCATCCTGGACGCCGTGGCCGAAGTCCTCACGCCCGGGGGCCGGTTCACCACCTTCGCCTATCTGCACGCGTCCTGGACCCCACCCGCCCGGCACTTCACCGCCGAACTGGCCTGCCGCTTCGGCGAGTTGGAACGCTCGACCGTGGTGTGGCCGAACCTCCCGCCCGCTTTCGTACACCGGGCCACCCGGAAGCCATGACCGGCCGGAATACGGCCGCTCACCGGTCCGTCTCCGCCGTGGCGGCCAGCGCGCGGTCCAGCCAGCCGATGATCGTCGGGAACACCTCGGGCAGTTTGCTCACCGCACAGTGGCCGGTGTCGGGGACGAGGTTCACGACGGTGTCGCGGCGGCCCTGGAAGACCAGCGTGTCGTGCTGCGGCACATGGACGTCGTCGGCTCCGTTGACCACCAGCATGGGGCTGTTGCGGTCCTGGTCGAGCAGCGGGCGGAGGGAGAACTCGGCTCTGCCCGCGACCAGTTGCCCGGGGGTGGGCGGCGCGTCGAAGCCCATCGCGTTGCCGAGGATCCCGTCCATCCCGAAGGCGTCCTTGCGCTCATCCGTGAACGCCGCTTCGACCGGCCCGCCCAGCACCACGGCGGCGTCGACCTCACCGCCGAGCCCCGACCGGGCCGAGAAATATCCGCCCATGGAGATGCCCATGTGCGCGACGACGCCGTTGCCGAGCGACCGGGCGTGCCCGATCAGCCCGGTGACCAGCTCCGCGCCACCGGCGCCGGTCATCGGCACGGTCGATTCACCGGTCCCCGCGATGTCGAAGACCAGCACCCGGGCCCGGATGTGGACGGCGAGAAGCACTATCAGCCCGTGCACATCCATCTTCCAGCTGTCCACGCCCCCGCTGGCGAGCACCACCGGCCGATCGGCGGGGAGGTCGAAGGGCGCGAGCAGGTGAACGGGCACGCTGGTCGTGTTCCCTTGGTACGGCAGTTCCAGCACGTACCGCTGGAACTCGACCCCGAAGCCGGGAGCGGCGAGCCGGTACTGCTCGAGCTGCTTGGCGAGCGCGACGCGCTTGCTCTCGTCGGCCAGGGTGGGGAACTTCGCCCATCCGTAGGCCAGCGCCGCCTGCTCATGGGCTCCCGCGTCGGCGTAGGCCGCGGCCAGCTTCGACCATTCGTGGACCCAGCCGCCCGGAGCGTCCGCCCACATCTCGGTGACCGCGGCCCGCACGGCGTCGACGTCGGCCACCGGCAGCCCGGTGTTGACCATCTGCGGATACCGCTCGCCGAACAGCTCCGACGCGTCCAGCGGCCATTGGTAGGGCATGACGGCTCCTTCCGTTCGTTCCGCAACAGAGTCGCTAACGCAGATATTCTGCGTTAGTGGACGCTACGCCCTCTCGTGCGCAAACGCAAGATTTGTGCGTTAACGTGAGGCGGTGAGCAAGAGCGAGATGAGCGAGCAGACAGAGGCGTCCCGCCGTCCGGGCGGCCGGTCCGCGCGGGTCCGCGCCGACGTCCTGCGATCCACCCTGGAGGCGCTCGCCGAGAACGGCACGAGCAGCCTGACGGTGAGCGAGATCGCTCGGCGGTCGGGTGTCCACGCCACCTCGATCCAGCGGCGCTGGGGCGCCCTGCCGAACCTGATCCTGGACGCGCTGCTGTCCTACAGCCAGGAACAACTGCCGGTCCCCGACACCGGAAACCTCCGCGACGACATGGTCGCGCTGGCCCGGCTGATCGCGGCCTACCTGAACACCCCCCTGGGCGTCGCACTCGCCCAGGCGATGGCCACGGCCGAGGAGGATCCCCAACTGGCCGAGAGCCGCGCCCAGTTCTGGGGGACCCGCTACGACGTCACCCGAGTCATCGTGGACCGCGCGATCGACCGCCACGAGCTGCCGGCCGACGCCGATCACCAGCTCGCCCTCGAACTGCTCGTCGCACCGCTGCACTTCAGGGCACTGCTCGTCCGGCAGCCCGTCGAGGAGGACCGGATCGAGCGGATGGTCGACACGCTTCTGCACGGTTTGGCCGGGCAGGCCTCCGCCCGCACACGGCCCGACTCCCGGTGACACCAACACCCGCGTCAGCGCATGAACTACGTCACTGAAGGCGTCGCGCAGTTCAAGTCCCGTTGGCCGGTCCGAAAGCTCGCCATGATCTCCTGGCGTTCCGCACAGGCTGTCTCGCGGGAGGACTGACGCGTGGAGTTGCGCAGCGTCGAGGAGCTGATGGACCTGCTGTACGCCTGCCGGGGCGCCTGGGACACCCCGGACCGGAGCGGTGATCCGGTCGATCTGCACGACCACGCACTGCAGACGGCGGCGCTGCTGCGCCGAAGTCGCCCCGCCGACAAGGAACTCCAGGTCGCCGGCCTGGTCCACGACATCGGGCATCTCCTGCAACCCGGTGACGACGCCGGACACGCCGGCCACGCGGCGGACGCCGTCCACGCCCTGCTCGGCGACCGGGTCGCCCACCTGGTCCGGCTGCACGTACCCGCGAAGCGCTACCTTGCCACCGCCTCACCGGACCACGACCTGTCCGCGCAGAGCACGCTGACCCTTCGCGCCCAGGGCGGCCCCATGTCCCACGCCGAGGCCGCCGCCTTCGAGCGCGATCCGCTCGCCGACGACGCGATCACCCTCCGCCAGGCCGACGACGCGGCCAAGGTCGTCGGCCTCGACGCCGGCGTCCTGGAGGACTGGCGCACGGTCCTGGGCATAGTGGCCGCCAGGAACTCGCATCTGCCCAACTCCCGCCTGGGGGCTGTCGACTGACGGTCCGTCATGAGATCGTACGGCGATGACGTCGTCGTCGTACGGTCTGCGCGGTCGGGCCGTCCTGGTCACCGGCGGTACGCGCGGGATCGGGCGCGCGGTCGCCGAGGCGTTCGCCGGGGCCGGGGCGCTGGTGTGCGTGAGCGCGCGGGACGCCGGTGAAGTGGCGCGTGCCGCCGAGGAGTTGGGCGGGGTCGGACTGGCCGGGGATGTCGGCGACCCCGAACACCCCCGGGAGTTGGCCGAGTTCGCGCTGCGCGCCTTCGGGCGGATCGACGTGGTCGTCAACAACGCGGCGACGAACCAGCCGTACGGCCCGCTGATGGAAGCCGATCCGGATGCCTGGCGGACGGCGTTCGCCGTGAACGTCGAGGCGCCACTGCGGTTGACGCAGTGCGCCTGGCGGGCGTGGATGCGGGAGCACGGCGGGTCGGTGGTCAACGTGTGCACCGAGGGTGCCGGGCATGTCGGGCCGAACGTGGGGGCGTACTCCACCAGCAAGGCGGCGCTCCTTCACCTCACGCAGCAGCTCGCGGGGGAACTCGCGCCGGGGGTGCGGGTCAACTCCGTCTCCCCCGGACTCGTACGCACCGAGATGGCGCGCTTCGTGTGGGAGCCGGGCGAGGCGGAGGTCGCCGCCGGGCTGCCGCTCGGCCGGATCGGGGAACCGGCCGACATCGCACAGGCCGTGCTGTGGCTGGCCTCCGACCAAGCCGAGTGGATCACCGGGGCGGATCTGCTGGTGGACGGCGGGACCCGGGTGCGGGCGGCGTACACGTCGGGCGGGTACGCCGTCCACGACCGGCTGAGGTCGGCGGGGCCGCCGCACTCATGACCGACTCGCTCACGGGAACAGGGCGATCCCCACGAGGATCAGCAGGACGATCCCGGCGACGAGTGCGACCGTGGCCCAGGTCCCGCGGTGCTTCACCGCGGTCGTGGGCCCGCCGCCGCGCGGGCGGTCCTCCGGCAGTACGGGGTGTGCCGGACGGTCGCTCGCGTAGAACTGGTCGTCGGTCGGGTAGTGGTTGCGCGGGTCTTCGAAGGCCCTCGGATCGATGCCGTGTGAACTGGCCATGGGAACTCCTCGCGCGGTCCTCACCAGGGCCGGGACCGGCGGTCACCGGGGCCCGGGTCCGGGGCGGCGGGTTACCACTTGCCGGGCGCGTAGTCCTTCAGGAAGACGCCGTACAGGTCCTCGCCCTGCTCGCCGCGCACAATCGGATCGTAAACCCGGGCCGCCCCGTCGACCAGATCCAGCGGGGCGTGGAAGCCCTCCTCGGCGAGGCGGAGCTTGTCGTAGTGGGGGCGTTCGTCGGTGATCCAGCCGGTGTCGACGGAGGTCATGAGGATGCCGTCGGTCTGGAACATCTCCTGGCCGCTGGTGCGGGTCACCATGTTCATCGCGGCCTTGGCGGCGTTGGTGTTCGGGTGTCCGGCGCCCTTGTAGCCGCGGCCGAAGACGCCCTCCATCGCGGAGACGTTGACGATGTACGAGCGCCCGCTCGTCGCCGTCTTCGCGGCGGTGGCCATGGCCGGGCGGAGCTTGCTGATCAGGATGAACGGCGCGGTGTAGTTGCAGAGTTGGGTCTCCAGCAGCTCCACCGGGGAGATCTGCTCGATGGTCTGCACCCAGGTGTTGGTGTCGACCACGTCGGGGACCAGACCGCCGGCGTCGATGGCGGTGCCGTCGAGGTGCCGGGCGACGCTGGCGTTGCCCGCGACCAGGGCGAGGTCGGCCACCTGCTGGGCGTCGAGGCCGGAGATCCCGACGGGCAGCGCGGCGAGGCCGTCGACCGCGCCGGAGCCGAACGCGCCGATGACGTGGTGGGCGGGCAGCTCACCGGCGGGCAGCGGCGCGCTCTCGCCGTCGACGAGCGCGGCGTAGGCGGAGGGCAGCCGTCGTACGGTCTGCGTCGCGTTGTTGATCAGGATGTCGAGCGGGCCCGCCTCTGCCATCTGGTCGGCGAGGGCGACGGCCTGGGCCGGGTCGCGCAGGTCGATGCCGACGACCTCCAGGCGGTGCAGCCAGTCCCCCGAGTCGTCCATGGCCTTGAAGCGGCGGATGGCGTCCTTGGGGAAGCGCGTGGTGATCGTCGTGTGCGCGCCGTCGCGCAGCAGCCGCAGCGCGATGTACATGCCGATCTTGGCGCGACCGCCGGTGAGCAGCGCGCGCTTGCCGGTGAGGTCGGCGTGGACGTCGCGCTTCTCGCGGTTCAGGCGGGCGCAGTCGGGACAGAGCTGGTGGTAGAAGTAGTCGACTTCCACGTACCGGGTCTTGCAGGTGTAGCAGGAGCGCGGGCGCTGGAGTATCCCGGCGATGCGGCCCTCCTCCGTCACCGACGACGGGAGCAGTCCCTCGGTCTCGTCGTCGATGCGCTGGGCGGAGCCGGTCGCGGTGGACTCGGTGACGGCCTTGTCGTGCGCGGTCTTCGCGGCCCGGCGCTCCTGGCGGCGGCGCTGCTTGACGCTGCGGTAGATGCCGGCGGTGGCCCGGCGCACGGTGATCGCGTCGGGGTGGTCGACGTCGATCTTCTCGAGTTCGTCGAGCACGCTGAGGCAGACGGCCAGCCGCTCGGGGTCGATGCCGGGCCCGTACACGACCTCGTCCGGGGTCGTGGAGCCGTTCTCTGTCACCGTCATCG
This sequence comes from Streptomyces hokutonensis, assembly GCF_000376565.1. Classification (GTDB taxonomy): domain Bacteria; phylum Actinomycetota; class Actinomycetes; order Streptomycetales; family Streptomycetaceae; genus Streptomyces; species Streptomyces hokutonensis. The sequence goes on along the minus strand of NZ_BARG01000025.1, from coordinate 17,377 downwards.
CGCTGCCGTTTCCTTGGGTCGTCCGCGGCGGCGCTCAGAGCGCACCGGCCGTCGAACAGGGAATTTTACGGAGCGCCGGGCCGCAGCACCAAACTCGTTCCACGTCACGACCCGCAGGCGGTGATGAGTGTCTCCACCTCCTCGGTGAGCGCGCGGGCGAACAGATCGAGATCCGGTACGGCCGCCGCGTCCGCGACAAGGCCGTAGTGGACGTGCCCGCGGAAGGTGGAGACGGCGACCGCGAGGGACTGGCCACGGGCCAGCGGGGCGTACGGGAAGACCGCGGTGACCGGGTTGCCGCCGAGCTTCAGACCGATGCTGGGCAGCGGGACGCTGGTGACGAGGATGTCGAACCAGAGCCGGGCGGCCTGCGCGGCGAACGGTCCGCCGAGCCGGTGGCCGAGCGCCGGTACGTGGTCGGCGAGCAGGGCGACGGCGCCCGCGCCCCGGTTGGGGCCCGCGTCCTTGTTGCGGTCCATGTCGGCGCGCACCGAGTCGAGCCGCCCGAGCGGGTCGGGGTCGTCGACGGGCAGCCGTATCAGATACCCGGAGAGCCGGTTGCCCTGCGGCTGCGCGCTGCGCGGACGGCGTTTGGAGACGGGGATCAGGGCACGGGGCGCGACGCCCTCGCTGCCGTCGCCGCGTTCGTCGAGCCAGCGGCGCAGGGCGCCCGCGACGACGGCGATGAGCACGTCGTTGACGGTCCCGCCGACGGTCTTGCGGATCCGGTGCACGTCGTCGAGGTCGACGACGACTCCGGCCGTACGACGGGTGCCCGACGGCTCGGAGGCAAGCGCCGCCGACGAGCGGACGTCGAGCGTGGAGCGGGCGACGGACGCCCCGATGTCGAGGGCCCGGCCGACATCGGACAGGGCACCCCGAAGCAGCCCGGGCAGCTTGCGCACATCGGGCAGCAGGCCGCGCGCGGGCTCCTCGGGGCGGGGCCGCCGCTCGGGCATGTCCATCGGGTCGAGGATCGCGGCGGCGAGGGTCAGCGCCCGCAGTCCGTCGGCCAGGGCGTGGTGGAACTTGAACAGCACGGCGAAGGAGACACCGTCCTCGCCGGGCAGCACATGCGCCTCCCACGGGGGCCGGTCGCGCTCCAGCGGACGTTCCATCAGCCGGCCCGCGACCTCCTGGAAGTCGGCGGTCGGGGCGTGCAGCCGGACGTGGTGCAGCGGGTCGAAGTCGGGGTCCTCCTCGCGGGTGGCGCTCCCGAAGGACAGGGACAGCGGCTGCCACACGTCCCGGATGCGCATCCGCAGCCCGGGAACGGCGGCGGCACGGGCGGCGAGGAGGTCGGCGGCGTGGGCTCCCGCGGTCGGCGAGTGTGCCGAGAAGACGCCGAGTGCGCCCAGGTGCATCGGGTTCCGGTCGGACTCGATGTTCCAGAACGCCAGGTCGAGAGGAGCGAGCAGGTCAGAAGTCAAAGGCTTGCCTCGCGTCGACTAGGGGTGAGCAAGCAGTCAAGCGCCGACAAGCGATTACGGTCAAGTACGATCAAGCTACGCACAGTTAACAGCAGATTACATCCAGCCCCAGTCCCGCCCCCGTGGGAGGGGCGGGACTCCAGTGGCGCCTGAGGTCACTTCAGTGCCGGCGGTCCCGCCTGGGGTGACGTACCCCACTCCGACGGGTGCGGGCCGACCGTGAAGTCCAGCGACCGTACGGACCTCAGCAGCCCGGTGGTCAGATAGGTGCGGTCGTACGACGTCCCGTCCGTCCGGGCCGCCTGGATGTAACGGTCGCCGGCGGACGTGCCGGGCGCCTTGATGGTCAGGGCGCCGTGCGGGTAGTAGCGGCGGTCCAGAGTCAGGTCGACCCGCTCGAAGACGGGCGTGGACAGGCCCCAGGTGTCGTAGCCGGGCTGGACCGGGAAGATCCCGATCGACGACAGCACGTTCCACGCGGACATCGTGCCGAGGTCGTCGTTGCCGGTCATGCCGGTCGGACCGTCCGTGAACAGGGTCAGCGCCGCATGGACGACATCGGTCGTCTTCCACGGCTGTCCGGTCGACAGATAGGTGTACGGGGCGATCAGGTCCGGCTCGTTCTGCGGGTTGTACTTGTCCGCGTTGTAGTAGTCGTACGGCCCGTTGACCCACACCTCGCGGGCCGTCTTCGCGGGGTCGGCGAGCAGTTGGTCGTAGGCGAAGAAGGAGTCCAGCCGGGCGTTGGCCGCCTGTTGCCCGCCGATGAGGTCGACCATGCCGGGCAGGTCCTGCGGCACCAGCCACTGGTACTGCCACGACGTGCCCTCGTGGAAGCCCTCGCTCTGCGCCGGGTCGGCGGGACCGACGAAGGCACCGGAGGCGTCGCGGGCGCGGAAGAAGCCGGTCGACGGGTCGAAGATGTTCCGGTAGCTCTGGGCACGGGCGGCATAGCGGGCGGCGTCGGCGCCGTGCCCGAGGTCGCGGGCCATCTGCGCGAGCATCGCGTCCGAGAGGGCGTACTCGAGGGTGGCCGAGGCCCCGTGGTCGTAGTCGGAGTCACCGGGCTTCGCGTGCGGACGGTCCTTGATGTACGGCGCGAAGCCTTCGGCGATGTACTCCCTGTTCGCTTCCCGCCCGACCGCCGCCGACTCGGTGGGCGGCACGCCGTCGGCGTTCTGCTTCAACGCCCGGTAGGCGCGCTCCTCGTAGCCCTTCAACAGGCCTTGCTGGTAAGCGTTGGTGAGGAACGGAGTGACCGGATCGCCGGTCATGATGTTCGTCTCGACCGTGCCGTAGCCCCACTTGGGCAGCCAGCCGCTCTCCTCGTCGATCTTGATCACCGAGATCGCCATGTCCCGGGCCTCGCGGGGTGCGAGCAGGGCGAGGAGCTGGGACTGGGTGCGGTAGGTGTCCCACAGGGACCAGTTCTGGTAGTACGTGAAGCCCTTCGCGCGGTGGATCTTCTGGTCCCAGCCTGTGTAGCGGCCGTCGGCGTCGCTGCCGACGTTCGGCGCGAGGAAGGACCGGTACAAGGACGAATAGAAGGTCCGGCGCAGACTGTCGGAGCCGCCCTGCGCGCGTACGTCGTCGAGCCGGCCCTCCCAGGCCCGTTGGGCCCGGTGGCGGACGGCGTCGAAGGAACTCCCGCCCTCCGTACGGAGGTTGACCGCCGCGCCGTGCGCGTCGACGTACGACAGGGCCGTGGTCGCCTCGACCGTACGGTCCTTGGTCGTGTCGAAGCGGACGTACGCGCCGCCGCTCCCGGTCCTGGAACCGGCGGTCACCGTTGGACCGTTCCAGGTGCCGTACGCGGTGAAAGGCCGGTCGAAGCGCGTGACCGTGTAGACGGTGTACGGCTTGGTGTCCTGGCAGAAGCCGCGGCCGGTGATGGTGGTGCGCACGGTCCTGTTGTCGAGGACCTCGACCTTCGAGGCGACGCCGCTGTGCAGCGACTGGGCCGCGTTGAGGAGCACGTTGGCCTTGTCGGTGGCCGGGAAGGTGTAGCGCTGAACGCCGGTGCGCGTGGTCGCCGTCAGTTCGGCCTCGATGCCGGTTTTCAGGCCGACTTGGTAGTAGCCGGGGCTCGCGTGCTCGTCGTCGTGGCTGAACTCGGCCGCGTACTGGGCGTAGTCCGTCTGCGTCACCTCGCCGGTCGTGGGCAGTACGGGCAGATCGCCGCCGAGGCCGCAGCCGACGCCGGAGAGGTGCACGAGGGAGAAGCCGCGGATGTGGTTCTGGGAGTAGTCGTAGCCGGTGTTGTGGCCGGTGTCCGGCGAGAACTGCACCATGCCGAAGGGCACGGCGGCCCCGGGATAGGTGTTGCCGTCGTTCTCGGTACCGATGAACGGGTTGACCAGGTCGGTGAGTTGACCGTCGACAGAGGCCTCGGCTGCGGCGGGGGCGGCGAACAGCGCGGAGACTGCCACCGCCCCCGCCATGCACAACCGCAGGCGCCGGGTCCATCTCATGGGTCCTCCAGGGGAGTTCAGGTGGTGGGGCACCCTGCGGGGGTCGCCTGCGAGGCGTCGCGGATCAGGGCCTGCTGAGCGGCTTTCACCCGTTGCGCGTCGGGCTTGAGCACCCGGCGGTCGTACGTCATCAGGCCGTTCAACTCACCCTCGACGTCGGAGATTTGCGTATAGACCGCGCCATTGCTCCCTTGGCACGTCAGGGCGTGCACCTCGGCGAGCTTGGCGAGGTAGTCGTCGGTGTAGGCGGCCGGGTCGACGTCGACGTACGACTGCTGGACCGACCAGGCGTGTCCGGGCACCGCGAGCCCGAGACCGCCGTACTCCCCGCTGACCAGGGCGCGTTGACCGTCCGGGTGGGGTGGCAGGGCGGGGCTGGGATAGCCGTGCTCGTCGATGATGTCGCCGGTGCCGCCGTCCACGCCGAGGTTGATGCCGGACATGCTGTTGACGAGCCGCGTCGGGTCCCAGGCCTTCGCCTGGTCGGCGATGCGGGCCTCGTCGTACTGGCCCCAACCCTCGTTGAACGTCACCCACATGACGACCGACGGGCTGCTGATGTGCTGGTCGATCATCTGCTTCATCTCCCGCTCGTACTCGGCGCGGGCGGCGGGCGACGGGTTCACCCCGGCGGTCATCGCGGGCATGTCCTGCCACACCATGAGGCCGAGCCGGTCGGCCCAGTAGAACCAGCGGTCGGGCTCGACCTTGATGTGCTTGCGCACCGCGTTGAAGCCCAACTCCTTGTGCACCTCGAGGTCATGGGCCAGTGCCTCGTCGGTCGGCGCGGTGTAGAGGCCGTCCGGCCAGAAGCCCTGGTCGAGGGTGGCCATCATGAAGATGGGCTTGCCGTTGAGGACCGTGCGCGGGACGCCGTTGACCTTCTCGACGGCGATCGAGCGCATCCCGAAGTAGCTGCCGACGCGGTCCTGGCCGACGGTGACCTTCAGGTCGTAGAGGAACGGGTTGTCTGGCGACCAGAGTCGGGGGTTCGTGATGGTCAGGGTGAGCGGGTCACCGGTGCGGCCATGTGCGGTGGCCACCGCTCGCTTTCCGTCGTACGCCGTCGCCGTGATCGGTACGCCGTCCCGGACTCCCTTTGCCTCGACGGTGAGTTGGCTCTTGGTGACGTCCGGGGTGAGCTTGAGGGAGTCGACGTGGTCGGGGGCGACCGGTTCCATCCAGACCGTCTGCCAGATGCCCGAGGTGGGGGTGTACCAGATGCCGCTCGGGTCGAGGCGCTGTTTGCCGATCGGCGGGTTCTCGCCGTTCGCCGCGTCGGTGGGGTCGTAGACGCCGACGATCAGTTCCTGGGTGCGGCCGGGCTTCAGGGCGTCGGTGACGTCGACGCCGAACTTGTCGTAGCCGCCCTGGTGTTCGGTGACCTTCGTGCCGTTGACGTAGACCTCGGCCCGCCAGTCGACGGCACCGAAGTTGAGCATCAGCCGCTTGCCCGAGCCGATCCTCCAGTCGGCGGGGACGGTGAAGGTGCGGCGGTACCACATGCGGTCCTCGTGCCGTTCCAGGCCCGAGAGCTGGGACTCGACGGGGTACGGGACGAGGATGCGCTCGGCGAGTGTCCGGCCGACGGGCGGGGACTCGCCCGCTGTGGCCGCCGCGAACTGCCAACTGCCGTTGAGGTTGCGCCAGTCGGTGCGGGTGAGCTGGGGGCGCGGGTACTCGGGGAGGGCGTTGTGCGGGCCCACCTGGTCGGCCCACTGGGTGCGCAGTTCGTGGGTGGAGTGGTTGGGGCCGGTGCTCCAGAAGGCGTTGATAACGTTGCCATTGGCCGTGCCGAGGCCGGCTGCGCCGTCGTAGCGGATGTCCGCGGTACCGGGGGCGGTGCCCGTCTTGTTGCCGACGACGGGTTCGGTGAGCGGGATGAGCAGGGTCCGCGCGTCCGCCGGGTCCAACTGAGCGGTCCCCAGGGGCCACTTGGCGCCGCCGATCACCGCTTCGAGGTGGTCGGTGAGGTCGGCCGGGGGTGTGGCGAGGGGCTGGGCGAAGTCGAGTTTCAGAGTGCGGCCGGTGCTGGTGACCGTCGTGGCGATCGCGCCGTCGTAGTCGTAGCCGTCGGGAAGGCGGAAGGCCGACTGCGGGACGGGGACCTTGGTGCCGCCGGGTTCGGTCCAGCGGAGGTGGAGGTTGGAGCCGCCGTAGTGCTCGAAGTACTCGACCTTGATGTCGTAGGCCGTGCCGGCGGTCAACTCGACGGGGGCGGCGGTCTGTTCGGTGTCCCAGTCGTCGACCCAGTGGTCGATGACGAGCTGTCCGCCGATCCAGAGGCGGAAGCCGTTGTCGCCGATGATCGAGAAAGTGTGGGGGCCGGACTTCGTCGGGACGATCTTTCCGGTCCAGCGGATGCTGACGTCGTCCGACCGGCCGGTGGTGAAGGCGAGTCGGGGTTCGAGGTTGTCGAAGTCGAGGTTCGGGTCGACGCCGGTGGCCTTGAGGTCGGCGAAGTCGAAGGCGCCGGGGGCGGACTGGGTGTAGTACTCACCCTTCAGGCCGTGGATCTCGACGGGGTCGTCGGCGGTAGTGGCGCTCGCGGCGGGGACGGCGGCCAGGGCGGCGATGCCGAGTGCCAGGGCGAGCAGGAGCGCGAGTCGGTCTCTGAGACGTCTGATGCGCATGGAACCTCCATAACAACGTTGTCATGGGCAGCAGTTGGCATGACAACACGGATTCCGCCTTCCGTCCAGGGACATGACAAGCCAGGGTCAGGGCACGGCGAAGCCCCGGTGCGGTCGAGACGCACCGGGGCCGATCTTCGGTATCTACGTGACCAGTTGGCCCTTACCGAGGGCGATGACCCCGCCCTTGGAGACCGTGTACAGGTCGGCGTCGCGCTCCGGGTTGACGCCTATCGTCGCGCCCGGCGGCACCTCGACGTTCTTGTCGAGGACGGCGCCCCGGACCACGGCACCCCGCCCGATGTGGACGTTGTCGTGCAGGATCGAACCCTGGACGACGGCTCCCGGGTCGACCACCACGCCCGGGGACAGCACCGAGCGCGTGACCTGGCCGCGGATGAGGCACCCGGAGCTGATGATCGACTCGCTGGCCATGCCGCCGGCGTTGAAGCGGGCCGGGGAGAGCTGGCCGGAGTGGGTGTAGATGGGCCAGTTGCGGTTGAAGAGGTTGAAGGCGGGGCGCTCGGCGATCAGGTCCATGTGGGCGTCGTAGTAGGCGTCCAGGGTGCCGACGTCCCGCCAGTAGCCCTGGTCGCGGGTGGTCTCGCCGGGGACGTGGTTGGCGCTGAAGTCGTACAGCGCGGCCTCGCCCCGGTCGGTGAGCGCGGGCAGGATCGAGCCGCCCATGTCGTGCACCGAGCCGATGTCCTCGGCGTCCCGCTGGAGGGCCTCTATCAGGGTCTTGGTGGTGAAGATGTAGTTGCCCATCGAGGCGTAGACGCACTCCGGGTCGTCGACCAGGCCCGGCGGGTCGGCGGGCTTCTCCAGGAAGCGCTCGACCGTCTGGCCGTCCGAGCCCGGGGTGATCACGCCGAACTGCGAGGACTCCGCGCGCGGGACGCGGATTCCGGCCACGGTGACGCCCGCGCCGCTGTCGATGTGCTGGGCGAGCATCTGCCGCGGGTCCATGCGGTAGACGTGGTCGGCGCCGAAGACCGCGACGTACTCGGGGCGCTCGTCGTAGATCAGGTTCAGCGACTGGAGGATCGCGTCCGCACTGCCGAGGTACCAGCGCGGGCCCAGGCGCTGCTGCGCCGGGACCGGTGTGACGTAGTTGCCGAGCAGGCTGGACATGCGCCAGGTGGTGGTGATGTGGCGGTCCAGCGAGTGCGACTTGTACTGCGTGAGGACGCAGATGCGCAGGACGTCGGCGTTGACGAGATTGGACAGCACGAAGTCCACGAGACGGTACGTCCCGCCGAACGTGACCGCCGGTTTCGCGCGGTCCGCGGTCAGGGGCATCAGTCGCTTGCCCTCACCGCCCGCGAGCACGATTCCGAGCACCGAAGGACCACCACGACGCATGGCCGCTCCCCTCACCCTGGTTGATCCCAGCCTGCCCCTGAGCAGCGCACACTAAGCCTGTTTGAGGATCTCCTCGTAGAGCCGCGCGGTGCGCAGCGCCACGGCGTCCCAGCCGAACTCGCCCACCGCGCGCTTCCGCCCCGCCTCGCCCATGCGCTTCGCAGTCTCCGGGTCGGCGAGCACGGAGTCGAGGGCCGCCGCCAGGTTCTCCTCGAAGTTTTCCTCGATGGACACCAGCAGGCCGGTCTCGCCGTCCGCCACCACCTCGGGGATGCCCCCGACACGCGAGGCGACCACGGCCGTACCGCAGGCCATCGCCTCCAGGTTGACGATGCCCAGGGGCTCGTAGACCGAGGGGCAGGCGAAGACGGTGGCGTGGGTGAGGAGCTGGATGACCTCCGGGCGGGGCAGCATCTGGGGGATCCAGTGCACGCCCTCGCGGACCCGGCTCAGCTCCTCGAAGAGGTCGCGGAACTCCCGGTCGATCTCCGGCGTGTCGGGAGCGCCCGCGCACAGCACGACCTGCGCGGCCGGGTCGAGGCCGCGCACCGCGCGCAGCAGATGGGGCACGCCCTTCTGGCGGGTGATCCGGCCGACGAACAGCACGTAGGGGCGGTCGGGGTCGATGCCGAGCCGGGTGAGGACGTCGGTGCCGTGGTCGGGGCGGTAGAGCGTGGTGTCGATGCCGTTGTGGATGACCCGCACCGTTGCCGGGTCCAGCGACGGGTAGCAGGCGAGGATGTCCTCGCGCATGGCTCCCGATACGGCGACCACGGCGTCGGCCGCCTCGATCGCGGTGCGCTCGGCCCAGCTGGAGAGGGCGTATCCGCCGCCGAGCTGCTCGGCCTTCCAGGGGCGCAGCGGCTCCAGGGAGTGGGCGGTCATCACGTGCGGGACGCCGTAGAGGAGCTTGGCGAAGTGGCCGGCCAGGTTGGCGTACCAGGTGTGGGAGTGGACGAGTTCGCGGCCTTCGAGCGCGGCGGCCATGGAGAGGTCCACGGAGAAGGTGCGCAGGGCGTCGTTGGCGCCGTCCAGGGTCGGCCAGGAGCGGTGGCGTACGACGCCCTCCGTACGGCCCTCGCCCCAGCAGTGCACGTCGAGGTCGACCAGGGGCCTCAACTCCCGGGCCAGGAACTCCACATGGACGCCCGCGCCGCCGTACACATCCGGCGGGTACTCCCGGGTCAGCAGTCCCACTCGCACCCGTAACCCCTTGTTCTCAGCGGCTGATTGCACTCATGGTCACCCAGAAGCGGCTTTCGCGGAAGGGCCGGGCGGCTGTGTGAAGCAGCAGTCGCCGCAGACCCCGCCCCCGGGGACCCGGTAGTAGAGGCAGCAGCTGCGGCGCCGGAAGGCGGTTCCGGTGAGGGTTCCGGTGCCCGCCAGGAGGGGATGGGCGAGCAGTTCCGCCGTGAGGGCACGCGCGCGCGTGGCCACTTCCGGACGGCCACGCGCGCGTGCCCACCGGTCGAGTTCACGGGCCGCGCCCGCCAGCGCGGAGGCCGCGTTGCCCCACAGGAGGCCGGCGGACATGTGGTGGTGGGCGACCAGGGCCGCGTTCAGGGGCTCCAGGTGGCCGTGGAGCACGACGTCCACCAGGGCGTCGACGGGCAGCGGGCGGACCTCGGCCAGCCACAGGTCGTCCGGGGCGCTGCTGCCCGCGTCCCAGTGCAGCAGGCGCGGGTCGAGGTCCGGGATGCGGCCGTAGAGGGCGGCGCAGCCCAGCGCAGCCGACCACAAGCGGGCCGCGAGCGCCTGTTGTGCGATCGAGGCGGCAATCCGCACCTCAGGGGCCTGGAGACGTTCCGCGACGGCATGGACACGGAAAGTCAGGGAATTTCCGTAAACATCCGGCACCGGGTTTTCGTAGGTCGCCGCGAGCGTCGGCAGCGGGCCGTTCGGGGCCGCGCCCGTGCGTAGTACGAAGAAGCCGCCGAGGGCGCGGAGCGCGGCGAGTTCGGGGTCGAGGTCCACGAACAGCAGTAGTACCAAGGCTTCTAGGGGTTCCACCCAGGGGGTGTCCCCCTGATGTCACCCACCTTGGGGAGGACAAGGGCGGTTTCGTACTCCATCGGCAGTACTACCCAATCGGTGCTCAGGTACGACGACGGGAAGAACATCGACAGGCATCGTGTTCTGTATGAAAGCCGACCGTTCGCCGCGTGGTGCCAGAGGTGCCCGCCTGACGCAGAGGAGCTGCCGATGAGCGCCCTCGCGTTGTCCATCGTGCTGTCGCTCGTCTCCGCCGTGGCCTACGCGGGCGGAGCGATCGTGCAGGAGCGCGTCGCGGTGTCCTCTCCCGACCAGGAGTACGCGCCGCTGCGCCGCCCGAGCTGGTGGGCGGCGGTCGCGCTGAACGGCACCGGCGGTCTGCTGCACGTGGTGGCGCTGGCCTACGGCCCGCTGAGCCTGGTGCAGCCGCTGGGCGCGCTGACCATCGTGTTCGCGCTGCCGATGGCGGCCCTCTTCGTCGGCCGCAAGGCCGGTTCCACGGCCTGGCGCGGCGCGATCATGGCGACGATCGGTCTCGCCGGTCTGCTCTCCCTGGTCGGCGCGTCCGACAGCCACTCGCTGAGCACCGCCCAGCGGGTGTCCGTGGCGGTGTTCACCGGCGCGGTGGTCGCGACCCTGATGATCGCCGGCCGCGCGGCACACCGGCACCCGGCGGTGCGCAGCGTGCTGCTGGCGACCGCGTCCGGCATAGCGTTCGGCATGTCCTCGGTGTTCACGAAGACGGTGACGGTCGACTGGGACAACGGCGCGATATCGGCGACCGACATCCCCTTCCTGGCCGTGATCGCCGTGTTCGCGGTCGCCGGTCTGATGCTCTCGCAGGCCTCCTACCGGGGCGCGGGCCTGGCGGCTCCGCTGGCCGTCCTGACGGTCGTCAACCCGGTGGTGGCGGCCGTCGTCGGCATCACGATGTTCGGCGAGACCTTCCGCTACGGCACGACGGGCACCCTGCTCGCCCTGAGCGCCGGAGTGGTCGCCGCCGGTGGCCTGATCCTGCTGACCACGGAGCGGCTGGAGAGCGAGCACGCACCGTCCACCACGGCGCCTCCCCTCGCGCCGTCGCCCATCGAGGAGTTGCTCGACGCCCTCCCTGGACAGCCCGTCGACGTGAGCGCGAACGTCGACGCGGAGCTCGGCGTCACGGCCGGGGACATTCTCGTCCCGGCCCCGGCGGCGATCCCGGCCGACGAGGGTTACGGGACCCTGGAACCGGCCGGCTCGGCCGAAGCGCCGGGCTACTTCGGCCCGTTCCACGCCGGGCTGTACGTGATGATGCCGGTCCACGACCGGCATCGCACCCGAGTCAAATCGTGACGCCACCGGCCCGCAGATAGGCGAGCGGGTCGATGTCGGTACCGAACCCGGGCCCCGTCCGCACCTCGAAGTGCAGATGCGGGCCCGTGGTGTTGCCGGTGGACCCCGACCGCCCGATGCGCTGCCCGGCGCCCACGGACTGGCCGTCCCGCACCGAGATCGCGGACAGGTGGGCGTACTGCGAGTACCGCCCGTCGGCGTGCCGGATCACCACCTGATAGCCGTAGGAGCCGCCCCAGCCGGCCGTGACCACCTGTCCCGATTCGATGGCCTTCACCGAAGTGCCGGTGGGGACAAGGAAGTCGACGCCTGTGTGGTAGCCCTTCGACCAGGCGGAGCCCTCCGCGTGGTACGCCGTGCCGATGGGGGCGTTGACAGGGGCGACGAGGGAGTGACTCGTCGACTTCTTGGTGGTGGTCTTCTTCGTCTCGGCCTTGGTGGCCGGTTTCGTCGCCGTACGGGTCTTCGCCTCGGTCTTGGAGTGCAGGCTCAGCCGCTGGCCCGGCAGGATCAGGTCCGGGTCGTCGCCGACGGTCGTACGGTTCGCGGTGTAGAGCTCGTGCCAGCCGCCGTCGACGCGCTCGGTCTCGGCGATCCCGGAGAGGGTGTCGCCGCGCACCACCGTGTACATCTCGACGGTGCCCGCGCGGGACTGCGGTGTGGTCTGCGGCTGTACGTCCTTCACGGACCGCTTGACGGTCTGCGTCTTGGCGTCCTCGGCCTTGCTCTTGGCCTTCGCCGTGCCGGTGGTCTTGGTGCCGCCGACGTGGATGTCGGGGGTGTCGCCGCCCCGGGTGAGCCCGGCGCGCACCGAGCACACCGGCCAGGCGCCGGGGCCCTGGCCCTTGAGCACCTTCTCGGCGACGGCGATCTGCTGGTCCCGGGTGGCCAGATCCGCGCGGCGCGCGTACGCGGTGCCGCCGTAGGCCTCCCAGGTGGACTGGGTGAACTGGAGCCCGCCGTAGTACCCGTTGCCGGTGTTGATGCTCCAGTCGCCGCTGGACTCGCAGGCGGCGACCTTGTTCCAGGTGCTCACATCGGCCGCCTGGGCACTGCCCGCACCGGCGCCGACGAGGGGGATCGCGATGCCCGCACCGCCCGCCGTGACCGTGAGGAGCGAGGAACGGTTGATCCTGTTCGGCTGATACCGGCGGTGCCGGCCGCGTACGGCCATGGAGAATCCCCCTCGACATATGTCAGGAGGGCCAAAAGTAAGCGCCCCGAACAGGCCATGACAAGACGGCAACCGGCCGCCCTGTGGCTCAAGTGGCGAGCGGGCCGCTCCGGTTGCGGTGAGCACGTGCGGCCGGGGTAGCGGCAGGCCAGGATGGACCGAGCGGCAATACTGGCGAGCACGACCGGTACCACCGATGTTCAGGACCTTCCTGATCCTTAGGAGCCAACCGAATGAGCACTTCAGCGCAGATCGGCGTCACGGGCCTCGCGGTCATGGGCCGCAACCTCGCCCGGAACTTCGCGCGCAACGGCTATACGGTCGCCGTGCACAACCGGACCGCGTCCCGCACCCATGCCCTGGTGGAGGAGTTCGGCGGCGAGGGCGACTTCATCGCGGCGGAGACGGCCAAGGACTTCGTGACCGCGCTGGAGCGTCCGCGCCGCCTGGTCATCATGGTCAAGGCCGGTGAGCCGACGGACGCGGTGATCCAGGAGTTCGCCCCGCTCCTCGAACCCGGCGACATGATCATCGACGGTGGCAACGCGCACTTCGCGGACACCCGCCGCCGCGAGCGCGACCTGCGCGAACAGGGCATCCACTTCGTCGGCATGGGCGTCTCCGGCGGCGAGGAGGGCGCGCTGAACGGGCCGAGCATCATGCCGGGCGGCCCGAAGGAGTCGTACGACTCGCTCGGTCCGATGCTGGAGAAGATCTCCGCGAAGGCGGAGGACGGGGCGCCCTGTGTGACCCATGTGGGTCCCGACGGTGCCGGGCACTTCGTGAAGATGGTGCACAACGGCATCGAGTACGCCGACATGCAGCTGATCGGCGAGGCGTACCAGCTGCTGCGCGATGTCGCCGGGTACTCCCCCGCGCAGATCGCGGAGATCTTCCGCACCTGGAACACGGGCCGGTTGGACTCCTACCTGATCGAGATCACCGCCGAGGTGCTGTCCCACGTGGACGCGGCCACCGGCAAGCCGTTCGTGGACGTCGTCGTCGACCAGGCCGAGCAGAAGGGCACCGGCCGCTGGACGGTGCAGATCGCCCTCGACCTGGGCGTCCCGGTCTCCGGTATCGCGGAGGCGGTCTTCGCCCGCTCCCTCTCCGGGCACGCGGCGCTGCGCGAGGCCTCACGCGGGCTGGCCGGACCGACGGCGACTCCCCTGGGCGAGGCCGAGGCGGGGGCCTTCGCGGACCGGGTCGAGCAGGCGCTGTACGCGTCGAAGATCGTGTCGTACACGCAGGGCTTCCACGAGATCGCTGCGGGCAGCGAGGAGTACGACTGGAACGTCGACCTCGGCGCGGTCTCCTCGATCTGGCGCGGTGGCTGCATCATCCGCGCGGCCTTCCTCGACCGTATCCGCGCCGCGTACGACGCCCGCGCGGACCTGCCGAGCCTGCTGTCCGACGAGACGTTCGCGCAGGAGATCGCGGCGGCGCAGGACGACTGGCGCGAAGTCGTCGTCGCGGCGACCCGCCAGGGCGTCCCCACGCCCGGTTTCTCGGCGGCCCTCGCCTACTACGACGCCCTGCGCGCCGAGCGGCTGCCCGCGGCGCTCACACAGGGGCAGCGGGACTTCTTCGGGGCGCACACGTACCGGCGGGTGGACCGGGACGGCTCGTTCCACACCCTCTGGGGCGGTGACCGCTCGGAGGTCACGGGCTGACGTCTGCCGCTGTGCCGAGCCCGCCTGCCGGGGATCCGGTCAGGCGGGCTGCCACAGTTCGATGCGGTTGCCCTCGGGGTCGGTGACCCAGCCGAACCGTCCGACGCCGTCCATGTCCTGCGTCTCCGCGTCCACGTCCGCGCCCTTGGCGCGCAGCTGCGCGAGCATCGCGTCGAGGTCGCGGACGCGGAAGTTGAGCATGGTCTGCTGGGTGCGGGACCCGAAGTAGTCGGTGTCGGCCGGAAAGGCCGCGAACACCGTCGGCCCGGCTTCCTGCTGCCACAGCCCGTGCTCGTCGACGTCCAGGCCGAGGCAGTCGCGGTACCAGGCGCCGAGCGCCGCCGGGTCACCGGCCCGCATGAAGTGTCCGCCGATTCCAAGCACACGTTCCATGTCGGCCATCCTGCCAGGAGGGCGCGCTGAGCGCGGCCGGCGGGCGTCACGGTCGCCGGCCGGCTCCAGGTGGGCGACGTGCACCCGCCCGGCTTCATACGGCCGGCTTCAGGTGAGCGGCGGTCCCGGCTCCGGGTTCGGCACGGGTTCCGGGCCCGGTGGGATGGGCGACGGAGAGGGCTCCGGGGTCGGGCCGGGCGGGACCGGGGACGGGCCGGGGAAGGGGCCCGGCGGCGGTGTGGGCCGGGGCGTCGGGGGTTCCGGGTCCGGGCCAGGTGTGGGACCCGGCGGTACGGGACCAGGGCCCGGGGTCGGTCCCGGAGGTACGGGGTCGGGCCCAGGAGTGGGTCCGGGTGGCACGGGGTCGGGGTACGGGTTGGTCATGGTGTCCTCCAGCCAGTGGGTACATCGGCTCTGGACTACTCCCCCGCCTACCCGTCACCCGCGCCACCACTCACCCGGCCGGGCTCACGCGGGGCGCGGGCCACCCAGACTCACCCGAAGCGCACCGCCCGAGCCCCCGCCCCCAACCCCAGCCGCGGGCTCGACAGCACCGGCACGGGCGTGGTGGTCAGTTGCTGGGCGCCAGCCATGGACCCCTGCGCGAGGACGATCGCGTCGGCGTCCCCCACCGCGTTCACCGCATCGGCGACCAGACGGGCGCAGCCCTCCGTGTCGCCGGACTCGAAGTGGGCCCAGGCGCCGTCGACGAGCAGGGTGCGGACAGTGACGGAGCGGCCGATGCGGCGGGCCTCCTCCTCGATCAGCGCCGCGGTCGGTCGCAGCGTGCTCTCCAGCGTGGCGGCCACGACGACACGCGCACCCGCGGCGACGGCCGCCGCCGCCATCGGGCGGTCGCCGCGCAGCACCGGTACGCCGACACCGACCCCGGCCGACTCCGCCACCGCGCCGATCGTCGAGCAGGTGCACAGCACCGCCCGGGCACCGTCGGCGACGGCCTCCCGCAGCACGTCCCGTACCGCGTCGGTCACCGCTTCCGGGCCCTCGCGGCGGGCCCGTGCGAGCAGGTCCTCCTCGACGTAGTGCCGTAGTTCCAGGCCCTGGTGGTCCTCGTCGCGCAGGACGTCGAAGACCGGGACGTGGGCGGGCGAGGTGTGGAGCAGGGCGAGCACGCGGGCTGGGCCTTTCCTTCTGGAACCGCTGCCGATATCCGTCTAGAACCGGCCGGGATGCGCCGTCAGCCACTCCATCGCCGCCTTCTGCAGCGCGGGGTCGGCGGCCGGGGCCTCGTCGGGGTGGCGGGCCGCCCACTTCACGACGTAGGGGCAGAGCGGGGCGACGACGATGCCCTCGCGCGCGGCGATGCCGTACAGCTCGCGGGCCAGGGAACCCGCGATGCCCTTTCCCTCGTGGGCCGGTTCCACGATGGTGTGGACGGGGACGAGGGCGCGCGCGGGGGATTCGAGGACGAAGTACTCGATGTGGCCTACGACTTCACCGTCGCCGATCGCCTCCAGGCGGCCCGCCGCCCGGTCGTCGCGGATCTCGATCTCGCTCATGGGCCTTCTCCTGGTGTGGTGGTCAGGCCGTGACGGCCTGCGGGCTGCGCGCCTGCTCGGAACCCGGCACCGGCTCGGACGGATCGGCACCTAGGCCCACGATCCGGTTGGCGGAGTCCACATGCACGACCCGGGGCCGAAGCGCCCGCGCCTCGGCGTCGGACACCTGAGCGTAACTGATGATGATCACCAGGTCTCCGGGGTGGACGAGATGGGCGGCGGCACCGTTGATGCCGATCACGCCCGAGCCCCTCTCGCCCTCGATGACGTACGTCTCGAGGCGGGCGCCGTTGGTGATGTCGACGATGTGGACCAGCTCGCCGGGCAGCAGATCGGCGGCGTCCAGCAGCTCGGCGTCGATGGTGACGGAGCCGACATAGTGCAGGTCGGCCTGGGTGACGGTGGCACGGTGGATCTTGGACTTGAACATGGTGCGCAACATCGGGGTGCTCCCACAGGTAGGCTCCCTGCCTGCGTTTTTGCAGGTCAAGGGCTGTTTCCTCACCCTACAACGAGTCGCATGTACGGGCAGCTTTCCCTGGGTTTTTCAGGACTCATGCTGACCACTTGCCGACTTTCCTGACACCTCGTCAGGCGACCGAAGAGGGCATCCATCACTGTCGCGGACGCCACCGCGACGACGACCCGAGCCTACCCAGCACCATCTGAAGGACGTCAGTGAGCATCGCCACTCGGACGGTCTGGACGGTCATCAGGTGCGAAGTCACACGATCGGAAATCGGGCCACGTGCCGCCTTCGGTCAACTGGCCACCCCTCTCTCATTCCGGCCCGCAGGAAGAGGTGACCGCAGTTCCAGGAAGCCTGAGCGGCCGACGCGGCGGGGCCATATAGCGCTGAATCACGGCCAAGCCAGACCGGCGTCCCTGATGACCATGTCTGCAGCTCGGCCGGTGGCTTCTGGCACAGGGGCGAGTGTCAAGAACGTTTAGAACTGGGCCAGAGCAGAGCGCGAGCGCCGCCGTCACAGGGCTCGGGCCAGCCTCAAGGAGCCATCTTGCACGTGGAACCGCAGTCGCATCCCGCCGAGACTCGCTCTGATGTCGACTCGTCGCACCGGCGCCGCAGCATCGAGCCCGTCCTATGGATACTTCTCAGGTCGCTGTAATGCTCAATATGTCCACGAGCTGGGTCTACAGGGAGGCATCAAAACTTGGCTTGAAGGGCTACAAGCTCGGCCGAGGCAGGAACGCCAAGATCCTCTACAAGCGAGCCGAAGTCTTCAAGTGGCTGGAGCAACAGAAGGTCTGCTCATGGATGTTGCACTGCCCTCTGAGTTTGCAGGCAGTTCCGTAGCCAGCGGGCCAACTGTTGCGTGGGCAGGCGTAGGAGGGGTGACTCCAGCGGATGACTCGACATGGATCGATCCGTT
>NZ_BARG01000026.1 GCF_000376565.1 Streptomyces hokutonensis | reverse complement strand
AGCCCCGCGCCCCTAGGGAATCAACTCACCTCTCTCGTGTAAGGACCCAAGTTCATGGCACCGCACCCCGAAGCCGCCTCTCTCCTCGGCCGCTCTCATCGGCTTGGCGCTGATCCGCGCAACACCAACTACGCCGGCGGCAACGCGTCCGCCAAGGGCACCGACACCGACCCCGTCACCGGGGGTGATGTCGAGTTGATGTGGGTGAAGGGGTCCGGGGGTGACCTCGGGACGCTCACCGAGGGCGGGCTCGCGGTGTTGCGGCTGGACCGGTTGCGGGCGCTCGTCGACGTGTACCCGGGTGTGGACCGCGAGGACGAGATGGTCGCCGCGTTCGACTACTGCCTGCACGGGAAGGGGGGCGCGGCGCCCTCCATCGACACCGCCATGCACGGGCTCGTGGACGCGGCTCATGTCGATCATCTGCATCCCGATTCCGGGATCGCGCTCGCTTGCGCCGCCGACGGGGAGAAGCTGACCGCCGAGTGTTTCGGGGACTCCGTGGTGTGGGTGCCGTGGCGGCGGCCCGGGTTCCAGCTGGGGCTGGACATCGCCGCCGTCAAGGAGGCCAATCCGCAGGCCATCGGGTGTGTGCTCGGGGGGCATGGGATCACCGCTTGGGGCGCGAGTTCCGAGGAGTGCGAGCGGAACTCGTTGCACATCATCCGTACCGCCGAGGCGTTTCTCGTCGAGCGCGGGAGGCCCGAGCCCTTCGGGCCCGTCGTCGAGGGGTACGGTGCGCTCGGCGACGGTGAGCGGCGGGAGCGGGCCGCCGCCCTCGCGCCGTACGTCCGTGCCGTCGCGTCCCAAGACCGGCCGCAGGTCGGACACTTCACCGACTCCGAAGTCGTGCTCGACTTCCTCGCGCGGGCCGAGCATCCCCGGCTCGCGGCGCTCGGGACCTCGTGCCCCGACCACTTTCTGCGGACCAAGGTCAGGCCGCTCGTTCTCGATCTGCCGCCCGACGCTCCGCTGGACGAGGCGATCGCGCGGCTGAAGGAACTGCACGCCGTCTATCGCGAGGAGTACGCCGCCTACTACCAGCGGCATGCCGTGCCCGACTCACCCGCCATGCGCGGCGCCGACCCGGCGATCGTGCTGATCCCGGGCGTGGGCATGTTCTCCTTCGGCAAGGACAAGCAGACGGCGCGGGTGGCCGGCGAGTTCTACGTCAACGCCATCAACGTGATGCGCGGCGCCGAGGCGGTGTCGTCGTACGCGCCGATCGAGGAGTCGGAGAAGTTCCGTATCGAGTACTGGGCCCTGGAAGAGGCCAAGTTGCAGCGGATGCCGAAGCCCAAGCCGCTTGCCACGCGGGTCGCGGTCGTGACCGGTGCGGGTAGCGGGATCGGCAAGGCGATCGCGCGGCGGCTGGTCGACGAGGGCGCGTGCGTCGTGATCGCCGATCTCAACTCCGAGAACGCGGCCTCCGTCGCCCAGGAACTCGGCGGGTCCGACAAGGCCGTTGCCGTCACTGTCGATGTGACGGACGAGGGGCAGATCGCCGATGCCTTCAAGGCCGCGCTGCTCGCCTTCGGCGGGGTCGATCTCGTCGTCAACAACGCGGGGATCTCCATCTCCAAGCCCCTGTTGGAGACTTCGGCTCGGGACTGGGATCTGCAGCACGACATCATGGCCCGGGGTTCCTTCCTCGTCTCGCGTGAGGCCGCGCGGGCGATGATCGCGCAGGGGCTCGGGGGCGACATCCTCTACATCGCGTCCAAGAACGCCGTGTTCGCCGGGCCCAACAACATCGCCTACTCCGCCACCAAGGCCGACCAGGCCCATCAAGTACGGCTGCTGGCCGCCGAGTTGGGCGAGCACGGGATCCGGGTCAACGGGATCAACCCGGACGGGGTCGTGCGCGGTTCGGGCATCTTCGCGGGCGGTTGGGGTGCGCAGCGGGCGGCGACCTACGGGATCGAGGAGGAGAAGCTCGGCGAGTTCTACGCCCAACGCACCATCCTCAAGCGGGAGGTGCTGCCCGAGCATGTCGCCAACGCCGTATTCGCCCTCACGGGTGGGGACTTGACGCACACCACCGGGCTGCACGTCCCGGTCGACGCCGGCGTTGCGGCAGCCTTCCTTCGGTGAGCGCCGACGTGAAGGCGTACGCAGCGGTCGACCTCGGCGCGTCCAGTGGGCGGGTCATGGTCGGCCGTGTCGGGCCGGACTCCCTGGAGTTGGCGGAGGCCCACCGCTTTCCCAACCGGCCCGTCCGGACTCCGGAGGGGCTGCGCTGGGACATCCTCGGCCTGTACGCGGGGGTTCTCGACGGGCTCCGGGCCGCGGGACCGGCTGTCGATTCCGTCGGCATCGACAGCTGGGCCGTGGACTACGGCTTGTTGGACGCGGACGGGGCCCTGCTCGGCAACCCCGTGCATTATCGGGACGCCCGCACGGAGGGGGTCGCCGAGAAGGTGTGGGCGACCGTGCCGGCGAGCGAGTTGTACGCGTCGACCGGGTTGCAGTACGCGCCCTTCAACACGCTGTACCAGCTGACGGCGGCGCGTGATTCGGCTCAACTCGCCTGTGCTGAGCGGCTGTTGCTCATCCCCGATCTGCTGTCCTACTGGCTCACCGGGGAGCAGGGCACCGAGCTGACCAATGCCTCCACCACCCAACTCGTCGATCCCCGGACGCGCGACTGGTCGTACGACATCGCCTCGCGGCTCGGCATCGACCTCGGATTGTTCGCGCCCCTGCGGCAGCCGGGGGATCCGGCCGGGGTGCTGCGGGCCGAGGTGTTGGAGGAGACGGGGCTGAGCGGACCTGTGCCGGTGACGGTGGTCGGGTCGCACGACACGGCGTCCGCGGTCGCCGCCGTGCCCGCCGTCGAGGAGCGGTTCGCCTATATCTGTACCGGGACTTGGTCCCTGGCCGGGCTGGAGCTCGACGCGCCCGTGCTCAGTGAGGCAAGTCGGGCCGCCAACTTCACCAATGAGCTGGGGCTCGACGGCACAGTCCGCTATCTGCGCAACATCATGGGGCTGTGGCTGCTTCAGGAGTGTGTACGGGCCTGGGGCGAGCCGGAGTTGGGCGAGTTGCTGCGCGGGGCGGCCAGGGTGCCGGCGCTGCGGTCGGTGGTGGACGCGGGTGACGCGGTGTTTCTGGCACCGGGGCGGATGCCGGAGCGGATCGCGGATGCCTGTCGCGGCTCGGGGCAGCCGGTGCCGGAGTCCCGGGCCGAGATCACGCGCTGCATTCTCGACTCGCTCGCGCTCGCGCATCGGCGAGCGGTCAACGAGGCGCAGGTGCTCGCCGACCATCCGGTCGATGTGGTGCACATCGTGGGGGGCGGTACGCGCAACGCGCTGCTGTGCCAACTGACCGCCGACGCCTGCGGGTTGCCGGTGGTGGCGGGGCCCACGGAGGCGGCGGCCCTGGGCAATGTGCTCGTTCAGGCGCGGGCCCACGGGCTCGTCGGTGACCTGGCCGGGATGCGGGGACTCCTCGCCCGTACCCAGCCTTCGACCAGGTACGAACCGCAGGGCGACACCGCCCGCTGGCGGGCCGCGGAGGCCCGGCTCGCCGCTCGGTGAACCGGGAACCCTAGGACAATGACCTCCGGCTCGCCGTGTGAGCTGAGCCGGGGGCTCCCCCAGACGGTGACCTCCGACTACGCTGCATCCATCCGATGATCGACCACTAAGGAGCCGCGATGCGTGTCGCCCTGTTCCTGACTTGCGTCAACGACACGCTCTATCCGGACACCGGGCGCGCCGTGGTGAAACTGCTGACCAGACTGGGCGTCGAGGTCGACTTCCCGATGGCGCAGACCTGCTGCGGACAGGCGCACTACAACACCGGCTACCGCCATGAGGCCGAACCGCTCGCCCGGCATTTCTCCGATGTCTTCGGGGAGTACGAGGCGATCGTTACGCCGTCCGGGTCGTGCGGGGCGATGGTGCGGGAACTGTATCCCCGCATGGGTGAAAGGGCCCGGGCGGAGGGGCGCGGGGACACCCTCGCGGCCACGCTCGCGCCGGTCGTGCCCAAGACGTACGAACTGACCGAGTTCCTCGTGGACGTGCTCGGGGTGACGGATGTGGGTGCCTGCTATCCGCACAAGGTGACGTATCACCCCACCTGCCACGGGCTGCGCAGCCTGGGGCTCGGTGACCGGCCGCTCAGGCTCCTCCAGGCCGTCAAGGGGCTGGAGTTGGTCGAGCTGCCGGGTGCCGACGAGTGCTGCGGCTTCGGCGGGACGTTCGCCGTGAAGAACGCCGATGTCTCGGCGGCGATGGGCGCCGACAAGGTGCGCAACGCCCGGTCGACGGGCGCGGAGGTGCTGTGTGCGGCGGACAACTCCTGTCTGATGCACATCGGCGGCACGATGGCCCGGCTCCACACCGACATGCGGCCCGTCCACATCGCGGAGATCCTGGCCGCCACGGAAGAGGACTCACGCTCATGAGCGGCACGTTCGTCGGTATGCCCGCGTTCCCGGCCTTCCCCGTGGCCGCGCACGAGGCCGTCAACAACCAGACCCTGCGCGGAAATCTGCGGCACGCCACCCACACGATCCGCGCCAAACGCGCCAAGGCCGTCGCCGAGGTGTCCGACTGGGCCGAACTCCGCGAGGCCGGCAAGCAGATCAAGGACCACACGCTCCGTCATCTCGACCGCTATCTGGTCCAGTTGGAGGAGTCGGTGACGGCGGCCGGCGGTGTCGTCCACTGGGCGGCCGACGCGGAGGAGGCCAACCGGATCGTCGTCCAACTCGTCCAGGAGACGGGCGAGTCGGAGGTCGTCAAGGTCAAGTCGATGGCCACGCAGGAGATCGGGCTCAACGAGGCGCTGGAGGCGGAGGGCATCCGGGCCTACGAGACCGATCTCGCCGAGCTGATCGTGCAGTTGGGCAAGGACCGGCCCTCGCACATCCTGGTCCCGGCGATCCATCGCAACCGCGGTGAGATCCGGGAGATCTTCGCCCGCGAGATGAGCGAGTGGGGCCGCCCGGCACCGGAGGGCCTGACGGACACACCGGCCGAACTCGCCGAGGCCGCCCGCCTGCACCTCCGTGAGAAGTTCCTGCGTGCCAAGGTCGGTGTCTCCGGCGCCAACTTCATGGTCGCCGACACCGGCACCCTCGTCGTCGTCGAGTCCGAGGGCAACGGCCGGATGTGCCTCACCCTCCCCGAGACGCTGATCTCGGTCGTCGGCATCGAGAAGATCGTGCCCACCTGGCAGGACCTGGAGGTGTTCCTGCAGACCCTCCCCCGCTCCTCGACGGCCGAGCGCATGAACCCGTACACCAGCACCTGGACGGGTACGACGGACGGCGACGGCCCCCGCGCCTTCCACCTGGTGCTGCTCGACAACGGCCGCAGCGACACCCTCGCCGACGAGGTCGGCCGCCAGGCGCTGCGCTGCATCCGCTGCTCGGCCTGTCTCAACGTCTGCCCGGTGTACGAGCGGGCCGGCGGCCACGCCTACGGCTCGGTCTATCCGGGCCCGATCGGCGCGATCCTCAGCCCCCAACTCCGGGGCACGGCAAGCGAGATCGACGCCTCGCTGCCGTACGCCTCGTCGCTGTGCGGTGCCTGCTACGAGGTGTGCCCGGTCGCCATCGACATCCCCGAGGTGCTGGTGCATCTGCGGGAGCGGGTCGTGGAGGGAGGGCCGGTGACGCGTGAGGGCAACAAGGTGGTGCTGCGGCCCGCGAAGGGGCATGCCGCCGAGCGGGCCGCCATGCGGGCGGCGCGCTGGACGTTCGCCCACCCTGGTGCCCTGCGCACCGGCCAGCGGCTCGCCTCCCGCACCCGACGCTTCCATCCACGCTCACTGCCCGGCCCCGGCAAGGCGTGGAGCGGCACCCGGGAGCTGCCGACCGTGCCCGCGGAGCCGTTCCGCGACTGGTGGCAGCGCACGCACGGCGGAAAGGACGGTGCCAAGTGAGCAGCAGGGAACGGATTCTGGGCCGCGTGCAGCGCGCGCTCACCGATGTGCGCGAGGACGACACGCCGTACGAGCAGGCGGTTCGGCGAGACTATCTGCGGGAGCACGGGAACCGGACCGTCGAGGAGACGGTCGATCTGCTCGCCGAGAACCTGGCGGACTACCGGGCGATCGTGCACCGGTGCGCGGAGTCCGAACTCGCCGCCGTCATCGGGCGGTTGCTCTCCGAGCGCGGTGCCGGGTCGGTCGTCGTGCCGCCGGGGCTGGAGCCGTCCTGGCTCACGGCGGTCGACGCCGAGCAGATCACGGACCGTGCCGAGAACACCCCCCACGAGCTGGACCGGGTCGACAGTGTCGTCACGGCGTGCGCGGTGGCCGCCGCCGAGACCGGCACCATCGTCCTGGACGGCAGCCCCGACCAGGGCCGCCGCCGCATCACCCTCGTCCCCGACCACCACATCTGTGTCGTACGGGTGCCGGACCAGGTCGTCTCCTCGGTGCCCCAGGCGCTCCAACGCCTGGACCCCACCCGCCCGTTGACCTGGATCTCCGGTCCGTCGGCGACCAGCGACATCGAGCTTGACCGGGTCGAGGGGGTGCACGGTCCGCGCACCCTGGAGGTGGTGCTGGTGAGCGATCAGCCGAGCGCGGAGGACAACTCGTAGCTCCCCGAGGGGAGTTCGAAGGAGGCGGTGCCGTCCGCGAAGCCGAGGAACCGAACGCCCGCCGCCTCGGCGAGTGGTGTCCCGTGCTCGCGGACGGTGGCCGGGTCGGCGGTGGGGATGCGCAGGGTCGCCGTGCTGTTGGCGGGGACGACCGCCCGGTACGTCAACTCCCCTTCCCGCAGGCTCCATTCGCTGACGATCTCGCCGTAGGGCGAGATGTGCGAGCCGGTCACCCGGGTGATCCTGCCGGTGGGGTCGAGGTGGGGCCGGAGGAAGAAGTGGCGGAAGCCCGGGTGGGCCGGGTCCTTGGCGATGCCGGCCATGCTCTCGTACATCCACTCCATGATCGCGCCGTAGGAGTAGTGGTTGAAGGAGTTCATGTCGACCGGGCCGAAGCCGTCCTCCTCGGAGTACGAGTTCCAGCGCTCCCAGACGGTGGTGGCGCCGTTGGCCACCGAGTAGAGCCAGGACGGCATCGCGTTCTGGTGGAGGAGCCGGTACGCCAGGTCGACGCGGCCCTCGTCGGTGAGGACGGGCGCGACGACGTTCACGCCGAGGAAGCCGACGGAGAGGGTGTTCTCGGCGTACTGGACGCGGGTGCTGTCGGGGTGGGCCGCCTTGTAGGCCTCGCTGTTGCCGATGTTGTCGGCGAGCAGGGTGACCAGTTGGCGGTGCTGGTCCTCCGTGTCGTAGAAGCCGAGTTTGAGGATCCAGAGCAGGGCGGTCTGGGTGTCGTCCTCGGTCTTGCCGGCGGTGTTGCCGGGTGTGTACGGCGGTGGTTCGCCGAGGCTGGAGCGGACGGTGATGCGGCCCGAACCGGGGTCGGTGGCAAGGTACTTGGTGATGAAGGCTCGCCTGATGCGGGTGAAGAGTTCTTCGTGGGCGGCGGCCTCGGCGGTACGGCCGGTGGCGTGGGCCATGTCGGCCATCAGGCGGGCGCTGTAGCCGTAGTAGGCGTCGCTGATGAGCTGGGTGCTGGTGATCTGGAAGGCGAGCCAGTCGCCGAAGACCGCGCCCCGGCCGGCGTAGGTGTCGCCGGTGAAATCCCGGATCCAGTCGACGTACTTGGTCATCGCCGCCCAACTGCGGTCGATGATCGTGGTGTCGCCGGTCATCTGCCACACCGTCCAGGGCACGACCACTCCGCAGTCCGCCCAGCCGCTCGCCGGGATCGGCTGACTGAAGCGGTGGCCGGGGGCGACCCAGGGGAACTGCGCACCGTCCGCGCCATAGAGGCGCTGTGAGTCGGTCAGGGTGTCCTGGAAGTGGCTGAGGAAGGTGACCGAATCGGCGTTGTAGAGGCCGGTGTTGGCGAAGAGCTGGGTGTCGCCGGTCCAACCGAGGCGTTCGTCTCGCTGGGGGCAGTCGGTGGGGATCCAGAGGTAGTTGCCGCGCTGGCCCCAACGGACGTTGCTGATCAGCTGGTTGACGTCGGCGTCGTCGGTGGTGACGGTGCCGATGTCATGGAAGGCGGAGGTGGCGACCCGGCCGGTGAATTCGGTGAGGGTGACGGTCTCGGTTGTGGTGACGGAGACGTAGCGGAAGCCGTAGAAGGTCAGCGAGTCCTCGTGGGTCTCACCGGCCGGGTCGCCCCTGAGGATGTAGGTGCTGGTCGCCCGGGCGGTGCGCAGGTTGGCGCGGTAGACCGAGCCGACGGGTCCGTCGGCGCCTGCGCTGTCGTCGTTGAGCATCTCCCCCGGTTTGCACACTACTTGGGCGCCCGACGGGCCGCGCACTGTGTAGCGGGGCACGCCGACGAGGTTCTGGCCGAGGTCGATGACCGCGGTGTCGCCGGGGTGCAGGGTGACGGAGGCGCTGGCCGCCGGGCCGGGGTCGGTGACCGTGCGGGCAGGGTCGACCACGATCCGGCCCAAGCCGTTCGCGCTGCCCTCCTCGTCGGCCACACCGGTGTAGACGGTGACCGAGCACGGCTTACGGTCCCAACTCGGCACCAGGCGGGCACTCTCACCGGAATGCGAGACCAACCGGGCTTCGGGGAACGGGTGGTTGTGCTCCTCGACGGCGGACCAGCCGGTGGCGTCATAGCCGTTGGCCGTCCAGCCCGGGAGTTCCCGGCGGGCGTCGTAGGTCTGGCCGTCGTAGATGTCGTCGGCGCGATGGGGGCCGGTGTCCGTGGCTCGCCAGTCCTCGTCGGGCGCGGTGACGATCGTCTGGGTGGAGCCGTCGGCGTAGCGGACGAGCAGTTTCGCCTTCAGGGCAAGGGAGTTGCCGTCGGCCGCGTAGTAGGGGCTGTTCTCGGAGATGCGGCTGTTGTACCAGCCGTTGCCGAGTACGGCCGCGAGGGTGACCTGGGACGGGTCCTGTGACGGGTCCGTCAGCAGGTGGGTGACGTCGTAGGTGAAGTAGTCGACGGTGGTCTCGTAGTTGGTCCAGCCGGGGGTCAGGAGTTCGTGGGTCGTGCCGTCGCCGTGCGGCACCGTGACCCGCCGGCCGTTGACGTAGGCCTCGTACACGCCGAGTGCCGACACATACAGCCGGGCCTCGCTCACCCGCTCGCCGGTCAGCGCGGTCCGGCGGCGCAGCAGGGGCGCTCCCTCGCTGTTCGGCCGCTTGCCGGCCATGCCGATCCATCGCGCGCCGTCCCAGCCGGTGACTCCGTCGGTGCTGAGGAGGCCGGTCTCGAAGTGGGCGGTGGCGGAGGTGGCACGGCCGTGCTCGTCCCACACCGTCACCGTCCAGTGGTAGCGGGTCGAGGCGTGGAGATCGGGGCCCGCGTAACGGATCGCGACCGAGTCCGCCGAGTCGACGCGACCGCTGTCCCAGATGTCGGCCCGGTCGTCGGCCAGGTGCGCGGGTGAGGAGGCGACCTGGATGCGGTACGCGGTCTGGTGCCTGCCACGCGCGCCGGACGTCATGCGCCACCCGAACCTCGGGTGGTCCGCGTCCACGCCGAGCGGGTCGGTGCGGTGCTCCACCGTGAGGCCCGACACCGTGGTGCCGGAAACGGCGACTCCGTCGTTCATGCCCTGTCCCTTCGGCCCGCCGAGCGGTGGAGTTGTATCGGTTCAGTCCGCTCGATGGTCGAAAATAGTGCGGTTAAAGGTGTGTGTCCACCTCCTCGACAGCACAGGATTTGAAACATTTCAAAACCGGAAGCAGCACGTCACCAGCCAGTAGGCCCCCGTTGATGGGCGGTGTCGGACCGGCGCCGTTAGCGTGAGGTCATGATCCGGTTCGAGCAGGTCAGCAAGCGGTATCCGGACGGTACGACGGCCGTGGACGGGCTGTCCTTCGAGGTGAACGAGGGCGAACTCGTCACGCTCGTGGGCCCGTCCGGCTGCGGCAAGACGACGACCATGATGATGGTCAACCGGCTCATCGAGCCCACCTCGGGCCGGATCCTCGTGAACGGCGAGGACATCGCCTCCGTCGACCCGGTGCAGCTGCGCCGCCGTATCGGCTACGTCATCCAGCAGGTGGGACTCTTCCCGCACCGCACGGTGCTCGACAACACGGCGACCGTGCCGTCCCTGGTCGGCTGGAAGCGGGCGAAGGCGCGGGCGCGGGCCGCCGAACTGCTCGAACTGGTGGGCCTGGACCCGAAGACGTACGGGTCGCGCTACCCGGAGCAGTTGTCGGGCGGTCAGCGGCAGCGGGTCGGGGTGGCGCGGGCGCTGGCCGCCGATCCGCCGGTGCTGCTGATGGACGAACCGTTCGGCGCGGTCGACCCCGTGGTGCGGGAGCAGTTGCAGGACGAGTTCCTGCGGATGCAGGCCACTGTGCGCAAGACGGTGCTGCTGGTGACGCACGACATCGAGGAGGCCGTACGGCTCGGTGACCGTATCGCCGTGTACGGGCAGGGGCGGATCGAGCAGTACGACACTCCGGGCGCGGTGCTCGGCAAGCCGGCGACGCCGTATGTCGCGTCGTTCGTGGGCGCGGACCGGGGGCTGAAGCGGCTGTCCGTCACCGCGATCGAGCCCGACGACCTGGAGCAGCCGCCGGTGGCCCGGGTCGACGAACCCGCGCGGTCGGCGGCCGAACGGCTGCGGGTCGAGGGCGCGCGGTGGGCCGTGGTCCTCGACGAGCAGGGTGAACTGCAGGGATGGGTCAAGGCCGACGAACTCACGGCCGGCGGCACGGTCGGGGAACGCGCGCACCGGATGAACGCGTGGGTGCCGGTGGGCGCCCCGCTGAAGCAGGCGTTCGGTGTGATGCTCCAGCACGACGCCGGGTGGGTCGCCGTGCTGGACGGTGCGCGCTTCCTCGGTGTGCTGACTCCGGCAAAGCTGCACGAGGCGTTGCGGCGCTCCGTGGACGCGGACGCCCTCGGAGTGCCGCGCGGACAGGTGGACTTCGACTCGGTGGCGGACGCGTGAGGTCGCTTCGCGGGTCAGGAGTAGGTGATGGGGCAGCCCAGTCGCAGTGAGTGCTGGGCGGCTCGCAGGTAAAGGGCCACGTAGAAGGCCGTGTCCAGGTCCTCGCTCCAGCGGCCGGGGCGGGCAGCGGCCAGTTCCTCCGCCTCTCCTTCCAGGAACCAGAAGGTGAGCGCCAGGTTCTCGGTCGCCTCCGGTACCTCGGCGGGCAACTCCACGGCCGCCGCCAGTCGTTCGGCGAGGGCGAGCACCTGGGGCGCTCCCGCGATCACCGTCTCGTCCGCGTACGCGGAGCCGATCGGCAACCGTATCTCCGCGTCGAGCGAGACCGGCACCAGCACCGTCCAGTCGCCGATCAACGCACGTTCCTCAGGCGTCAGTTGAGCACGGCACAGCGCATCGAAACCCTTCATGGACGGGCTCAGTTTCTCCTCGAAGCCCAGGGCCCCCTCCCGCTCCGGCGCAGCCGCATACGGCGGCAGCCCGCGCCGCGCCAACTCCGCGTCCAGCCCCTTGGCGATCGCCCCCATTCCCCCTTCCCCCGTGTCCTCACGCAGCCACTCTCCAACACCGACATCGATCAGATAGACACCCATGCCCGAAAGCTACAACCGACCACTGACAATCCACCGAGCTTCACTTCAACAGACCCTTGTCCTTCAGATACGTCCGCGCCACGTCCTGCGCCAACCGCCGCCAGCTGTCGACCTGTTGATTCATCGATGCCAGGTCGGCCGTGGTGAGGACGTCGTTGAGTTTCCCCAGCGCCTTGGTCACGCCGGGGCTCCCCGCACGGGAGCGGTTGACGACCGGGACGACGTAGTCGGCGTTCTGGAGGTGCTTGTCGTCGGCGAGGAGGACCAGGCCGAACTCGTCGAGGGTGGCGTCGGTGGTCGTGGTCAGCACCATCTGGTCCTGGCCGCTCCGCACCGCGCTCTTGGCCTGGGTCGTGCCGACGCCCTTCGGGTCGACGGCGGTGATGTCGATGCCGTAGGTCTTCTTCAACCCGGGCTCGCAGTACGGCCGTTGCACGCACTCGTCGCCCGCCGCGAGCCGCACCTTCAGTCCCGAGGCACCGAGGTCGCTGAGTGTTTTGAGGTGGTGCTCCTGTGCGTACGAGCGGGCCACCGCGAAGGCGTTCTGGTCGACGGCCTTTCCGGGGTCGAGGACCGTGAGGCCCCGGGGCGTGGCGAGTCGGCGCAGTGCCTTCATCGTGGTGGTGAGGTCGGGTGAGCCGACGGCCGGGGCGTCGGGGCCGTTGGTCTTGGCGTTGAGCCAGTCGGCGAAGGTGGCCGCGTATTCGGGTACGACGTCGATCTGCCCTGATTCCAGGGCGGGTTCGTAGAGTTCGCGGTTGGCGACGGTGAGCAGGGACGTCTTGTAGCCGGCCTGCTTCAGGAGCAGCGCGTACATCTGGGCGAGCAGATCGCTCTCGGTGAATCCGGCCGAGCCGATGGTGAGGTGGTGGCTGTCACCGGGCGGTGCGGTGACGGCGCCCTTGTTCTCCAGGGAGGGTCCGGTCGAGCAGCCGGTGGCCGCCAGGAGCAGTACGGCCACGACGGTGTGCCGCCTCATCGCGCTCCCCTCGCCCAGCGGGGCGAGAGTCGCTCGGCGACCTCGAAGACGCCCTCGACGAGCAGTGCGAACACGGCGACGAGGACCGCTCCGGCGACCACCTGCGCGGTGTTGGCGAGGTTGAAGCCGGCGGTGATGATGCGGCCCAGTCCGCCGCCGCCCGCCAGTGCGGCGATCGTGGCGGTCGCGACGAGTTGGACGGCCGCGATCCGTACGCCGTTCATCAACAGTGGGAGCGAGAGCGGAAGTTCGACGCGGAACAGCATCTGACGGCCTGTCATCCCCATGCCGCGCGCGGCCCGCACCACATCGCGATCGACCTCGCGCATGCCGACGTACGCGTTGGTGAGCAGCGGCGGTACGGCGAACAGGACGAGGGCGACGACCGTGGGCCCCTCGCCCCACTTGCCGATCGGGGTGAGGAGCAGCAGCACCAGTACGGCGAAGGTGGGTACCGCGCGGCCGATGTTGGAGATGTTGACGGCGAGCGCGCCGCCCTTGCCGAGGTGGCCGAGGACGAGGGCGACCGGGAGTGCGATGAGGCAGCTGATGACCAGGCAGACGACCGTGAGGACGAGGTGCTGCGCGAGCCGGTGCCAGATGCCGTCGTCGCCCGACCAGTGGGCGGGGTCGGTGAGCCAGTGCCAGGCGTCGGTGAGGGTGTTCATCCGCGCACCGCCCGCGTCCAGGGGGTGATCAGCCGTTGCACCAGCAGCAGGAGCAGGTCGGCGACGATCGCGATCACCACGCACAGCACGGACGCGGTGAGCACCTGTGCCTTGAAGTAGGTGTTCATGCCCGCGTAGATGAGGTTGCCGAGTCCTCCGAAGCCGACGATCGCGCCGACCGTCACCAGCGAGACCGCCGAGACGGTGGCGATGCGCAGGCCGGCCATCGCGGCGGGGAGGGCGAGGGGCAGTTCCACGGTGAGGAGGAGGCGGATCGGGCCGTAGCCCATGCCGCGTGCGGCCTGTCGGGTCTCCTCGGGTACGGCGCGCAGGCCCGCGAGGATGTTGCGGACGAGCAGGGTGAGTGAGTAGAGGACCAGTCCGGCCACGACGAGGGTGGCCGAGAGGCCGTAGACGGGCAGGAGCAGGGAGAACATCGCCAGGGACGGGATCGTGTAGAGGATCGTCGTCACCGCGAGGACCGGTCCCGCGGCCCAGCCCCAGCGGCGGGCCACGACCGCGAGGGGCAGCGCGACGGCGAGACCGATGAGCACCGAGATCGCGGTGAGCTGGAGGTGCTGGCCGACCGCGTCGAGGAGGATGTGGCGGCGGGTGCTCAGATACTCGCCGCAGATCCACTCGTTGCGGGCGAGGCAGTCGTCCGGGGGCGCGGTCACAGGTCCATTGCATCGGGCGGGCCGGTGGGCGGCTCGTTCTGGTGACCCGTACGGGCGTCGGTCAGGGGTTCCAGTAGGTGGCGAGGGAGGCGACGAAGACCGCCGCGGAGGTGAGGACCACGAGTTGGGCGGCGGCCGTGATCCAGAGGCGGCAGGCGATCGCCAGGGCGACGGTCACGGCCTCGACGCGGCAGAGGAGGACGACGCAGTGGTACTGGTAGGACGCGCCCGTGGAGTCCATCACCCCGGCGTAGCCCATCCAGTCCTCGGTGAAGATGCCGTCGCTGCCGAGCAGGAGGATCAGCGCGACGAGGAGGACGTCGAGGCCGACGAGCAGCGCGCACGCGATGGCATCGGCCCGCCGGTGCGCGGGCGAGCGGCGCAGGAGGCGCTGCGGGAAGCGGTCGACGGGGATGCCCTGGTCCGTCATCGGGTGCCTCCGGTGGTGCGCCACGGTCCGACGCCGAGTCTGCCGGTGGTCCCGAGGTCGAGGCCGCCGTCCGGCGTCAGGAGGAGCGGCAGAGAACCGGGCCGCGCCGCGACCGTCAGATGCGGCACGGAGGCCGAACCACCGTAGCCGGTGGCCGTGTTGCGCCACAGCAGGCCGGCGGAGGCGGTCTCACCGGGTGCCAGTGTCACCGGGCTCGGCGGGTCGTCGAATCCGGTCACCGTGGCGATACCGCCGCTGCCGTGGACCACCGTCACGCCGGTGACGTGCTGCTGGTCCCGGTCGAACAGCCGGATCTCGGGGTAGCCCTCGACGCGGTAGGCGCGGGTGCCGCAGTTCTCCAGGGTGAGGTCCATGGCGCGCAGGCCCAGCGCGGGGTTCACCGGTCCGGCGGTGACCCGGATGCCCTCCTCCGGGCAGATCGGGCCCGACGTCGGCCATCCGGCGGCGGGATCGTCGTAGGCCACTGCTGAGACCGTCCAGATGACGGCCCCGACGAGGAGCCCCACCACCGTGACCAGGACGGTGTCGTACGCGCTTCTCGGCATCCGCAGAGTCGATCAAGACCGGCCCGGAACCGCTGTGGCGGAAGCCATACCTCCGGTCACAGCCCTGTCACAACAGGTCCTGCGCGCCCGACCCCGAGGGTGTCGCTGAGTACACCCCTCGATACGGGTTCTGCGCCCAATGTGCGTACTCCGCCCTCTCCGTAGCGTCGTGGGCGAGGCACAGGGCGTGCCGCACGGAGGGTGATGGCGATGTTTCGCAGCGCACGACGCACGCACGACAAGGGACCCGCCGCCGAGGCGCTGCGGCTGGTCAAGGTCAGCAGGACCTACGGCCGTGACGACAGCGCGGTGACGGCGCTGGACGGGGTCACGCTGAGCCTGGAGCGCGGCACCTTCACGGCGGTGATGGGGCCCTCGGGGTCCGGCAAGTCGACGCTGTTGCAGTGCGCGGCGGGGCTCGACCGGCCGGACAGCGGGATCGTGATGGTCGACGGCGCGGAGCTGACGGGCGGGAGCGAGGCGGAGCTGACGAAGTTCCGGCGGGGGCGGATCGGGTTCGTGTTCCAGCAGTACAACCTCCTCGACACCCTCACCGTGGCGCAGAACACCGTGCTGCCGCTGAGGCTGGCCGGGCGGCGCGTCGACCGTGAGCGGGCCATGGAGGTGCTGACGGCGGTCGGTCTCGGGGACCGGCTCGGTCACCGCCCCGACCAGCTCTCCGGTGGTCAGCGGCAGCGGGTCGCGATCGCCCGCGCGCTGGTCGCCGAACCCCGGGTGATCTTCGCGGACGAGCCGACCGGAGCCCTGGACACGCGCAGCGCGCGGGATGTGCTGCTGCTGTTGCGGGAGGCGGTGCGGGTGCACGGGCGGACCGTGGTGATGGTGACGCACGACCCGGTCGCGGCCTCGTACGCCGACTCGGTGGTGTTCCTCGCGGACGGCCGGATCGCCGGACAGATGCACGCGCCGACCGTCGACGCGGTCGCCGAGCGGCTGGCGCACCTGGGCGACGACGTGACGGTGGGGGTGTGAGCGATGTTCGTACTGGCGATGCGTTCGATCCGGCAGCGGCCGGGGCGGTTCCTGGCGACACTGCTGGCCGCGTTCCTCGGCGCGGCGATCATCATGACGTTCAACTCGCTGCACGACACGGCGGCGCGGCACGGCATCGACCCGGTCAGCTCCGAGACGCTGTCCACGTCGGCGAGTGTCGTCGGCGGCTACGGCACCCTGCTGGTGTTCTTCGCCGTCGCCTCGACGCTGACGGTCAACGTGCGGCAGCGGTCAAGGGAGTTGGAGACCCTGCGCTGCTCGGGGGCGACCCCGGCGCAGCTCAGGCGGATGGTCGTGGGTGAGGCGGTGGCCGTCGCCCTGCTGGGCGCGCTCCTCGCCGTCGGTCCGGCGATGCTCGGCGGGCGCGCACTGCTCGGGGTGTTCCAGGACAGCGGCCAGGTGGCGCGGTCCGTCGACTACTCCTTCGGCCCCTACGCCCTCCAGTCCGGCCTCGGCATCACCCTGCTCGCCTCGGCGGGCGCCGCGTTCCTGGCCGTACGGCGGGCGACGCGCGGGCGTCAACAGCCGGGCCGGGCAAGGACGTTGCTCGCGTACGGCGCGCTGGTCGCGGGTGTGGTGTCGGTGTCGTCGACCTTCGCGTTCTCCGCGACGGACGCGGCGCTGATGGCGGCACCGGCGTACGGGGCGATCCTGCTCTCGGTGGGGCTCGCGCTACTGGCGCCCCGGCTGCTGAAGTCGCTGCTCGACCGCCTCGAACTGGCGGGCGCGAGCGGCTGGTTGGCCGTCCGCAATCTGCGCGAGCGGGCCGCCGAGCTGGCCGGGATCCTGATGTCGCTGATCCTGTTCACGGCGGTGTCCACGGCGACGCTCTACATGCAGGCGGTGGAGAGCGACGCGGTGAAGGCCTCGGGACTGACGAAGTCGGTGGACGCGAAGAACCTGGAGACGCTCAACTTCACGGTCGTCGGCATCATCGTGGTCTTCGTCTGCGTGATGCTGGTCAACTCCCTGTACGCGGCGACGACTTACCGCGCCCGGGAGTTCGGCGGACAGCGCCTGGCGGGCGCGACTCCGGGACAGGTGCTGCGCACGGTGGGCACCGAGACGGCGATCCTCACAGTCACCGGAGTCCTGTCCGGCACGGTGGCCGCGCTGGCGGGGATCATCCCGTTCACCATGGTCCGGACCGACTCGGTGCTGCCCCACCAGGGGCTCGGCATCTGGCTCGCGGTCGCCGCGGTGGCGGCGACGGTGACGCTGGGGACGAGTCTGCTGACGACACGGCGGGTGCTGCGGACTCCGGCGGTGGAGTCGGTGGCACTGGCGGCGTGAGTCCCGCCGAACGGGAGGGGCAGTCGCTACTGTGACTGCCCCTTTCAGCGCGCCCTGAAGGGT
>NZ_BARG01000027.1 GCF_000376565.1 Streptomyces hokutonensis | reverse complement strand
CCTCCCGTTCTTCTCCTTCATGACGTTCCTCATCGCCGTGCCAACCGGCGTGAAGTTCTTCAACTGGATCGGAACGATGTGGAAGGGGTCCTTGAGTTTCGAGACCCCGATGCTCTGGGCGACGGGCTTCCTGATCACCTTCACCTTCGGTGGTCTGACCGGTGTCATCCTGGCCTCGCCGCCGATGGACTTCCACGTCTCGGACTCGTACTTCGTGGTCGCGCACTTCCACTACGTCGTCTTCGGCACCGTGGTCTTCGCGATGTTCTCCGGCTTCCACTTCTGGTGGCCGAAGATGACCGGCAAGATGCTCGACGAGCGCCTCGGCAAGATCACCTTCTGGACGCTGTTCATCGGCTTCCACGGCACCTTCCTGGTCCAGCACTGGCTGGGCGTGAACGGGATGCAGCGCCGGATTCCCGACTACCTCGCGGTGGAGGGCCTGACGACCCTCAACACGGTGTCGACGATCTTCTCGTTCGTCCTCGGGCTGTCGGTCCTGCCGTTCCTCTACAACGTCTGGAAGACCGCGCAGTACGGCAAGAAGGTCGAGGTCGACGACCCTTGGGGCTACGGCCGTTCACTGGAGTGGGCGACGTCCTGCCCGCCGCCGCGGCACAACTTCCTCACCCTCCCCCGCATCCGCAGCGAATCCCCGGCGTTCGATCTCCATCACCCCGATGTCCCGGCCCTGGAACGGGAGTTGACGTCACGGTGACCACCATGGACGAACTCCCCCTGGACCCGAGGACGTTCCTCAACGAGATCGAAGGACATCTGCTGATTGCGGCCGCCCGCACGGAGGGGCGCGCCGCCGCCGCCCGTTTCACCGCCCGGCTCGACTGGCTCACCGACGGCCAACGGGCCGACGTGGAACGGCACTTCGAGGCGGAGTATCTCGAACTCTCCCGCGCGTCCTGGGAGCGCACGGCCGAGCGGGGCAGGCAGTTGCGGGACGAGTACGAGGAGACGTACCGGCGCCTGCGCCAACGCCTGTTCGCCGCCTGCCTGTTGGGATGTGCGCTGCTCGCGGCGACGGGTCTGGTCGCCGTCGCGCTCGCCTAGGCACACACGTCCCGCCGGCCCTGACAACCGGCGGGACAACGCGCTACGGCTACGTCAGCGTCCACTTCTGGTTGCTCGCCGTGCCGCAGGTCCACAGGATCAGCAGCGTCCCGTTGGCGGTGGCGGCGCCGGACGCGTCCAGGCACAGGCCCGCGTTGACGTTGGTGAGGGTGCCGTCGGAGTTGGCGGTCCACTTCTGGTTGTTCTGGCCGTTGCAGTCCCAGATGACGACCTTCGTGCCGTTGGTGGTGCCGCTGTTGTAGGCGTCCAGGCACTTGTTGCCGTACACCACGAGTTCCTTGCGGGAGGTGTACGTCCAGGCCTGGTTCTGGCCGCCGTTGCAGTCCCAGATCTCGGCCTGAGTGCCGTTGGTGATGGTGTTGTTGTAGATGTCGGCGCAGCGGCCGGACCCGGTGCCGACGACCAGGTTCCCGTTCGTGCCGGGGATGGGCTGGACGTTGATCGCCCCCAGGGTCGGCAGTGAACTGCCGGTGAAGGTGAGGGAGTTGGCTGAGCCCTTCGACAGGTCGACCTGGACCGAGACGGTGCCCTGGCTGGAGCCGGTCGGCGGGAAGGAGACCGTCGTCGCGGTCTGGCTGTTGACCTGGAGGGTGCCGGTGACGGCGGTGGAGCCGGTGTTGGTGTAGGGGATGTCGACGACGTCCAGGCCGGTGCTCGCCGCGCTCACGCCGGTGTACTTGCCGGTGGAGGTGGCCGTGTAGTTCGTGCTGGCCGCCTCGGTGCCGCCGCTCACCTTCAGCATCACCGAGCCGCCCGCCGGGACACTGGCGGTGTAACTCGTGGCGTACGAGCCGAGGTTCGACTGCGCCCAGAGGTCGCGGACCGTGGCGGAGGCGCTGGTCAGGCCGAGGTCGGACCAGCGGACGGTGATGTTCGCGGCGGACGAGGTGCGGTTGAGCAGCACGACCGCGCGGTTGCCGGTGCCGGAGAGGACCCTGCCGTAGACCTGGAGGCCGGTGGTGTCCTCGGCGACCTTGACGCCCTGGAGTCCGCGCGCGTCCTGGTCGACGGCGACGACGTCGGAGTTCTTGAGGATCGCGGCGGTCTCACTGGTCATCGTGGTGAGGTCGTTGCCGGCGAGCAGCGGGGCGCCGGAGATCGCCCAGAGGGCCATGTGGGTGCGGTTCTGGGCCGCCGTGAGGCCGGTCATGCCGACGGTGAGCATGTCGGGGTCGTTGTAATAACCGGTGTGCTGGGAGGCCGGGTGCAGGGTCTGGTCGAAGTTGGACAGCACCGCCGACTGCGACGCCGTGCCGCCGTAGTAGTAGATGTCCGTACTGGTCCGCCACATGGGGGCGAGGCCCGTGGCCCAGTTCCAGGTGTTCTGGTAGCCCCAGTTGCAGATGGAGAGGGTCAGCGGGCGGCCGGTGGTGGCCGCGGCCGTGGCGACGGCCGTGCTGATCGACTTGTACGCGGTGGCAGCGTCGAGGCCCTCGGCGTCGCCGCCGCACCAGTCGACCTTCACGAAGTCGAAGCCCCACTGGGAGAACTGGAGCATGTCCTGGGCGTAGTGCCCTTCGCTGCCGGTGTTGGCGGCGGCGGGGCGGCCCGTCGGGTAGTAGTAGCCGCAGCCGTTCGCGCCGGCGTCCGTGTAGATGCCGGCCTTGAGGCCCTTGCTGTGGATGTAGTCGGCGATGGCGCTCATCCCGCCGGGCCACTCGCTGGTGTCGACGGTGATGTTGCCCGCGCTGTCGCGGGTGCCCTGCCACCAGCCCTCGTCGATGTTGATGTAGTTGTATCCGGCCGCCGGGAGGCCCGAGGCGACGAACGCGTCGACCTGCGCCTTGATGACGCTGTAGTCGATCTTCGCCGCGAAGCTGTTCCAGGAGGCCCAGCCCATCGGGGCGGTGGGCACGGCGATCTGACGGGTCGTCGAGGCGACCGGGGCCGTGTGGAGTGGGTCCGCGGGCGCGGGTCTGGTGAAGAGAAGCAGGGTGACTGCGGCTGCGGCCGTCGCGAGGACGCGCAGGACGGGGGTGCGGAACATGCGGCTCCTTTGCCGATATCTCGAACAAGGATCGGGCAACCGAACGAAACGGCGCGCTGAAAGTAGAGCCACCGGAGGGTGAAGTCAACGGCTGTGACACGAGGGGCAGTTGGAATCCCCGCGGAGATCCCACACTCGTCGCGGGAATCCCCCACTCGTCGGCCACCGGGCGCGATACTGACCGGCGTGCGCGTAGCGATCATGACGGCGGGATCCCGGGGCGACGTGGCCCCCTACACCGGACTCGGGCATGCCCTGGTACGGGCGGGGCACGAGGTCACCCTCGTCACCCACGGTGGCTTCGCGCCCCTGGTGGCCGGTTCGGGTGTCGGTTTCCATCCTCTTCCGGTCGATCCCC
The DNA here is from genome assembly GCF_000376565.1 of Streptomyces hokutonensis. Classification (GTDB taxonomy): domain Bacteria; phylum Actinomycetota; class Actinomycetes; order Streptomycetales; family Streptomycetaceae; genus Streptomyces; species Streptomyces hokutonensis. Next base: position 145,205 of record NZ_BARG01000027.1, on the reverse strand, counting down.
GGGCCGAGTTGGAGTCCTCACGGGGGCGCGGACTGCATCGCAGCGCCTCGGGCGGCGGCAAGTTGCTGCGGGTGGTCGCGATGGCGCGGGCGCTGGTCGGACGGATGACCGACGATCTGCTGACGGCCGCGCGAGCGAGCGATGTGCTGCTGCTGTCCAGCTCGTTGGGACCGCTGGGGCATGCCATCGCCGAGGGACTGTCGTTGCCGAGCATGGGCGTGTACCTCCAACCCCTTGCGCCCACAAGGGAGTTCGCGCCACCGGTGCTCGGCGGCGGCTCCTGGGGCACGGTCGGCAACCGGGTCGCCGGGCACGGAGTGAACCGGGCGGTGGAGCACGTCTTCGCCACCGCCGTACCGGAGGTGCGCTCCCGCCTGGGCCTGGCCCGCACCCGTCCCGGCACCGCGCTCCGGTCCCGGGAGGCGCACAACTGGCCCGTCCAGCACGGCTTCAGCCCGTTGATCGTGCCCCGGCCGACCGACTGGCGGCCCGGGCTCACGGTGGCCGGCTACTGGTGGCCGTACGACACAGACACCCAACTCCCGCCCGAACTAAGGGACTTTCTCGACTCCGGGCCGGCTCCGGTCTTCGTGGGGCTCGGCAGTGCCACCGTGCCCGATCCCGAGCGGCTGAGTGCCGAGATCGTGCGCGCGCTGCGGCGGGCCGGGCTGCGCGGGGTGATCCAGCGGGGCTGGGGCGGCCTCGAAGCGGCCGGTGACGATGTCCTGAGCATCGGCGAGGTGCCGCATTCGGCGCTGTTCCCGCGGATGGCGGCCGTGGTCCATCACTGCGGCGCGGGCACGACCGCGGCCGGGCTGCGCGCCGGGGTGCCGGCCGTGCCGGTGCCGATCCAGTTCGACGAGGGCTTCTGGGCCGCCCGCCTGGTCGCCCTGGGCGTGGCACCCCGCGCCGTACCGCTGCGCGGGCTCACCGCCGCCACCCTGTCCGCCGCACTCGTACGGGCCACCCGCGACCCCGCCCACGCCGAGCGGGCGCGGGCCCTCGGCGCCCGGGTACGCGCCGAGGACGGTACGGCTCCCGTGCTCGCCGCCCTCGACACGCTGGCCTAGGGCCTGTCCGGCGGATCATGCCGCGGACGCGGGGAGTGGGCACGCCCTCCCCCACTGCCTTGAAGGCGTGGGGGACCCCGGCGGCATTGCCGTCGGTCGCCGACGTTCCCCCTCACCGGCGCCGAGCAGGTACCGCGGATCTCCTGCGACCCGATCCGCCGGACAGGCCCTAGCGCTGCTGTCGTGCCACGGCCTCGGGGGTGACCGGTGTGAAGAAGTTGATCAGGTTGCCGTCGGGGTCGCGGAAGAGGAGGGAGCGGTTGCCCCAGGGCATCGTCGTCGGCTTCTGGACGATCTCGCAGTCGAGGGGTGCCAGGCGGTCGAACTCGGCGTCGACGTCCGGCACGCGGAACTCGGTGATCACCGAGCGGTTGGCGGCGGGTTGTGCGGAGCCGGTGCCGAAGAGCGCCACGGTGCGGGTGCTCGCGACCGCCAACGTGCAGGCGGGGGTGACGAGTTCGGCGAAGTCGGGGGTCGACCAGGTGGCCGTCACGCCGGTGACCTGTTCGTAGAACCCGACGAGACGGGCGACGTCGTCGGTGATGACACGGATCGAGACGAAGTTCATGGCGGCTTCCTGTCGGAGGTCGAGTGGGGTGCCGGACGAAGCGGCGTCCCTCACGCTAGGACCGATACCGGACAGCTTCCGCCCGGTATCCGAGGCAGACTTTCCGAGTGACCACATCGACCGCGCGCGTACTGGCCCTGCTGGAGATCCTCCAGGGCGGCGGCCTGCGCACCGTCCCCGACCTGGCCGCGCGGCTCGGCGTCGACGAACGCACGGTCCGCCGCTACGTCGGCCATCTGCTGGAGCTGGGCGTGCCGGTCGACTCGGTGCGCGGTCGCTACGGCGGCTACCGGCTCGCTCCCGGCTATCGGATGCCGCCGCTGATGCTCACGGACGAGGAGGCGCTCGCCGTGGTGCTCGGTCTGCTGGCCGGCCGGAGGGCGGGGCTCGTCACCGCGTCGGCTGCGGCGGGCGAGAGCGCCACGGCGAAACTGCTGCGGGTCCTGCCCGCCGCTCTGCGCCGACGGCTCGACGCCCTGCTCGACACCGCCGACTTCACCGCGCGACCGCGTGCCGCCACCGCCCCGGAGACCGAGGTACTGCTCGAACTCGCCGAGGCCGCGCTCCATCGGCGGCCGGTGGCGATCGGCTACACCGACCGCAAGGGCCGCGAGAGCGACCGTACGGTCCTGCCGTACGGGCTGGTCGCGCATGCCGGACGCTGGTATCTGACCGGCGCCGACCCGGCCGACGGCGAGGTCCGCACCTTCCGCCTGGACCGCGTCACCGCGCTGCGCGTGCGCTCCGGCTCCTTCGACGTGCCGGCGGACTTCGACCCGGCGGCCACCGTGCTGGACAGCCTCGCGCGCACGCCGTGGACGCACGACGTGTCACTGCGGATCCGGGGCAGTGAGCAGCACATTCGGGGGCATCTCCCGGCCTCGATCGCCACCGTGACCACGTCCGACGAGGGCACCGGCTGGGTCCAGGTCCGGATCCGGGCCGAGCGGCTGGAGTGGATCCCGCCCGTCCTCGCCGCCCTCGACCGCCCGTTCGTCGTCGAACGGCCCGCCGCCCTGCGCGACCTCGTCCGCGCGCTGGCCCGCCGCCTGGACGAGTACGCGACCGACGAGTCGCCCTAGGCCTCGCCGTTCCAGCCCGGTGGCTGCATGATGCCCACGAGCTGTCGGACGAGTTCGTCGACGATCTCGTCCAGCGTGGCGTCCACCCAGCCCGAACTCCAGTCGTGGAGAAGGCCGTTGACGCTGCCGATGAACGCCGTCGCGGCGATGCGGTAGTCGCGCCGCGCCGCCTCTCCCCGCTCGGCCGCGGCCCTCGCCTCGCCGCGGATGAGGTTAATCCAGCGGGCGCGGCGGGCCAGCCGCTGTTCCTCCAGGCGTGGACTGACGCCGATGATCTCGACGAAGGTGATGCGGATGCGGCGCGGGTCGCCGGTGACGTTCGCGGCGTAGGCGTGGAAGATCGCGGTCGCCCGCTCGACGAGCGGCAGGCCGTCGGCGGCGTCGAGCGCGGCCAGTACGGCCTTCTCGGCCCAGTCGTTGACCTGGAGGTGGAGCGCGGCCAGCACGTCCTCCAGGCTGCGGAACTCCTCGTAGAACTGCCGGGTGGACAGCCCCGCGGCCTCGCTCAGCGCCGCGACGGTCGTGCCGCGGTAGCCGGGGGTGTCGCCGAAGAGCTGGAGCGCGGCGTCCAGGAAGCGTCCGCGTCGCTCGGCCTGCCGCTGCTCGGCGGACTTGCCGCCGTAACGACCGGTCGGCGCCTTGAGCCTGCCCGCCACTGTCACACCTCTATCTTGTCGACCATCGGCCAATCTTGTCGTGTCGGGAGTCTTGCGGAGAAGAGGGCCCGTCCTTACTTTTCAGTAAGTTCATTCTGAATTCGCGCGTGTTCAGATTTCTCCACATCCTCCGGCACCCTCTCACCTCACAGAAGAGAGCAGTCATGCCTGCCTTCAGACCCAGGCACCTTTGCTCCATGGCCGCCGCCCTCGTCCTGACCGTAGCCGCTCCGGCGACGGCCGCCACAGCCGACTCCTCCGCCGCCCTGCGCGAGGTGCTGTTCGTCGGCAACAACTGGGACGGCACTGCGGACGTCATCAAGTCCACCGGCGACTTCGCGAAGATCGGGGAGATCAACATCGTCCCCGACAAGGCGGCACGGCTGGCGGAGATCAACGCCGATCCGATCAAGTGGATCTACTACACGTCCATCCACAACGAGGTCGGCCAGGGACACGACCAGTACGTGGACGACATGTACTCCACGCCGGACGGCAAGTCCCTCGTCGTCTCCCGCCCCAGCTTCGCCGACGTCGTGTCGATCAACCTGGCCACCGACACCATCAACTGGCGTTTCCCGGTGGCCGGTTACCGCGCCGACCACATGGCGGTCTCCCCCGACGGCACCCGCGTCGCGGTCTCGGCCTCGACCGCGAACAAGGTGCAGGTGCTGGACATCAACACCGGTGCGGAACTGGGCGAGTTCGCCACCGGCGACAAGCCGCACGAGAACTTCTTCACCAACGGCGGCAAGTACATCTGGAACATGGCGATCGGCGAGGTCACCACCTCCCTCGACGACCCGGTCTGGGACTGGACCAAGGGCGACCGGCACATCACCGTCGTCGACGCCACCACGTTCAAGCAGGTCAAGATCATCGACATGCGGGACCGGCTGGACGCGATCGGCCTCACGAACTTCTCGGACGCGGTCCGCCCGGCCGCCTTCACGCCGGACTGGTCCAAGCTGTACTTCCAGGTGTCGTTCTTCAACGGCTTCCTGGAGTACGACGTCGCCACCGACAAGATCACCCGTGTGAAGACGCTCCCGGCGAACCCCGCGACCAGCACGGACCGCACCACCTGGCTGCTCGACTCGCGTCATCACGGCATCTCGATGAACCCCGAGGGCACCAAGCTGTGCGTCGCCGGGACGATGGACAACTACGCGACGGTCGTGGACCGGGCCACCCTCCAGGAGGGTCCGCTCGTCACCGCGTCGACGCCGTACTGGGCGACCGTGAGCGGTGACGGCAAGGACTGCGTCATCTCGGAGGCCGGCGCCGACCAGGTGACGGCCATCGACTTCGCCACCGGCCAGAAGGTGCTCTCCGTTCCGGTGGGCGACCATCCGCAGCGCGTACGGCTGGGTCATGTGCAGGCCGACTGGACGAGCCCGTCGGCGAGTTGAGCGACCGTCAACGGCACCGGTTCCCGAGGGGACCGGTGCCGTTGCGTTGGTCAGCTGTGCGCTGCCGCCCAGGCGGCCAGTTCGGACTTGGCCGCGCTCAGCAGCGTCGAGGAGGGGCTCGACGCGCCGTTGGTGATCAGGGCGTAGTGCAGGGTTCCCGAGCCGGAGGCCGAGAGCAGGAGGCGGTGGCTGCCGGTGCCGCCCGGTTCGTTGGCGAAGCCGATCGGGGTCGACGACGTGTACGCCGGGACGCCCGAGACGGCTCCCAGGTCGGAGACCACGGTGGTGGACGCCGCCGGGAAGGACGCCGGGAGGTGGAGTTCGGTCGGTGCGGTGGAGCTGTTGGAGCGCCACATCAGCAGGCCGTACTGGCCGGAGCCGACCAGCGAGGACACGTTCGGGAGGGTGCTGGGGACCGGGTTCCAGGTCAGGGTCGTGGAGCCGTCGCGGGAGCGGTCCTCGTAGGTGAAGGCGACCGTGGTGCCTGCGGTCGCGCTCGGGTAGATCCGGTCGAGCAGCCGGGCGTCCTGACGGAGCGTCACCGTGCCGGAGTCGGTCATGTTGACGGCGGAGAGGTCCTCGTCGTTCCAGGCGTCGCCGGTGGTGAGCACTTTGTCGGGGTTGTCGTTCATCAGCTCGTGGTGACGGCCGTTGTAGATGTCCCACTGCCACTGCGTACCGGACAGGACCGGGCCGGAGCCCGCCGGGTTCGACCACCAAGTGGAGCCCGGCAGACGGGAGTCGAGGGCCTGGTACATCGCCTTGAGGACGGTCGGCGCCTTGCCCGCGACCGTGCCGGACAGCGGATGCCCGAACTCGCTGACGATGGCGGCTGTGCCGGCCGCCGAGGCGCGGTCACGGACCGTGCCGAAGTCGGTCGAGTACTGGCCGTCGGCCGCGTTCCCCCACATCAGAATGCCGGAGATCGCCTTCTGGTCGTAGAAGTGGGTGTTGAAGACATAGCGCGAGCCGAGCGTGCCCGCGTCGAGGAGTCCGCCCTCCTGCACCTGGCTGGAGATGTTGGAGTTCCAGAAGAGGTTCGGTTCGACGAGGGCGGGCTTGGCGCTCCAGCCGGCCGCGTCCATCCGCGCGCGGAACTTCACGTAGAAGGGCCAGAGCAGGTTCTGCTCCCAAGTCCGGCTGGCCTGACCCGAGTCGTAGGTCCCCGCGAAGGGCTCGTTGTACGGGTCGAAGCCGACTACACCCGCGAACTCCTCGGTGGTCAGGTGCTGTTGGATGTACGTCATGGTCGACTGGGCGGTGGCGAGGAAGGAGTCCTGGAGGCCGTAGTTGTTGTGCCAGAAGTCGTACTGGGCCTTGGTGACGGCCGAGTTCTGGGTGATGTTCTGGCCCCAGAAGAGGCAGATCCCGCAGGACTCCTGGGGGTAACTCCCCAGCGCGACGGCCCACTTGGGCGCGCCGTCGCCGGTGTACCAACTGCCGCTGTTGAACAGGTACTTGGAGTAGAGGTCCTGGTGGAAGTCGGGGTAGACGCGGATGCCGGCGTCGAGGAACGCCTGCATCTGGGCGGTGGCGGCGGCCAGGTACGTGGTGTCGACCTGGCCCCGGACGGGTTCGGCGTAGGCCCAGGAGAGCAGGAAGCGGACCGAGTTGCCGCCGCCGAGGGCGCGCAGCGCGGTCGCGGACTTCTTCGCGTCGGCGACCGACGCGAAGGGGAGACCGCTGTTCTCCGCCAGTTTGGTCTCGCCGGAGACGTTGTAGCCGCGCAGCACGACCTGGCGGCCGTAGCCGTCGACGAAGCTGCCGTTCTGGACAGTCAACGCAGAGCCGTCGAACCAGAGGGAGTCGGTTGGGGTGGCGGCGGTGGCGGGCCCGGCACCCAGCACCGACAGGAATCCGCAGAGGACAACCAGGACAACGATCAAACGCGCCCGGATATTCGTCATGTCCACTACAGTCCGGTGATTTCCGGACACTGTCAACACTTCTGACTCATGAGTAAGTATGCGCTCTCTAAGCCCTGTTGACACTTTTCAGGCCACACGACGCGTCACATTCAGCAGATACTCCTTCCGGTTCAGCGGGTTCTGGTCGGTGCGCGCCCGCTCCGGAACGGTGCCGTGCGTGACCGGCGCGTAGTGGTCGAAAGCGCTCTCCCACTCGCCCTCCCCTCGCGTCAGCCCCGGCAACTGCCGCTCAAGACCGTGCACTTGGGCTACCGGCACCACCCCCTCCAGCACACAGAGCGCACCCCGCGTCTCGGTGGTCCCAGGTACGGCTCGCAACGCCGCGAGGACCGGCAGCAGCGCGCCGAGAGTGTCGGCAGGCGCCTCGACGCGGAACCGGTGCATCGGCTCGTACACCTGGCTCCCCGCCCGCCGCAGCGCCTCGACGAAGACCAGCGGGGTCAGTCCGCGGAAGTCGGCGCCGGTGCTCGACATGCTCTTGTCGAAGCCCTGGTGGGCGTGGCTCTGCCGGGGCGAGTAGCCGGAGTGCGTCATGGTGACCACGCAGTCGGTGACCCGCCAGCCGTGCAGCCCCTGCCCGAGCGTCTCGCGCACGGTGTCCTCGACGGCCTTGAAGAAGGCGTACGGCATCGCGCCCAGCTCCACTTCGAGCGCGAACCGCACACCCGAGCCGACCGGCGCCGGGTCGATGCGCAGGCCGACCGTGGCGAGGAACGGGTTCTCGTCCTTCTTGTTGAACTCGACTGCCCCGCCCGTGCCGACCGGCCGCTCGATGCACAGCGGAGTCGTCTCGCGGAAGGTGACATGTACCCCGAACTCGTCGGCCAGCGTGGCCTGGATGACCTCCTTCTGGACCTCGCCGTAGAGGGAGACCGCGGTCTCCTGGCGCACCTCGTCGTGGCGCAGGCCGATCAGCGGGTCCTGTTCGGCGAGTTGAGTGAGGGCGAGGTGCAGGGCGCGCCGATCGGCGCCCGGGCCCGGGACGACGACGGTTTCGAGGGTCGGCGGCGCGAAGAAGTGCTCGTACGCCTTCCTCGGGACTCCGATCGCGTCGCCGATCCTGATCTCGCCGAGGCCCCGCAGCCGGCCGATCCGGCCCGCCGGGACGGAGTCGGCGCCGATGTCCGTGCCGTGGTCGAAGACGCTGATCGCGGTGACCTTGCCCTCCTCGCCGGCGTCGCCGAAGGTGATCCGGTCGCGGGTGCGGAGGGTGCCGGAGAACATCCGCGCGTAGGCGACCTTCTCCCCCGCCGGACCGCGCTCGACCTTGAACACCGTGCCGGAGAGCGGGCCCTGGGGGTCGCCCTCGGCGGCGGGGAGCAGTTCCTTGATGCCGGTGATCAGCGCGTCCACGCCTGCGCCGGTGATGGCGGAGCCGAAGTAGACGGGGTGCACGAAGGCCTGGTGGGTCTGGGTGGCGAGGGCCGTGCGCAGGAGGTCGTACGACACGGTGTTCTCGACGTAGGCGGCGAGCAGTTCGTCGTCGTGGTCGGCGAGGACGGCCGCCGCGCCCGGGGCGAGGCCCGGCCGGAAACCGGCCGCCGGGGTGCCGATGTCCTCGACCGAGCCCATCGGTACGACCGCTGCCCTGAGCCGCTCGGAGATCTCCCTCAGCAGGTCGTCGTGGCGTGCCCCGCGGCGGTCGATCTTGTTGACGAAGAGGAGCGTCGGGATGCGCAGTCGCTGGAGCGTGCGCATCAGGACGCGGGTCTGCGGCTGGACGCCCTCGACCGCCGAGACGACCAGGACGGCGCCGTCCAGTACGCCCAGCACCCGCTCCACCTCGGCGATGAAGTCCGGGTGGCCCGGGGTGTCGATGAGGTTGACGGTCACGTCGTCGACCGGGAACGAGACGACGGCCGACTTGATGGTGATACCGCGCTGCCGCTCCAGTGCGAGCGTGTCGGTGCGGGTGCTGCCGTCGTCGACGCTGCCGATCTCGTCGATCACACCGGCCCAGTGCAGCAGCCGTTCGGTCAGACTGGTCCTACCTGCGTCTACGTGCGCGAGGATGCCGAGGTTGAGCAAGTGCACCTGGTGTCATGTCCTTTGCTGAGGAGAGCCTTCCTTCCTGGGTGGACATGAACGGTGTGCGCATCTCGGTGCTCCTCGGTCGTCGGTGACTGCTGCCGATCAGTGCAGCAGAGCGGCGGGGGCGGCGGCAACGGATTAACGTCCGTACAGAAACTGTGGCGGTGAGAGGAGCACGGCGTGCGGGAGATCCTCCCGGAGCTCGGCCGCTGGTACGCGGCAGGGGATCCGTTCGGCCTGGCCACCGTCGTCGCGGTGAGCCGCAGCGCGCCGCGCGACCCCGGTGCGGCCATGGCCGTGGGCCCCGGCGACGAGGTCGTGGGCAGTGTGTCCGGGGGCTGTGTGGAGGGGGCGGTCTTCGAGCTGGCGCGGGAGGTGGTGGCGAGCGGCGAGGCGCGCCTCGAGACCTTCGGGTACAGCGACGAGGACGCCTTCGCGGTCGGGCTGACCTGCGGCGGCGAGATCACCGTGCTGGTACGGCCCGTCACGCCGGAGGCCGATCCCGCGTTCGGGGCGGTGGCCCGGTCGGTCGCCGCCCGCGAACCGGTGACCGTGGCGACCGTGACCGACGGACCCGCGCCACTCGGAGCCACCCTCGCCGTCTGGCCGGACTCGGTGGGCGGCACCCTCGGCACGACCGGTCTCGACGTGGCGGTCACCGCCGACGCGCGGGGTGAACTCGCCCTCGGGGCAACGGGGTTGCGGCACTACGGGCCGCGCGGCGAGCGACGCGAGGACTCCGTCACCGTCTTCCTGCGCTCCTTCGCACCGCCGCCCCGGATGCTGGTCTTCGGCGCCATCGACTACGCGGCGGCGGTCGCCCGGATCGGTGACTTCCTCGGCTACCGGGTCACCGTGTGCGACGCCCGCCCGGTGTTCGCGACGCCGAAGCGCTTCCCGGCGGGCGTCGAGGTGGTCGTGGACTGGCCGCACCGGTATCTGGCCGGCACGGACACCGACGAGCGGACGGTGATCTGCGTCCTGACCCACGACCCGAAGTTCGACGTACCGCTGCTGGAGGAGGCGCTGCGCCGGCCGGCCGCGTACATCGGGGCGATGGGCAGCCGCCGTACGCACGACGACCGTATGAAGCGGCTGCTCGAATCCGACCTCGACAAGGGCGAGTTGGCCCGGCTGCGCTCACCGATCGGCCTGGACCTCGGCGCCCGCACCCCGGAGGAGGTGGCCGTGTCCGTCGCCGCCGAGATCGTCGCGCTGCGGTGGAGCGGGACGGGGATGCCGTTGACCGGGGTGGCGGGGGCGATCCACCGGGCGCGGTCCGGGTGAACGGTGGTCACCTGGGCGGCAGCCGGTGCAGTACGAGGTCGGTCAGCGTGCCGTCCATGACCGTCGCCGTGAGGTAGGTGCAGTGCGGCTGACGTCGGCGGTCGGTCGGGGAGCCCGGGTTGAGGAGCCGTAGACCGGTGGGAGCCGTGGTGTCCCAGGGGATGTGGCTGTGTCCGAAGACCAGCACGTCCAGGTCCGGGAAGCGGGCCGCGCAGCGCGCCTCACGGCCCTGGGCCGGGCCCGTCTCGTGGACGGCGCCGAAGCGCAGGCCGCCGAGTTCGGCGTACGCCACCTCGGGGAGCCGGGCGCGCAGCTCGGGGCCGTCGTTGTTGCCGTACACGCCGACGAGCCGTCGGCTGCGGCTCTCCAGCAGGTCGAGGGTGGCGGTGTCGACCCAGTCGCCGGCGTGGAACACGACGTCGGCGCGCGGGAGTTCGGCGAGGAGCTGCGCGGGCAGTTCCTTGGCGCGCTTGGGGAGATGGGTGTCGGACATCAGGAGCAGACGCACGCGCTCAGCCTAGGTCCGTGGTGTTGTCAGGGCTTGGCGCCCACTCCGCACCACATCGGGAGGGGGCCGGTCCCCGGGGTGTCCTCGGGGTCGGGGCGCCAGGCCGGCAGCTGGACCACACCGGGGTCGAGGATCTGCGTGCCGTCGAAGAAGCGGGTGACGTCGGCGTGGGTGCGCGGGGTGGCGCCCGCGTGTTCGGCAGCGCGTTCGTTGTAGACGCGCATCGACTCGGCGACCTCCTCGGCGCCGATGTCGGCCGCCGGGTGGGAGAGGACGAGGTGGCTGCCGGGGGCGAGCGCGTCAAGGAGGCGGCGGGTGATCGCGTAGGGGTCGTCGCGGTCGGGGACGTACTGGAGGATCGCCACCAGCATCAGCCCCACCGGCCGGGAGAGGTCGAGGGTCCCGGCCGCGGCGGCGAGGATGCGGTCCACGTCGCGCAGGTCCGACTCCAGGTAGTCCGCACCGCCTTCCTTGCTGCTGACGAGCAGGGCACGCGCGCGTGCCAGGACGATGGGGTCGTTGTCGACGCAGACGACGCGTGCCCCGGGGTCGACACGCTGGGCCACCTCGTGGGTGTTGTCCGCGGCCGGTATGCCGGTGCCGATGTCGAGGAACTGGCGGATGCCCGCCTTGCCGCTCAGCTCGCGGACGGCGCGGCCGAGGAAGGCCCGGTTGGCGCGGACCGCGGGGACGATCTCCGGGTTGGCCGCGGCGGCGAGCTCGGCGGCCTCCTGGTCGGCGGGGTAGTTGTCCTTGCCGCCCAGCCAGGCGTTGTAGACGCGGGCGGGATGCGCCACGGACGAGTCGATCGGGGCCGTTGCGCCTGCTGAGTGCTCGCTCATCGCGATCCGCTCCCCGCTCGCCCCTCGAACCTCCGCCGGCGCACAGAGTAGTGCACCCGGAGAGATCTTCAGGGCGGACTGTTCAGTTGTGACTGGACAGTTTCTGCTGCCGGTTCTACGGTGACGCCCATGGATCAGCAACGCTCCCGGACACCGGCGGGCATCTCGGACTCCGCCGCCCGCTCCGCGCGGGATCTGCGGGTGGTGTTCAGCCGGCTGCGGCGCCGGATCCGCGAGGTCGCCACGGACGAGGACCTGACGCCGTCGCAGGAGTCGGCGCTCACCCTGGTCGGCAAGCACGGCGCTGCCACGGCCAGCGCGCTGGCGTCGGCCGAGGGGGTCAGGCCGCAGTCGATGGCCGCCACCCTCGCCGCCCTCGACCGGCACGGGCTGATCCGGCGCAGCGCCGACCCCGAGGACGGCCGCAGACAACTGGTCACGCTCACCGAGGCGGGCCGCGAGCGTGTCCAGGACAACCGGCAGGTCCGCGAGGAGTGGCTCGCGCGCGCCTTCGAGGACCGCTACACCGAGCAGGAACGGCGGACGATCGTCGACGCGCTGACGCTGCTGGAACGGCTGTCGGAGCAGTGACACCGAAGCCCACCCGGACAACCGGCTGATCCCCCGCTACTCCTGAAAGGCCTCCCCCATGGCACTCACCACCCTCGACCCGCAGACCGCTCTCGTCGTGATCGACCTCCAGGGCGGCGTCGTCGGCGCCCCGACCCAGCCGTACAGCGGGCCCGAGGTCGTCGCCCGTACCGTCGGACTCGCGGACGCCTTCCGGGCCGCCGGCCTTCCCGTGGTGCTGGTCCGGGTCACCTTCGCAGACGACGGCGCCGACGCGGTTCCGGGTCGCACCGAGCAGCGGCGTCCCGGGGGCGCGGCCCGCCCCGAGGGCTGGGACGTCGTCGTCGACGAGCTGGCCGGGCACCCCGGGGACATCCACGTCGTGAAGCGGAACTGGGGTGCCTTCCACGGCACCGACCTGGACGTGCAGCTGCGCCGGCGCGGTGTCACACAGATCGTGCTGACCGGCATCGCCACCAGCATCGGCGTCGAGTCCACCGCCCGCGCGGCCCACGAGCATGGCTATCACGTGACCCTGGCCACGGACGCGATGAGCGACCTGGACGCCGTCTCGCACGCCCACAGCATCGAGCGGATCTTCCCGCGCCTGGGCGAAACGGGCACTTCGGCGGAAATCCTGGAACTTCTGGCCAAGACCCACGACGAGAGCCTACGTCGGCCTACCGTGGGTTAACCGTTGCCCAACACCAGCCCAATGGGCGGCATAGAGACGGACCGGGTTAGCATCACCCCACTCGCGCCGTTCCGCATCGGGCAACGGTCAGCGCAAACAAGGGGGCTAGAAGCCGGATGTCGGTCAAGGTCAGTGTCGTCGTCCCTGTGTACAACCCAGGGCCCTATATCGAGGACTGCATCTCCTCTCTCCTCAGGCAGTCCCTGCCTAACGACGAGTACGAGGCGATCTTCGTCGACGACGGCTCGACGGACGGCACGCCTGCGCGGCTCGACGAGGTCGCCGCGCAGCACCCCCACATCCACGTCATCCACCAGGAGGCGTCCGGCTGGTCGGGCAAGCCCCGGAACGTCGGCATCGCCGCCTCCAAGGGCGAGTTCGTCATGTTCGTCGACAACGACGACTACCTCGGCGACGAGGCCCTGGAGCGGATGTACGACTACGGCGTGGCCAACGGCGCCGATGTCATCGTCGGCAAGATGGCCGGCAAGGGCCGCGCCGTGCCCGTGGAGCTGTTCCGCAAGAACTACCCGCACGCGTCGGTCGAGACCGCGCCGCTGATGGACAGCCTCACCCCGCACAAGATGCTCCGCCGCGCGTTCCTCGACCGCATCAACCTGCGGTTCCCGGAGGGGCGCCGCCGCCTGGAGGACCACGTCTTCGTGACGGAGGCCTACCTCGCCGCGGACAACGTCGCCGTGCTCAGCGACTACGTCTGCTACTACCACATCAAGCGCGAGGACGCCTCGAACGCCGGCTTCCAGCGCTTCGACCCGGTCGGCTACTTCAAGAACCTGCGCGAGGCCCTCGACGTCGTCGAGAAGTACACCGAGCCCGGTCCGGCCCGCGACAAGATCTTCCGCCGCTGGCTGCGCGTGGAGATGATGGAGCGCCTCGGCGGCGGCCGGCTCCTGAAGGCCCCCGACGACTACCGCCGTGAGCTCCTCAAGGAGATCCGCGGTGTCATGACCGAGCGCTTCGGCCCCGGTGTCGCGGCCGGTCTAGGCCCGCGGCTGCGGGTCGTCGCCGCCCTCGCCGCCGCCGACCGCTACGACGACCTCGTCGAGCTCGCCGAGTGGGAGGCCTCCCTCAAGCCGCAGGCGGCCCCGGGCGAGATCGAGTGGCGGGACGGCAAGCTCCTGGTCCACTACCGGGCCGAGTTCGTCGTCGACGGCAAGCCCGCGATCTTCCCGGCCGAGGGCGCGCCCGCCCCCAAGCACCCGGAGCCGAAGAACCTCGCCGAGGCCACCGCCCTGCTGACGGCCGACGCCACCCATGTCTTCAAGAAGGCGACCGCCGATCTCGTCGTCCGCGAACGCACCAGCGCCGCCTCGCACTTCCAGCCCGTGCAGATCTCCCACGAGGCGGTCCCCGACGGCGACGGCGTCCGCCTGGTGCTGCACGCCACGGCCACCGTCGACCCCGCCACCGCGGCCGGCGGCGCCCCGCTGGCCGGCGGCCTCTGGGACACCTACGTCCGGGTCGTCATCGGCTCCTGGAACAAGGAGTGCCGCCTCGGCCCGGTCCCGCAGCACGGCGAGAACGCCGGGCACGCCGGTGTCGTCGCCGGCCAGGTGCTGCTCCCGTACTACACGGAGCCGCACGGCAACTTCTCCCTCGACGTCGACAAGGCGAGCAAGCGCCTCGGCCTCGGAGACCTCAAGCCCGGCGACTTCACGGTCACCGGCGCCCGCGTCGGCGTACTGCTCCCCTTCTACGTCCCCGCCGCCACCGACGTACTGCTGCGCCTGACCCACAAGGCGTCCGGTACGACCCTGGACGTGCCCGGTGTGCTCTCCCCCGAGTCCTCCGGTGCGCGGCTGGCGGCCGAGGTGCCCGCCGCCGAGCTGAAGGACCTGGCGTGGGCCGCCTCGGTGTGCCTGGCCCCGACCGCGACCGGGCAGCGCTTCCTGGCACTGCCGGTGCGGCTGGCCGGTGACGCCGGCGGTGTCCGGGTGGAGGAGGCGCCGAAGGCCAAGCCCGCCGAGCCCAAGCCCGCGCCGAAGCCGGTGGCCCCCAAGCCCAAGCCGGGGCTGGCCCGCCGGGTGGCGCGCAAGCTGAAGCGCGCACTGAACAAGTAGCGGTACCGAGCACGTCGCGGTACCCGAGCAAGCAGCAGTACCGAGCAAGCCATGGAGGACGAAAGAACGTGCGAGCACTGGGAATCGAAGGCGCCTGGGTCCTGGAGCCCAAGGTCTTCCCGGACGACCGGGGCAGTTTCCACGAGTGGTACCGCGGCGAGGAGTTCCGCGAGGCCACCGGGTACGACCTGGAGCTGGCGCAGGCCAACTGCTCGGTGTCGCGGCGGGGTGTGGTGCGCGGAGTGCACTTCTCCGACGTGCCGCCGAGCCAGGCCAAGTACGTGAAGTGCGTGCGCGGCACCGTCCTCGACGTGATCGTGGACATCCGCGTCGGCTCTCCCACGTTCGGTCAGTGGGAGGCCGTCCGGCTGGACGACCACAGCAACCACGCCGTGTTCCTCGCCGAGGGGCTGGGGCACGCGTTCATGGCCCTGACCGACGACGCGACGGTGGTGTACCTGTGCTCGACGGGCTACTCGCCCGGGCGTGAGCACGGAATCAACCCGCTCGACCCGGCGCTCGGTATCGCCTGGCCCGAGGGCTTCGAGCCGGTGCTCTCGGAGAAGGACGCCGAGGCGCCCACACTGGCAGAGGCGGAGCAGTCAGGACTTCTTCCGTCCTACGCGGACTGCTCCGCCTACTACGAGCGACTGCGCGGTGGGCAGGTCAGCGACTGACGCTGAGCTGCTCCACCGAGCGGCGCAGGGGCTCCCAGCCGCGGGACCGCTTGGTCCCGCGGTCGCGGGCTTTGGCGAGGGGGCCCCAGAAGCCGGCGTTCAGCAGCGCCTCGGGCTGCACCGCGGTGGTGCGCTCCAGGATCGCCTCGGGCACCTTCTGCGGGTCCGGGACCTCGAACTCCGCGATGATCTCGTCGTACTTGTCCTTGAGGACGGTGCTGTTCGGGTCGGCGCCGAAGACCACGAGCTGACCCGTGGGCTGGGTGTCGACCAGAACCGTCACCAGGTCGGGACGGTAGCGGGCGAGGATCTCGACCAGCTTGTACACGTCGCCGGTCCAGGCGTCGGTGTGCCGGTCCCGGGCCGCCTCGTCGATGCTGCGCGGCAGCATGTCGTCGAAGACGATGACGCTGGCCCAGTCCGAGTGCTTCTCCACGTTGATGAAGTCGCGCAGCGCGTACTCGAACAGGTGCATGCCGTCGATGAACGACAGATCCAGCGTGGTGGTCTTCCACCAGCCCAACGGGCTCCGGTTGCGGGCCAGTTGACGCAGCGGGTGACGGCCGCCGCGCAGGTGCACGAGCGGGTTGTCCCGGGCGAAGAAGTCGTCACTGGTCGCCTTGGCCAGGTGGACGTCACAGCGGATCTCCGTGACCACCTTGAACGCGGGATCGATCGCGACGCTGGGCACCCGGGAGAGCGTCAGGCTGCGGCCGTCGTTGACGCCGATCTCCAGGTAGTTGCGGTTCGCGGTTGACTTGTGGAGTCCCCGCAGGAACTCATGGCGTTTCACGAAGAAATCTCCTTGCGGATGTGAGGAAGTGCTTCGTGCAGGGCGGACCGCCAGTCCCTTGGCGGTTCCAGACCGACTTCCCGCCACCGCTCGTGCCCGAGGGCGCTGTAGGCGGGGCGGGGCGCGGGACGGACGAAGGCAGCGCTCGTGGTGGGGCGGACCCGCTCCGGGTCGGCGCCGATGAGCCGGAACACCTCCTGGGCGAGACCGTGCCAGCTGGTCTCGCCGGAGCTGGTCGCGTGGAAGACCCCGTGCGCGCCCTCGACCTGACCGATACGGGCGCCCAGATCAGCGATCCGTACGGCGACGTCGGCGCTCCAGGTCGGCTGTCCGTGCTGGTCGTCGACGACGTCGAGAGTGTCGCGACGTGCTTCCAGCTCGATCATCGTGCGGACGAAGTTACCCCCACAGGCTCCGTACAGCCAAGCCGTTCGGACAACCGCGCTGTTACCGGGCAGTTCGGCCAACACGGCCTGCTCGCCCGCCAGTTTGGTACGCCCGTACGCGGTGCGCGGAGCGGTGGCGTGGTTCTCCGGGTACGGCGTGCTGCGGGCCTCGCCGTCGAAGACGTAGTCGGTGGAGACGTGGACCAACCGCGCGCCCGAGGCGGCGCAGGCGCGGGCGAGGAGCCGGGGCCCCTCGCCGTTGATGCGAAGCGCCCGCTCCTCGTCGGTCTCGGCGTCGTCGACGGCGGTGTAGGCCGCGCAGTTCACCACCACGTCGGGGTGGTGTTCCGCGAACGCCCGGTCCACCGACGCGGGGTCGGTGATGTCCAGGGCGGCGCGGTCGAGACCGACGAACTGTTCACCGCGCCGGGCGAGTTCGTCGAGCACGTCGTGGCCGAGCATTCCGCCGGCACCGGTGACCAGCCACTTCATCAGCCGCGCTCCACCCTTGCCTTGAGCGGCTCCCACCAGGCGCGGTTGTCGCGGTACCAGGCGACGGTGTCCGCGAGGCCGGTGGTGAAGTCGTGCTTCGGGGTGTAGCCGAGCTCGTCGTGGATCTTCGACCAGTCGACGGAGTAGCGCAGGTCGTGGCCCTTGCGGTCCGCGACGCGCTCGACGGAGTCCCAGTCGGCGCCGAAGGCCTCGAGCAGCAGACCGGTGAGTTCCTTGTTGCTGAGCTCGGTGCCGCCGCCGATGTTGTAGACCTCGCCGGCCCGGCCCTTGGTGCGCACCAGCTCGATGCCCTGGCAGTGGTCCTCGACGTGCAGCCAGTCACGGACGTTGAGGCCCTCGCCGTAGAGCGGGACCTTCTTGCCGTCGAGGAGGTTGCTGACGAACAGCGGGATGACCTTCTCGGGGAACTGGCGCGGCCCGTAGTTGTTCGAGCAGCGGGTGACGCGGACGTCCAGGCCGTGGGTGCGGTGGTAGGCCAGGGCGAGCAGGTCGGAGGAGGCCTTCGACGCGGAGTACGGCGAGTTCGGCGCCAGCGGGTGGGTCTCGGGCCACGAGCCGGACTCGATGGAGCCGTAGACCTCGTCGGTGGAGATGTGCACGAACGGCACGGTGTAGCGCAGGGCCGCGTCGAGCAGGACCTGGGTGCCCACCACGTTGGTGCGGACGAAGTCGGCGGCGCCGTTGATCGAGCGATCCACGTGGGACTCGGCGGCGAAGTGGACCACCTGGTCCGCCTCGGCCATCAGCTTGTCGACCAGTTCGGCGTCGCAGATGTCGCCCTGGACGAACTCCAGGCGCGGGTGGCCTATTTCCAGGTTGTCGAGCGTGCCGGCGTACGTGAGCTTGTCCAGCACCGTGACGCGGGGCGCGTCGGGCGCGTCCGAGGCGAGGAGCATGCGGACGTACGCGGAACCGATGAAGCCGGCGGCGCCGGTGACGAGGAGATTCATGAACGGATCTGCACCTTGCTGTGGTCTCCGAGAACGAGGCGGTGGGCGCTGGGTACCCCCGGAGCGGGGGTCACTTCGACGTGCTTGCCGATGAGCGAGGACTCGATCCGGCCCACCCCGGCGATGGACGAGTCCTGCAGCACTATGGAGAACTCCAGCTCACTGTCGGTGATCCGGCAGTTCTCCGCGACCGAGGTGAACGGTCCGACGTAGGAGTCGCTCACGACGGTTCCGGAACCGATGACGACGGGTCCGACGATGCGCGAGCGCTCGATGCGCGCGCCCTCCTCGATCACCACGCGGCCGATGGTCTCCGAGACGTCGTCGACCTCGCCGTCGATACGGCGGTCCATGCTCTCCAGGACGGTCCGGTTGACCTCGAGCATGTCGACGACGTTGCCCGTGTCCTTCCAGTAGCCGTGGATGACCGAGGAGCGCACGTCGGCGCCGTCGTCGATCAGCTGCTGAATGGCGTGGGTGATCTCGAGCTCGCCGCGCCAGGACGGCTTGATGGCGCGCACGGCGTCGTGGATGGCGGGCGTGAAGAGGTAGACACCGACCAGGGCGAGGTCGCTCTTGGGGTGCTCCGGCTTCTCCTCCAGGCCGATGACCTGGCCGGACTCGCTGAGCTCGGCGACGCCGAAGGAGCGCGGGTCGGGCACGTGGGTGAGGAGGATCTGCGCGTCGGGCTTGTTGGCCTGGAAGCCCTCGACGAGACCGGTGATGCCGCCGACGATGAAGTTGTCGCCGAGGTACATCACGAAGTCGTCGTCGCCGAGGTACTCGCGCGCGATCAGAACGGCGTGGGCCAGTCCGAGGGGCCGGTCCTGCGGGATGTAGGTGATCTCGAGGCCGAACTTCGACCCGTCACCCACCGCCTCCTCGATCTCCGCCGCGGTGTCACCGACGATGATGCCGACCTCAGTGATGCCCGCGTCGGCGAGTGATTCGAGCCCGTAGAAAAGGACGGCCTTGTTGGCCACCGGGACGAGCTGTTTTGCCGATGTGTGTGTGATCGGCCTCAGGCGGGATCCAGTGCCGCCGGAGAGAACGAGAGCCTTCATCGCTTCACCTTAGCGTCATCTTTGGACGTGCATCGTTCCTCCCTATGTTCGTTTATTACGACCACCCAACGATAGGTGGGACGGGAGGTGTCTAATCGTCCGACGGATCGGGCAAACCACCCGCCGCCCGCTCCACGTCCGCGACGACCTCGGCCCGGTCCAGACCCTCGTCCTTCGCGTACTCGCCCACCGCGGCCTGCACATCACGGCTCAGATCGCGCCAGGCCCGCCACGCGGTCTCGTAGGTCTCGGTCTGGGCCTCGGTCCAGGGTTCGTGGGCGGGGGCGCCGAGGGCGTCCCGCATCTCCTTGACCCTGGCGCGCGCCTGGTCGGCCGCGCGCTGCTTCTCGACCAGTTCTTCGAAGGTGTGTGCCACAAGCAGGCACCCCATCACGGCGAACGCCTGTGGCCGTTCCGACCTGCCGTTACGTGCCCCGACGGGCACCCGTGCGGCCGTCTACCGGTCGAGCGCGATCTCGGCCCACACCTGTTTGCCGCCGCTCACCGGCACCGTGCCCCAGGCCGCCGACATGGCCTCGACGAGGAGGATCCCGCGGCCTCCGGTGGCCTCCCAGCCGATGCTGGTCGGTTTGACCGGGGTGCGCGGCGAGGAGTCGGCGACGGCGACGCGGAACCGGTGGTTGACGAGGGTGAGGTCGAGGCGGACCGGGCCGTCGGTGTGCACCAGGGCGTTGGTGACCAGCTCGGAGACGACGAGGAGGATGGTGTCGACCTCCTCGGTGACGCCCCAGACGCGCAGGGTGCGCTTGGTGAAGCGGCGGGCGTGCCGGGCCGCCTCGGGGACGCGCCACACCGTCCAGTTCTCGCGCCGGGGCCGGGTGGCGAGGCCGTCGTAGCGCATGAGGAGCAGGGCCACGTCGTCGTCGCGGCGGGCGTTGCCGAGCAGGGCGTCGGCGACGAGTCCGAGGTGGGCGGGGTCGGAGACGGCGAGGCCGTGGGCGAGCCGGTCGAGGCCCTCGTCGATGTCGGCCTCCTTGGACTCCACGAGGCCGTCGGTGGTCAGCGCGATGACCGTGCCGGGCTGGAGCCGCAGCGGGCTCATCGGGAAGTCGGCCTGCGTGACCACGCCGAGCGGTGGGCCGCCGTCCAGGTCGGGGATCTCGGTGCTGCCGTCCGGGTGGCGCAGGACGGGCGGCAGATGACCGGCCCGCACGTACCAGGCGGAGCCCTCCTCCATGTCGACGTCGACGTAGCAGCAGGTGGCGAAGAGGTCGGTCTCCAGGTCGATGAGGAGCCGGTTGGCGTGCGAGACGACGACGTCGGGCGGGTGTCCCTCGACGGCGTAGGCGCGCAGCGCGGTGCGCATCTGGCCCATGAGGGTGGCGGCGCCCGCGTTGTGGCCCTGGACGTCGCCGATGACGAGGGCCACGTGGTTGTCGGGCAGCGGGATCACGTCGTACCAGTCGCCGCCGACCTCGAGGCCGGCCGTGGTCGGCAGATAGCGGGCGACGGCGACCCCGCCGGGCAGTTTCGGCAGCCGGCGCGGCAGCAGCTGGCGCTGGAGCATGCCGACGAGTTCGTGCTCGGCGTCGAAGGCGTGGGCGCGCATCAGGGCCTGGCCGGCAAGGCCGGCGGAGGCGGTGAGCAGGGCGCGTTCGTCGGGGCCGAAGACGTGCGGGGTGTCCCAGCCGATCAGACAGGCGCCGGACACCCGGCCGCCGGCGGACAGCGGCAGGACGGCGAGGCCGCCCGGTCCGACCTCGGCGAGGGCGGGTTCCAGGTCGGTGCCGGCGGGCCAGATCGCGGCGCGGCCCTCGCGCAGGGCCGCGGCGAGAGTGGGCATGGTGCGGACGGGCGCGTCGGGCCATTCGCTGCGCCACTCCTGGCGCCACAGTTCGGGCCAGGACTCCGGTTCGGGCGGGTCGAGGACGGTGACGACGAGGCGGTCGCCCTCCAGTTCGGCGAGCGCGATGCGGTCGGCGCGCAGCGGTTTACGCAGGGCGGCGACCACGGCCTGGCTGACGTCGCGGACCGTGCCGGCCATGGCGAGGGCGGCGGCGAGGCGCTGGACGCGGGCCACGTCGTTGACGCCGGAGCGCAGCTGGGAGGCGTCGCCGACGGTGCCGACGAGACGGGCCGGGCGGCCGTCGCCGCCGGGCAGGAGCCGGCCGCGCAGCCGCAGCCACTTCGGCGGCCCCGAGGGCTGCAGGACGCGGAACTCCAGCTCGCGGTCGCCGATGGCCATGTGGTCGGCCTCGACGACGGACATCAGCGAGGGCAGGTCCTCCGGCACGGTCAGTCCGAGGAGCGTCTCGACCTTGCCGTCGAAGTCGTCCGGACCCAGGCCGAACAGGGTCAGGATGTCGCCGCCGACCTCGACCCGGCCGGTGTCCATGGCCAGGTCGAAGGAGCCCGCCGGCAGGTCCTCGCCCGCCACGGCCTCGTCCGGGACCGGGATCGCGACCGCCTCGGCGATCAGCGTGAGGCAGGCGCGGTCGTCGGTGTCGAACCCGGCCGGGTGCTCGCTCACCGCGAGCAGACAGCCGCCGCCCCGGTCGCCGCGCACGGGCAGGACGGCCAGATGGAACTCCCCGGTCGGCAGCCGTCGCGAGTCGCCGCCGGCGGCCAGTTCCTCGGGACCGAGCCACACCGGGTGCCCGGACCGCCGTACCTCGGCGACCGGCGCTCCCCCGGACGCCGGATAGCCGTCCCGCAGTCCGTACAGCGTGCGCGGCACGCCGGCCGACTCGACCAGGCACAGCAGGTCGGCCTCGCCGGACGTGTACACCCCGGCGAAGGTGGCTCCGGCGAAGACGAGGGCCTGTTCGAGGACCCGGCGCAGCCGTTCGCGGGAGTCGAGATCGGTGGTGAGCGTTTTGAGGGCAAGTTCGGCCCGCAGCGTTCTCGTTCTGCGTCCCTCAGCGCCCTCACTGACCACGTCCGCAATTACAGCGCTTATGCGGCTGCCGCGCAGCCCCTGTGACCGTTCCGTGGAGATGAGGGGCCGGATGGCCCTCAGTGCCCGCCTTGCGGCCGCCCCGCTCGCCGTGCGCGTCGGGCCGCCAGGGTGGAGCCTGAGCCTGAGCCCCGAAACGGCACGGCCGGGCGAGGAGGTGGTCGGCGTGTCCGACGGGCAGTTGTCCCGGCAGGTGTCCGGACAGGCGCCGGTCGGCCGGCCGATGCTGTCGCTCGCGCTGGCCGCGATGATGGACGCCGTCCACGCGCACTCGGGCGCGGTCTATCTGCTGACGCCCGAGGAACCGGTGCTGGAGATGGCGGTGATGGCGGGCCTGCCCCGCGCGTTCGCCGCACCCTGGGAGCGGGTGGGGCTGAGCGCGCCGATCCCGGTCGCCGAGGCGGTGCGCGAACGGCGGCTGATCTGGGTCGGCGGCGAGGAGGACATGGCCCGCCGCTATCCGCGCATCGCGGTCGTGCTGCCGTATCCCTTCGCGCTGGCGGCGGTACCGGTGGCGACCGGGTCCACGGTCTACGGCTCGGTCTTCGTGACCTGGCCCGGTTCGCATCCGCCGGTGCTGTCCGACCGGGACCGCGAGCAGCTGACCAGCGCCTGCGCCCGGCTCGCGGTGCGGCTGGAGCGGGCCGTGGAGGAGCGCCGGCCGGCGCGCGCCGAACCCGATCTGCTGGCGACGGGGCCCGCGACGAGTGTGGCCGGGACGCTGGGCACGGTCGAGGCGGCGCGGATGGTGGCCCGGCTGCCGTACGGGCTGTGTTCGCTGGATCTGCACGGGCGGGTGGGCTTCGCGAACGCGGCGGCCGGGGAGCTGCTCGGGATGTCGGTGAGCAGTCTGCTGGGCACCCAGTTGTGGGCGGCGGTGCCCTGGCTCAACGACCCGGTGTACGAGGACCGTTACCGGGCCGCGCTGCTCAGTCAGCAGGTCACGTCGTTCGTGGCGCTGCGTCCGCCGGGCGAGTGGCTGTCGTTCCGGATGTATCCGAACACGACCGGGCTCAGTGTGCGGATCAGCCGGGCGCGGGCGGTGACGGAGCTGGGCCGGGCGGCGCCGCGCCCGGGCGAGGGGCCGTCGCGGCTTGTGACCATCTCCCAGGTGCTGAGTCTGGCGGGGGCGCTGACCGAGGCGGTGGGGGTGGAGGACGTGGTGCAGCTGATCGCGGACGAGGTCGCGCCGGCCGTGGGCAGTCAGGCGCTGGTGGTGCTCGGTTCGCGGGGCGGGCGGTTGCATGTGCTGGGGCACCGCGGCTATCCCGATCCGCATGTGGTGGAGCGTTTCGACGGCATGGCGCTGACCGAGCCGACGCCGGGGACGGCCGTGCTGAGCAGCGGTGTGCCCGGGTTCTTCGATTCACGGCGGGACCTGGAACGGCTGTATCCGAGCCGGAACGCCACCCCCGACGGGTTCGCGGCCTGGGCGTATCTGCCGCTGGTGGCGTCCGGGCGGCCGGTCGGCACCTGTGTGCTGGCCTATGCCGAGCCGCATGTCTTCCCCGCGGACGAGCGCGCGGTGCTGACGAGTCTGGGCGGGCTGATCGCGCAGGCGCTGGAGCGTGCGCTGCTCTACGACGCGAAGCACCAGCTGGCGCACGGACTGCAGGCCGCGCTGCTGCCGCACTCGCTGCCGCCGCTGCCGGGCATCGAGGCCGCCGCCCGCTATCTGCCGGCCACCCAGGGCATGGAGATCGGCGGCGACTTCTACGACCTGGTGACCACCTCGGGTCCGGCTGCGGTGATCGGCGACGTCCAGGGGCACAACGTGACCGCGGCCGGGCTGATGGGCCAGATCCGGACGGCCGTCCGCGCGTACACGACGGTCGGCCAGGCTCCGGAGGAGGTCATGCGCAGCACCAACCGGCTGCTGATCGACCTGGGCGTGGAGCTGTTCGCGAGCTGTCTGTATCTACGGCTGGATCCCGCGCGCGGTACGGCCGTGATGGCGCGGGCCGGTCATCCGCCGCCGCTGCTGCGCCGTCCGGACGGGCGGGTGCGGGTGCTGGACCTGGCGGGTGGTCCGCTGCTGGGCATCGACGCCGACGCGACGTATCCGACGACGGAGGTGAGTCTCGCGCCCGGTTCGGTCCTCGCGCTGTACACCGACGGGCTCATCGAGTCCCCCGGCGTCGACATCGAGGACGCCCTGGCCGAACTGGGCCAACGCCTCGCAGCGGCAGGGGACTTGCCGCTGGAGGAGATCGCCGACGAACTGGTGCGGCACAGCGCCTCGGCGCGGGAGCGGATCGACGACGTGGCGCTGCTACTGCTGCGGGCCCGGGAGCCGGGCCCGAACTGAGGTACACGCAGGGCGGTCCGGCCCTCCCGCCGGAGGGCCGGACCGATCCACCGCCGACCTGAAACGCTGGAAGGGGTCGGATCAGTGGTTCGAGGTGAGCGACGAACCGTCGTCGGCTCCGGTGCCCGTGCCGTCTCCGGTGGCGTCGCCGGTACCGTCGGTCGCGTTCGGGTCGACCGCGCCGGACTGGTCGCCGGTACCGTCCGTGGCGTTCGGGTCCACGGCTCCGGACTGGTCGCCGGTGCCGTCGGTGGCCGACGGGTCGGCCGCGGTCGCCGACGGGTCCGCCGTGGCGGTGTCGTCGCCCGCGCCCGCACCGGCACCCGCGTCGCCGAGGGTGGCCCCGGTCGCCGTGAGCGCGGCGGTGACCGGCTGGAAGAAGGTCTCGCCACCGCTGGTGCAGTCGCCGCTGCCGCCGGAGGTGAGGCCGACCGCGCCGCCGTCCTGGGTGAAGAGGGAGCCGCCGCTGTCACCCGCCTCGGCGCAGACGTCCGTCTGGATCAGGCCGTTGACGGTGTCGACACCGTTGGGGTCGGTCTCGCTCTGGAAGTTGACGGTCGCGTCGAGACCGGTGACCGTGCCGTCGTGCAGCCCGGTGGTGGAGCCCATCCGGAAGACCTGGGTGCCGACGGTGGCGTCCTCGGCCTGGGTGATCTGGACGGTCTGGCCGTTGCCCACGTTGACGTCGCTCGTGGTCTGGGTGGCCGGGTCGTCGTACTTCACCAGGGAGAAGTCGTTGCCGGGGAAGACGGCCTGGTCGACCGTGGCGATCGGCTGGCCGTCCTGCGTGTCCGACCACTGCTTCGCCGCGACACCGCAGTGCCCGGCGGTCAGGAAGGCGGGGGTGCCGTCGCTCGCGGTGACGTTGAAGCCGAGGGAGCAGCGGACGCCGCCCTGGTCGGTCTGGGCGAAGATGGCGTCACCGCCCGACACCAGCGTCTTGAAGGAGCCGGCGGTCTTCTTGACCGTGGCCATGTCCGTGCCGAGGCTCTTCACGGTCGACAGCACGGTGTCCCACTTGCTGCCCGTGACGGTGCTGTCGGCGAGGACCTGGATCTTGTTGGTCTTCGGGTCGACGGACCAGGCGGTGCCGGGGATGGTGGCCTTGGTCTTCAACACCTTGGCGGCGGCGGTGAGTTCGGCGGTGCTGTTCTGCACCTCGCGCACCTTGGCGCCGGCCTTCTCCGCCTGTACGACGACGTTGTTGTTGTCGCCGGAGATCACGTTGACGACGAGCTGCTGGGTGGCGCTGTCGTAGTAGGACCCGGCGAAGGCGTCGCCCAGCAGTCCCGCGATCTGCGAGGAGAGGTCCGAGGCGCCCGTCGCCTTGAGAGTCTTGGGGGTGGCGGCGCCTGCCGAGTTGTCCTGGGACGCGTTGGCGTTCGGCAGCAGGATCACCGCCGCTCCGAGTGCAGCGACACCGCCGACAGCTATCGCGGCCTTGCGCTTCGGAATTCGCTTGTGACTCAAACTTCTCGACCTCCTGGGGACCGGGGTCTGTGCCGCCGGGGGTGGCGGCTTATGGGGGCGCCTGGATGCCCGTTGATACGCACGTGTCACGTGAGGTGTTCAATTCCGTTTCTCAACTTCCTTTGCGAAAACGCGAATCGGCCATGTCCAAGCGCTGACCCGGAAGGGGTACGAGGTGGCTGCGGGCCTGTGCGCACGGCGCGGCGGGCCCTGCGCGTCCGGTGTCCGCGGAACGGCCGGATGTCTTGATCGAATCGGTGGCCGCCCGAACCGCCGCGTGCACGCGCTCAGTTGCCCCACTCCCGGACCGAAACGGAACGCGATCGATCAGTAACGGTCCGTCGAGAACGGTCGACGGAATCCCGGCTTCAGGGAATCTGCACAGCGCGTACCCAACCAAGTCACCGGACTCGACGGATCTGCACATGCACACACCCCCGGAAACGCCTTTGGTGGGGAGTGTCCCATTCCGCTTCGGCGCCGCAAGCCCTCTTACGGAGCGATGCCGTGCAGCGTGTGAAGAACTCGCCGACACCTCGTGCCCACGCCTGCACGGTTCGCGCCTCCTGGGGCTCAAGTGCCCTGGTGGGACGGGAGTTTGATTGGCTGCGCCCGTCCGCACCGTGCTTTGATCCATCGCACCGCAGGAGCCGCAAGGGCTCCGGAAACGGCGCCCGGCGCCTGCGGTCGCGGCCGTCGTCTGTCCCCAGAGGGGCCGCTCCCCCTTGTGAATATCCATATGAAGGGAAGTTCCCCCATGAACTCCACCCCCCAGGTCGAGACCGTTGAGATCTCCGACGCCGAGCTCGACAACGTCTCCGGCGGTCTGTCCGTGAACGCCCTCGGCACCGTCACCGGCCTGGTCGACGGCGTTGTCCCGGTCTCCGGCCTGGTCGACTCGGTCATCGGCACCGTCGAGGGCACCACCGGCCTGAACGTGGCCCCGGTCACGAGCCTGGTCGCCGGTCTCTGATCGCGCCTTGTTCCACCGAGTCCCGGAGCCGTTTCCCGGCTCCGGGACTTTCCGGTGCCGTACTCGTGTGCCGTAAAAGATCTCTCCCCTAGGTGAGGGAAGTTCCGTGCAGTTCCGCCAACAGGCCCTCGCCAAGCTCCAGTCGCCCGAAGAGCTCGATCTTCCGGTGCGCTTCGCGCGTCCTCAGGGCTGGCTCGTGCTCTGTGTGACGGTGGTCGTCGTGGCCGCCGCGTCCGTGTGGGCGGTGACCGGCTCCGTGGCGTCCACGGTCGGGGCGTCCGCCATCCTCACGCACGGCGAGGGCAGTTACATCCTGCAGAGCCCGGTCGCGGGCCAGGTCACCGCCGTCGTCGCCCAGGAGGGCGAACGGCTGCCGGCCAACTCTCCTGTTCTGCAGGTCCGTACGGCCGACGGCGACTCCGTCGTGCGCACGGTCGCCGCGGGCCGGATCACCGCGCTCGCCGCCACCATCGGCCAGATCATCCAGACCGGCGCGAACGTCGCCGCCGTGGAGAAGGTCGCGCGCGCCACCGATCCGCTCTACGCCACGGTGTACGTGCCCGCCGAGAACGCGGCCTCCATCCCCGCGAACGCCGCCGTCGACCTGACCGTCTCGTCCGTGCCGACGCAGACGTACGGCGTGCTGCGCGGCCATGTGAAGGCGGTGGACCGGTCCGCCCAGTCGGCGCAGCAGATCGCCGCGTTCCTCGGCGACAGCCAGCTGGGCGAGCAGTTCACCAAGAAGGGCAGGCCGGTGGCCGTGCTGGTGAGGCTCGACAAGTCGGCGCGCACGAAGAGCGGTTACAAGTGGTCGTCCGCCGACGGGCCGCCGTTCGCGCTCACCTCCATGACCATGGCCTCGGCCTCGATCCGGCTGGCCGATCAGCGTCCCCTCGATTGGCTGCTGCCGTGAGCCCCGCACAGGACACCCGTTCCCGGCGCCGTTCCGCGCCACCGAAGCGCCCGGTGCCCAAGGGCCGTGCGAAGACGGTCCGTTCACCCACCGTCCTCCAGATGGAGGCCGTCGAGTGCGGCGCCGCCTCCCTGGCGATGGTCCTCGGCTTCTACGGCCGCCACATCCCGCTGGAGGAACTCCGCATCGCCTGCGGTGTCTCCCGCGACGGCTCGCGCGCCAGCAACCTGCTGAAGGCGGCCCGCAGTTACGGCCTCACGGCCAAGGGCATGCAGATGGACACCGCCGCCCTCGCCGAAGTGCGGTCCCCTGCCGTCCTGTTCTGGGAGTTCAACCACTACGTCGTCTACGACGGCATGGGGCGCCGCTTCGGCCGCCGCGGGGTGTACATCAACGACCCCGGCAAGGGCCGCCGGTTCGTGCCCATGGAGGACTTCGACTCCAGCTTCACCGGAGTAGTCCTCGTCATGGAGCCGGGCGAAGGCTTCGAGAAGGGCGGGCGCAAGCCGGGCGTCCTGGGCGCGATGCCCGCCCGGCTGCGCGGCACCGCGGGCACGATGCCCGCCGCCGTCCTCTCCAGCCTGCTGCTGGTCCTGGTCGGCGCGGCGATGCCCGCACTCAGCCGGACCTACATCGACATGTTTCTGATAGGTGGTCAAACCTCCCTGCTGGCCGTGCTGTTCGCGTCCATGGGGACCTGTGTGCTGCTCACCCTGGTGCTGACCTGGCTGCAACAGGCGAACCTGCTGCACGGCCGCATCATCTCCTCCACCCTCTCCAGCGCCCGCTTCCTGCGCCATCTGCTGCGGCTGCCGGTGACCTTCTTCTCCCAGCGCAGCCCGGCCGACCTGGTGCAGCGCCTCCAGTCGAACGACTCCGTCGCCGAGACCCTGGCCCGCGACCTCTCGGCGGCGGGCGTGGACGCGGTGGTCGTGGTGCTCTACGCGGTGCTCCTCTACACCTACGACCCCCAACTCACCTACGTGGGCATCGGGGTGGCGCTGCTGAACGTGGTGGCGATGCGGGTCGTCATCCGGCTGCGCGCTACCCGCACCGCGAAACTGCGCGCCGACTCCGCCCGGTTGACCAACACCGCCTACACCGGGCTCCAGTTGATCGAGACGATGAAGGCGACCGGCGGTGAGGACGGCTACTTCCGCAAGTGGGCCGGACAACACGCCACCACCCTGGAGGAGCAGCAGCGGCTCGGGGTGCCGAGCGCCTGGCTGGGCGTGGTCGCGCCGACGCTGGCCTCCCTCAACAGCGCGCTGATCCTGTGGATCGGCGGCATGCGAGCCGTGGAGGGGGGCATCTCGGTCGGTCTGCTGGTCGCCTTCCAGGCGCTGGTCACCCGCTTCACCGCGCCGATCACCCGGCTCAACGGCGTCGCGGGCCGCATCCAGGACTTCGCGGCCGACGTGGCCCGGCTCAAGGACGTCGAGAACTTCCAGGCCGATCCTCTCTACTCCCGCGCGGGCGGCGCCGATTCGACCCGCCGGCTTCAGGGCCACGTCGAGCTGGAGAACATCACCTTCGGCTACAGCCCCCTCGACAAGCCCCTCCTCACCGGATTCTCACTGACGGTCGGACCGGGTCAGCAGGTGGCGCTGGTCGGCGGCTCCGGCAGCGGCAAGTCGACGGTGTCCAGGCTGATTTCGGGTCTCTACACGCCCTGGGAGGGCGTGATCCGCATCGACGACCACCGCCTTGAGGACATCCCGCGCGGCGCGCTCGCGGCCTCCGTCTCCTTCGTCGACCAGGACGTGTTTCTCTTCGAGGGCTCGGTCCGCGACAACGTGGCGCTGTGGGACCCGTCGATCCCGGACGAAGCGGTCACGGACGCGCTGCGGGACGCGGCCCTGTACGACGTGGTCATGCGGCGGCCCGGCGGTATCCACAGCCGGGTCGAGCAGGACGGGCGCAACTTCTCCGGCGGTCAGCGCCAACGCCTGGAGATCGCACGGGCGTTGGTGCGCAGGCCCAGCATCCTCGTGCTCGACGAGGTGACGAGCGCCCTGGACGCGGAGACCGAGCTGGTCGTGATGGACAACCTCCGCAAGCGCGGCTGCGCCTGCGTGGTGATCGCCCACCGGCTCAGCACGGTGCGCGACAGCGACGAGATCGTCGTCCTCGAACACGGGACGATCGTGGAACGCGGGCGGCACGATGCCCTGGTGGCGGCCGGCGGCGCGTACGCCA
This sequence comes from Streptomyces hokutonensis, assembly GCF_000376565.1. GTDB lineage: Bacteria > Actinomycetota > Actinomycetes > Streptomycetales > Streptomycetaceae > Streptomyces > Streptomyces hokutonensis. The sequence continues at coordinate 115,313 of NZ_BARG01000027.1, read as the reverse complement.
CGCTGGTCAAGGAGCGGTGAGATGACGTCCGTCCACGAAGGCGACCTGGTCCTCGGCGCGCTGGGATCCCTGGGCACGCCGATCGACTGCACCGGGTTCAACCGCCTCGACCTCGAAGGCCCGCAGGTGCTCTGGCTGGTCGCGTCGGGCGCCATCGACCTCTTCGCGGTGGACGCCGTGCAGCAGGGCCACTGGCACCACCTCGGCCGGCTGGAGGCGGGCTCACTGCTGCTCGGCCCGGTCACCGGCCCCCAACACACGCTGGTGGCACGCCCGTTGCGGGACTGCGTGGTGCACCGCATCAACCTGCGGGAGCTGTACCAGCCCGCGAACACCCAGACCTGGTCGTACGACGAGTACGGCAACCCCCAGTACGTTCCGCCGACTTCGAGCCCGCTCGAATACGCCCTCGCCCTCGGCGTCGGCCGCGGCCTCTCGATCCTCTTCCAGGCGCCGATGGCGACCGAGCGAGCCGCCGCGCTCACCGACGACGACGTGTTCTGGATGCAAGTGCCGCCGGGCAGCGTGCAGTACGGGTCGTTGTACGGCGCGGAGGCGGCGGCCGATCTGCTGATGGACCCCGGTGTCTGGCAGGGCATGGTCGACCAGCAGTACCGCCTCCTTTCCACGCTGGACAAGTGGATCGAGCAGCTGGAGCGCACCCACGAGACGCGAACCGCCGCCGGTATCAAGGCCGGTGAGGCGGTCCGCGCCCAGGCCGACCGGACGCTGCTCGCGTCGATCGGCAAGTCCTCGGCGCGGCGCACGACGGCCGCCGACGCCGACGCGTCGTACGCGGCCTGCAAGTTGGTCGCCGAGGCGGCCGGCATCACCCTCGCCGAGCCCGCGCAGAGCGGCAGCGAGAGCGACCGGCTGGACCCGGTCGAGCGGATCGCCCTCGCCTCCCGGGTCCGGGTGCGGGCCGTACGGCTCGACGGGCGCTGGTGGCGGGACAACGTCGGTCCGCTGGTGGGCCGTCGGGCGCTGTCCGGGGCGCCGGTCGCGCTGCTGTGGCGGCGCGGCGGTTACGTCGCCGTACATCCGGCGACCGGGCGCGAGACGCCGATCGAGAAGGCGAACGCGGAGGAGTTCGAGCCGCGCGCGGTGATGTTCTACCGCCCGCTGCCCGAGCGGCGACTCAGCCCGCTCGGGCTGCTGCGCTTCAGCATGCAGGGCACCGGGAGCGACCTCTCCAACCTGCTGATCAGCGGGCTGGTGACGGTGGCGATCGGGGCGCTGGTGCCGATCGCGACGGGCAAGGTGCTGGGCGAGTTCGTGCCGAAGGCGCAGACCGGCCTGATCGTGCAGGTCTGTCTGGCCGTGATGGTGACGAGCGTGGTGGCGGCGGCCTTCATGCTGCTGGAGAACCTCACCATGCTCCGCCTTGAGGGCCGGATCGAGGCCACGCTCCAACCGGCCGTCTGGGACCGCCTGTTGAGGCTGCCGACGAAGTTCTTCACCGAGCGCTCGACGGGTGAGCTGGCGAGCGCGGCGATGGGCATCAGCTCGATCCGCCGTCTGCTGGCGGGAGTTGGCCCTGTCGTCGCGCAGTCGGTGACAGTAGGCGTGATGAACCTGGGGCTGCTGTTCTGGTACAGCGCGTCGATGGCGCTCGCGGCGATCGGCATGCTCGTGGTGATCGCGGCCGTGTTCCTGGGGCTCGGTCTGTGGCAGGTGCGCTGGCAGCGCAAGCTGGTCGTGCTCAGCAACAAGCTGAACAACCAGGCGTTCCAAACCCTGCGCGGACTGCCGAAGTTGCGGGTGGCGGCGGCGGAGAACTACGCCTACGCGGCCTGGGCCTCCGAGTTCGCGCGCAGCCGTGAACTCCAGCAGAAGGTCGGCCGGATCAAGAACCTCAGCACGGTGATGGGCGCGGTGTATCTGCCCGTCTGCACCCTGCTGATGTTCATGCTGCTCGCGGGCCCGGCGCGCGGCTCGATGTCGGCCGCCGCCTTCCTCACCTTCAACACGTCGGTGACGATGGTCCTGACCTCCGTCACCAGCCTGACCGGCGCCTTCGTCTCGGTGGTCTCCGCACTGCCGCTCTTCGAGGAGATCAGGCCGGTCCTGGACGCGGCCCCGGAGGTCCGCACCGCGAGCACCCGCCCCGGACAGCTGTCCGGCGCCATCGAGGCCCGCCGGCTGTCCTTCCGCTACGCCGACGACGGCCCCCTCGTCCTCGACGACGTGTCCTTCCAGGTGCGCGCGGGCGAGTTCGTGGCGATCGTCGGCCCCAGCGGCTGCGGCAAGTCCACCCTGCTGCGCCTCCTCATCGGCTTCGACAAACCGGTCTCCGGCAGCGTCCTCTACGACGGCCAGGACCTGGGCGCCCTCGACCAGTCGGCGGTACGGCGGCAGTGCGGGGTGGTGCTCCAGCACGCGCAGCCGTTCACCGGTTCCATCCTGGACGTCATCTGCGGCACCGAGCCGTTCACGCCGGAGGAGGCGATGGCGGCGGCCGAGATGGCGGGGCTCGCCGAGGACATCAAGCGGATGCCGATGGGCCTGCACACGATCGTGGCGGGCAGCGGCGCGGTGTCGGGCGGTCAGCGTCAACGCCTCATGATCGCGCAGGCGTTGATCCGCCGGCCGCGCATCCTGTTCTTCGACGAGGCGACCAGCGCCCTGGACAACGAGACCCAGCGCACTGTGATCGAGAGCACCAAGGCCCTCAACGCGACCCGGATCGTCATCGCGCACCGCCTCTCGACCGTCCTGGACGCCGACCGCGTGGTCGTCATGGAGGACGGCAAGGTCGCCCAACAGGGCCCGCCCGCCCAGCTGTTGGCGGACACGGGGGGCCGGCTGCACGAGCTGGTGCGGCGGCAGATGGCGTGAGAGGTCAGTCCAGGCCGGGCACGGGCGCGCCCGAGGGGATCCCGGCCGCCAAGTAGCCGTCGTAGAACTCCTTCCAGGGCGCGCCGGCACCGGCATGAGGTCCCTCGGCGCGCTCGCCACGGGCCTTCGCGTCCAGCGCGGCCAGGCACACCTCCCAACCGGCCCCGTTCCGGGACGCGGTGTCCTCGGCGCTCAGGACGTTGGTGAGGGTGAAGCGGGTGCGCTTCTCCTCGACCTCCTCCAGGTCGAAGCGCAGCTCGTCGCCGCCCCATTCGAAGGAGAGGTGCCGGGGCGGGTCGACGGCGATGACCTGGCCGGTCGACTCCGGCATGTTCGGGTCGCCGCTGAAGGTGACCGTGCCGCCGGGGCGCAGCTCGAACTCGGCGCGTGAGGGGAACCACTGGGCGAGTTCGTCGGGGTCGGTCACGAACTGCCAGACGCGGTCGAGGGGTTGGTCGTAGACGCGGCTGAAGCGGACGGCGGGGCGGCCGTCGTCGAGCGTCAGATACGTGCCGGTGAGGTCGACGGACATGATGGATCAGCCCTTCGGGGTGGGTTCCTCGGTGTCGGTGTCGTACGACGTCTCGTCGAGGCGTTGGCCCAGCCGGTCCAGGCTGCGGTTCCACAGCTCGCGGTAGGGGGCGAGCCAGGCGTCGAGTGCGGCGATCGGGGCGGGGTCGAGGGCGTAGACGCGGCGCTGTGCGTCCTGCCGTACCCGGACCAGGCCCGCGTCCCGCAGCACCCGCAGGTGCTTCGACGTGCTGGGCTGGCTCAGACCGCAGGCCTCCCCTATCTCGCCGACGGGCCGGGGCCGCTCCAGGAGCAGGGCGACGATGGCCCGCCGGTGGGGATCGGCGAGGGCGGTCCAGAGCGAGGCGTCGGACATGGGTCCAATATGCCTCCCTGGTTATATACCGGTCAAGGAATGCGCAGTATTCAGGAAACCGGGCGGCCGTACCCGGGGATGCCCTCGTGATCCACCCCGTGCGCCGCCCAGCTGTACAGGTGCAGATCGAGGCCATCGGGGTCGTTGAACACCAGCAGCCAGCCGATCGAGGCCTCGATCACCGGCGAGTGCGGGACGCCGAGGGTGTCGAGGTGGGCCGCCCAGGCCTCGACGTCGGCGCGGTCCCGGACCGCGAAGCTGACCGGGTCGAAGCCCTGACACCCTTGCGCGGCCTGGGAGTTGACCCGCAGGCAGAGCATCGAGTCGCCGAGACCCGGCACCTCCCCCGCCACTCCGCGCACGACGCCGTCCTCCGCGTCCGGGAACTCGTGCGTGACCTTGAAGCCGAGGACGCGGCCGTACCAGTCGCGCGAGCGGTCGAGATCGGTGACGGGCAGCTTCACATGGTGGATTCCGGCGAGCTCCGGCATGACACCCACACTCCTCATCGCCTTCATTGATTTAACCGCAGTGCCACTGCGACGATTTCCTTCTAGACTCCTCCCCATGCCCGAACCCGTCAACCAGAAGAGCAACCGGAACAGCGACCGGAAGCGGCCCTACCGCTCGGCCAAGCGCGCCGAGACCGCCGCGGCGACCCGCGCCCGCATCCGGGAGGCGGCCTCCCGGCTGTTCACGGAGAAGGGGTTCACGGGCACGCGCATGAAGGAGGTGGCGGCGCTGGCCGGGGTCGGTGAGCGCACGCTGTACGACGCGTTCCCGACCAAGGCGGCCCTGTTCGGGCACACCCTGGGTGTCGCGATCGCCGGTGACGAGGAGCCGGTCGCCGTGCCGGACCGCCCCGAGACCCTGGAGATCCGGGACGAGCCCGACCCCGGGCGCGCGATCGGCCGCAGCGTCGACCAGCTCACCGAACTGCTGGAACGCGCCGGTGACTTGATCATGGTGACCGTCGAGGCGGCGGGCGCCGACCCGGACATGCGGGCCTCGGCGGACGCCGGTGCCGAGGCGACGTACGGCGTACATCTGGCCCTGACCACGGCACTTGAGGAGCGCGGAGCCCTGCGTGCGGGCCTCGACGCGCGCACCGCCGCCGACACGCTCTACGCGCTCGCGTCACCGCACATGCATCAACTCCTGCGCAGACACCGGGGTTGGACGCGGGAGGCCTACCAGGCGTGGCTGCGGCGGCTGTTGGTCGCGGAGCTGCTCGGGTCTCACTGAGCCGCGCCCTTCCAGAGCGCGGGGACGTCGCCGTCGCGGCTGTGCAGCTGTGTCGCCAACACCCTTAGCGCCGCCGCGAATCGGGCCGGGTGGCGCAGGAACTCCATGTGGATGCCGGGGAATTCGGCCCACGGCGCCCCGATCCGACGGGCGATCTCGATCGACGGGCGGGCGTAGTACGTGCCCCGGTCCTCGGCTCCCGCGCCCAACACGATGGGAAACGGGGCCGACTTGAGGGCGGTCTCGTCGGGCCGGAAGCCGGCGAAGCCGGACCACTCCGTGCCGAAGAGGTGGTCCTGGTTTCCCAGGAACCGCTTCCAGAGGTCATCGGGCCAGCGGTACGTGCCCTCGCCGCGGGTGGTCTCGGCGAACCGGCGTCCCGCCGCCGGTGCCCCGCCCTGCGCGTACAGCGCGGCGAGTTCGGCGAAGAAGCCGCGCCCGGGGTCGCCGTCGGGCAGGACGTTCACGGCGGGCGGCTCATGGGCGATCAGGCCCGTCATCACCTCCGGGTGCAGTGCGGCCAGCGTGAGTCCGATGATCGCGCCCCCGCTGTTGCCGAACACCAGCGCCCGCCCGCCGGCCGGCCCGTCGATGAGCGCGCGGGCGTCGGCGGCCTGGACGGCGAGGTCCATCGGTGCCGCGGACCGGCCGGTGCTGCGCGAGTTGCCGCGCCGGTCGTAGGAGATCACCATGAATGCGTCGGAAAGGATCTCCGCGACGCCGTCGTAGTAGCCGGCGTCTCCCCCGGCCCCGCTGATCATCAACAGCGCCGGGCCGCTGCCGCGCACCTCGTAGTACAGCCCGGCCCCGTCGGCCTCGAACCTGCCCTTGCGCATGCCCGGATCCCCGTCCCCAGCGAAACGTTGCCGTTTCGCTGAAAGTGCTCTAGTGTCGATGTGTACGAAACCGTTTCGTTTACGTTTTGGTAAACCCCGAACGACTTCCCTGGAGTGGTTCCCGATGTCCCAGAAGACACTGACCGAAGACACCCAGTCGGGTGTCACGGAGGCGCAGCCCGCGTCCTCCTCGAAGCGGTGGTGGATCCTCGCGATCGTCGCCGTGGCTCAGCTGATGGTCGTCCTCGACGCCACCATCGTGAACATCGCCCTGCCGTCGGCCCAGAAGGACCTCGGCTTCTCCGACGGCAACCGGCAGTGGATCGTCACCGCGTACGCCCTGGCGTTCGCCTCCCTGCTCCTGCTCGGCGGCCGGATCGCCGACCTCTTCGGCCGCAAGACCGCCTTCCTCGTCGGCGTCGTCGGATTCGCCGGCGCCTCCGCCCTCGGCGGTGCCGCCAACAGCTTCGGCATGCTGGTCACCGCACGCGCCCTCCAGGGTGTCGCGGGCGCGCTGCTCGCACCGGCCGCCCTCTCCCTGCTGAACACGACGTTCACGGACGCCCGTGAGCGCGCCCGGGCCTTCAGCGTGTACGGCGCCATCGCGGGCGCCGGCGGTGCGGTGGGCCTGCTGCTCGGCGGTGTGCTGACCGACGCCTTCGACTGGCGCTGGACGCTCTACGTCAATGTCGCCATCGCCTTCGTCGCCTTCGCGGGCGGCTGGATGCTGCTCTCCAACCACCGCGACGCGGCGGGCTCCAAGCTGGACGTGCCCGGCACGGTACTGGTCGCGGGCGGTCTGTTCTCCCTCGTCTACGGCTTCTCCAACGCCGAGACGCACGACTGGAGTTCGCCGCAGACCTGGGGCTTCCTGATCGTGGGTGTCGTCCTGCTGGCGGCCTTCGTCTGGTGGCAGAACCGCGCCGAGCACCCGCTGCTGCCGCTGCGCATCCTGCTCGACCGCAACCGGGGCGCCTCGTTCCTCGCCGTGCTGATCACCGGTGCGGGCATGTTCGGTGTGTTCCTCTTCCTCACCTACTACCTCCAGCTGAACCTGGGCTTCAGCCCCACCAAGACCGGTGTCGCGTTCCTGCCGATGATCGGCGCGCTGATGGTGATGGCACAGGTGGGCACCACGGTCCTCGTGCCACGCCTGGGCCCGAAGGTCGTCATCCCGCTGGGCTTCGCCATCGCCATGGTCGGCATGGCCTGGCTGACCGGCATCGGGGTCGGCTCGTCCTACGCGACCCACGTGCTGCCTCAGCTGATCGTGATCGGCGCGGGCCTCGGCATGGTGATGCCGCCGGCGATGCAGCTCGCCACGGGCGGTGTGGCCGCCGAGGACGCGGGCGTCGCCTCGGCGACGGTCAACGCCATGCAGCAGGTGGGCGGTTCGATCGGTACGGCGCTGCTGAACACGCTGGCCGCGAGCGCCGCGACGGACTACCTGGCCGGGAAGGACGCGACCAGCAAGCTGGTCCAGGCGCAGGCCACGATCGAGAGCTACACCACCGCGTTCTGGTGGTCGGCGGGCCTGTTCGGCGCGGGCACGCTGATCGCGCTCGCGCTCTACCGCCGCGGGGTTCCGCACCAGGACGCGGACGCCGCACCGGTCGTCCACATGTGATCGGCTCCGCCGAGAGGTGAGCCGCAAGGACCGAGGGGTCGCCGTCCGCAGGGAGACGGCGGCCCCTCTTCTCTTCGGCTCCGCTTCGGCGGGATGGTGGCGGTATGCGTAAATCGGCGGCCGCCTACGGCAGTTCGCTCTTCCTGGCGCTAGCCCCGGGCACCGTGGCCGTCGCGCTGCCGTGGTGGCTGACCGGGTGGCGGGCCGGCGACTGGTGGCAGCCGCTACGGCTGCTGGGCCTCGTACCGCTCGCGGCCGGCGCGGCCGTACTGCTCATGGCCTTCGCACGGTTCGTGACCGAGGGGCTCGGCACTCCGGCACCGGTCGCGCCGACGGAGCGGCTGGTCGTGGGCGGCCTCTACCGCTACGTCCGCAACCCGATGTACGTGGCGGTGGACGCGACGATCGCCGGCCAGGCCCTGCTGCTCGCACGACCTGTGCTGTTCGTGTACGGCGGCTGCGCGGGGCTGTTGATGTGGGCGTTCGCGCGCTGGTACGAGGAGCCCGACCTGGGGCGCAGATTCGGCGCCGAGTACGACCGTTATCGCGAGGCGGTGCCCGGATGGTGGCCGCGATTGCGGCCTTGGGACCCCGACTCGGCCGCCTACTGACAGAAAGTCAACCTTTTCGACCGAAGTTCACCATGTCGAGTGAACCAGATCTTGCGGGCGGCGTGTCATGGATGCTGAGGGCCTCTCCGGGGTAACTACCGAGACCGAATGCGCCCCGTGCCGAGGTGGAGCGGCCATGACAGCGGAAGCGGACGAACGCGACAGTCCCGCGGCCAACTCCTGCGCCCTCACGCGGTCGTACGGCCCCTTCACGGTGGTCGAGGTCTCGGGGGAGATCGACATGGCGACCGCCGGTCTGGTCGTCGAGCACCTGGACGCCGCGACGGCGGTCGCGGAGCCCGACGTACTGGTGGATCTGCGGCCCGTCGAGTTCCTGGACTGTTCGGGGCTGCGCGTCCTGTGCCGGGCCGAGGGACGGGCGAGGGAACGCGGCGGGCGGCTGCGGATCGTCTCCGACGGGCCGCGCATCGACCGGCTGTTGCGCGCCTCGGGTCTGCTCGGCCGCTTTCCGCCGCTGCGCGCCATGCCCTCCGAGACGGAGAAGCCGCAATGAAAGCAGGGGCCGGCTCGGGCGACCCCACACCGCCCGGCCGACCCCTGGTGCGGGATCGCTGCACTCCGCGACAGGGGTGCGCACTCCCCAGCTACGGACCCTTCCTGATGCTCACGGAGACCGTGCGACCCCGGTCTCTCAGAACGTGAAGACACCTCCGTACCCGTAGGAGTCCTTCACGCACTCGTTGGAGAAGACGCGCTCGTAGGAGACGCGCTTGCCCTGCCAGACACCCTCGACGGTGACGACGACGGGACGGTAGAGCTTGTTGCAGAGCACATCGCTCCGGGCCGCCAGGGCGTCGAAGTCGCCCCCGATTCCGCGCAGTTCGGCGCAGGCCGCAGCAGCGGACGGGTGGGTGCCGGAGGAGGTGGGCGCGCAGGTGAGGGTCACTGCGCGTTCCGGTGTCGCGAGGGCGGCGTCGTCCCCGTGGCCCATGGTCAGCACGAGGGCCGACGGGGCGTAGAGCGCGGACGGGCCGGTGCCGTGGGCCGCGAGGGCGGTCCCGGTGAGGGGCCCGCAGACGGCGGTGGCCGTCAGGCCCAGAGTCGCTGCCCAGCGCGCGGTGTTCCGCATTGTGTGCATCCTTCCGCTCGATACGAACCGATCACGAACGGATCGGTTCGAAGAGATGCCGGTCCCGCTCGGTCGGTGCCGAACCGGCGGGCGCCACTCTGCCGAGTCCGCCGCGGGAACACACATCCGACCCACAGGTTTCAGTAACCTTGCGTGTTGAATCAGTGGCGTGAAGTCACAGAATTCGAACGCGCGAACCCCGGAACCATGGGCTTCGCGAGCGCCGAATCGGGCCGGTTGGCCGGTTTACCCGCCCTCGCCAATCGTCCTGAAACAGTCCCGAAACATTCCGCTTCAGCTCTCGGCGCACTCCCCCGCAGCCCCTTGCGTTCGCGATGGTCGCGAGTAATCGTCATTACATGATTACGACAGAGCAGCAGGAAAAGCTTCGCGGCTGGTTCACCGGTCGTCTGCCCGACGACCTCTTCGAGGAGCTGGTCGAGGTCACGGTCGACCGCGAGGAGGTCACGGTCATCGGCCGCATCCCCGCGCCACGGCTCGCCGAGGGCGTCTCGGGCGCCGAGAAGGAGGCGGCGGTCCAGGGCCGCGTCCAGGAGTTCCGCGAGCGCACCCGGGAGACCCGGATCGCGGTCGCCCGCGAGGCCGAGCACCGGTTCCGCAGGAAGGTCTCGTGGGGTGTCGAGTGCGCCGGGGAACGCTCCCTGTTCACCCACATCTCCGCACCCGTCATGACCCGGCTGCGCCAGCCCGAGCGCCAGGTGCTCGACACCCTCATCGCCGCCGGCGTGGCCCGCAGCCGCAGCGACGCCCTCGCCTGGTGCGTGCGCCTCGTCCAGCGCCACACCGACGACTGGCTCACCGAACTGCGCGACTCCCTCGAACACGTCCAGCGGGTCCGCGCCCAGGGCCCCGACACCGAACCGGAGAACACCCCGACCGACAGCGAGTGACATCAGGGTCCGAGGGTGGACGATTCCTCCACCCACGGCACGGAAGATGGATGAACCGTCCTCTGGCGCGGGTATCGCGGCCGACCGTAGCGTCGGCGGACACCCTGAGGACGGCATCCGCTCACCCCGCCCACCCCGCGCGCGTGAACCGCCGTCCCACCGCCACCGCGCCACCCCGCGCTCCACCGCCGTCCCCCGCTGGAGCCCCCTTGTCCTCGCAGCAGCCCGCCCCCTCCCCCGCCGCGCCGAGCCAGTCCCTGACCGAGGTCGAGACCTACGGCGTGGAGCGCATCCCCGACGCGGACCGCACCGCCACCCCGCTCGACCTGTTCCGGGTCGCGTTCGGTGGCGCCAACACCTTCTCCACCTGCGTCCTCGGCGCCTTCCCCATCCTGTTCGGCCTCTCCTTCTGGCAGGGCCTCGCGGCCACGCTCCTCGGAGTCGTCGTAGGCGCCCTGATCCTGTGCCCGATGGCGGTGTTCGGCCCGGTCAACGGCACGAACAACGCGGTCGCCTCCTCCGCGCACCTGGGCGTGCACGGCCGGGTCGTCGGCTCGTTCCTCTCCCTGCTCACCGCCGTCGCGTTCTTCTCCATCTCGGTGTGGAGCTCCGGCGACGCCCTGGTCGGCGGCGCGCACCGGCTGTTCGGCCTGGAGCAGAGCACGCTGTCGTACGTCGTCGCCTACGCGCTGTTCGCCGGACTGGTCCTCGCGGTCTGTGTCTACGGCTTCCGGTTCATGCTGTTCGTCAACAAGATCGCCGTAACGTCCGCGACGGTCCTGTTCCTGCTCGGCGCGATCGCGTTCGCCGGTGACTTCGACCCGTCGTACGCCGGAGTCTTCACGTCCTCGGCGGACGCGGCGACCCAGTCGCTGTTCTGGCCGTCGTTCATCGGCGCGGCGCTGATCGTGCTCTCCAACCCGGTGTCGTTCGGCGCGTTCCTCGGCGACTGGTCGCGCTACATCCCGGCTAACACCCCGCGCCGCAAGGTGATCGGTGCCGCGTTCCTGTCCCAGATCGCGACGCTGCTGCCGTTCGTCTTCGGTCTGGCGACCGCGAGCATCATCGCCACGAAGGCCCCCAAGTACGTCGACCCGTCCGCCCCCGACTTCGTGGGCGGACTGCTCGCGATCTCGCCGAGCTGGTTCTTCCTGCCGGTGTGCCTGCTGGCCCTGATCGGCGGCATGTCGACGGGCACGACCTCGCTCTACGGAACCGGACTCGACTTCTCGTCGGTGTTCCCCCGGCTGTCGCGGGTGCAGGCGACGCTGCTGGTCGGCGTGCTGTCCATCGCGTTCATCTTCATCGGGCGCTTCGGCCTCGACCTCGTGCAGTCGATCTCCACCTTCGCCACGATGATCATCACGTGCACCACGCCGTGGATGGTCGTGATGATGCTGGGCTTCTACACCCGGCGCGGCTGGTACGACCCGGACGCGCTCCAGGTCTTCAACCGCCGTCAGCGCGGCGGGCGTTACTGGTTCGCGCACGGCTGGAACTGGCGCGGCATGACCGCCTGGTGGGTGGCCGCCGTGGTGGGTGTGCTGTTCACCAACATCCCGGGACAGTTCGTCGGCCCGCTCGGCGACCTGGCCAACGGCGTCGACATCAGCCTGCCGCTGTCGCTGGCCGTGGCCGCCGTGCTGTTCCTGTCGCTGCTCCGGCTGTTCCCCGAACCCCGCGCGGTGTACGGGCCGGAGGGGGCGCGGCTGGCCCGCACGGTCGAGGTACCGGTGCCGCCGATCACCGGCCCCGGAGCGTCGGCCGTGGCGCCCGCACTGGCCACCGAGGGCAGCTGATGCCGGCCTGGATCGACCTGTCGGTGCCCGTCGTCACCGGGATGCCCGTGTATCCGGGTGACCCGGCCGTCGAGGTCTCCCCCGCCCTGACCACGGCCCGCGACGGAGTCAACGTCCTTGACCTGCACCTGGGTTCGCAGTCGGGCACCCATGTCGACGCCCCCTACCACGTGGACGACAGCTGGCCACGCCTCGACGCACTGCCCCTGGAACGCTTCGCCGGGCACGCGGTGGTGGCGGACGTACGGGGGCTGCCGGCCAGGGCACCGATCACACCCGCCCTGCTGACACCCGCGCTCAACCAGCTGCGCCTGCGGCCCGGTTCGCTGCTGTTGCTCGCCACCGGCTGGTCGGCACACTGGGGCACCGACCACTACCTCGCCCACCCGTGGGTCACCCCGGAGGCCGCCGAAACCCTCGTCGACGCGGGCGTCCGTACGGTCGCGGTCGACGCGCTCAGTGTCGATCCGACGCCCGAACCCGGCGATGCGACGGCCGACTTCGGGCTGCCCGCCCACCGGGTGCTGTGCGGCGCGGGCGGGGTGATCGCCGAGAACCTCACGGGGCTCGAGCAGGTGGTGGACCTCCCGGACATGGAGTTGTTCCTGTTCCCGCTACGGCTGCCGGGGGCGGACGGCGCGCCGGTGCGGGCTGTCGCGCGGGCGGTCTGACCGCTGCCGCAGGCGGTCCGATCCGCCCCGGAAGGCCGCTGTCAGACCCGGCGGTTACGTTTGGACCATGACTCAATTCGTGGTGGTGGCAGGCGCGTGGCTCGGCGCGTGGGCGTGGGACGAGGTGGTGCCCGAGCTGCGTGAGGCAGGGCACGGAGTGCATGCGCTGACCCTGTCCGGGCTGGCGGAGAAGCAGGGCGTTCCGGCCGGACAGCAGACCCATGTCCAGGACATCGTCGACGAGGTCGAGCGCCTCGATCTCCGGGACGTCGTCCTGGTCGGGCACAGCTACTCCGGTGTCCCGGTCGGCCAGGCGGCGGAGCGGATCGGCGACCGGCTGGCCCGGGTGGTGTTCGTCGACGCGAACGTGCCGGTGGACGGGAGGTCGTTCCTGGACAGCTTCCCGAGCGACCACATCAGGAAGTCCCTCGACGAGAGCGGCGGGGCCTGGCCGCCCCTGGACCCGGACGACTACGCGGGCCAGGACCTCACGGACGAGCAGATCGTCCGCATCGTCACCGACGGGACTCCGCACCCTGGTGCCACCCTCACCGAACCGGCGGTCCTCGCCCGCCCGTTGGCCGATCTCCCGGCCACCTACGTCAAGTGCCTGCTCGACGGCGACGAGTTGCCGGCCCCGGCGGACGAACTGGTCGCGAGCGGGCGCTGGGAGCTGGTCCGCATGGAGACGGGCCACTGGCCGATGTTCTCCCGGCCCCGCGAACTGGCCCGCATCCTGGACGAGTCGACCGCCCGCTCCTGAGCCCCCCACCGCGACGAGGATTCCGCATGACCCCCACGAAGAACGTCCTGGCCGTCGTCCCACCCCACATCGGCGGTCGCACGGCGGGAGCCGGACTGGCGACACTGCTGCCCGACGACGTGCACGTCACCGTCGTGGAGGCGGTCGACGAGGACCCCGCGGCCCTGCGCGCGGCGCATGCCGTCATCACCGCGCTCTCCCCCGTGACCGCCGAACACCTCGCCGCCGCACCGGAGTTGGAGCTGGTGCAGTGCGCGAGCCACGGCTTCGACTACGTCGACCTGGACGCCGCGCGGGCCCAGGGCGTGCTCGTCTGCAACATCGGCTCCAGCGGCGCCGAGGAACAGAACGTGGCCGAGCAGACCTTCGCCCTGATGCTGGCGCTCGCCAAGCGGATCGTTCCCGCGCACACCGCGCTCGTCGACGGCGACTGGGCGCTGCCCCGGCTGCAGAGCTCGCTGACCGAGCTGTCCGGCAAGACCCTGGGCATCGTGGGACTGGGCGCCATCGGACAGCAAGTCGCCCGCAGGGCAGCCGCGTTCGACATGACCGTCGTCTACGCCGGCCGGCGCCCCGTGCCCGAGGAGACGACGGCGCGGCTCGGCGGCGCCCGTCATGTCCCGCTCGACGAACTGCTGCGCCTGTCCGACTACGTCACCCTGCACGCGCCGCTCACCGAGGAGACCCGGCATCTCCTGAACGCCGAGCGGCTCGCGCTGCTCAGGCCGACCGCGTTCGTGATCAACACCGCGCGGGGCGCCCTGATCGACCAGGACGCCCTGGCGGACGCCCTGGAAGCGGGCGCCCTGGCCGGTGCGGGACTCGACGTCTTCGACCCCGAACCGCCCACCCCCGCACTGCGGTTGCTCAAGGCCCCGAACGTGGTGCTCTCGCCGCACGTCGGCGGTGTGACCCGGGAGACCGTCGTCCGGATCGCGCTGGCCGCCGTACAGAACGCGGCCGGTTTCCTGACGGGTGAACGGCCGGGTGATGTCGTCAGCTGAGCCGGTCCGCGTTGTGCGCGGGGCGCGCGGACGGTGCTCCCGTGCCGGCGATCGACAGCGAACCGGGGCTGGCCGACACCGAGTCGGTCAGCCAGCGCTGGGCGGTGGAGCCGTCGCGGACCTTGAGGACGATGACGGCACCCGCGTCCTTGGTGGTCGAGGTGAGCGCGAGCCTGGAGTCCCAGCGGGGCAGCAACTCGCCCCGCACGGTGAGGTCGTAGCGGACATCGTTGCCGCGCTTGGCCTTGGCGTCCGCGCAGGTGCCGAGGACGACGACACCGGCGTCCGCGTGCGAGTCCAGGCACAGCCCGGAGTCCGCCGCGCTGCGCAACAGCCCGTCGGTCCCGTACGACCACTCCTGGGTCTCGGCCGAGGAGCAGGCCGCGAGCACGGTGTCGGCGCCGGCCTTCACGGTGCCCCGGATGTCCAGGCACAGGTCGGCGGCGGCGTTCCGCAGCCTCGTCTGCCCAGGTACGGCGGGAAGCCGGGCCGTGCCGGGCGCCGACGCTGACACGTGTCCGCTCCCGCTGGTGGAGGCGACCGGGTCGGCGGTGCCGCCGTGGTCCGGCCACAGGCTGACGGCGACGACGCTCGCGACGACTCCGGCGCCGATCAGTCCGGCACCGACGAAGAACGAGCGGGACGACCCCGACGACCTGGCCGACCTCGCCGCGTCCACGATGCGGCGGCCGGGCGCGGGGAACCGGGAGAGCAGACGGTGCCGCCCGGTGCCGCCGGCGCTGTGCCCGCCGTGCCGTCCGCCCGTCCGTGTCCGGGTGTCAGGCCGGCCTCGGCCGGGGCGCGAGGCGAGATAGGGGCGGGCTCCCCAGCCGAGGACCGCCTCCGCCAGCAGGACTCCGAGCCCGCCTTCGAAATAACTCAGTTGTTCGGCTGCGAATCGGCAGTAGCGGCACTGGGCGAGATGCTGCTGGACATCGGGCAGCAGTGCGCCGCCGCGTCGAATGGGGACGTCGAGGAGTCGGTTGTAGAAGCGGCAATCATTGGTCGGCGCGAGTTCCCGGTGGGCGCGTACACAGCCCTCACGGAATTTTTCGCGCGCCTCCTGGAGAGCGGCCGACGCGGTGTCGGTATCCATGCCGAGCAGTGCGGCCGGCACGGTTATCGTCTCCGCCTCGACCTCGGTGTGCCACAGCAGACACTGGGCGAACGGCTGAAGGGTCTGGAAAGACCGCTCGGCGAGCTTGCGATTTTCGGGTGTCATGGACTTGGCAGAACGCATCGCGCGGCCCCCGGAGGGTTTCTCCAGGTCCGGCAGAACACCGGATATTCGCTCCTCGGCCGACCACTCCCGGATCGTGTCGCGCACGGTCAGCAGCAGCCGGGGCCGCAGTGCCACGCCGTGTTCGCCGTACGTCAGCCGGTCGAACACCTGGTGGAAGGCGGCCGCGGCGGCCATGGCGGGGACACTGCCCGTGGCGGCGAGGCAGACTTCCGCGTAATCCTGGACCGGCTGCCAGTGCCGCGCCATCAGCAGCGCGACGGAATGCGCCGCCTCACCCTCCGGACGGCCCCGCAGCCGGGCGGCCAGGGTCTCGTCGGATTCCTCGGGAGCCCCGCCGTCCGGCGGAGGGTAAGGAGGACGAGGAGGGGGAGGGAGGGACACGGAGTGGATTCCTCGGGTTCGGTTCATCAACAGGTGAATGAGCCCCGGGCATTACCCTCGCGCGGGCGTTTCACCCTTGCACAACCCACTGAACCCAACAAGGCACTTGGGCAACATCCATACCTTTGAAAGAAAGTCAGATGTGTCGGCAACTCCGTTCACCGGCACCGGCTTTCGGCTTTCCATGCGCCCCGTGTGAACCACGCGCACACTCCGGTGCGTCGCGCACGCTCCCGGCGCACTGCGTCGCGCGGTCCACTGGAACCGGCCCTTCTCGGAGGCCACGCGCTGGACGGCGGCTCTCCCGCGCCAAACGGCCGCCGACCCTGCTCCTCCCGCCCTCGGTCGGCGGCCCCGAGGGCGGGGGCGGCCCACCCCCGCCCTCCCTTCACCGAGCCTCGGCCTCGGCCTCGCCGCCGATGGTGTCGAGTTCGGCGATCGCGTCGGCGGGCAGCACCAGGTCCGCGGCGGCGATGTTCTCGCGCAGATGGGCGCGGGACGAGGTGCCCGGGATCAGGACGGTGGTGGCCGAGCGCTGCAACAGCCAGGCCAGGGCGACCTGTTGGGGCGAGGCGTCCAGCCGGGCGGCGACCTCGGCGAGGGTCTTCGACTGCAGCGGGGTGAACCCGCCTAGCGGGAAATAGGCGGCGAACGCGATGTTCTCCGCCGCGCACCGCTCGACGAGGGCGTCGTCCTGCCGGTTGGCCAGGTTGTAGAGGTTCTGCACGGTGACGACCGGGGCGATGGCCTGCGCCTCGGCGAGTTGGGCGGCGGAGACCGTGCTGAGCCCGAGGTGCCGGATCAGCCCCGCCTTCCGCAGCTCGGCCAGGGCGCCGAACTTCTCGCCGATCGACTCCTCGTCGGCGGTGTCCTGGGCGCCGACCCGGAGGTTGACCACGTCCAGCGCGTCGAGCCCGAGGTTGCGGAGGTTGTCGTAGACCTGCGCCTTGAGGTCCTCGGGGTGGCGGGACATGATCCAGCTGCCGTCGGGGCCGCGCCGGGCGCCGACCTTGGTCACGATGTGCAGGTCGTCCGGGTAGGGGTGGAGGGCCTCCCTGATGATCTCGTTGACGACGACCGGGCCGTAGAAGTCGCTGGTGTCGATGTGGGTGATGCCCCGCTCGACGGCCTCGCGCAGGACGGCCACCGCTTCGGTGCGGTCCTTCGGCGGGCCGAAGACATGGGGGCCGGCCAGTTGCATGGCGCCGTATCCCATGCGGGTGAGGGTGAGGCCCTCGGCGGGGGTGAGGGTGCCGCCGGAGACGGTGTCGGCCATGGTGGCGCGCCTTTCGGTAGGTGGTGGGTCCTGGCATCGACTCTGCGTCCGTCGCGACCGGGCAGGCAGTACCCGGATGTTCCTGGTAGTGACGGGGACACCCACCTGCGGGGATTCGGATCTACGGTGGTGGTGTGGACGCCAAGAACGCGCTCGGTGAGTTTCTGCGGGCCCGCAGGGAGCGGGTCCGGCCCGAGGACGTGGGCCTGAGCGGTGGCGGGCTGCGCCGGGTGCCGGGGCTGCGCCGGGAGGAGGTCGCCCTGCTGGCCGGTATCAGCTCGGACTACTACCTGCGGCTTGAGCAGGGCCGGGACCGCAACCCGTCGGCGCAGGTGCTGGAGGCGCTGGCCCGGGTGCTGCGCCTGGACGCCGCCGCGAGCGCCCATCTGCTGAGCCTGGCGCAGCCGGAGCGGCCGGCCGCTCCGCGCAGACGGGCCAGAAAGCCGGAGGCGGTGCCTGCGAGCGTGCGCGAACTGCTGGACACCTGGTCGGGGCATCCGGCGTATGTGCAGAACCGGTTCACGGACTGTCTCGCGGCCAACGCGCTGTGCCGGGCGCTGTCCCCGAACTACGTGCCGGGCGTGAACCTGCTGCGGGCGGTGTTCCTCGACCCGGCCGAGCACGAACTGCGGCGCGACTGGGAGGAGTTGACCGCCGAGGGCGTGGCGACGCTGCGCGGCCACATCGGACCGGACGTCGACGATCCGCGGCTGGTGGAGCTGGTCGGAGAGCTGTCCGTGCGCAGCGAACGGTTCCGGCTGCTGTGGAGCCGGCACGAGGTACGGCCCATGGTCGGCCGGATCAGTCTCCTCAGCCATCCGCTGGTCGGCGACTTCGAGCTGCGGTCGAACAAGTTCGAGATCCCGGGTACGGACGCCCTGAGCGTGGTCGTCTTCCACGCCGAACCGGGCAGCCGCAGCGCGGAACTGCTGAGCCTGCTCGGCAGCCTCGCCGCGTCCGGAGAAGGCGTACCCGAGGAGACGTCACCGGCACACGAGGACCGGTGACGCTCAGATCTGCCAGGAACGCAGCCGCTCCGCCGCGCCGTACACATCCGTCTTCCCGGAGATCAGATCGCGGGTCAGGTCGACGAGTGCGCCGTACGGCGGGTCGATGCCGACGCCGCTGACGAACATGTAGGCGACCGCCGTGGCGCAGGCGAAGCGGGCGTTGGCGGACGGCAGGGGCTTGAGCAGGGCGAGGGTGTGCAGCAGGGCGGTGGCCCGCCAGGCCGGGTCGGAGTCGACACCTAGGCGGGGCGGGTCGACGCGGTGCCGGGCGACGGCCGCCACCAACGCCGAGAAGTCGTTGATGGTGGGCTGGTCCGGCAGGACTTCCTCATGGCGCTGGAGGAGCCACGGCACGTCGATATGGATGGCGGGCATGCGTCAGGCGACCCGCCCCTCGCCCTTGGCCGCCGGTTCGTCCTCGGGGAAGGCCGCGGCGAACTCGTCGGCGTGCGTCGCGAAGAACCGGCGGAAGGCCTCGGCCCCCTCCTGCAACGCCCGGTGCCGGGCGATGTCCGCGGCGGCGGCCTCCCGGACGAGGGCCTTCATCGACGTACCGCGCTCCTTGGCGATCTGCCGCAGGTCCTCTAGCTCGCGATCGCTGAACTCCACGTTGAGAGCTGGCATGACCTCACGGTACCGCTCGGGTACTTACCCGTAAATACCGCCAGGTCAGGAGGCACACCCGACGGTACCGAGCAGACCCCAACGCCATGTCCGAATACCGCCGGACCCGACCGTCGTCCCAGAGCAGACTCGACCGTATGAACACCATCCGCACATGCCTCGACAGTCCACTGGGTGAACTGCTCCTCACCGGCGAACAGTCGCCAGACGGTACGACACTCACCTCCCTCCGGATCGCGGACGGCCCGACCGCCGTCGCAGACGAGCACCGCGACGACCCGGCCTTCGCCGAGGCCGCCCGCCAGCTCTCGGCCTACTTCGCCGGACACCTCACCCGCTTCCGACTCCCGTTCACCCCCGAGGGAACGGAGTTCCAGCAGCGGGTGTGGCGGGCCCTCGACGAGATTCCCTACGGCACCACGACGACCTACGGCGCGCTCGCCGAGCGGCTGGGGGTGCCGCGCGCCGAGGTCCGGGCGGTGGGCGCGGCGATCGGCGCCAACCCGCTGCTGGTGGTACGCCCGTGCCATCGGGTGATCGGCGCGGACGGCTCGATGCGCGGCTACGCCGGCGGTGTCGAGCGCAAGGTGCGGCTGCTGACGCACGAGGGCGCGCTGCAACCGATGCTCGGCTGAGGGAGGACGTCGTACTCATGGACCGCACCAACTGGCCTGCGCTGACGGAGGAGTTGGACCTGTACGGCAGCGCGCCGACCGCGCAGCTGTTGACGCCCGCCGAGTGCCGCGACCTGTCCGCGCTGTACGAGAAACCGGAACTGTTCCGCACCACCGTGGACATGGCCCGCCACCGCTTCGGCTCCGGCGAGTACCGCTACTTCACCCACGACCTGCCCGCACCGGTGGCCGCGCTGCGCGCCGCGCTCTATCCGCGCCTGCTGCCGATCGCCCGCGACTGGGCGGCCCGCCTGGGCCGCCCGGCCCCCTGGCCGGACGACCTGGACGAGTGGCTGGCGCGCTGCCACGAGGCCGGTCAGGACCGCTCGGCGCAGATCCTGCTCCGCTACGGCGAGGGCGACTGGAACGCCCTCCACCGCGATGTCTTCGGCGAGTTGGTCTTCCCGCTCCAGGTGGTGATCGGCCTCGACGAGTACGGCACCGACTACACGGGCGGCGAGTTCCTCATGGTCGAACAGCGCCCCCGGGCCCAGTCCCGCGGCACCGCGACCCCACTACGGCAGGGCCACGGCCTGGTGTTCACCACGAGGGACCGCCCCGTACGGTCGAAGCGCGGGTGGTCGGCGGGGGCGATGCGCCACGGGGTCAGCACGGTGCGGTCTGGCAGGCGGTGCGCGTTGGGGTTGGTGTTCCACGACGCCGCCTGAGGTCTCCGGCTGGGTGAGCGCCTTCAGGGGCGCGGGGAACTGCGCGACCAGCCCCCACCGGCCCGCACTTTCTACACGCCCCAAAGTCCCCGCCGCCGATAACTCCCCTCCCAAAACAGCCTGTTCAGCACCCGCACCGGCGGCGGAAACGCCCCCAGGAACCGTTCCCGGTCCCCCGCCGACACCCCGTCCACGAGCCACGGCACGAACACCGCGGCCCCCCGCAGCCCCTGCGTCTCCCGCAGCCGCCCGGTGAAGGCGGCCCAGTCCGCATCGGTCAACACCTCCCCCATCAACGGCAGCGCACTGTCCTCCTCGTGCTTGAGGTGATCGTCGAGGGTCGCCCGCAACGCCCGTACCAGATCGGGGAGTTCAAAGGCCCGGTCGGCCAGCGCAGCGTCCACCGCGGCCAACAGCGGGTCGATACGGGCGTGTTCGGCCTCCATCTCGTCGAGCATCCCGAGGTCCCGCGTACGCCCTCCGACCCGCGTCCGGACCCGCGGCCACAGGTCGCTGTCCTCGGCGGTGTGATGGACGTGGAGTTGGTGCTTGAAGTTCTCCCACCCGGCGAGCACCGGCGCGGTGTGCGCCCTGCCGTCCGCGACCGCCCCGGCGAGCCGCTCCAGGTCGCGCCGGAAGGCGTCGTGCGAGGCGTACATGGGCGTGAAGTCGATGGTCATCGTGCGGCTTCCTCCAGTTCGGGCCCGGACACGGGCAGGGCGTGCGGGTCGGCGGACGGTCCCAGGTGCCGTCGTACGGCGAGACAGGCGAGCGCGCCGGTCAGCAGGACGGCTACGGCGACGTACACGGCGGGTCCCATGGCGTGGACGAAGCCGTGGCCGAAGACCTGGCCGCCGAGGGCGCGCATGCGCTCGGCGATGCCGTGCGGGACACCGGACGGGGCGCCGCCCTGCTGCCCGGCGCCGATGTCGGACTCGGACCTGGAGAACGCGGAGACGAAGGACTCCCGGTAGCCGGTGGGGAGTTGACCGGCCCGGGCCCGGGCCTGTTCGGTCAGGGAGGAGGCCAGCTGGGCCTGGAGGACCGCGCCGATGACGGCACCGGCGAGCACCGAACCGACCTGGCGCAGCGCGTTGGTGACGCCGGACGCGGCGCCGGCGAGCCGGGGCGGGACGCCGCGCATGACCTCGGTGGCCATGGGGGCGAAGGTGCAGCCGACGCCGAGGCCGGTGAGGAAGAGCGGGAGGGCGATGGTCGGCCAGCCGGTTCCGACGCCCGCGACGCCGACGATCCAGATCAGTCCGCCCGCCCAGGCGAGCAGCCCGCCCATCAGGATGAACTTGCCGCCGAGCCGGTCCGCGAGGGCTCCGGCGGGCCCCGCCATGACGAACGAGCCGAGGGCTACGGGCAGCAGGACCAGGCCCGCCTTCTGGGCACTGAAGCCGAGCACGGACTGCAGATAGATCGTCAGGGGCAGGAACATGCCGACCACGCCGAACGACACGGTGACGCCGACGAAGTTGATGAGCGTGAAGTTCCGGTCCCTGAACAGTGAGAAGGGGACCAGGGGTTCGCCGGCCTGCTGTCCGCGCTCGTGCAGCAGGAAGACCGCGAAGAACACGGCCGCCGCGCCCAACAGGCTCCAGATCCAGGCGTTCCAGTCGTAGCGCTGCCCCTCGGTCAGTCCAAAGGCCAGGCAGAACAGGGCAGTTGAGGCGAGGGTGACGCCGAGGGTGTCGAAGCGGCGCCGTACCGTGCGCTCGGCTCCCGGGATGATCGCCATGGTCAGCACGAGCACCAGCGCGCCGATCGGCAGGTTGACGAAGAAGATCCACCGCCAGGACAGATGGGTGATCAGCACCCCGCCGAGGATCGGGCCGAGCGCGCCGGACACGCCCGCGACGGCGCCCCAGATGCCCATCGCGACTCCGCGCCGGTCGGCCGGGAACACCTCGGTGATGATCGACAGGGTCTGCGGCATGAGCAGCGCCGCGCCCAGGCCCTGCACCGCGCGGAACCCGATGAGCTGCGCCGGGTCCTGTGCGAGCCCGCAGGCGAGGCTGGCCAGGGTGAACAGGGCGACTCCGGCGGCGAACAGGTTGCGTTTGCCGCGCAGGTCGCCGAGGCGGCCACCGGTGATCAGCAGGACGGCCAGCGCCAGGGTGTAGGCGTTGACGACCCAGAGGATCTCGTCCAGGGACGCCCCCAGGTCCTGGCCGAGTTGGGGGATCGCGATGTTCACGATCGTGAGGTCGAGGAGGGTCATGAAGAACCCGAGCGAGAGCGTGATGAGGATCGCCCAGGGATTGCCGTGCCATTTCTTGAACACGATGTCGGTCTCCTTGCGTAGGACTCGCGGTCAAGAGGCCGGGGCGGCCACCGGGTGTGACACGGCGCCGCTGCGCAGAGACGTACGTCACATTCGCGCCCTTGGCTGTCACATTCCGGCCCCCGGCACCCCTCGCAGTAGTGAGCACGCACTGGGGAGGCGCGGGTATGTCCGAGATCGCTGTCACCGAAGAGGCGACCGATGACTTCATGGACCATCGGGAGCTGTTGTTCAGCCTCGTCTACAACATGCTGGGCAGCGTCGCCGACACCGACGACGTCCTGCAGGAGACCTGGCTGTCCTGGACGGCGCGCGCCCGCCGTTCCCCGCTCGACACCATCACCAACCGGCGCGCCTATCTCGTCCGGATCGCCGTCAACCACGCGCTGCAGCGGCGCGCCACGATCAGCCGCCGCCGCGAGACGTATGTCGGCCCGTGGCTGCCGGAACCCCTGCTCGGCCCGGCCGACGACCCCGTCGACCCGGCCCTGCGCGCCGAGTCCGTCTCGCTGGCCATGCTGGTCGTCCTGGAGTCGCTGAGCCCGCTGGAGCGGGCGGTCTTCGTCCTCAACGAGGTGTTCGGGTACGCCCACACCGAGATCGCGGACATCATCGAGCGCACCCCGGCCGCCGTACGGCAGCTCGCGCACCGGGCGCGGGCCCATGTGCACGCGCGGCGGCCGTTGTACGAGGCGCATCCCCGGGTGCGGCGGGAGGCGACGGAACGGTTCGTGCGGGCCGCGATCGGCGGGGACATCGCCTCGCTGATGGAGATCCTCGCGCCCGACGTCACGGTCTGGACGGACAGCGGGGGCAACCGGAAACCGGCGGGACTGCGCCCGGTGCACGGCCGGGACAAGGCCGTCCGCCTCATCAACTCCTTCGCGGGCAGGCGCCGTCCGCAGGATCTGGAGCTGCGCTTCCGGCGCGTCAACGGCGACGACGCGGCCGTGCTGTTCGAGGGCGACGCGCCGTACGCGGTGATGGTCATGGACCTCACGCCCGAGGGCGACCAGGTGTCCGGGGTCTACATCGTGACCAACCCCGAGAAGCTCACGCACGTGCACAAGGACGAGGAGGAGGACCAGTGACCAGCCCATCCGGCCCTTCCGAGTCCTCGCGGGGCGAGCGCGTCGCCGACTGGTTCGACGGCCGGCTCGGCATCTACGCGCTGGGCAAGCAGTATCTGCGCAAGGTGTTCCCGGACCACTGGTCGTTCCTGCTCGGCGAGATCTGCCTCTACAGCTTCGTGGTCCTGATCCTCACGGGCGTGTATCTGACCCTGTTCTTCCACCCGTCCATGAACGAGGTGACGTACCACGGGAGTTACGTCCCCCTGAACGGCATCCGCATGTCCGACGCCTACGCCTCGACGCTGCACATCAGCTTCGACGTGCGCGGCGGGCTGCTGGTGCGGCAGTTGCACCACTGGGCGGCGCTGGTGTTCATCGCCGCGATGCTGACGCACATGATGCGGCACTTCTTCACGGGCTCGTTCCGCAAGCCGCGCGAGCTCAACTGGCTGTTCGGCTGGACGCTGTTGTTCCTCGGCCTCTTCGAGGGCCTCTTCGGCTACTCGCTCCCGGACGACCTGCTGTCGGGCACGGGCATGCGCTTCGTGGACGGCGCGTTGCTCTCGGTCCCGGTCGTCGGGACGTACCTGTCGATGTTCCTGTTCGGCGGCGAGTACCCCGGCCACGACATCGTGTCCCGCTTCTACTCCCTGCACGTACTGCTGATCCCAGGCATCATGGCGGCCCTCGTCGTCGTCCACCTCATCCTGGTCGTCTACCACAAGCACACCCAGTTCGCGGGCCCCGGCCGCACCGAACGCAACGTGGTCGGCTCCCCGTTCATGCCGGTCTACCTGGCCAAGGCGGGCGGCTTCTTCTTCCTGGTCTTCGGCGCGCTCACCGTCCTCGCGGCGGTCGCATCGATCAACCCCGTCTGGTCCTACGGCCCCTACCGCGCCGACCAGGTCTCCACGGGCGCCCAGCCCGACTGGTACCTGGGCTTCGCGGAGGGCCTGGTCCGCGTGATGCCGGGCTGGGAAGTCACCTTGTGGGGCCACACGTTGGTCCTCGGCGTACTGATCCCGATCGTGGTCTTCCCGCTCCTCCTCGTCCTCATCGGCGCGTACCCGTTCCTCGAGTCCTGGCGGACGGGCGACACACACGAACACCATCTCCTCGACCGCCCCCGCAACCGCCCCAGCCGCACCGGCCTCGGCGTCGCCTGGATCAGCCTCTACCTGATCCTCCTGGCAGGCGGCGGCAACGACATCGTGGCCACCCGCCTCCATCTCTCGATCAACACGGTGACATGGATGGTCCGGGTCGCGGTGTTCGCCGTCCCGGTCCTCGCGTTCGTCATCACCCGCCGCATCTGCCTGGGCCTCCAACTCCGCGACGCGGAACTGGTGTTGCACGGCCGCGAGACAGGCGTGATCAAGCGGCTGCCGCACGGCGAGTACGTGGAGATACACCGGCCGCTGGACCCAGCGGAACTGCACACGCTGACCGCGCACAAGCGCCCGAGGGAACTCATGGAACGCGAGCCCTGACCCGTCTCCCTACCAGGCCGGCCGCGGATCCCGGAGGTGTTCCGGGGTCTGCTCGGGCAGTTCGCGGTCCTGGTCCGTCCGCAGGAGACAGCCCGGATCGGGCGGGAACTCCTCGGTGGGCGGGGCCGGTTTGTGGAAGCGGCGGGTGTGCGGGAGCGTTACCTCCACGAGCTTTCCGTCATGGAGCATCCACAGTCCGAAGCAATCGTCGTCCTCGTCGTGGATCAGAACCTGGACGCTCCCCGGCCAGGGCCACGGGAGCGACTCCAGATGCTTCAGGAGCCCCTCCCGTGGGCGCATGCGCTCGAACTCGGTGGCCCATCCCGCGCCGAACGACGTCCCCCACTGGCTCTCGATCGGGACGAACCGGCCACGCCAGCTGCGCTCCGGCTCGTCCCGGGTCAGCGGTTCCATCACTTCGTCTGCGTGCAGGGCCAGCACGACGACCTCGGCGAATCGACTCATCCGGAGATCATCCCTGATCCGCCGCGAACGAAGCCATCCAGGCCAGCGCCGCGTTCCAGTTCACCGCCGTCTCGTTCGTCGACCAGGACTGGATGTCGTCGATGTAGCAGAACTGGCCGACGCAGCCGGTGAGTTTGCTCTGGGCGTAGGGGTCCTGGATGGAGGAGTTGGGGCCGCCGGCAAGGGTTCCGTTCGGTGGGTTCGGGAGGTTGGGGTCGAGTTCGTGGGCGTACCAACGGCTGTGCTCGTTGTGGGAGTTGGCCTCGCCGTAGCCGGTGACGTAGGACATGTTGAGGGCGTTGCGGCCGAGGATGTAGTCCATGCTCTGGAGCGCGCCGTCACGGTATTTCGTGGCGCCGGTGAGGTCGTACGCGGTGGCGATGACGTGCGCGTTGTTGAGGATCTGGCTGTTGGAACCCCAGTCGTAGAGGTTGCCGGGCGGTGCGTACGGCATGCCGTAGGGCTGCGTTCGTAGCGTGGCCAGGTAGGTGTCCGCGCCGTCGATCACCGAGCGGCGGAGCTTGTCGCGGCCGGGGAGGCGGCTGGGGACGGTGGCGAGGTCGAGGCGGCCGAGGGCGGCCGTCCGTGCCCAGTCGAAGCCGAGGCTGCCGAAGATGTCCGCCGTGTTGAGGGGGGAGTTGGTGACGTGGTCGGCGAACTGCCGTTCCCCCGTGGTGAGATACAGCTCGGCCGCCGCCCAGTAGAACTCGTCGGTGGCGTTGTCGTCGGGGTAGGCGCCGCCGCCCGTGCCGTCGTTCGGGTCCGGGTAGACCGTGGGGTGCGCGAGCGCCGCCGCCCAGGCTTTCCGCGCCGCCTTCAGCGCTTTCGCGGCGAACTCCCGGTCGTAGGGCCGGTACAGGCGGGCCGCCTGCGCCGCCGTGGCCGCGAGGTTGAGCGTCGCCTGCGTGGTCGGCGGGTGCAGTTCGCGTTTCTGCGGGTCCTGGCTCGGGAGCAGCGGGAGTCCGGTCCACTGCTCGTCGTGGACCTTGCCGTGGGCCATGCCCGCCAGCGGCTGTCCGTCCGGCACCTGCATCTTCAG
This sequence comes from Streptomyces hokutonensis, assembly GCF_000376565.1. Classification (GTDB taxonomy): domain Bacteria; phylum Actinomycetota; class Actinomycetes; order Streptomycetales; family Streptomycetaceae; genus Streptomyces; species Streptomyces hokutonensis. The sequence goes on along the minus strand of NZ_BARG01000027.1, from coordinate 88,799 downwards.
CAGGAACTCCAGCTCCCAGCGCGCCTCGTCGAGCACGTCCGGCACCTTGTTGCCGCTCTCGGGGATGGCGAGCGTTCCGTCGCGCAGCTTGCCCGGCTGTCCGGTCCGGGCCAGCAGTGAGCGTTCGTAGGTGCTCAGCAACTCCCAGGTGGAGATACCGCCGTTGATGACGTACTTGCCGTGGTCGCCCGCGTCGTACCAGCCGCCGGTGACGTCAAGTGTGTAGTCGCACAGGCCGGGTTGGCAGGGCACGTTCGCGTCGCCCTGGTTGGGGGCGACGTTCAGGTGACCGGCCGGGCGGGCATAGCCGGGGCGCAGGTCGTCGCGGATCGCGATGCCGCTGCGCTGTGTGTAGTAGTACTTCAACGAGTCGAGCCGCAGCCGCTCATAGGCGGCGGTCCCGATGTCGAAGGGACGGCTCGCCTCCCCGTCCGCCACCAGCGTGAAGCCCTCGCCGCGCCCCCGGTACGCGCCGAAGTCGATGGACTGCACGTTCTGCCCGGACGCCGCGTCGGTGCCGCGCGGCACGGTCCGCCCGTGCGCGACCACCGCGCCCGCCGCGTTCCTCAACTCCCAGGGCAGCACGGCCGTCGAGGCGGTCACCAGCGTCGCGTTCTTCGGCCCGCCCGGCAGATAGGCGACCTGGTTCACCCGCACGCGCGGCCCGGTGTCCGGCTCGTACACCTCCGGCGGCACCCCGCCCAGCAGGGACACGTCGTCCATGCAGAAGTGCCACCCCTCCGCACTCCCGCCGACCTGGAAGGCGACCTGCCCCTGTGCGGTGTCGACGGGCGAAGTGAACGTGTAGGCATAGGAGTTGCCCGTCTCGCTCAGCTCGGGACTGAGCTCGTAGTAGGTGTCGTACGGCGACACGGAGAGCCCGACGATCGCCCGCACCACGTGCCCCGCCGGCGAACCCGACGCCGTGAACGCGAACTTGTACGACTCGCCCTTGACCAGCGTGATGTCGTTCTGGCCGACGGCGGCGTCCCAGCGGTTGGTCGTGCCGCCGGGAACGTCCGCGCAGAGCTGTCCGCCGGACAGGCCCGCGGTGACGTTGCTCGTCGTCCACCAGGGTGCGCTGGTGGTGTCGAAGGTGCCGTTCCTGACCTGTTCGATCTCGTCGGCTCCGGCCGGGCCCGCCGGCAGGGCGGTGAGGGCCGCCGCGAGGAGGGCCGTGGCGGCGAGCAGGGTCGTTCTGCGTCGTTTCACGTCTGGGCTCCCTCGGAGAGGCAGGGGCACTCCGGACACACGATGGGAGCGCTCCCAAATGCACGGGACGCTGGCCATGCTGTTCTAGACATGACATCCCGTCAACGGTCCGGACAGGCCAGATTCCCGTCCGGACCGTGACCGAGCGCCTCCCCGCTATCCGGCGGGAGCCTCCAACTTGCTGATCCGCACCGCCCCTTGGGCCACACCGGGACGGCCACTCGTCAAGGTCAGCCGCAGCCGGGAGCCGCGCACGGCGTCGAAGGTGACGACGGTAGGACTGTCCGAGGCCGTGGCCCAGTCGACGGCCGTCCCCTCGACCGGCACCCACCCATCGCCGCCCCACACGGCAACCGCGACCGCCGCGGGCAGACTGTGCGTCGCGTCCACGGTGAACGACACCTCCACCCGGTCGAAGGACCTGGCCCTCCCCCAGTCCACCGACACCCAGTCCTTCTCACGGGCACCGCTGAAGGCGGGCAGCAGCGCCGTGGCCGACTTGGCGAAGGCGTTGGACCAGCCGGTGGCCGGGTCACCGTCGAGCACGGCGGCCGGGAGGGTGTCGGGGCGGCCCGAGTAACTGGCGTCCGCCGCAGGGTAGTTCGGGGGTGCCGGGTGGTCGGCCGCGAAGTGCGGTGCCGGTGTCAGGGCCACGTCCCGGGCGGGTGTCGTACGCACAGTCGCCGTGCCGGTCCGCAGCCCTTCCGCCCGCGCCGTCACCTTCAGGGCGCCCGCCCGTGTCCCGGACCGCACGATCGCAAGTGCCTTGCCGTGGAAGGCGGTTCGGGTGCTCGCCTGGTAGCGCTCGGCGCTCTCCTCCCGCCCGTTGTCCACCCCGGCCAGGGAACCGCCCTTCACCGCAAAGGCGATCAGATCCTCGGCGTCCGGCACCACGACACCATGTGCGTCGACGATCTCCGCGGTCACGAAGACCAGTGAACGGCCGTCGGCGGCAAGGGACTTGCGGTCGGCCGTGAGACGCACGGCATGCGCGGCACCCGCCGTGCGCAGCACGTCCGTCGCCACCGTCCTGCCACCGCTGCTGGCCACCGCCTTCAACTCGCCCGGCTCGTACGGCACTTTCCAGCCGAGGTGGAGTTTGCCCGCGCTGCCGTTCGGGCTGGTGTAACTGCCCGGGTAGGGGCCGGTGGTGAAGGTCTTGTCGTCGCCGGTGGCCTCGGTGGTCTCCAGGTAGGTGCGGCCGTCGGTGGTCTTCTTGGTGTCGAACGTCCGGGTCCCCAGGGACTTTCCGTTGAGGAACAGCTCGACGGTGTCGACGCTGGCGTAGGCCCAGACCTCGACGGTGTCGCCCGGCTCGTGGTTCCAGCTCATCGGGACCAGATGGACCATGGGCTCGCTGGTCCACTGGCTGCGGAAGAGGTGGTACATGTCCTTCGGGAAGCCGGCCGTGTCGACCGCGCCGAAGAAGGACGCCTTGACCGGGAACACGTTGTACGGCGTGGGCTCGCCGATGTAGTCGATGCCGGACCACAGGAACTGGCCCGCGAACCACTTCCGGTCGCGGTCCTTCTTGTGGCCGTACTCGCCGCTCATCGTCCAGGACGCGAGGTTGTTGTCGTAGGACGAGGTCGCGCGTCTGCCGGGTGTGTAGTTCTCGCCGGTGTTGAGGTGTTCGGGCTCCTGGTAGGTGGACCGGGTCGAGGTCTCGGAGGAGGACTCCGACTCGAAGAGGAACAGGTGCGGATAGGCGGCGTGCAGGGCGTCGACGGACTTGGCGGTGTTGTAGTTGAGGCCCAGTCCGTCGAGCTTGGCGAGCATGAGGTCGGCCGCGGAGCCCTTGGCCGGTACGGAGTGGTACTTGTCGGAGCCGATGACGACGGGCCTGCTGTCGTCGGCCGCCTTGACGGCACCGATGATGCGGTCGGCCATGGCCAGCCCGGCGGTGGAGGTGGAGTCGGGGATCTCGTTGCCGATGGACCAGAGCACCACGGCGGGCGAGTTGCGGGCGGCGCGGACCATCTCGGTGGCGTCCGCCTCGCACCAGGTGTCGAAGAAGCGGTGGTAGTCGTAGGTCGTCTTGCCGGTGTGCCAGCAGTCGAAGGCCTCGACCATCATCACGATGCCCAACTCCTCGCAGGCCTCGATGATCTGCGGCGAGGGCGGGTTGTGGGAGGTGCGGAAGGCGTTGACGCCCATCGACTTCATGATGCTCAACTGCCTGCGTACGGCGTCGAGGCTGATCGCGGAGCCGAGGGCACCCTGGTCGTGGTGGAGGTCGACTCCCTTGATCTTGGTGGGAGTTCCGTTGAGGGAGAAGCCCTCGTCGGGGTCGAAGCGGTAGCTGCGGATGCCGAAGGTCGTGCGGTACGTGTCGACCGTCCGGCCGCCCACGCGCAGTTCGGTCTCCAGGGTGTAGCGGTGGTCCGGGGTCTCGATGTCCCACAACTTCGGCTTGGGGACGGTGAGTTCATGGGTCTCGGTGCTGCGGTCGGCGACACTCGCTGTGGAGGTGGCGCGGGCCACGGTCCGGCCGCCGGGGTCGACGATCCGCGATCCGATCTCGACCTCGCTCGCGGCCCCCGACTCATTGAGCACGGACGTCCGCACCCGTACGACGGCCCGCTCGGCAGTGATGTCCGGCGTCGTGACATATGTCCCCCAGCGTTCGACGTGCACCGGCTCGGTGATGACCAGCCGGGCCTCGCGGTAGATGCCGCTGCCCGAGTACCAGCGGCTGCTGGGCAGTTGGTTCTGCACCTTGACCGCGACGACGTTCTCCGTGCTGCCGTCGGTGTGCGCCAGGCCGGTGAGGTCGAAGGCGAACCCCGTGTATCCGTACGGGTGTTGGCCGACCTGCGTGCCGTTGCAGTAGACGTACGAGTCCATGTAGACGCCGTCGAACTCCACCGAGATCCGCTTGCCCGTGAAGGCCGGCGGCAGGGTGAAGGCGATCCGGTACCAGCCGAGGCCGCCGGGGAAGAAGCCGGTGCCGCTGGTGGTGCCGTACGCCGTGGTGGGGGTCTGCTCGATGCTCCAGTCGTGCGGGACCGCGACCTCGCGCCAGGCCGAGTCGTCGTAGTCCGGTGCGGCGGCGTCCGCGTAGGCGCCGGTCGGGTCGGTGATCCCGCCCGGATCGACCAGCGCGAAGCGCCAGCCGTCCCGCAGCGCGACGGTGTGGCGGCCGGACGCGCCCGCCGTGGCGCCGGCGGCGCGTGCGGCCGGGGTGGCCAGGAGTGACACGGCCGTCGGCGCGGCCGTAGAAGCGATCAAAACCGATCTGCGAGTGACCGTCATGGCGGCTCTCCCTCATCAGGGCCCAGAAGTACTCACAACTGATCGTGACCGAACAGATTCTGACGGGGTGCCATGCAGAAACGTCAAGGGTGCGGGGGCGGCCAGACGTCCCGGGCGCCATTTCGACCGGATTTCCCCCTTGACCGTCCGGTTTCCCGGGCCTGGGGGTTCTCGTCCGCGCTGGACTGTGACGCACTAGGCTGGAACACAAGTGGCCTGGTTGTTCACTGTGAGTGCGCGCGATGGAGTGGCGAGGATGAGTCCGGTCTACCCGTTCGACGATGCCGCGACGGCGCGGGTTGTCATCGACGATGCCGGAACTCTGGTGGAGTGGAACGAGGGGGCACAGCGGCTCCTCGGCCACACCGCGGGCGAGGTCGTGGGCCGCCCTGCCGTACGGCTGCTGGCCGGTGGCACCGGGGCCCTCCCGGTTCCCACCAGTGCCCGCTGGGACGGCACGGTCACGCTGTGGCACCGGGACGGCCGGGCCGTGCCGGTGTGGCTGCTGGCCCACCACCGGCGTCCCCGGGACGGCGGTCCGGGCGACTGGCTCGTCGTGACACCGCTGGAGGGCGGCGGCCCCCGCGCCGACGAGGACCCCCTCGCGACCGCCGCGCTGACCCAGTCGCCGTGCGCCATCGCGGTCTACGACGAGCACCTGCGGCTGAGCCGGGTCAACGACGCGATGGCCGAGGTGATCGGTCTGCCCGAGGAGCGCATCCAGGGTCTGCGGATCACCGAGATCGGCGGCAAGACGCAGAGCGCGGAGCTGGAGCAGTACATGCTGCGCGTGCTCACCTCCGGCACCGCCCAGGACTTCCAGATCTACATGCGCACCGGCGGCGAGGACGCCGCGCACGCCTGGCTGGCCCGGATGGCGCCGATCACCGACGCCGAGGGCCAGGTGCGGGGCGTGTGTCTGGCCGCGCACGACTTCACCGAGAACTACCTGGCGCGCGAGCGGCTGCAACTCGTCAACGAGGCGAGCGTGCGCATCGGCACCACCCTCGACGTCACCCGTACGGCCCAGGAGCTCGCGGATGTCTGCGTGCCGGCCCTGGCCGACTTCGTGAGCATCGACCTGCTGGACCCGCAGGAGCACGGCGGCGAGCTGCCGACGGCGATCGTCGCGCCGGTGCGGCTGCGCCGGACCGCGCACACCTCGGTGCAGCACGGCAGCCCCGAGGCCGTCGCCAAGCCGGGCCAGTCGGACCTGTACCCCGACCAGTCCCCGCAGGCCGACGCGCTGGTCGCGGGCCGCACCCTGGTGGCCTCGGGCCGGGACCTCGAACTCTGGCTGGCCTGGGACAGGACCCGCACCAGACGTGTCCAGGAGTACGGCATCCACTCCTCGATGGCGGTACCGATCCAGGCCCGGGGCGTGACCCTCGGCGTGGCGGTCCTGACCCGGTACCGGCGGATCGACCCGTTCACCGAGGACGACGTGCTGCTGGCCGAGGAGGTCACGGCCCGGGCCGCCGTCTGCATCGACAACGCCCGCCGTTTCTCCCGCGAACGCGAGACCGCGCTCGCCCTCCAGCGCAGCCTCCTCCCCCGCAAACTGCCGCGCACCGCAGCTCTGGAGGCCGCCTCGCGCTATCTGCCGGCGGCGCGTGCCGGGGTCGGCGGCGACTGGTTCGACGTGATCCCGCTGTCCGGGATGCGGGTCGCCATGGTCGTCGGGGACGTCGTGGGCCACGGCATCCAGGCCTCCGCCACCATGGGCCGGCTGCGCACGGCCGTCCGCACCCTGGCCGACATCGACCTGGCCCCGGACGAGCTGCTGACCCACCTGGACGACCTGGTCGTACGGCTGTCCGCGGAGGCCGGCGGCGAGGGCAGCCCCGGCGAGGTCGGCGCGACCTGCCTGTACGCGGTCTACGACCCGGTGTCCCGGCGCTGCACGCTGGCCCGCGCCGGACATCCGCCGCCGATCATGATCCGGCCCGGCGGCCCGCCCGAGCACATCGACCTGCCCGCGGGACCACCGCTGGGCCTCGGCGGACTGCCCTTCGAGTCGGCCGAGTTCGAGCTGCCCGAGGGCACCGTGCTCGCGCTGTACACCGACGGGCTGACCGAGAACCGCGAGCGGGACCTCGACGACAGTCACCGGCTGCTGTTCGACGCGCTGTACGCCTCCTCGGACTCCCTGGACGAGACCTGCGACCGGATTCTGCACGCCGTGCTCCCGCCGGGCGGTGCCGCCGACGACGTGGCGCTGCTGCTGGCCCGCACCCAGGGCCTGCCCGCCGAGCAGGTCTCCACCTGGGACATCCCGGCCGATCCCTCACTGGTCGCCCCGATCCGCAAGCAGGTCGTCGAGCAGCTCGACACCTGGAACCTCAGCGAGGCCGGGTTCACGGCCGAGCTGGTGGTGAGCGAGCTGGTCACCAACGCCATCCGCTACGGCGCGCACCCCATCCGGCTCCGCCTCATCCATGACGCGGCCACGCTGATCTGCGAGGTGTCCGACACCAACCACACGGCCCCGCATCTGCGCCGCGCCAAGACCTGGGACGAGGGCGGGCGCGGGCTGCTGCTGGTCGCCCAGCTCACCCAGCGCTGGGGCAGCCGGCACACGGCCGACGGCAAGACGATCTGGGCGGAGCTGTCGCTGTTCGACGAGGACTGAGCGGGGTCAGGAGAGGTCGGTCAGCCAGGGCCTGACCTGGCGGCGGGCCTCGTGCAGCCGGGACTTGAGCGTGCCGAGCGGGATGCCCAGGCGCTCGGCGATCTCGGCGTACTCCAGCTTGCAGATGTCCCGGTACACCAGCGGTTCGACCAGGTGCGGGGACTCCCGCTCGAGGCGCTCGATCGCCTCCAGGAGGTCGATCTTCGACCCGGCGATCACACTCGTGGTGCGCGGGTCGACGTGCTGCGACACGTCGATCACGGCCGGCTGCTCGGCGGCCCGCCGCTTCAGCTCGCGGTACTTCTGCCGGGCGCCGTTGGCGACGACCGTGTAGAGCCAGGTGCTGAAGAGGCTGCGGCCCTCGAAGGTGCCGATCTTCCGGGCGACTTGCAGCAGTACGTCCTGTGCGGCCTCCTCGGCGTCCTCCCGGCACGGAAGGAACCGCCCGCACCGCCGTACCACGTCGGGCTGGATCGTCCTGAGCAGCGCGTCGAGTGCGGCCGTGTCACCGGCTGCCGCGCGCCTGGCCAGCTCCTCGGTCGGCGCCGTGTCCTGCACTGGATCCACTCCTCCGCCTCGATCTCCGAGCAGGCATGATAGTCCCATGCACTACGTCGAACAGATCGGCCGCTACCGCCTTGAACGCCGCCTGGGCAGCGGTGCGTTCGGCACGGTCTGGCTCGCGCACGACGACGAGCTCGAAGCCCCGGTCGCCGTGAAGGTCCTCGCGGAGAACTGGGCGCACCGCATGGACATCCACGAGCGCTTCCTCTCCGAGGCCCGGCTGCTGCGCAGGGCCGGTTCGAACCGTGTGGTGCAGGTCTACGACATCGGTGAACTGCCCGACGGGCGGCCGTACTTCGTGATGGAGTACGCCGACGCCGGCACCTTCGCCGATCTGCTCGCCGCCGGTCCGCTGCCCGTGCCCGAGGTGCTGCGGCTGACCGCGCTGGCCGCCCGGGGTGCCGCCGCGCTGCACGAGGCGGGGATCGTGCACCGGGACATCAAGCCGACGAATGTGCTGCTGCGCACCGCCCCGGACGGCACCGCGCGGGTCCTGCTGGCCGACCTGGGCCTGGCGAAGAGCCTGGCGCAGGCCTCGGGTCTGACCCTGGCCGCTGGTTCGGCGGGCTATCAGCCGCCGGAGCAGGCGCAAGCCGGCTCGGGCATCGACGAGCGGGCCGATGTGTACAGCCTGGGCGCGCTGGGCTACGAGATGGTCACCGGCACGGTTCCGGGAGCGCCCGGTCAGGTCGTACGGCCGGACCGGCTGCGGCCCGACCTCTCCCCCGAGGTGCAGCGGGCCCTGCTGCGGGCGCTGGAGCCGGACCGTGAGCGGCGCTGGCCGACGGCGCGGGCGTTCGCGGCGGAGCTGGAGCGGCTGGCCGCCGAGGCCGCCCCGGTGCACAGGCCGCGGGGCCGGCACCGGGGGGTCGCGCTGATGGCGGGACTGTTCGTCGTCGTGGCCGCCGGGACGGCCGTCGCGGTGCTCAACCTGCCGTCGTCGTCCGGGAGTTCGGTACTGACGGTCAAGGACAGCACCGGGCGCGTGGTGGTCGAGGTGCCGGGCTCCTGGGGCCGTCAGCTGCGCGACTCGGGCTGGGATCCGCACGCGATCGGACTGACCGCCGGGCAGGAACCGGGGTTGGCCGTCGCCGACGACCTGGCGAAGTGGCCGGACCTCTCGGCTGACGTGAACGGCGTGTTCGTCGGCCTGAGCGAGCACGGCAGCGTGGCGACCAAGGTGGACGCCATCGCGCACTCCGGCTGCCACTACGACGGCAGCCGCGCCTACTCCAGCGCCACGTGGAGCGGCACGATCCGCACCTGGAGCGACTGCTCGGGCGGCACCGGCACCCTCTCGGAGACCGCGCTGCGCCTGGTCGGCGGCGCCGCGCAGCCCCAGGTGTACGTCCAGATACGACAGCACAGCGGCGACGCGACCGCGCGCATACTCCGCTCGCTCCGGGTCACCTGATCCACTGTCGTAGTCACTGTCGTAAAAAGTCGTCGATCCCGCGAACCTTTCGGTGCGCACGCGCATCGGACCCCTGTGACAGCGCGCGAGGCGCTGTGGGGTGAACTTCCAGGAGTGTTGAAGATGGCGAACACGTCCCAGTCCCTGCGCCGGGCGGCCCTGCTCGTGAGCGCGGTCGCCGTACTGGGCCTGACGACGGCCTGCGGCGACGGGAGCGGCACGGTGAGCAGCCCGCAGACCCAGTCGGGTACGGCCGCCCCCGCCGGCGGCGACGCCTCGGCCGACGGGTCCGGCACGCCGGTCACCTCGTCGAGCGGCTCCGACACCGCCACCGGTTCGAACTCGGCCTCCACCTCGTCGGGTTCCTCCACGTCCACCTCGTCCGGCTCCGGCGTCACCACCGGCAGCCGGTGCCACACCTCCGAGCTGACGGCCACGGTGGGCGGCAACGACCCGGGCGCCGGGCAGGAGAACTTCCCGATCGTCCTCACCAACTCCTCCGGCCGTACCTGCACGGTGCGCGGCTATCCCGGCGCCGCGTTCGTGAACGCGTCCGGCACCCAGCTGGGCCCGAACCCCGTGCGCGAGACGGGCAGCACCGCCACCACGGTCACGCTGAAGCCGGGGCAGAGCGCCTGGGCGGGGCTGACCTTCTCCAACCCGGAGATCAGCGGCGCGAAGACGGCGACCCCGACCACGCTGGTGGTGACCCCGCCCGACGAGAAGGACCCGCTGAAGGTGAAGTGGACGGCCGGCGCGGTGCCCGTGTCGGGCAACTCGTCCTCGGTGCGGCTGACGGTGTTCAGCGCGGGCACGGGCGCCTGAGCGCGGGCTTCGCGCCGGGGCCTGGTTACATGGGGCGGGCACCACTGCCCGCGTCCCGGAGGACCGTCCCCTGAACACCCCGCTCGCCGAAACCCTGTCCGTCGTCCTGCTCGTCGCCGTCCTGGTGTGGGCCGTCGTCCGTCCCTTCGGGTGGCCGGAGGCGGTGATGGCGGTCCCCGCCGCCGGGGTCGCCGTGGCCACCGGGGCGATCTCGCTCGACCACGCGCGGGCGGAGGCCGAGCAGCTCGGACCGGTGGTCGGGTTCCTCGCCGCGGTCCTGGTGCTCGCCCACTTCTGCGATGTGGAGGGCCTGTTCCGGGCCTGCGGGGCGTGGATGGCCGAGTGGGCGAAGGGCAGCCCGGGCCGGCTGCTGACGGCGGTGTTCGCGCTGGCCTCGGCGATCACGGCCGTACTCAGCCTCGACGCCACCATCGTGCTGCTGACACCGGTCGTGTTCGCGACGGCGTCCCGGATGGGTGTGCGCCCCAAGCCGCACGTCTACGCCTGTACGCATCTGTCGAACACCGCCTCGCTGCTGCTGCCGGTCTCCAACCTCACGAACCTCCTCGCGTTCGCGGCGAGCGGCCTGAGCTTCACCCGGTTCGCCGGGCTGATGGTGCTGCCCTGGCTGGTCGCGATCGGTGCCGAGTACCTGGTGTTCCGGAAATTCTTCGCCCGCGACCTCGCGGCAGCCGCGCCCTCACCCACCTCCGGCGACACGCCCGAGCTGCCGGTGTTCGCGCTGGCGACCGTCGGCTGCACGCTCGCCGGGTTCGTGCTGACCTCGGCGATCGGCATCGACCCGGCGTGGGCCGCGTTCGCGGGGGCGCTCGTCATGGCCGGCCGGGCGCTGCTACGGCGGCAGGCGACCCCGATGACGGTCGTACGGGCCGCCGCTCCGTCCTTCCTGGCGTTCGTGCTGGCGCTCGGGATCGTGGTGCGGGCGGTGGTGGACAACGGGCTCTCCGACGCGCTCGGGCACGTCCTGCCCGGCGGGACCGGGATCGCGGCCCTGCTCGGGATCGCCGCGCTGGCCGCCGTACTGGCGAATCTCATCAACAATCTGCCGGCCGTACTGGTCCTGCTGCCACTGACCGCGCAGTCCGGGCCGGGGGCCGTGCTCGCCGTGCTGCTCGGGGTGAACATCGGGCCGAACCTGACCTACGCCGGGTCGCTCGCGACGCTGCTGTGGCGGCGGATCGTGCATCAGCACGAACACGGCGTGGATCTCAAGGAGTTCACGAAGCTGGGGCTGCTCGCCGTGCCGTCGGCGCTCGTCCCGGCGACGGTGGCACTGTGGGTGTCGCTCCAGGTTCTCTGACACCGAGGGAGACCGAATGCGTGTGATCGCCTGGCTGGTCGAGGGCACCTGGCCCGCCTGTGTGGATGCCGTACGGACGCATGCGCCGGAGGATTCCGAGGTGGTGCTGCTGCATGTCAGCGGGCCCGATGTGCCCGGTCTCGCGCACGGGGCGTTCGCCGGGCTGCTCGGGCGGGGCGGTCCGGCGCGTGATCCCGGGACCCGGCTGGAGGATCTGGGCAGTACGTCGGCGGCGGAGCTGCTGGACGCGGCGGCCGAGCGGCTGGGGCGGCCGTGCGAACGGCTGGAGCGGGCCGGGCGGGTCGAGCGGGAAGTGGTGGCCGTCGCCGGGGACGCCGATCTGCTGGTGCTGGCCCGCGACGGCGACCGGGCCCGGCTGGGCCCGCACAGTCTCGGGCCCGCCGTCCGGTTCGCCGTCGATCACGCGCCCTGTCCGGTGCTGCTGGTGTGGCCGGAGGCGGCGCCGGGCATCTCGACCCTGCCGCCGCCACCGCCGCACCCTCCGCACTGAGGCTCAGTGGCCGTGCCCGCCACCGCCGTATCCGCCTCCGTACCCACCGCCGTATCCGCCGCCCCAGCCGCCCTGGCCGCCGCCCGAGCAGTAGGTCGGGTAGTAGTCGCAGTAGTCGGTCGGCGCGGAGGTCGTCGGCGTGGGCTGCGGGGTCGACGCGCTCGGCGTCGGCGTGGGCGTGGCCTTCGGGGTGGGCGTGGGCGTCGGAGTGGCCTTCTTGACGGTCGGCGAGTCGGTGCTGTCGGTGTCCCAGTTGACGACCTGCATCTGCGGGTCGGCCTTGGACGTGTCGAAGACCCAGCGCTGCGCCGTGCCGTCCGCGCGCGTCTTCAGGACGAGCGCGCCGCCGCCGTCGGTGGAGGCGGGGGTCAGCGCCTGGTCCTGGTTCCAGCGCGGTACGAGGATGCCCTGGAGGGTGAAGTCGTAGCGGATGTTCTTCGCGGTCGCCGAGGTCGCGCTCGTGCAGGGGGCGAGCGTCACCTCGTAGGCGAGGTGCGAGTCGAGGCAGAGGCCGGGGTCGGCGGTGCTGCGCAGTTGTCCGTCGGTCTCGTACGACCACTGCTGGCCGGCCGACGACGAGCAGGTCTGCAGTTCGGCCTCGGCGCCCTTGAGGGGCTTGTTGCCCTCGATGCCGATGCACAGGCCGGAGTCCACGTTGTGCAGGCGGCCGCTGAGCGTGCCCTGCGTGGTGTCGTTGGCGCCGACCCAGGAGGGGTTGGCGGACTCCTTGCCGGTGCCGGAGGCGCCGGTGGCCTGGTTCTCGGTGGTGCTCTTGGCGCCGCCGGAGCCGCCGGCGGACCACAGCACGAGCGGGAGGACGACCAGTCCGCTCACGGTGAGCACGGCCGCGGTGAGGTTGCGGCGGCGGACGCGGCGGGCCGCCTTGTGGGCCGATCTGAGTTCGCCGCGGCGCGGGCCGGAGCGCAGGGCGAGTTCGGTGGAGGCGGACGACATCTGGGCGGGCAGGTTGCGGCTGCCGGCCCTGACCTCCAGGTAGGCGCGTGCCCCCCAGCCGAGCACCGCTTCGGCGAGCGCCACGCCGAGTCCGGCGTTGAACTGGTTGAGCTGGTCGGCGGTGTGCCGGCAGTGCTTGCAGACCGTGAGGTGCATGCCGAGGTCCGGGTCGACCTCGGCGCCGCCGCGCCGGAAGGTGACGTCCAGCAGCCGTATGTAGAGCTGGCACTCGTCGTTGTGGGCGAGTTCGCGGTGGACCAGGAGGCATTCCTCGCGCAACCGGACGACGGCGCGGCCGAGTTCGATGCGGGCGCCCTCCTCGTCGAGGCCGACGAGTCCGGCGGCTGTCGCGGCCGGCTCGTTCTCGACCTCGAGGTGCCACAGCAGGGTGCGGGCGGTCTGGGGCAGCCGCTGGAACGCGCGGGAGAGCAGCCGACGTTCGGGCACGGGGAGCAGCCGGGCCGCGACGCGGTCGCCGTCGCCGGCCGCCGAGCGAAGGTCGGGGTGGAGCATTTCCTGCCGGCGGTCGGTGTCCCATTCCGCGGCGATACGGCGGACGGTCACCAGTACCTGGGGACGCCAGGCAGCGGTCGGTCCTGACTGCCGGAGGGATTCCCCGAAGAGCCGGGTGAAAGCGGCCGTGGTGAGCATTCCGGCGTGGTGCGGCCCGTCGGTGCACAGCCCCGCATAGGCGAAGGCGGCTTCCCAGTGCCGGTCCAGCAGTTCGCCGACCGGTTGCAGCGCTGGCGTCGTCCCCGTCCACTTCTTCAGCTCGGCGCTGAGCTGCTCGTCGGTCACTTCGAAGTGGTGAGCGGAAGTCGGGGAATTCGAGGGACCTGGGTCCGTCACGGCTGCATTCCTCCAGGTGAAACGCGGAATATAGTCCATACCGGCGGGTATGCGACTGTGCCGACGAGCCGACAGGGTCCGCCCGTCCGATTGACGGCAACTCCAACATCCGCCTGGGGCAGCTCTTTTGAAGCAAGGGGAGTGGCGTACGGGAGCGGCCTCGTGCGTGCAGAGGGGAATCATCCAATGTCCGCACGCCGACAGGCACACCTTTGCACAGGTCAGCGAGACGGAACAAGGTCTTCCGAGGTTTTGTGCATTGCGTTCCGGCACCCTTCATTTGACGATTCGTCAATGGGGTCCGTTATGGGATTGCCACCGTATCCACACGGGAAATCCCAAAACCATTGGCCGGTGGCAGCCGGGTGTGTCCGGCACACCGGTCGGGCACCTCGCCGCTCCTCCCGTCTTCCCAGGTCATGTTCGAGCCGCCGGGCCGATGGCCCGACCGCACGGCGCCACCACGGGAGTTGACACCTGCCACTCCCGCACCGATGAGAGCGTTCACGGCCAACCAATAGGCGGGCGCCCGGCCTCCTGACACTGTGGAGTGACACCACACCGAGGAGGTCCCGCATGACAGCCACGGACATCGGCGCGTTCGAGGAGGACGGGTTCACGGTCGCGCGCGGATTGTTCAGTCACGACGAAATCGACCGGCTCTGCGACCGGTTCACGGCGCTGCGCGCGGCGGGTCCGCTGCCCGGCCACTTCGCGCCGCGCGCCTCCGGCGATCCGCTGCTGGCATATCCGCGGGTGATGCACCCGCACGAGATCGACGACCTCGCCCTGCGCTTCCTGCTGGACCCGCGGTTGCGGGACGTCCTGGAAACCCTGTTCGGCGAGGAGGTGCTGGCCGCGCAGAGCATGTTCTACTTCAAGCCGCCGGGGGCCCGGGGGCAGGCGCTGCACCAGGACAACTTCTATCTGCGGGCCGAGCCGGGCACCTGTGTGGCCGCGTGGATCGCCTGCGACGAGATCGACCGGGAGAACGGCGGCCTGGAGGTCGTGCCCGGCACCCATCGCATGGACGTGTTCTGCCCGGAGGAGGCGGATCCCGGCGTGTCCTTCGCCCGCGAGTACGTTCCCCCGCCGCCCGGGCTCTTCGCCGTACCGGTCGACATGGCACCTGGAGACGTGCTGTTCTTCAACGGCAGCCTGGTGCACGGCTCGCAGCCCAATCGCAGCGCGGACCGCTTCCGGCGTTCGTTCATCGGTCACTACGTGGGCCGCTCGGCCGACCGGATCGGGAGTTTCTACCGCACGATCACGATGAGCGGCGAACGGGTGCCGCTGGATGAGAGCGCCGGAGCCGGGCCGTGCGGCACGGAGTTCGCACCGCACGGCCCCCACTGACGCCTCGCGTCAACTCGGCCTGAGAACAAGCCTGTTGACGATATGTCAGGAATGACCACTGATCGCGTGCGGAGTGTAGGGCTGCTCCAGCTCCTCGATCTCCTTGTCGCTCAGCTCCAGTTCGACGGCGGCGACGGCGTCCTCGATGTGCTGCGGCTTGGCCGCGCCGATGATCGGTGCGGCCACCGTGCCCTGGTGCAGCAGCCAGGCGAGGGCGACCTGGGCGCGCGGGACACCCCGGTCGCCGGCGATCCGGGTGACCGCCTCGACGATCGTCCGGTCGCCGTCCTGGTAGAGGCGGTTGCCGAAGTTGTCGGTGCTGCTGCGCTCGGTGGTGGTGCCCCAGTCGCGGGTGAGGCGGCCCCGGGCCAGCGGGCTCCAGGGCAGCACGCCGACGCCCTGGTCCGCGCAGAGCGGCAGCATCTCGCGCTCCTCCTCGCGGTAGAGGAGGTTGTAGTGGTTCTGCATGGACACGAACTTGGTCCAGCCGTGCCGCTCGGCGATGTGCTGGTGCTTGGCGAACTGCCAGGCGTACATCGAACTCGCCCCGATGTAGCGGACCTTGCCCGCCTTCACCAGGTCGTGCAGCGCCTCCATGGTCTCCTCGACGGGAGTGTGCGGGTCGGCGCGGTGGATCTGGTAGAGGTCGACGTAGTCGGTGCCGAGGCGTTCGAGGCTGTGGTCGATCTCCGCCATGATCGCCTTGCGGGAGAGTCCGGCGCCGTTGGGTCCCGGGTGCGTCCGGCCGTGCACCTTGGTGGCGAGCACGACCTCGTCACGGCGGGCGAAGTCGCGCAGCGCCCGGCCGGTGATCTCCTCGCTGGTGCCGTCGGAGTAGACGTTCGCGGTGTCGAGGAAGTTGATCCCGGCCTCCAGCGCCTGCCGGATCAGCGGGCGCGACGACTCCTCGTCGAGGGTCCACTCGTGGGTGCCGCGGTCCGGGAGTCCGTAGGTCATGCAGCCCAGAGAGATCCGCGAGACGTCCAGGCCGGTCGAACCGAGCTTCACGTACTGCATCGTTGCTGCTCCTGCCTTCGAGTTCGGTACCGCTTTGGAGCGTACGACTTCGTGAGTGCTCGAAGGCGGCCACGTACGCGGCCCTCGACGATGCCTGCGTCTCCGTCACCGGCCTAGGGCCTGTCCGGCGGATCATGCCGCAGACGCGGGGTGTGGCACGCACTCCCCCACTGCCTTAAAGGCGTGGGGGGACCCCCAGCGGCGTTGTCGTCGGTCGCCGACGCCCCCCCGGCCTTCGGCCGGGAGGTGCCCCCACCGCGTCGACTCCCTCCTCCGCCTTGCAGCTGCACGCACCACGCCCCGCTCCCCTGCGCTGATCAGTTGCCGCTTCTTTCCTGCGGCCTGATCCGCCGGACAGGCCCCTAGTGGTGCGCGCGGCCACGGACGGCTACCCGCGCCCCATCGGGCACGCGGCGACGGCGGCGCCGCCGGTCGAGCGGGTCCGGGACCTGCGCGCGACGACCTCGTACGGGCGCTTGGAGAGCGGCCGCAGCCGGAGCTGCGGGCGTCGTGCTCCACGGGCACCGGCCGGCGTCCGGCGTTGGTGTGACCGGCCCCGGACGCGCGGCGTGGGAGCGGTCGGGCGGGTTGCGGGGGTGCGCATCCTCGGTGCGGACGACCGGCGCCCGGCCGGTCGTGGCCGTACGGGAGGAACGCCGTGCCGAGACGTTGGACCGGACTGAGGACCCTGTTGGGGGCGGCCGTGCTGCCGCTGGCCCTGGTGTCGCCCGCGTGGGGCGACACGGATCCGGCGCCGCCCCCGCCCGAGCCGCCGTCGACGCTGTGCGCGCCCGCGGGCACCCTGCACGGCCCGCGCGGAGCGCATGCCATGGTCAGTCTCTGCGCGGGCAGCGGCACCCCGACCATGGCGGTCTCGGCGCCCGCGACCTGCCGGCAGCTCCGGGCGACCGTCCAGTACGCGTGCCGCAGCTCGGGCACCTGGACCGCGCGGCGCGCCGGCGAGACGGTCGCGTCCGGCACGCTGCCCGGGTCGGGGCAGTATCCGGGGCCGGGGACGTACGACTTCACGGCTACCGTGCGCGTCCGCTCGATGCCCGAGGGAGTGGATGTGGAGGGCACCGTCCGCGCGACGCTCACGCTGACCGCGCCCAGGCCCAAGGCGACGCACGGCATCGAGGTCGACCGGAGCACCCTGGCGCCGAACTCCGTGACGACGCTGACGTACACGGTTCAGCGGCACAGTGACGAGGGCGACGGCAGCGCGCGGTTCGGGCTCATCGCGGAGGAGGGCACCGGGGCGGAACTGACCACGGCCGACCCTCGCTGCGTCAATCCACTCATCGGCCGCCATCCCGCGCAGGACCGGCTCCCGCACGCCCTGGACTGCGCGCTCACCGATCTCCAGCCGGGGCACCCGGACACCGTGGTGGTGCGGGTCGCCCTCAAGTCCCGCTGTTCCACGGTGGTTTCGAAGCTGGGCTACTGGATGCCCCAGGGCCAGACGCTCTACACCGGGGGCATGCTGGCCGGTCCGACCGTGACCTGTTCCTAGAGCAGGTCCAGCGCCTTCGTCCAGCCGAACTCCGGCCGCCCGCCGCCTTCTTGGGCCGCGCCGGAGTACGGCTCACCGAAACGGACGCCCATCTCGCGCAGCCGTGCCAGGCTCGCCCGGTAGGCGGGGTGGGCGGCCAACGCGTCGGCCACACAAGGGAGTACGACGGTCGGGACACCGAGGCCGTACGCCTCGCAGAGGGTGCCGAGGGCGAGGGTGTCCGCCGTACCGGACGCCCATTTGTTGATCGTGTTGAAGGTGGCGGGCGCGACGATCACGGCGTCCGGGGGCGGAAAGGGGCGCGGGTCACCGGGAGTTCGCCACGCCGAACGGATCGGCCGGCCGGTCTGCGCCTCGACGGCGGCCGTGTCGAAGAAGCCGCTCATCGCGACCGGGGTCGCGATGACCCCTACCTCCCAGTCCCGCTCCCGCGCGGCGGCTATCAGCCTGCCGACGTCCACGGCGACACCGGCGGCGCAGACGACGACGTAGAGGAAGGGTTTCCCGTCCGGTTCGGTCATCCGGGAACCCTACTGAAGCGGGAACGACCGCCCGCGTTCGGCTTCCGGGCGCGCCCCGAACAGACGCCGTTCCTTCTCCTCGATCCGCGTGTCGTTGATGCTCGCCTCGCGCCGGGTCATCAGCCCGTGCTCGTCGAACTCCCACAGTTCGTTGCCGTACGACCGCCACCACTGTCCGTCGGCGTCCCGGCACTCGTACTGGAAGCGGACCGCGATGCGGTTGCCGTCGTAGGCCCAGAGGTCCTTGCGCAGGGCGTACTCGTGCTCGCGCTCCCATTTGGCGGTGAGGAAGTCGACGATCTCGGCGCGGCCGGTGACGAAGGTGTCGCGGTTGCGCCAGACGGAGTCCTCCGAGTAGGCGAGCGCGACGCGCAGCGGGTCACGGGTGTTCCAGGCGTCCTCGGCGGCCTGCACCTTCTGGGCGGCGGTCTCGCGGGTGAAGGGCGGGAGGGGCGGGCGGTCGGCCATGGTCGTCTCCAGAGTGGGGAGCAGTGTGAGAACGAGCGTTCTCCGGACGACTGCTAACGTAGAGAACGGTCGTTCTCACGTCAAGGAGAGGTCGTTTCATGGACAGTGCGGTCGCCCGGGAACAGGCGCTGGACGCCGCCGAGAAGCTGTTCTACGGCCGGGGCGTACAGGCCGTCGGCATGGACGCCGTCCGCACCGCCTCCGGGCTCTCCCTCAAGCGGCTCTACCAACTCTTCCCGGCGAAGGACCAGTTGGTGGAGGCGTATCTCGAACGGCGTGACCTGCGCTGGCGCGGGCGCCTCGCCGAGCACGTCGAGCGGCACGATGATCCGCGGGAACGAATTCCGGCCGTCTTCGACTGGCTGGAGGAGTGGTTCGGCGAGGCCGACTTCCGGGGCTGCGCGTGGATCAACTCCTACGGCGAGCTGGGCGCGAGCTCGGAGCGGGTGGTGGCCCAAGTCCGGGCGCACAAGCGGGCGTTCCGCGACTATCTGGCCGGTCTCGTGGCGGACGCCGGACTGCCCGCCGTACTGACCGGGCAGGTGTTCCTGCTGGCCGAGGGGGCCATGGTCACGGCGGGCATCACCGGGAGCGCGGAGCCGGCGGCGGAGGCGCGCGAGGCGGTGCGGTCGCTGCTGGGGGCCGTCTGAGGTCAGACGGCGGCGAGTGCCGTCAGCGTGGCGCGGGCCCGGGCGAGGGAGGCCGCCGCCAGGTTCTCCAGGCCTGCCAAGTGGGGCATGACGTCGACCCGGGTCAGGTCGGCGGCGACGAGGTGGAGGTGCTCCGGCGGTACGCCCAGGTTGCCGAAGTAGGCCTTCAGATAAGGCGTTTGGAAGTCGAAGTGCTCGCGCGGGGTGCCGGGGCCGTAACCGCCGCCGCGGGCCATGACCACGACCACCCGAGTGTCGCGCAGCAGGCTCTCGCCGGTGTCCGGATCGGTGAGCGCGCCGGGGAAGGTGACACGGTCGATCCACGCCTTCAGGCTCGCGGGGATCGAGAAGTTGTACATCGGGATCCCGAGCAACACCGTGTCGGCGGCGAGGAGTTCGGAGACCAACGGCAGCGTCAGGTCCCACTCGCGCTGCTCGGCGGCGGTCTCGATCAGCGCGGGGACCTTGGCCGGCGGGACGAAGCCCTCGCGTTCCACGCGGCGGCCGAGGGTCGTGTAGGCGGGGGTGATCGGCTCCACCGGTTCGGCGGACAGGTCGCGGTGACGGTGGTCCGCCGTGCCGTGGGTTCGCGCGAAGGTCTCGGTGAGTTGCCTGGTCACGGAGTCGGCGGTGGTGTCGGCGCTGGAGTCGATGTGCAGCAGCATGGTGTGGTCACCTCGGTCGGTTCGGGTGCGTCGGAGAGGTGACGGAGCACGACGAGGAAAGGTGACCCATGCACGGGCACGACGAACTGGCCGAGCGGTTCGAGGCGGAGCGCGGGCGGCTGCGGGCCGTCGCCCACCGCATGCTGGGCTCGCTCGCCGAGGCGGACGACGCGGTCCAGGAGACCTGGCTGCGGCTGAGCCGCGCGGGCGGCGACGGCATCGACAACCTCGCCGCCTGGCTGACGACGGTCGTCTCCCGTATCTGCCTCGACATGCTGCGCGCCCGCGCCTCCCGGCGGGAGGACCCCTACGGCGACGGGCTGCCCGAGCCGGGCGCCGGTGAGCTGCCCGAGGACGAGGCCGTGCTCGCGGACTCGGTGGGGCTGGCGCTGCTGGTGGTGCTGGACGCGCTGGGGCCGGCCGAGCGGGTCGCGTTTGTGCTGCACGATCTGTTCGCGGTGCCGTTCGACCGGATCGCGGCGGTGCTGGACCGCTCACTGCCCGCCGCGAAGAAGCTCGCCAGCCGGGCCCGGCACAAGGTGCGGGGCACACCCGTGGTGCCGGGCGCGGAGCTGGACCGGCACCGGGAGGTCGTCGCGGCCTTCCTCACCGCCGCGCGGGGCGGCGACCTGGGCGCGCTGCTCGACGTCCTGGCCCCGGACGTGGTGCGGCACGCCGAACCGGCCGCGCTGCCGCCCGGCGTACCGGCCGAGCTGCGCGGGGCCCGGGCGGTCGCCGAGGGGACGGTACTGCTGCGCGCCCGGACCCGGTTCGCCGCGCTCGCCCTTGTCGACGGGGACGTGGGCATCGTGGTCGCCCCGGGCGGGCGGCTGCTGCTCGCCCTGCGGGTGACCGTCGAGGGCGGGCGGGTCGCGGCGTACGAGGTGATCGCGGATCGGGGGCGGTTGCGGGGTGTCGAGGTGGCGGTGCTGGGGGTCGCGGGCTGACCGAGCCGTACGGCGGTGCCGCGCGGCCCGGCGGCCTGCTGCTCCGCCGACGACCCCCGCTCAGCCCGCCGTCGGTTCGGTCACCGTGATCGCGGTGACCGGGCAGGCGCGGGCCGCCTCGCGGAGCATCGGGTCGCCGTCGCCGTCCTCCTTGCCGGGCAGCACCGTGCTGTAGCCGTCGTCGTCCTGGGTGAAGACGCCCGGGGCGGCCAGGGCGCACTGGCCCGCCCCGATGCAGAGGTCCTTGTCGATGTGGATTTCGGTGTGCATGGAACGCAGCCTCTTACCAGGTCACGGGGAGTTCCAGCATCCCCTGGATCGTGTCGCCCGGTTTGAAGGGGATCTCCTCCGCCGGTGCGGCCAGGCGCAGCGTGGGCAGCCGGTCGAAGAGACTGCGCAGGGCGATCTCCAGTTCGGCGCGGGCCAGGTTCTGGCCGAGGCACTGGTGGATGCCGAAGCCGAACGAGACGTGATGACGGGTGGGCCGGTGCCAGTCCAGGGTGTCCGGGGCGGTGTAGACGGCCTCGTCGCGATTGATGACGGCGGTCGAGAAGAGGACGCCCTCGCCGGCCCGGATCGTCGTACCCTCCACCTCGATGTCCGCCACGGCGAGCCGCATCAGACCGTCCACGATGGAGAGCGACCGCATCAGTTCCTCGACCGCGTCCGGCAACAGCCCCGGATCGTCGCGGAGTTCGGCCAGTCGCTCGGGGTGTTGCAGCAGGGTGAAGGTGCCCAGGGAGATCATGTTGGCGGTCGTCTCGTGGCCCGCGACGAGGAGGATGACCGCGAAGGAGGTCAACTCGGCTCGGTCCAGGGCCCCTTCGTTCAACTGCTCGCGGACGAGGTCGTCCAGCAGCCCCTCGCCCGGATCCTGTTGCTTACGGTCGATCAACTCACCGAGATACGCGTCCAGTTGGTCGCGGGCGTCCTGGCTGTCCTCGGCCTTCGGGCCGCGCAGCAGCCGCCGGGACTGGGCCTCGAAGAACTCGTGGTCGGCGTACGGGACGCCGAGCAGTGCGCAGATCACCATCGACGGCACGGGCAGTGCGAACGCGGACACCAGGTCGGCGGTGGGGCCCTGGGCGATCATCGCGTCTAGCAGGTCGTCGACGATCCGCTGGATACCGGGCCGCATTTCGTTGGCGCGCTTGACGGTGAAGCCGGGGATCATCATCCGCCGCTGGGTGCGGTGCTTGGGGTCGTTCTCACCCAGCAGGGCGATCCTCCGGTCGCGGACCGCCGCGAAGCGTTCGTTGATCACGGGGAAGTCGGGGTGGGTGCGGTCCGTGGACAGCCGCTGGTCGGCCAACAGGGCGCGGGCGGCGGTGTGTCCGGTGACGAGCCATACGGTACGGCCGTCGTACAGCGTGACGCGGGTCAGCGGACGGTCGGCGCGCAGGGGGTCGTAGCCGGTGGGCGGGTGGTAGGGGCAGGTGCGGTTCTGGGGGAAGGCGACGGGTTCGGTCAGGTCGGTCGGAGCTGTCAGATCCGTCAGATCCGTCATGGAAGACCTCGCAGACGAAGGGTGCGTCGTGCCGATCTTCATTAGATGCCCGAGGCACCTATGGAGCCACCTCAAGTTCGGCCAGATCGGTGGTCCCTACAATCTGGCTGAACCTGACGGTCCGGTTCGCGCGGCTCCCGTCCTCGTACACGCGATGGCCGGCAGTCGGCCCCTCCCGGGCGGTGCGGCACGGCGCGAATCTGGCGCGATACGGCCGTCCGGTGGAGCCGACGGTCAGCCGGATCCCGCCGAACACGAACGCGTGGCCGAAGAGAGTCGCGGTGTGGATGAATCGCGGGTCGGCTGGTGTTGAATCTCGGTGCGAGACAGCCGTAGAACGCGAGATGGGACGGATGCCATGCCTCTTGAGGGCGAGTACGAACCCAGTCCGGCGCAGTGGGTGCGCGACCAGGTGGAGCTGTACGAGAGCTCCGGTGGCACCAAGGGGACGACCCTGATGGACACGGGTATGCCCGTCATCCTGCTGACGACCGTGGGCGCCAAGAGCGGGAAGATCCGGAAGACCCCGCTGATGCGGGTCGAGCACGACGGACGGTATGCCGTGGTCGCCTCGCAGGGCGGCGCGCCCAAGCACCCGGTCTGGTACTTCAACATCCAGGCCGACCCCCGGGTGGAGCTTCAGGACGGCCCGCAGAAGTGGGACCTGACGGCCCGCGAGGTCACCGGCGAGGAGAAGGCCGAGTGGTGGGAGCGGGCGGTCGCCGCGTATCCCCCGTACGCCGAGTACCAGACGAAGACGGACCGGCAGATCCCCGTCTTCGTCCTCGAACCGGCCGACGGCAGCTGACGCCGGGAGCCGTTCCGCGCCCGCGAGGAATTTTCTTGTTCCGAGGCGCATGAACCGGTGCCCGCCGGGCACCCGCCCTTCAGGCCCCGCCGCGCTCCCCCGTCGCGGCGGGGCTTTCCGCTGCCTCCCGCGCGGGCCGGTCGGTGATGTCGAGGAAGATCTCGCCGGTCTCGGACACGGCCCGGCCGAGCGAGCGCTTGATGCGCATGGACACCTCCTCGACCCGTTCGCTGTCCATGCCGGGCACCAGGTCGATCCGGGCGGCGACCATCGTCGAGTCGAGCCCCATCCGCATGGTGAACAGCGCTTCCACGCTGTCGATCTCGGGCTCCGCCGCCAGCAGGGAGCGGATCCTGTCGCTCAGCTCCGGGTCGACGGCCTCCCCGATGAGCTGGTCGCGGGCGTCACGTCCGAGGCGGTAGGCGACGTAGCCGAGCAGGAGGCCGATGGCGAGCGAGGCGGACGCCTCCCACACCACCTGGCCGGTGATCATGTGCAGCGCCATGCCGATGATCGCGAGGGTCACACCGAGCACGGCCGTGCCGTCCTCGGCGACGACCGTCCGCAGCGCGGGGTCGCGCAGCGCGTCCATGCCGCCGCCCTGGGCGCGTACCTGGTGCAGGGCCCGCAGCAGCGAGACGCCCTCCACGACGAGGGCCACGACGAGCACGACCAGGCCGACCGCATAGCCGGTGGACGTCTCCTCCGCGCCGTTGCGGAGGGCCTCGACCCCCTGGAAAACGGAGAAGCAGCCGCCCATGACGAAGATCCCGACGGCCGCGAGCAGTGACCAGAAGAACCGCTCCTTGCCGTACCCGAAGGGGTGGCGCCGGTCGGCGGGGCGGCGGCTGCGGCGCAGGGCGGCGAGGAGGAAGACCTCGTTGAGGCTGTCGGCCACCGAGTGCGCGGCCTCCGAGAGCAGCGCGGGCGACCCCGCGACCAGACCGCCGACGGCCTTGGCGGCCGCGATCACCAGGTTGGCGGCGAGGGCGACGAGGACGGTGACCCGGGTCTTCCGGTCCGTGGCACCGTCGGATTCCCGCTCTGTCGTACGGTCGGACGCTGTGTCGCTCATCTACGCCGACTGCCCCTGAGGGGGCTGCTCACACCCTCTACCGAACCCCCGGTTTCAATGGCACCGTCAGGGTGCCGACCGGCACGTGCGCAGAAGGAGACCCCCGTGGCCAAGAGCAAGAAGAAGAAACTCCCCCTCGTCTACCAGCCCGTCGGTCTCGTCCTGGGCATCGTGAGCGGCGCCCTCGCGGGGCGTGCCTTCCGGGCCACGTGGAAGGCGATACGGCATGAGGAGGACGCCCCCGATCCGCTGGACCGGGACCGCGGCTGGGGCGAGATCCTGTTCGCCGCCGCGCTCCAGGGCGCCCTGTTCGCGGTGGCGCGCAGCGCGGCGGACCGTACCGGCGCGAAGGCCATCGAGCGTTCGACCGGTGTCTGGCCGGCGAAGGACAAGGGCGGCCGGGAGTAAGGGAGTTGAGGGGCCCCAGCGCTATTCGGACGTCGTGGACGGTACCGGGCGCAGGGTGAAGGAGTGGCCGGCCGGGTCCGCGTACACGCGCTCCTCGTACGGGCCCGGCATGTCCTTGGTCTCCAGCGCGCGTCCGCCGAGGCCGATGATCCTGCGCTCCGCCTCGTCCAGGTCCTCCACCAGGAAGTCCAGGTGGACCTGCTGGTTGTTCTCGGCGCGGGGCCAGCTCGGCGGGATGGCTCCGGCGTCGCGGCGGAACGCCAGCCGGGTGCCGTCGGCGCCCCTGATCTCCACCTGGTCGAGCGAGATGTCCGTCTGTTCGCCGTCGAGCAACTCCGTGTAGAACACGGCGAGTTTCTCCGGCTCGACCGCGTCGAGCACGACGAAGCTTGCGTTGACGAGTGCCATGGTTCCTCCGAGAATTCAGGCGCGCAAGCGTCGAGTCCGGTTGCCACGCACCCAACGGGTATCCCCGTTCGGCCAGTTGATGCCGACGAGGCGGACGGTCTGCCGCGATCAACGAAAGCGCACCGACCGCACGGCTCCCCTGGTTCGGGTGTGACGGGGGATGCGAGAGTGGGGCGGATGAAGCCGCGTATCGCCGTAGTGACCCTCGCCGTCTGCACCGCGCTCGCTCCGCTGAGCGGCTGCGGGAGCGGTGAGGGCACCGCCGCCCGTGAACCGTCGGCCTCCTCCGACGGCGGCCCGAGCACGGCCGCCGCGAGCCGAACTCCCGCTCCGGGCAAGGGTTCCAAGGATCCCGACGACATCAACGGCGACGGATACCGCGACCTGGTGGTGCCGGTCGCGGTCGATGGTGGCGGGGCGGACGCCCCCGACGAACGGGTCGGTGTGGTCTACGGGTCGGCGAAGGGGCTCGACCCGTCGAAGCGCACGGTCCTGGGGCGCGGCGACCTGGGCCTGCCGGCGCCGGCCAAACAGCTGTTGACGCCGAAGGACTCGGTGTCCGCCGCGGACGTCACGACCGCCGATCTGGACGGCGACGGTTTCCCCGACTTCGTCACGTCCGTCCAGGGCTCGATGGTGTCGGACGGCAACGTTGTCGCGGCGCGTACCGTCCCGTACGTCACCTGGGGCGGGGCCACCGCGAAGGCCTCCGCCACGCCGGTTCAACTGCCGCAGAGCGCAAGCAAGTTGGGCATACGGTCCCTGGTGCGCGGGGACTTCGACGGGGACGGGCACCACGACCTCGCCGGCCTCGCGTACAACCACTCGTCGATGGTGGTGCTGTACGGCCCCTTCACCCGCTCGGGCAAGTCCGCCCGCACCGACACGAGCCTTCCCTGGGCCGACGGCGAACTGATCGCCGACGCCGTCGACCCGTCCGGCACTCCCCGCGCGACCTCGCTGCTGCTGCACGCGGTGAGCGACGGCGAGCAGTCCGGCAACACGCTCTACACGGCCCGGCGCGGTGTCCAACTGTCCGCTTCGACCAGGCAGTTGAGGAGCGGCAACGCTCACGCGTTCGGCGACTTCGACGGCGACGGACAGCGCGATGTGGCCGTGGGCGACGACGGCAGCCGTAACGACGAACCCGGTTACGAGACCGAGCCCGCCGAGGTCGACGGCTCGCTCGCCGTGTATCCCGGCGACGGCGGCGCCCCGGTGACATACCGACTGCCCGAGCCACCCGAGTCGGCGCGCACCGACTACGGGCCGGGCGGCTACGCGTCCGCCGATCCGGACGGCGACGGCCGGGACGGCATCCTGGTCGCCACGTACGAGGGCGCCACGCTCATCGACGGCACCCGGCGGACCACGGTCCTGCGCAACGGGCCGGCCACGGCGGACGGCACGCGGATCCCCGCGAAGTGGCGGCACGCCCGGCCCGTGGGGGCCGCCGACTTCGACGGGGACGGCAAGGACGAACTGATCCTGAACTGGGGTGCCGACGCCAAGTTCGGCTTCTACGGCGAGCCCGCCACCCGCTGGTGGATCACGGACGGCACGACGTCCGGGGACCGCGCCACGTTCACGACGACGGACTTCGCCCCGCGCTCCTCGTAGGCAGCGCCCGCTCCCCGGCCCGGATCTCGGCGAGCCGCGCAGCCGCCGCGCTCAGCAGCAGGTCCTGGGCCGCCGGGTAGGAGCTGTGCCGCATGGTGGCCACGAGATGGCGGGCCGTGGCCGCGATGTGCGGGTGCGTGTCCGCGGGCAACTGGGCGTACATCGCCTGCCATACGGCGGCCTCCGCGTCGCGGGCCGGCTTCGGCAGCGCCGTGTTCGCGGAGTCGAGGGCGCCGAAGGCGAGGGCCTGGTCGACGTAGGCGTGATAGATCCGCACCGCCTCGGTGTCGGGGAAACCGGCCCCGCGCAGCACTCCGAGGATCGTCTCCACGGCCTGGATCTCGTACACCCGCCCGGTCACCCGGTAGGAGCTGAGCATCGCCGCCCTCGGGTGCGCGAGGGCGCCCGCGTGCATGCGCAGGCCCAGGTCCCGCAGGTCGGCCAGCCAGTCGCCGGTGGGCCGCCAGGTGCGCAGTGTGCGGCCGATCAGCTCGTCGGCGACGGCCAGCATCAGGTCGTCGGTGTGCCGGAAGTAGCGGTAGAGGGAGCTGGGGTCGGCGCCGAGGGCGCGGCCGAGCCGGCGTACGGAGAGGGCCTCGGCGCCGTGCTCCTCGATCAGCCTCAGCGCGGTCTCGACGATCAGTTCCTCGGACAGGACCACGCCCTGCTTGGTGGGGCGTCTGCGTCGCCGGTCGGCGGCCGGGACGACACGGTCGCTCATCCGGCACCTCCTCGCTGCTCGGTTCCCGGTGTCCGCACCTTATGACAACACCGTTGACCTGTTAAGGGCCCGCGCAGTTTCATGTGCGTTCACCGGGGCCGTTCGGGCCCCCCGGTGCGAGCGGAGAGCACGCCATGATCGACACGCCACCCCCGTCGGGGCCCGCACTGCGCAAGTCCCTCGGTCTGCTGGACGGCGTCGCCATCGCCGCGTCCAGCACCGCCGCGACCACCAGCATCGGCATCGGTCTCGGCGTGACCGCCGGGGTGGTCGGGCTGCATCTGCCGGCCATCATGCTGCTCGCGTTCCTGCCGATCCTGGGCATCGCGGGCGCCTACTCCCGCCTCAACAAGGTCGAGCCGAACGCGGGCAACGGCTATGTGTGGGTGGGCCGTTCACTCACTCCGTGGCTCGGCTTCCTGGTCGGCTGGGTGAACATCGTCGCGACGATCGCGTTCCTCGCGTACACCACGGCGGTCACCGGCTCGGCCATGATCCAGCTCGCCGGAGAGGCCGGACTGCACCGGCTGGCCGGGCTCGCCCTCGACCCCGGCTCGACGGCGCAGACGACCGCCGTGGGCATCGTGGTCCTGGTCGCCGTCACCCTGACCGCCGTCACCGGCGTCCGCACCGCCGCCCGCCTCCAGACCGGACTGCTGATCTTCGAGTACGTCGTCCTGCTCGGCTTCTGCGGCTACGGCATCGTCACCGGCCCGCACTCCTTCAGCCTGAGCTGGTTCGACCCCTTCGCGATCCCCTCGGCGTCGGCGCTCGCGCAGGGCCTGCTGCTGTCGGTGTTCTGCTACTGGGGATTCGAGGCCGCGTTCACCGTGAACGAGGAGGTGCGCGACCCGCGCGACGCGTCCCGGGCCGGGCTGATCACCCTGGTGACGATGCTGGGGCTGTTCCTGCTCGGCTCGATCGCCTTCCAACGGGTGCTGTCCGAGGGCGAGTTGGCGGGCCACGGCGCCCAGGGCCTGGCCTACTTCGGCGACCGCCTCGCCTCCCAGCCACTGGCCGCACTCCCCCTGGTCGCCCTGATGTTCTCGGCGGTCGCCTCCCTCCAGGCCGGCGTGATCCCCACCGCCCGCGGCATGTTCGCCATGAGCCGCGACCGCACGCTCGGACCCGTCTGGTCCAAGGTCAGTTCGCGCTACGGCACTCCGGCGCTCGGCACCCTGCTGATCGGCGCGCTGGCGACGGCAGTTGCGGCCCTTGCGCTGGTGATCCCCCGCCTCGCCGACATGATCATGGCGACGGTGAACGCCGTGGGCATCGTCGTCGCCCTCTCCTACGCGCTCACCGCCCTCGCCGCCGCCGTACGCTTCCGCTCCCTCCTCCAGGAGGACTGGCGGCAGGGAATCCGCGCGGTGGTGCTGCCCACGCTGAGCGCGCTGGCCCTGCTGGGTCTCGGCGGCTACCTCGCCTGGTCCTTCTACACCTCGACCGACCACCTCGAAGTCAGCGCGGACAACGGCTGGTTCCTGCTGCTCACCCCGGCAGTGATGATCGCGTCGGGTTTCGTGGCCGCCGCCTGGGCCAAGTGGATACGCAAGTCGCCCTACTTCCAGTCCGGTCGGGGCACCGACGCCGACGCCCCGCAGTTGCTCGCCACCTCTTCATGACCCCCGCAAGGAAACGGACCATGCACGCAGACCTCCTCTTCACCAACGGCCCCGTCCTCACCCCCGAGGGCCGCACGGCGACCGCCGTGGCCGTCACCGGCGACCGCATCACGGCCGTAGGACATGACGAGGTGCACGACCTCGCCGGGCCGGGCACTCAAGTCGTCGATCTGGCGGGGCGGTTGCTGTTGCCCGGGTTCCAGGACGCGCATGTGCATCCGGTGCCGGCGGGGCTCGAGCTGACGCAGTGCGATCTGACGGGGGCGAAGACCGCGGCGGACACCCTCGCCGCCGTGCGCGCCTACGCGGACGCGCATCCGGGGCGGGAGTGGATCACCGGGGGCGGGTGGTCGATGGAGGCGTTCGAGGGCGGTACGCCGACGAAGGAGCTGCTGGACTCCGTCGTACCGGACCGGCCGGTGTATCTGCCCAACCGGGACCATCACGGCGCGTGGGTCAACAGCCGGGCCCTGGAGCTGGCCGGCATCACGCGGGACACACCCGATCCGGCGGACGGGCGGATCGAGCGGGACGCGTCGGGTGAGCCTGCTGGAACGCTCCAGGAAGGCGCGATGCAGCTCGTCGGCAGGCTCACACCACCGACCACACCCGCCGACCGGCTGGCCGCCCTGTTGCACGCCCAGCGGCATCTGCACGCGCTCGGCATCACAGCCTGGCAGGACGCGATCGTCGGGAAGTTCGCGGGGATGGCCGATCCGTCGGACGCCTATCTGACCGCCGCCCGCGACGGCTCGCTCACCGCGCGCGTGGTCGGCGCGCTGTGGTGGGACCGGGAGCGCGGGGCCGAGCAGATCCCCGAACTCGCGGAGCGGCGGGCCGCGTTGAGCCACGGCCGGTTCCGGGCGGGCAGTGTGAAGCTGATGCTGGACGGGGTCGCCGAGACCGGCACCGCCGCCCTCCTCGACCCGTACCTCGACAAGTGCGGCTGCGTCACGGGCAATCGGGGCACCAGCTTCATCGACCCGGACCAACTACCCAAGTACGTCACCGAGTTGGACGCGCTCGGCTTCCAGTGCCACTTCCACGCGCTGGGCGACCGGGCCGTACGGAACGCGCTGGACGCGGTCGAGGCGGCGCGGGAGGCGAACGGGCCGAGTGACACCCGGCCGCATCTGGCGCACCTTCAGGTGGTGCACCCGGACGACGTGGCGCGGTTCGCGCGACTCGGCGCGGTCGCGAACATCCAGCCGCTGTGGGCCGCGCACGAACCGCAGATGGACGAGCTGACGATTCCGTTCCTCGGACCCGAACGCGCCTTGTGGCAGTACCCGTTCGGGGCGCTGCTGCGGTCCGGGGCCACGCTCGCGGCGGGCAGCGACTGGCCGGTGAGCAGTCCCGATCCGTTGCAGGGCATCCATGTCGCGGTCAACCGGGTCGAGCCCGGAAGCACCGGGCCGGTGTTCCTGTCCGGCGAGCGGATCGGGCTCGCCGAGGCGCTCACGGCGTACACGGCCGGTTCGGCGTACGCGAACCATCTGGACGGCACCGGCCGGGTGGCGGCGGGCGCGCTGGCGGATCTGGTGGTTCTGGACCGTGATCCGTTCGCCGCTCCTCCGGAGGAGATCGCACAGACGCGGGTGGCGCTCACCTACGTGGGAGGCGCGGAGGTGTACGCGGCCTGAAGCGGTCACTGATGGACAGGTGTCCAGCTATAGTGGACACCTGTCCAATACGACGAGGGGTCGGCTGATCGTGGAAACGCTCGCGAACGTGCTGGTGGGCCTGGTGGCCGCGCTGCATCTGTACATCCTGGTGCTGGAGATGTTCCTGTGGCAGAAGAAGCCCGGGCGCGGCCTGCACGGCTTCGACCCCGAGATGGCGAGAGCCACCGCGCCGATGGCCGCCAACCAGGGGTTGTACAACGGCTTTCTCGCCGCGGGTCTGGTCTGGGGCCTGATCGCCGCCGACCCGACCGGCTTCCGCGCCCAGGTGTTCTTCCTGAGCTGTGTCGTGGTCGCGGGCGTCTACGGCGCGGTGACGGCGAACCGGCGCATCCTGTTCGCGCAGGCGCTGCCCGGCGCGCTGGCCCTGGCCGCCGTACTGATCGCCCGGTGAGCCGCGCCGAGCCCGAGGACCCGCGGGCCGCCCGCACCCGGGCACGGCTGCGCCAGGCCCTCCTCGACGAGTGCGCCGAACACCCCCTGGAGGAGGTCGGCGTCGCCGCCCTGGTGCGCCGGGCCGGGGTCGGCCGGGCCACGTTCTACGTCCACTACGACAGCCTGGAGGCGCTGGCGGTCGACGCCTGCGCGGACGTCGTACGGGACGCGGTGGAGGCACTGCACGCCTGGCGCGGCCGGCCCGACCCGGTGCACGCGCCGCCCGCGCTGCCGGAGTTCTTCGCCGGCCTCCTCCCCCACGCGGCCCTGTACCGCGCCCTGTTGAGCCCGGGCGGCGGTGGCCCGCTCGGCCGGGTCCTGCACCGGGACCTGCGCGCCTACAGCCTCCGGGAGCGCGAACTCGCGGGCGCGGCGGACGCCCCGCTGGTCGCCTCGGCCGTCGCCGGGACCTTCGGCGGGGTCCTGGCCGACTGGCTGCACGGGCTGTTGGAGGGCACGGCGGAGGAAATCGCCGACCAGGTATGGCAGTTGCTGGTCGCCCTGCACATGAGCCGGTGACAGCGGCTCACAGACAACCCTGACCGTCCTTCACCGACGGCCAGGCCTCCACGCCGTCCGGGGTGCGGACGTACGCCTTCGACGCGTCGGGCGTGAGCCACAACTGCCAGTCGTGGTACCGGTATCCGGTGTCGCGGGCGCTGGCCGGCATACGGACGTCACCGTCGTAGGGGGCGGTGAGCATCTCGGACGGGAGCACCTTATCCGGATCGCGGGCGTACAGCGTGCCCTTCCGGCCTTCGCCGGTCTGGAGGAAGTGCGCCTTCTGCCAGTCGCAGTGCGCGGCCCCGACCGAGCTGCTCACCACCGTGGTCGGCACGCGACGGCCGTCCCGGTCGGTCCAGATCTCGTATCCGCGCGCCTCGGCGAAGCCCGCCGGGAGTTCGGCCGGATCGCAGGAGGCGCTGCTCTCCGGGCCCCAACCCGGCCTGTTCTCACGGTCCTTGGCGACGACGACCGCGACCTTCGTGCGGCCGTCGACGTCGTAGGAGAACAGCACGCGCCCGTCCGACCTGCGCTCGACGCGG
Source organism: Streptomyces hokutonensis (assembly GCF_000376565.1). Classification (GTDB taxonomy): domain Bacteria; phylum Actinomycetota; class Actinomycetes; order Streptomycetales; family Streptomycetaceae; genus Streptomyces; species Streptomyces hokutonensis. The sequence continues at coordinate 56,790 of NZ_BARG01000027.1, read as the reverse complement.
TAGCCCGTGCGCGGCACGTCCGGTTGCTCCATGTCGAAGTACGCCCGCAGGCCGCCCTCGGGAGTCTTGCCGCCGTCGCCCTTGCTCCAGGCGTCGGCGCCCCCGCTCTCGTACATCTTCCCGTCGCATTCCAGCGCCCGGCCGGCGGCACCCGACTTGTCGGAGCCGGTGGCCGGTACGTACAGCGGTCCCTTGTAGGGCGTGGCCGGCGGGGTGCCCGCGACCACCACGTCCTTCCCGTCCCCGCCGTCACCGCACCCCACCGCCGTCACGGCCGCCAGCACGGCGACCGCCGTGAGCCCTCTGCGCATGCCCTACCCCCTCGTGTGTCGTTCCTACGACGCACGGGCGGGCCGAAACGTTGGGGGTTCAGCGGGCTTCCTGGAACGTACGCCGGTAGGCCTGCGGGGAGACGCCGATCGCCGCGTGCAGATGCTGGCGCAGGGAGGCGCCGGTCGCGAAGCCGACACGGCCGGCGATCTGGTCGACCGACAGGTCGCTGGCCTCCAGCAGATCACGGGCGCGGGCCACCCGCTGCTGGATCAGCCAGCGGCCGGGGCTGAGGCCGACCTCGTCGTTGAAGCGGCGGGCGAAGGTGCGCAGGCTCATGCCGGCGTGGCGGGCCAGGTCGTTCAGGGCGAGGGGTTCGTCGAGGTGGCCGAGGGCCCAGTCGCGGGTGGCGGCGGTGCTGGTGGCGCTGGAGTCCGGGACCGGCTGCTGGATGAACTGGGCCTGGCCGCCGTCGCGGAAGGGCGGGACGACACAGCGGCGGGCGACCGTGTTGGCGAGTTCGCTGCCGTGGTCCGTGCGCACGATGTGCAGGCAGATGTCGACTCCGGAGGCCGCGCCCGCGGAGGTGAGGATCCGGCCGTCGTGGACGAAGAGCACGTCCGGGTCCAGCTCGACCTGCGGATACAGGGCCCGGAAGCGGTCCACGACCTGCCAGTGGGTCGTCGCGCGGCGGCCGTCGAGGAGTCCGGCGGCCGCGAGCACGAAGGCGGCCGTGCAGATCGACACGATCCGCGCGTCCGGGCGGATCCGGGCGAGCGCGGCGGCGATCTCGGCGGGCAGGCCCTCGGGGATGCGCGGGGTCGCCATCGAGGCGACCACGACCGTGTCCGCCGTCTCGAGGATCTCAGGACCGTGCTCCACCGCGACCGAGAAGTCGGCGTTGGTGCGCACCGGGCGGCCGTCGACCGTGCAGGTCAGCACCTCGTAGCGGCCGTCGGCGGCGCCGAAGATACGGCTGGGGATGCCCAGCTCGAAGGGGTAGACGCCGTCGAGCGCCAGGACCACGACCCGTTCCACATGCTGCATGGCACGATTCTATCGAAGGTTGGCCATCGTGCCATTTTCTTGTCGTGCGGGACCCGGCAGGCTCAATGACCATGAGCACTGTGAACACCATGCGCGTCATCACCCAGCACGTCCTCGGCGGTCCCGAGGTCCTCGAAGTCGCCGAGGTCGAACGGCCCGCGCCGCGCGCCAACGAGATCCTGATCAAGGTGCGGGCCGCCGGCCTCAACCCCACCGACTGGAAGCATCGCGCCACCGGCGGATTCCTCGGCGAGCCGCCGTTCGTCCTGGGCTGGGACGTCTCCGGCGTCGTCGAAGCCGTCGGTGTGGGCGTAGCCCGCTTCAAGGCCGGCGACGAGGTCTTCGGGATGCTGTCCTACCCGTGGGGCCACGGCTCGCACGCCGAGTACGTCGCCGCTCCGGCCCGCGCCCTCGTCCACAAGCCGGCCGCGGTCGACCACGTCCGGGCGGGCGCACTCCCCCTGGTCGCGCTGACCGCGTGGCAGGCGCTGGTCGAGAACGCCGATGTCCAGCCGGGCCAGCGGGTGCTGGTCCACGCGGCGGCCGGCGGGGTCGGGCATGTGGCCGTGCAGATCGCCAAGGCGCGCGGCGCCCATGTGATCGGCACGGCGAGCGCGGGCAAGCACGACTTCCTGCGCGAGCTGGGTGTCGACGAGGCGATCGACTACCGGGAGACCGACTTCGCCGAGGCCGTGAAGGACGTGGACGTGGTCCTGGACACGCTCGGCGGCGAGACCGGACTCAAGTCCCTGCGGGTGCTGCGGCCGGGCGGGGTCGTGGTGTCGATCATTCCGATCGGCAAGGACGACTTCCACGAGGAGGCCGAGCGGCTCGGTGTGCGGGCGGTCCGCATGCTGGTCGACGCCGACCGCGCGGACATGGAGGCCATCGCGGAACTCGTCGAGGCGGGGAAGCTGCGCGCGACGATCGCCGGGGCGTTCCCGCTGGCCGAGGCCGCCGAGGCACACAGGCTCGGCGGCACCGGCCGTACTGCGGGCAAGCTGGTGCTGACGGTCGACTGAGCAGGGGCCGATGCGTCAGAACGTGAGCACGGGCTTGATGGCCTTGCCCGCGCTCATGTCCCGTACCGCCTGGTCGATGTCCGCGAACGGATAGGTCGTGATCAGGCGGTGCAGCGGGAGCCGCCCCTCCTTCACCAGCCGCACGAGCGCGGGAATGAAACTCTGCGTCTCGCTGTCGCCGAGGGTGAGGCCCTCGATGCGCTTCCCGGGAATCAACCCGTTGACGTCCAGGGCGACTTCGCTGCCGAACGGCGGCGCTCCTACGACGACCAGGGTGCCCCGGGCGGCGAGGGCGTCGGCGCCCTGGCGGAGGACGGCGACACTGCCGGTGGTCTCGACGATGCCGTCGGCACCCTGTCCGTCGGTCAGTACCGCGAGGGTCTCGCCGAGGTCGGCCTCGCCCGCGTCGACGGTGTGGGTGGCACCCAACTCCTTTGCCAGCAGCAGGCGTTCGGTCACCTTGTCGACGGCGATGATCCGGGTGGCGGGGGTGAGGGCGGCGGCCATCACGGCGGACAGGCCGACCGCCCCGGCACCGAGTACCACGACCGTGTCGCCGAGCCGGGGCTTGAGGACGTTCCAGACGGCGCCGACCCCCGTCTGGACTCCGCACCCCAGCGGGGCGATCGACTCCAGCGGCACGTCCGGGTCGACCTTGACGAGGCTGCGCTCGTCGACCAACGCCCGCTCCGCGAACGACGATTGGCCGAAGAAGTGTCCGCCGAGGGGCTGTCCGTCCCGGCTGATGGTGCTGCTGCCGTCGGCGCGGCGACCGCCGATGAGGTTCAGCGGGAGCCAGGTCGCGCAGTAGGCGGGGTGTCCGCCCTGGCAGTTGCGGCAGTCCCCGCAGGATGTGAAGGACAGCACGACATGGTCGCCGGGTGCGACACCGGTGACGGCGGAGCCGACCTCCTCGACGACACCGGCGCCCTCGTGACCGAGAACTCCGGGGAGCGGGAAGGGCAGTCCGCCGCTCGCCACCCCAAGATCCGTGTGGCACAGGCCTGTTGCGACGACGCGGACGAGCGCCTCGTGCGGACCCGGCTCGGCCAGTTCGACGTCGGCGAGCGTGAAGGGTGCGCCGCCCGACTCGACGACGGCCGCGCGCGTGGTGGTGGACATCGTACGAACTCCTCTGTGTGCATGGTCGGTCGAGCGAGATGTGCGAGACACGGGCGGGGTCAGTCGAGCGAGACGACGACGGACTTGGTCCGGGTGTAGGCGGCGAGGCCCTCGGGGCCGTACTCGCGGCCGAAGCCGGAGTCCTTGACGCCCCCGAAGGGGACGTTGGGGTCGAGCATCGCCCAGTCGTTGATCCAGACGATGCCCGCCTGGAGCCGGTCCGCGATGCGGTGGGCGCGGGCGAGGTTGCCGGTCTGGACGCCCGAAGCCAGGCCGTAGGGCGTGGAGTTGGCGAGTTCGACGGCCTCGTCCTCGGTGTCGAAGGGCTGGACGGTGAGGACCGGGCCGAAGATCTCCTCCTGGATCACCCGGGAGTCGTTGGCGAGGTCGGCGATGACCGTGGGCTTGTAGTAGTAGCCGCCGTCGAGGTCGAGGCGTTCGCCGCCGCAGACGATGCGGGCACCCTCCTTGCGGGCGAGGTCGACGTACTCCTCGACCTTGCGCAGGTGCTTCTCCCCCGCCATCGGGCCGACGACGGTCTCGGGCAGCCGGGGGTCGCCGAGCGGAACGCCGGGGACGGCGTCGGCGAGGATGTTGAGGAGGGTGCTGTAGACGGGGCGGGCGACCAGGAGGCGGGGGCCGCCCATGCAGAACTGGCCGGTGTTGAAGACGAAGCCCTTGATGACCGCGCCGACGGCCTTCTCCAGGTCGGCGTCCTCGAAGACGATGTGGGCCGCGTTGCCGCCCAGTTCCATGGTGACCGGCTTGAGGTTCTCGCCGGCGACGCTCGCCGCGTGCCGGCCGACGGCGGTGGAGCCGGTGAAGGCGATCTTGTCGACGCCCGCGTGCCTCAGCAGGGCCTCTCCGGCGACCGGGCCGGAGCCGGTGACCACGTTGACGACGCCGTCCGGGACGCCCGCGCGCTGGAGCAGTCCGGCCATGTAGAGGGCGCTGAGCGGGGTCTCGTCGGCGGGCTTGTGGACCACGGTGTTGCCGGCCGCGAGGGCGGGGGCGAGCTTCGAACCGGCAAGGATCAGGGGGAAGTTGAAGGGGGTGATCGCGGCGACCACGCCCAGCGGCTCGCGCTTGGTGTAGGCGAGCGCGTTGAGCGGGGTGTCGCGGGTCGAGCCGTCCAGGGAGAAGGCCAGGGCGGCGTAGTGCTCGTAGTCGTTGGCGGCGTTCGTGATGTCGACGGCGTGGCACAGAGTGATGGGCTTGCCTACGTCGAGGCTCTCCAGGTGGGCGAGTTCGTCGGCGTTCTCGCGGATGAGTTCGGCGACGCGGTGCAGGATCCGGCCGCGTTCGCGACCGCTGAGGCCGGACCAGCGGCCACTGTCGAAGGCCTCGCGGGCGGCACGGACGGCCGCGTCCACGTCGGCGGGGCCGGCCTCGGCGACGGTGGTGACGACCCGGCCCCGGGACGGGTCGACCACCTCGGTGCGCGCTCCGTCGGCGGCCTCGCGCCACTGCCCCCCGACGAACAGGCGGCCGGGTTCGATCTCGAAGGCGGTCATCGCCACTCCTCAGCATCGTTGCCAAGATTTCAACCAACAGGATTCCTGTTGGTTTCTCGTCTGGTCCGCAGTCTCATTACAGACAGGTTTCCTGTCAATGCTCTAGGGTGAATCCATGGCTGAATCCCTGGTTGGCGCCCAAGCGACGAAGACACTCCCGTCCCTGCTGTACATGGTCAAGCAGGTGGAGCTGGTCGTCCGCTCGCGCCTGGACGAGCTGGTCAGGCCCTATGGCGTCACCGCACTCCAGTACACCGCGCTCACGGTCCTGGAGCGACACGACGGCCTGTCGGCGGCGCAGCTGGCCCGCGATTCCTTCGTCACCGCGCAGTCCATCGCCGACCTCGTGCGCTCACTGGAGGGCCGCGGGCTGATCCGCCGCGAGCGCAATCCGCGCAACCGGCGCGAGCTGCTGATCCTGCTGACCGGCGAGGGGCGCGAGCTGCTGGCGGGGTGCGCGGGGCCGGTGCGGGAGCTGGAGGAGCGGATGGTGCGCGAGCTCACAGCGCACCAGAGCGAGCAGTTCCGCCAGGCACTTTCCAAGGCCTGGCACGCGCTGTCGTAGTGCTACCCGGAACATCTCAGAAAGCTCTGGCTCGATTCGAAGACATATGTCAATCGAACATGCTCAAATTCACTCCATCGAGGGTAACTTGCAGGGCGGGGAACGGTTTTGTGCTCAACCCCGCTTCACCGAGGGCCGGTTGGAGGGGATGTGGTCGTGCAGCAGGAACCCGCGCCGCTCACCCGGCATCTGCGTATCCACCAGGACCGTGGGTTCACGGTCCTGGAGTTCCGCGGGGAGATCGACATCGTCGCGGCGATGGAGATCCTCCCGTCCCTGGACCGGGTGACGGGGCGGCCGGGTGCACGGATCGTGATCGATCTGAGGCAGGTCGAGTTCTTCGACTGCTCGGGGTTGCGCCTGCTGTACCGGGCGCGGCAGCGGATGCTGGAGCGGGAGGGCAGGCTGTATCTCGTCTGCACGCACCCGCTGACCCTGCGCATCCTGCGGGTCACCGGTCTGAGCCGGCTGCTGCCGCCGCAGCCGACGCTGGACGCGGCCCTGGAGCAGGCGGAGGCCACGCCTACCTGAGGATGCGGGTGACCTGACCCGCCCCCACCGTCCGGCCGCCCTCGCGGATCGCGAACTTCAGCCCCTCCTCCATCGCGATGGGTTGGATCAGCTCGACGTGCATGGTCGTGTTGTCGCCCGGCATGACCATCTCGGTGCCCTTCGGCAGCGTCACCACACCGGTCACGTCCGTCGTGCGGAAGTAGAACTGCGGCCGGTAGTTGTGGAAGAAGGGCGTGTGCCGACCGCCCTCGTCCTTGGACAGGATGTAGGCGCGGGCCTCGAACTCCACGTGCGGGGTGACCGATCCGGGCTTGATGACGACCTGGCCGCGCTCGACGTCCTCGCGCTTCACGCCGCGCAGCAGCAGTCCGACGTTCTCGCCGGCCCGGCCCTCGTCGAGGAGTTTGCGGAACATCTCGATGCCGGTGACGGTGGTCTTCGTCTTCTGCTCGTGGATGCCGATGATCTCGACCTCGTTGTTGACCTTCAGCACCCCGCGCTCGATCCGGCCGGTGACGACCGTGCCGCGCCCGGTGATGGTGAAGACGTCCTCGATCGGCAGCAGGAACGGCCGGTCCACGTCCCGCACCGGCTGCGGTACGAACTCGTCGACGGCGTCGAGGAGTTCGAGCACCGAGGCGGTCCACTCGGGGTCCCCTTCGAGGGCCTTGAGCGCGGACACCTTCACCACCGGGAGGTCGTCGCCGGGGAACTCGTACTCGGTGAGCAGTTCCCGCACCTCCAGCTCGACCAGTTCCAGGATCTCCTCGTCGTCGACCATGTCCGTCTTGTTGAGGGCGACGACGATGTACGGCACGCCGACCTGCCTGGCCAGCAGGACGTGTTCCTTGGTCTGCGGCATGGGCCCGTCGGTGGCCGCGACGACCAGGATCGCGCCGTCCATCTGGGCGGCGCCGGTGATCATGTTCTTGATGTAGTCGGCGTGCCCGGGGCAGTCGACGTGTGCGTAGTGCCGGCGTTCGGTCTGGTACTCGACATGGGCGATGGAGATCGTGATGCCGCGCTGTCGCTCCTCGGGCGCCTTGTCGATCTGGTCGAACGGCGTGAAGGGATTGAGGTCGGGGAACCGGTCGTGGAGCACTTTCGTGATGGCCGCCGTGAGAGTGGTCTTGCCGTGGTCGATGTGACCGATGGTGCCGACGTTCACATGGGGTTTCGTCCGCTCGAACTTCGCCTTCGCCACGGCGAGTCCTCCTGATCACCTCGGTGCTGCCGAGCGTTGCTCCGTCCCCTCATGTCTATTCGTTCGGCGGCGCGTCGAACAGGGCGCTGACGGACTCACCGTTGTGAATGCGGCGTACGGCCTCCGCGAGCGCCGGGGCGATGGAGAGGATGCGCAGCTTCTCGGTGCGCTCCTCCTCGGGCACCGGCACCGTGTTGGTGCAGACGATCTCCAGGACGTCGGGCTGCTCCCCGATCCGCTTCAGCGCGCCGGCCGCGAACAGGCCGTGGGTACAGGCCACTCGGATCGAGCGGGGTCCCAAGTCCCGCAGCCGGTCGAGGAGTTCGAGGACGGTGCTGCCCTTGGCGATCTCGTCGTCCAGGACGATGACGTCCCGGTCGGCGATGTCACCGATCACTGAGCTGATGACCACCCGGTCGTCGGCGTACCGCTGTTTGGCGCCGGCCGCCACCTGGGCGCCGATCAGCCGGGCGAACGCGGCGGCCTCCTTGGCGTTGCCGAGGTCCGGGGAGACGACGGTGGTGCGGGAGAGGTCGTACTGCCGGAAGTGCGCGGCGAGTTCGCGCAGCGCGTGCAGATGGTCGACCGGCACCGAGAAGAAGCCGTGCACCTGGGGCGAGTGCAGGGTCATGGCCAGGACGCGGCTCGCGCCCGCCGCGACCATCAGGTCGGCGACCAGCCGTCCGCCGAGCGAGATGCGCGGGGCGTCCTTCTTGTCGGAGCGGGCGTAGGAGTAGTGCGGCATGACGACGGTGATCCGTCCGGCGGAGGCGCCGCGCGCCGCGTCGCACATCAACAGCAGCTCCACCAGGTTCTCCTGAACCGGTTTGACGAGCGGCTGGATCAGAAAGACGTCCCGTTCCCGGCAGTTGGCCTGGAGCTGTACCTCCAGGCAGTCGTTGGCGAACCGGCTGACCCGGGTCGGGCTGAGCGGTACACCGAGATGCGCGCAGACCTCCTTCGCCAACTCGGGGTGGGCACTCCCGCTGAACACGGCGATGTCTCGCACGATCTGCTCCTCGCATGATCATTCCCGGCCGTGCCTCATGCTACTGACCCCGAAAACCGGTTGCGGACGCCCGGCCGCCGCACGTCATGATGGCCGCGTCCGTGCCCTCTCCCGTCAGGAACCCTCACATGCGCCGACTCCTCGGAATCCACCGGCCTTCCCACTGGACGACGGTTCTCGAGGACTCGACCACGCATGCACACCCTGAACATCGGAATTCTGGCCCACGTCGACGCCGGTAAGACCAGCCTCACCGAGCGGCTGCTGTTCGACCACGGCGCGATCGACCGGCTCGGCAGCGTCGACACCGGTGACACCCGTACGGACGACGGCGCGATCGAGCGACAGCGCGGGATCACCATCCGTTCGGCCGTCGCCGCCTTCACGTCCGGCGACACCCAGATCAACCTGATCGACACTCCCGGCCACGCGGACTTCGTCGCCGAGGTCGAGCGCGCCCTGGAGGTCCTCGACGGCGCGGTGCTGCTGCTGTCCGCCGTGGAGGGCGTCCAGGCGCAGACCCGCGTCCTGCTGCGGACCCTGCGGCGGCTGCGGCTGCCCACGCTCGTCTTCGTCAACAAGATCGACCGGGCGGGCGCCCGCGCCGACGACCTCGTCGCGGACATCCGGCGCCGGCTGACCCCGCACGTCGTGCCGCTGGCGGACGTGGCGGGCCTCGGCACGCCCGGCGCCCGCGTGCTGCCCCGCCCGCCCGGCGACCCGGACCTGGCCGAGGCACTGGCCGACGTCGACCCGTCCGTCCTCGCGGCGGTCGTCGACGGCCCGCACCCCACCCCGGACGACCTGAGCAAGGCCCTCGCCGCCCGCACCGCCGACGGCTCGATCCACCCGCTCCTCTTCGGCTCGGCCCTCGGCGGCCAGGGAATCCCCGAACTCGTCGCACGACTAGTCCAGTTGATCCCGCCCGCCGCTGCCCTCCCGGGCACCCCTCGCGGCACGGTGTTCGCGGTCCGCCCCGGTCCCGGCCGCGAACGGACGGCGTATCTGCGGCTCTACGACGGTGAGGTGGTCCCGCAGCAGCGGCTCACGTTCCGTCGGCACGGGGCGGACGGCCGGGCCGTCGAGGTCTCCGGACGGGTCACGCGGCTTGATGTGATCGGCCGGTCCGGCCCGCTGACCGCCGGGAACATCGGCGCGCTGACCGGTCCGAGGGACATCCGGGTCGGTGACCGGCTCGGTGAACTCACCGAGCGGGCACCGCAGTTCGCGCCGCCGACGCTGGAGACGGTCGTACGGGCGCGGCGGCCCGAGCAGGCGGCGGCGCTGCGCTCGGCGCTGCTGGCGCTGGCCGACCAGGACCCGCTGCTGCACGCGCGGCCCGCCGCCTCCGGGGCGACCGTGCTGCTCCTGTACGGCGAGGTCCAGAAGGAAGTGCTCGCGGCGACCCTCGTCCAGGACTTCGGCGTCGAGGCCGACTTCGAGCCGAGCCGGGTGCGGTTCCTGGAACGCCCGGCCGGGACCGGCGAGGCCTGCGACGAACTGCCGTGGCACGACGGCACCCGCTACTGGGCGACGATCGGGCTGCGCGTCGAACCGGGAGAGCGCGGCTCGGGCGGGGTCTTCGCGTACGAGACCGAACTCGGCGCGCTCCCCCGCGCGTTCCACCAGGCCGTCGAGGACACGGTCCACTCGACCCTGCTCGGCGGGCTGCACGGCGCGCCGGTGACGGACTACCGGGTCACGCTCACCCGGTCCGGTTTCGTCGGCCCGCTCAGCACGGCCGGCGATTTCCGGGGTCTCACCCCGATCGTGCTGCGCCGGGCGCTGCGGCTGGCGCGGACGCGGCTGTACGAACCGTATGTCGCGTTCGAGACGGAGGTCCCGCAGGACGCGCTCGCGCCGGTGACCTCGCGACTCGCGTCCTGTCGCGCCGAGTTCACGGGGACGACCGGGGGCGTCGGCTCCTGGCTGATCACCGGGGAGCTGCCGGCCCGGCGGGTGCGGGACGTGGAGTCGGCCCTGCCCGGGCTCACGCACGGTGAGGGGGTGTGGTGGTCGCGTCCGTCCGGCGACCGTGAACTGCGGTCGCCCTGAGGCGTGTTGGGGGCGTCCGCGACCAGTGTCACAACATGGATCGGACCGTGATCCGGATAGGTCACGGGACGCATGGGGCGGGGCGGCCGGGAAATGCTGTCTGCGCGGCCGACCAGGGCTTCTGGCAGGCCGAACAGTGACTTTTCACGCCTGTGCGCCCTCTGCGCCCCCGTCAGCGCGACCGTTCCACCAACGCGTCGGTCTGACAGGGCATTTGGGGGGCATGCGGATACCGAGGAAGGGAGGGCCGTCCCCATGACGACTTCCATCAGCCGTATACCCCGGCGCATGCCGGGCTGGGCGAAGGTGCTCACCGCCGTCGTCGTTGTGATCGCCGTGCTGTTCGCCGGGCTCCGGCTTGCCGTGCTGCCGGGACTGCGGGACATCTTCGGCACCGAGACCCACTACCGTTCGGGTCCGGCCCTGCTCAAGTCCATCCAGGACATGAGCCGTTACGACGCGGCCTCCGGCAACTTCCAGGTCGTCGTGGATCTGGAGAAGGACGCCAAGTTCCTGCCCCAGGCGATCCGCGGCACCCGCACGCTGTACGTCGGCGCGGGCACCGTGGAGGGTTATGTCGACCTGGGCAAGCTCGGCAAGCAGGACGTGACGGTCAACGGCGACCGCACCTCGGCCAGCATCAAGCTGCCGCACGCGACGCTCGGCAAGCCGGCGCTGGACCCGGACCACTCGTACACGGTCTCCAAGCAGCGCGGTCTGCTGGACCGCCTGGGCGACATCTTCTCCGACAACCCCAACAGCGAGCAGGCCGTGCAGAAACTCGCCTCCAAGCACATCGCCGAGGCGGCGAAGACCAGCGGTCTGACCACCCGCGCCGAGACCAACACCACCAACATGCTCAAGGGCCTGCTCGGCTCGCTGGGCTTCACGACCGTGACCATCTCCTACGCGTCCTGAGCAGCCGCCGGAGACCCGTGTGCGGGGTACGTCCACCGCGCACGGGTTCCGTCCGCCCGCCACGGCATCCTCCGCCGAATCGGGGGTAACCGCCCTGCGACACAGGGCAGTTGAAGACCGGAGGACCTCACGCATGGGCCGTACCGCCGCACGTCTGCGCCGCACCAGGACCGAGCCGAAGACCGAGGCCGGGCCGAAAGCGGCCCGCGCCCCGCGACAGTCGAAGCCCGCACCTCCCCAGCGCTACCGACTCCCCCTCCCGCTCCGTCTGTTGTCGATGCTGATCGGCTTCGCCTTCATGGTGGCGTTCGCCGTCGTGCTGGCCAAGCTGACCCTGGAGCCGTCCCCCGCGTCGAAGGCGCTCGTGCACACCAATCTGCACCCCGGCCGCTCCCTGAAGGCCTATCTCGACCAGCCGGCCATGCGGGACGCCGTGAAGCAGATCGGCGGGAACATCGTGCTCGGCATCCCGTTCGGCGTGCTGGTGCCCGTGTTCGCACCACGGGCGCGCGGCATCCTGAAGGTGCTGCTGCTGACGGCGACCGTGATGCTCCTGGTGGAGTTCGCGCAGGGCGCGCTGATCACCGGGCGGGCCTTCGACATCGACGACGTCATCCTCAACACCACTGGGGCGCTGGTGGGTTGGCTGCTGCTGGGGCGGCGGCTGGGCCGGACGGTGCACGCGCGGAAGCCCGCCACGAAGGCGGCAAGGACGTCAAAGGCAGCGAAGGCGTCCAAAGCGCCGAAGGCCACTTCGTAACGATCGACTACTGGCCCGTAACATTCAACTACTGGTCCGTACCAAGGTATTGACGCTCCCCTTATCTCACTTCTTAAATCAAGAGGCGACGCTTTCACCCCCCACCTCAGTCGGCGTGTCGGTCCCCACGTCCGCCGCACAGAAGGGAATGCCGTGGCCTCCCCACGATTCCTCCGCAGATGTCTGTTCGCCGCCCTGTCCGCCGCGTTGGTCGCGTCCGCCGCGATCGGTCCGGCGCAGGCGGCCTCCACGTCGGACGCCCAGGCCGACGCCGTCACGTTCTCCGACACCTTCGACGGAGCGGCCGGCAGTGCCGTCAACTCCTCGAAGTGGACGCAGGAGACCGGCGACAACGTCAACAACCACGAGCGCGAGTACTACACGTCCGGCACCAACAACGCGGCCCTGGACGGCCAGGGCCACCTGGTGATCACGGCCAAGAAGGAAAACCCCGCCAACTACCAGTGCTGGTACGGCACTTGCCAGTACACCTCGGCCCGGCTGAACACCTCCGGGAAGTTCAGCGCGCAGTACGGTCACGTCGAGGCCCGGATGCAGATCCCGCGCGGGCAGGGCATGTGGCCCGCGTTCTGGATGCTCGGCACCGACATCGGCTCGGTCGGCTGGCCCAACTCGGGCGAGATCGACGTGATGGAGAACGTCGGCTTCGAGCCCTCCACGGTCCACGGCACGATCCACGGCCCCGGCTACTCCGGCGCCAACGGGATAGGCGCCGCCTACACGCTGGCGAACGGCGCCGCCTTCGCGGACGCCTTCCACACGTTCGCCGTCGACTGGGCGCCCAACTCGATCAAGTGGTCGGTCGACGGTGTCGTCTACGAGACCCGTACGCCCGCCGACGTGGGCGGCAACACCTGGGCGTTCAACAAGCCGTTCTTCCTGATCCTCAACCTGGCGGTCGGCGGCGACTGGCCGGGCGACCCGAACAGCGCCACGGCCTTCCCGGCCAAGCTGGTGGTGGACTCGGTGTCGGTCACCACGAGCGACACGGCCACCGGGGTGGCCATCAAGGGCCTCGCCGGCAAGTGCGTCGACGTCAACGGCGCGAACTCCGCCAACGGGACCGCCGTACAGCTCTACGACTGCAACGGCTCCGCCGCCCAGCAGTGGACCGTGGGCTCCGACGGCACGATCCGCGCCCTCGGCAAGTGCCTGGACGTGAACGCCGGCGGCACCGCCGACGGCACGAAGGTCCAGCTCTACGACTGCAACGGCAGCGCCGCTCAGCAGTGGGCCGTCAGCTCGGCGAACGACATCGTCAACCCGCAGGCCAACAAGTGCCTGGACGTCACCGGCAACAACTCGGCCAACGGCACGCCTCTGCAGATCTGGACCTGCTCGGGCGGCGCCAACCAGAAGTGGACGGTCGGCTGATTCCGTAGGGGCTAGTGCGGCAGCCAGGTGAATTTGTCTCCGCCGACCCAGCGGACCACGTCCGGGTCGTCCAGGTCGCGGACCGTGATGCCGCACACGGCCGCGACCTGGAGGACGTCGGTGATCCCTTGGGCCTCGCAGACCATCTCCCCGTCGATCTCCACGATGCGGAACGGCGGGGTGCCGGGCTGCACCTTGAGCACCATGATCCGCGGGGTCGAGATGTGCGGGCTGGCGATTTCGGTCATGCAATAGAGCCTAGAACGCATCACGCGGTCGCGAGCGGTCCAAGGTTCCTGGCCGGGGGCCCCTCGCGGGAGGAGGCTCGATGGATCCCGTGCAGGCACTGGACCGGATCGCCTTCCTGCTGGAACGCTCCCTGGCCCCGACGTACCGGGTACGCGCCTTCCGTACGGCGGCCAGGATCCTGGCGGCGCTCCCCGAGGGCGAGGTCGCCGAACGCGCGGCGGCCGGGACGCTGGAATCCCTCAAGGGCATCGGCCCGAAGACCGCACAGGTGGCCCGCGAGGCCCTGGACGGACGGGTCCCCGCCTATCTGGAGCAACTGGAGGCCGAGGCCCCCGCCCCGGCCGGCCCCGGCGGCGAAGAGCTCCGGGCCCTGCTGCGCGGGGACTGCCACCTCCACTCCGACTGGTCGGACGGCGGCAGCCCGATCGAGGAGATGGGCCGTACGGCGGCCCGGCTCGGCCACGAGTGGGCCGTACTGACCGACCACTCGCCCCGGCTGACCGTGGCCCGCGGACTCTCCCCCGAGCGGCTGCGCGAGCAGCTGGACGTGGTGGCCGCGCTGAACGAGACCTGGGCGCCCTTCCGGCTGCTCACCGGCATCGAGTGCGACATCCTCGACGACGGCTCGCTGGACCAGGAACCGGAGCTGCTGGAGCGGCTCGACGTGGTGGTGGTCTCCGTCCATTCCAAGCTGCGCATGGAGTCCCGCGCCATGACCCGCCGCATGGTGGCAGCCGTACGGAATCCACACGCGGACATCCTCGGGCACTGCACCGGGCGGCTGCTCATCGGGCGGGACGGGGGTGCCGCGCGGCCGGAGTCGGCGTTCGACGCGGACGAGGTGTTCGCCGCGTGCGCCGAGTCGGGTACGGCCGTGGAGATCAACAGCCGTCCGGAGCGGCTCGACCCGCCGAGGCGGCTGCTGCGGAAGGCCGTGGACGCGGGGGTGCTGTTCTCGGTCGACACCGACGCGCACGCGCCCGGTCAGCTCGACTGGCAGATCAACGGCTGCGCGCGGGCGGAGGAGTGCGGGGTGCCCGCCGAACGGGTGCTGACGACCTGGTCCGCGGACGAGCTACTGGACTGGACCACTGGCAAGTGATGCACATCACCGCGTACGGCGACGCCCACAGGAACACTCGCCGGTAGTTCGCCGTTGAACAGACCGTGGGTGCGGAGGGAACAGTGTCCCCGGGCCTCAACCTCCGCCCACAGGGAAGATCGTTCGGCTGAAGCCCTGTGGAGCCTTTCGCCGCGAGGCGACCGCCTTCCGTGCCCACCACTTGGCCGCCCCGGCCGTGATTCCCCCGTCGCGGTCGGGGCTTCCCCATGTCCGGCCTCGCGCGGCTTCTCCGCTTGACTTCGAGCGCACTTCAATTCGTAGCGTTCCAGGTATGACCACTGCACAGCACAAGATCGGTTCCGGCTTCGACGCGCAGAGCACCGCCGACGACGTCCTGGAGGGCCTCGACCTCGGCGGGAAGCTCGCGATCCTCACCGGCGGCTACTCGGGCCTCGGCCTGGAGGCCACCCGCGCGCTCACCAGGGCGGGCGCCCGCGTGGTCGTCCCCGCGCGACGCCCCGACGCCGCCCGGGAGGCCGTGGCCGGGCTGCCCGGCGTCGAGGTGGACGAGCTGGACCTCGCCGACCTGAAGAGCGTGCGCGGCTTCGCCGAGCGGTTTCTCGCCTCCGGCCGGACCGTCGACTACATGATCGACAACGCCGGGATCATGGCCTGCCCCGAGACCCGGGTCGGGCCCGGCTGGGAGGCGCAGTTCGCCACCAACCACCTCGGCCACTTCGCCCTCGTCAACCGGCTGTGGCCGGCCATCGAGCCGGGCGGTGCCCGCGTGGTCTCGGTGTCCTCGCGCGCCCACCACTTCTCCGGGATGCGCTGGGACGACGTCCAGTGGACCCACGGCTACGACAAGTGGGAGGCGTACGGCCAGGCGAAGACCGCGAACGTCCTCTTCGCCGTCCACCTCGACAGGCTCGCCGCCGACCGTGGGGTACGGGCCTTCTCGCTCCACCCCGGCGGCATCATCACCCCGCTGCAGCGCCACATCCCCAAGGCGGAGATGGTCGAGCGCGGCTGGATCGACGAGCAGGGCAACGTGCTGAACCCCGCGGGCTTCAAGACCCCGCAGCAGGGCGCGGCCACCGAGGTCTGGGCCGCGACCTCGCCCCAGCTGGCCGACATGGGCGGCGTCTACCTCGAGGACTGCGACATCGCCGAACCCGCCCCCGACGGCGACGAGCGCTCCGGCGTCAAGTCCTGGGCGATCGATCCGGAGCAGGCGGCACGTCTCTGGAAGCTGTCTGCTGACCTAACTGGTGTGAACGCTTTCGCGGGTTAGTCCCGAGCACACCGTTCCTCAAGTGGTCTCCTTCGGTCCGTACAGGGCGGCGGGCGCACCGCTCGTCAGCGCCCAGTAGCGATCCCCGTACGACCAGTGCCACCACTCCGTGGGGTAGTTGACGAGTCCGGCCGCGCCGAGGGCCTTGCCCAGGACGGCGCGGTTGGCCTTGGCCTCTGCGGTGATGTTGTCGGCCTCGGTGTAGCAAGCTCCGTCGCTCTGCTCCGGGTTGGCGTTCATCGGGGTACCCAGATCGAGTTCACGGCCGTCGGTGTCGGCGAGGGTCAGGTCGACGGCCGCGCCGGCGGTGTGCGGGGCGATCTCGGGCGGGGACACATAGCGGCTGGCGGCGGTCCGGATCCGGTCGGCGGACCAGTCCGGGTGGGCGGTGCGCAGTTCGGCGCCGTAACTCTCGAAGTAGCGGCGTTGGAGGGCCGGTGGCCGGTAGCCCTCGACGAACAGCAGGCGCAGGCCGTCGGGCAGCAGGGTTTCCGCCTTCAGGAGGCGGTCCAACACGCCCCGGCGCAGGAGGAGTTCGGCGCCGCTGTCGGAGTCCTTGTTCTTGCGGTCGTCGACCAGCAGTACGCCGCTCACGTCGACGAGGGGCTCCCCGCACTCCTCGACGGGGACGGCGGCGACCCGCGCGTCGGACATCAGGATGATCTCGCTCATGGGGGTGATCATCCCCCGACCGGCGGTCGTCTCAGTGAGGTGCCCGCTCCTCCAGCGCCGTACGCCAGGCCGGCGGTGGGCCCTCCGGTTCGGGCTCGGCTCGGCGGCCGCCTCGGGCGAAGAAGTCGGCGAGGGGGAGGATCGCGGCGCCGACGGTGACCGCGTCGGGGCCGAGGCGGCCCAGGTCGATGGTCACGCGGCCGGCGGGGTGGCGCAGCGCGTAGGCGGTGGCGTGATGGCGTACGGCGGGGAGGAAACGTGAGCCGAGCTGGAGTCCGGCCCAGCCGCCGATGAGGATGCGTTCGGGCTGGAAGAGGTTGATCAGGTCGGAGAGGCCGGCGCCGAGGTATTCGGCGGTCTCCTCCAGGACGGCGAGCGCGACGGGGTCCGCCTCGGCGCCGTCCGCCGGGTAGGCGGCGACCAGCAGCGCGGTCATCGCCGTTTCCTCGTCGGTGCCCTCGGGCGGGCGTCCGCCCTGCTCGCGCCAGCGGTCGAGGAGCGACTCGGCGCCCGCGTACGCCTCCAGGCAGCCGAGGGCTCCGCAACGGCAGCGGCGCCCGCGGACCCGTACGGTCAGATGGCCCCACTCGACGGCCCGGCCGTTCTCCACCTCGGGGGTCACGAGGCAGGCGCCGACGCCGGAGCCGAAGAGGACGACGATCGCGTTGCGCGCGCCGCGCCCGCCGCCGAACCACATCTCGGCCTGGCCGAGGGTCTTGGCCCCGTTGTCGATGAAGTACGGGACGGCGTCGGGGAGTTGGGAGGTGGAGCGGAGGAGTTCTTCCAGGGGGACCGCGTCCCAGCCGATGGTCTGGCCGTGGACCACCGCGCCGTGGTCCGGGGTGTGTTCGACTATCCCGGGGACGCCGATGCCGACGCCGAGGAGCTGCCCGGGCGCGATGTCGGCGGCGGCGAGGACTTCGGCTATGCCGTCGCGGATGTGGCCGACGATGACCTCGACCTCGTACCGCTGCTGCTCCAACGGGCGTTCGGCGCGGGCGAGTTCGGTGAGGGTGAGATCGAACAGCTCGACGCGGACCCGGGTCTCGCCGACATCGACGCCGATCATGTGGCCACTGTGCGGGGCGACTTGGAGGAGGGTGCGGGGACGGCCGCCGTCGGAGTCGACGCTGCCGGCCTCCTCGACCAGGCCGTCGGTGACGAGGTCCGCGACGACATTGCTGACCGAGCCGGAGCTGAGTCCGGTCGCCGGGCCCAGTTCGAAGCGGCTGAGGGGTCCGTCGAAGTACAGCCGTTGCAGCACGGCCGTGCGGTTGGCCCGCCTGAGGTCGCGTACCGTGCGCCCGTTCCGCCCCGCCATGTGGCTCCCTCCGAACCCTGCACCCTCTTAATTCACGCCCTGAACTAAGGGGCGGTGGAATGCACACTACGTGGTGGAAGCCGTCCCGTCGATCTCGCCGAGGGCGGCGAGCAGCTCGGGGCCGACCCGCTCGCGCCGCCAGCGGTTCTCCTCCGCGTTGAACTCCCTGGGGACCGCCTCGGCGAGCATGATCAGGTAGAGGTAGCTGCGGTAGAGGGCGTAGCGGAGTCCGGCCGACCGGTCGAACTCTGCCCGGCCGCCCGCTTCCCGGTAGCCCGCGAGGAACGCGTCGTCCTTCCTGATGTCGCCGAGCAGCGCCAAGGAGACGAAGTCGGCGAGGGGGTCGCCCCAGAACATGCGCTCGCCGTCGATGAGACCGCCGATGCGGGGTGCTCCGTTCGTGCGGTCGACCAGGATGTTGCCCTGCCAGAGGTCGAAGTGGACGGCGCGGGGGACGGTGATCTCGTCCAGGGCCGCGTAGGCGGAGCGGGCCGTGCGGGCGATGTCGTCGGCGGGCAGCGGCAGCCAGGCCCGGTAGCGGCGGGCGTCGTCGAGGACGGCGTCGTAGAGCGTGGTGAACGCGGTCCGCCAGTCGGGGGCGAGGGGGCCGAGGGCGCCGGAGGGGTAGCCGAAGCCGGGGCCGGTGATCTCGTGCAGACGGGCCAGCCGGCGCCCCAACTCCGTGCGCAGGACGGGTACTTCGGTGTCCGTGAGGGAGTCGTCCCAGGGCTCGCCCGGGCAGAGCGTCATGAGCAGGGTGTCGCCGTCCAGGACCATCACGCGCGGTGCCGCCACCCCGGCCTTCGCGGCGGCGCCGTAGAAGTCGGCCTCGGAGACGAGGAGTTGGCGCTCGTGGGCGAGGCCGGGGGCGGTGGGTGCGGTCTTGAGGACGTAGCGGGTGCCGTCGGTGAGGGTGAGTTCCTCGACGGTGTTGTAGGTGCCGCCGCCCATCGGGCGGAGGTGGGTGAGGCGGTCCGGCGGGATGCCCGCCGAGCCGAGGATCTTCCGGGCCCGCTCCCAGGAGTCCGTCACCGTGCGCCCACCTCTCCCGTTCGGTCAGCCTGCGGCGTACACGTCCTCGACGTAACGCCCGTCCGCCATCAGTCCGTTGAACCACCGCTCGGCGGCCGGTTCGTCGGCGCCGGGCGTGCGGTCCCGGTACAGGGTACGGAACGCCTCCCGCACCCCCGGTGCCATGCGCGCTCCGTCCCCGCACACGAACACCCGGGCACCCGCGTCCAGCAGGGCCCACACCTCGTCCGCCTCGGCGGCGATCCGGTGCTGGACGAAGGTCGCTCCGCCCTCCGGGGCGGCGCTGAAGGCCGGGCGCAGCGAGACGGCTCCGGCGCGCTCGGCGGCGCGGAGTTCGTCGGCGTGGAGGTAGTCGGCGTCGGGGGCGTCGCAGCCGAAGTAGCAGAGGGCGGAGTCGAGTTGGGCCCCGGAGGCGAGGGCGGCCGTACGGTCGGCGATGGTGCCGCGGAACGGGGCGAGGCCGGTGCCCGCCGCGATCATCACGACCGGGGTGGAGTCGTCGATGCGGAAGGCCTCGCGGCACGGCTGGACGCGGGCGTACACGGTGTCGCCCGGTGCGAGGGTGGCGAGGTGGCCGGAACCGGTCCCCCGGTACACGCCCTTGCCCGAGCGGGCCGGGGCCTCCAGCAGGGAGACCATCAGGTCCGCGTGGCCGGGGTCGACGGCGGGCGAGGACGAGATCGAGTAGTGGCGGGGGCGCAGCGGGGTGAGGAGGTCGAGGAGCGTGGGCCAGTCAAGGGCGCCGCGCAACGCCGGGTGGTCCTCGACGAGTTCGACGAAGGTGCGCGGGTCGTCGGTGAGGGCGGCCAGGGCGGTGCGCTCGGGCGGGCAGGGGTTGGCGGCGGCGAGCGCGACCAGTTGGGCGGCGGTCGGCCGGTCCTGCAGCTCGACGTAACGCGTGAGCAGTTGACGTACCGTCACGGGCCGGTCGACCGCGAGGCCGTCGCGGCGCGGGCGGGCCGGGCGGATGTCGAGGACGGTGTCGAGGTCGACGCCGAGTGCGGTGGCGGCGCGTTCGACGAGGGCGGGGGCGTTCGCGGGCAGGACGGTGAGGTGGTCGGCGGTCCGGTAGCCGGTGCCGTCCGGCAGGGCCACGCGGACGAAGCGCTTGCGGCGGGGGTGGCCGGGCGCGGTGAGGTCGCGGGCCTCGGTGACGGTCATCGGGACGAGGCCGTGCCGTTCGACGAGGGCGTCCAGGTGACCGCCGGTGAGGGTGCGGACCTCGTAGCCGGTGGCCGGTTCGACGGGGCCCGAGTCCGCGGCGTCGGGATCGCCGTATTCCGACAGAAGGGCCGTGCGCAGCCGTACCGTGAACTCCCTTACCGCGCCGGTGAGATCGCCGGAGGCGTCGGCCGCAGCGCGGTCGGTCAGGCGGGTGGCGCCGAGTTCGGCGAGGCGGGCGTCGATGCGGGTCGGCATGTGCTGGTAGGTGGCGGCCCAGTTGCGGTCGCCGACGCCGAGGACGGCGTAGGTCACGCCGGTGAGGTCGTGGTGCTCCTCCAGCCGGGCGGCGAAGGCGAGGGCGTCGTCGGTGGGGCGGCCGTTGTAGGAGGCGGCGGCGATGACGACGGGGCGGTCGGTGGGCAGGCCGTCGGCGTAGGCGTCCAGCGGCGCGACTTCGACGGAGCAGCCCAACACCGCAGCCCCATCGGCGAGTTGGGCGGCGAACTCGCGGCAGGTGCCGTAGTTGCTGCCGTGCAGGAAGAGGGCGCGGGTGCCGGGGCGGACACGGGTGGAGAGACCGGTCTCGACCACGGGAGCCGTGGCGGCCTCGACGGCGCCCGGCAGCGGTGGGTGCACCCGGTCGGCGGAGGTGCGCGGGGTGAGCGTCAGCGTGAAGCCGTCGGGCTTGAGGGTGAGGGTCTCCTTCACCGTGAGCCGGTAGTCCGCGTGGTCGTGGAGGCGGTAGCGGTGGACCAGCATCGCGAGCAGCATGGTCGCCTCGTGCAGCGCGAACTGCCGCCCGATACAGGCGCGTTCACCGGTGCCGAACGGCTTGAAGGCGTGCACGGAACGCGCCGCCTCCGCCTCGGGCGTGAAGCGCGAGGGGTCGAACAGCTCGGGGTTGTCGCCCCAGCCGGGCTGCCGGTGCAGCATCGGGGCGATCACGGTGACGGCCTGCCCGGCGCTGAGCGGGATGCGTCCGCCGAGCACCGTGTCCTCGAGCGCGTGCCGGCTGAACGCGGCGGCGGTGGGCCACAGCCGTAGCGCCTCGTTGAGCACCTGGCGGGTGTAGGTGAGCCGGCCGACCTCGTCGTAGGTCGGCTCCGGGTCCGCCGTGTCGCCCCACAGCAAGTCCACCTCGCGCTGCACGAGTTGGAGCACCGCGGGGTGCTTGGCCAGGTAGTACAGCGCGAAGGACATGGCGCCGGAGGTCGTCTCGTGGCCCGCGATCAGGAAGGTGATCACCTGGTTGCGGATGTTGGCGGTGTCGAGCTTCGTGCCGTCGTCCGGGTGTTCGGCGCTGAGCATGAGCCCGAGCAGATCCTGGGCCTCGCCCTGGTCGGCACCGGCGCGGGCGGCGATGACGTCGTCGACGACCTGGGCGAGGTGGTCGGCGTCGGCCCGGAAGGCGGCGTCGGCCGCCGAGTAGTCGTTGCCCGGCACGCGGGCCAGCCGGGTCATGCTCCACTCCAGGCAGCGGACCATCGACTCGACGAAGGGGTGCGGCTCGGCGCGCTCGAACGACCCGAAGTCGTAGTCGAATCCGGCGAGTCCGATGGTGTCGAGGGTCATCCGGGTCATGTCGTCGGGCACGTTCACCGGCTGTCCGTCGCGCGCGCCCCGGTCCCAGGCCCCGATGAGCCGGCGGGCCACCTTCAGCATCACGGGGTGGTAGGTGCGCATGGAGCCGAGCGCGAAGGCGGGCATCAGGATGTCGTGCGCCTTGGCCCAGTTGGGCTCGTCGTTGTACGCCGTGAAGAGTCCGTCGGCGGCGAAGGCCCGCACGTTCTCCAGGGCGGGCCCGACGTGCTTGGCGAACCGCCGCTCGTCGGCGAGGTCGGTCACCAGGTCGAGATCGCTGACGAACAACGTGTCCCGCCCGTGCAACCGCCGTACGAACACGGGCCCGTGACGGCGCATCAGGTCCATGATCTGCTGCATCGGGGTGCTGCCGGGGCCGGTCGCGGTGATGTCGACGACGGGGACGTTCAGGAGGGTGCCGGTGGGGGGCATGACGCGACAACTGCCTTTCGCGGTACGGAAGTACTGCGTT
This sequence comes from Streptomyces hokutonensis, assembly GCF_000376565.1. Lineage (GTDB taxonomy): Bacteria > Actinomycetota > Actinomycetes > Streptomycetales > Streptomycetaceae > Streptomyces > Streptomyces hokutonensis. Next base: position 34,548 of record NZ_BARG01000027.1, on the reverse strand, counting down.
CCAGCGTGCTCGCCCCGGCCCGGCGGACCGCGCCACGGGACTACATGATCCTGTAGCGGGAACCACCGGTGGCGGCTTGCGCCGAGAACTCCGCCCGGCTATTGAGTGCGCGTACTCATGCGCGCCCCGCGACCGGCCCGGCAGGGTGTGGTCATGACGCGAGCCGTGCCCGAACATCCGCCCCGGTACCGCAGATGGCCGTGGTCCAGCAGGACGTCCGCCCGTTCGGACATCGCCGTCTCCGTCCTCCTGTTCCTCGGCGAACTCGCCACCCTCGTCTGGGCGACGTTCAGCCACGGCATGACGGTCTGGGCCGCGCAGGGCGACCAGCGCGAGATCGACGCGGAGACACTCGCGAACATCGCCTGGATGGAACACTTCTTCTACGTCGTGCTCGCTCTGGCGGTACTCTCGGCGCTGTCCCGCGCACCGTGGTCGCTGGTGGCGAACCTCCTGATCGCCCTGCTGGTGGCCGCCCTGTTCACGGGCGCTCAGCACGACTACGACGAAGCCCATCCGGACCCCACGCCCACACCGGGCGTCCACTACACGCCCTGCCTCAGCGGCAGCGGGACCTGCCACTGAACCTCCCTCGTCTCTCATGGTTGTGTAGTGCCGGTGGACTGGAATCGCAGGGAGGGCGTCGTGTGGCGCAACCGTGCCCTGATGCTCTTCGACCGGGTCGCGGTGCCGGTCGCGGTGTGCGATGTGTACGGCATGGTGCAGGCGGCCAATCCCGCGATGGCGGCCGAGTGCGGTACGACACCGGGCCGGCTGCGCGGCCAGGACGTGCTCGACCTGTTCCGGCCGCAGGAGTCGGACCAGGTGGAGCGGATCGCGCAGGCGCTGCGGCTGCGGCACCGCTCGCGGTACCAGGTGTCGGTGCGCTGGCGGGCCCCGGACGGCACCGAGCGCCATGGGGAGCTGACGGCCGACCCGGTCAGTGACACCGTGGAGGACACTCCGGCGCTGCTGGTGATGCTGCGCGTACAGGGCGAGGCCGCGCCCGCCGAGCCGGTCCCCGCGCGGGTCACCCTCATCGAGGCCCGCATCCTGGCGCTGCTCGCCGGCGGCGCCACCAGCGCCCGAGCGGCCCGCGAGACGGGTCTCACGACCGACGGCGTGACCTATCACCTACGGCGCCTGTCGGCCCGCTGGGGCGCGGCGAACCGTACCGAACTGGTCGCCCGCGCCTATGCGTTGGGCGTGCTCGCCATCGGCGTATGGCCACCGGTGGCAGCGGGCCGGATCACCGGAATCCGGTGAGGACCGCTCACCTGTCCCGCGGCGAACCTTGGCGCACGACAAGGAGGCGGTCTCGTGAGCGGACGTGTGGCGGTAGTGGTCGGTGCGGGTGGCGAACTGGGTTTCGCCACCTCGGTGGTTCTCGCGGACGCGGGGTTCAGCGTGACGGCGGTCGACCGCACGGCCAAGACACTGGAGGCGTTGCCCGACGGCATCCGCCGGGAGGTGGGTGACGCGACCGACCGGGCCGTGGCCAAGGATCTCGTCGACCGGATCGCCGCCGAGTCGGGTCCTCCCGAGGTGCTGGTGAACACGCTCGGGGCGTTCCGCCCGGGAGACGCGCTCAGTGCGACCCCCGAGGACCTGCGCCTCATGCTGGACGTCAACCTCGCCGCCGCGCTGTGGCTGAGCCAGGCCGTGACGCCGTACATGCGGGAGCGCGGCGGGGGCGCCATCGTGCACGTGTCCGCCCGGCCGGCGTCCGAACCGACCCCAGGGACGGCCGCGTACAGCCTCGGCAAGGCGGCGCTCAACCACCTCGTCCGCGTCCTCGACCTGGAACTGCGCCCGGACGGCATCCGCGTGAACGCGGTGGCGCCCCAACTCCTCGACACCGCAAGGAACCGGGCGGTGTTCCCGCCGCAGGCGCTCGCGCACGCCGTCCGGCCGGAGGCGATCGCGGACGTCATCGCCTTCCTGGCCGGCGACCTCGCGGAGCACATCAGCGGAGCGATCGTGCCGGCCTACGGCGCCTGAGACCCACGTCCTTCTCGTACGGCATCACCTCCCCCGCGTCATCGACCGACTGGAGCAGATCACCATGTCCTCGACGAACCGCCGCTCTTTCCTCGCCACCGGTGCGGCGCTGGCAGCCGTCCCCACCGTGGCCGCGCTCGCCGGCCCGGCATCGGCCGCCACCTCCACCGACCTGCCCGACTACGCGCCCATCCCGCCCTCCGCGCTCGGCCCCGCCGTCAACGCGCAGGGCTACTACGTCGGCCGGATCGAGAAGAACTTGTACTGGGTGACCGACGGCACCTACCAGGCGGCGTTCCTGACGACCCGTGAGGGTGTCGTGCTCTTCGACGCGCCGCCGACCATCGGGCACAACCTCCAGCGCGCGATCGACGAGATCGCCGCCGCCAACGGCGTCTCCAACAGAGTGACCCATCTGGTCTACTCCCACCACCACGCCGACCACCTCGGCGCCTCGTCGCTGTTCGGCAAGAACGTGGTGCGGATCGGCCACGCCGAGACCAGGAAACTGCTGGCCCGTGACAACGACCCGGCCCGGCCGGTCCCGGACATCACCTTCGAGAAGAGCCACACGCTGCGGGTCGGCGGCGAGCGCGTCGAACTGGCCTGGCACGGCACGAACCACACCCCCGACAACGTCTACATCCACCTGCCCGCCCACAGGACCCTGATGCTCGTCGACGTCCTGCTGCCCGGCTGGGTCCCCTTCGACAGCTTCAACCTCAACGAGGACGTCCCCGGCTCCATCGCCGCCCCGGCCAAGGCCATGAGCTACCCGTGGAAGCACTTCGTCGGCGGCCACATCGGCAGGCTCGGCAACCGCCAGGACATGGTCGTCTACCAGCAGTACGTGGACGACATCATCACCAATGTCAAGAAGGCGCTCACGGCGGTCGACCCGACGCCGTTCTTCGTGAAGTACGGCAACAACTCGTGGGCCGCGGTCAAGGAGTACCAGGCGGCCCAGGTCGCCTACGCCTCCGCGCCGGTCATCAAGAAGTACACCGGCGTCCTCGCGGCCGCCGACGTCTACACGGCCAGTACGACGTTCATCATCCTCGAATCCCTCCGCCTCGACCTCGGCGTGGACTCGCAGGTCCATGCGTGAGTGATCCCGCTCGGCCCGCCCCGGACACCGCGGCGGGCCGAGCCCGGGGTCAGGAGTGCAGGGCCTCGCCCAGTGCGCCGAGGACGCCGAGCTGGGTGAGGATCACCGTGCCCGACGGATAGCAGTCGAAGCGTTTGATCTTCCCGTCCACCAGCTCGAACACATCGCAGCAGGGGGCGTCCATCCGGTTCCCGGTCGGCTGGAGCGTCCCGTCGCCGAGGCTCAGCGGGCCGTTGTGGGTGCCCTGGAGCGCCAGTTGTACGACGACGACGTCCCCGCTGACGTAGACCTGGTAGAGCTCGCGGTGCATGTCGGGGAAGGCGCGCCCGTAGTTCTCCACGGGGAAGGCACGGTCCCGGCCGCGGTAGGTGACGCCGACCGACTCGTCGGTGAACGTCCCGTCCTCGGTGAAGGCGTCGAGCCAGCCCTCGATGTCCTTGACCTCGGCCGTCTGGTAGGCCTTCCGGACGATCTCTTCGTTGTTCATGCGGGTTCCTCCTCGGGCTTGTGCTGCTCGGTGTCGGGAAAGTGCCGTCTCAACTCCGCGCGGGCCTCGTCGTCGATGCCGACGTCGGCGGCGGCGAGGTTCTCGGCCAGATGCGCTCGGGTACGGGTTCCGGGGATCAGCAGGACGTTCGGCGCGAGGTCGAGCAGCCCGCCGAGGGCGATCCGCGCGGGGGTGACGCCGAGCCGGGCGGCCTGGGCGACGACGGCCGGGTTCGCGAGGATCCGGTGCCGCACCTGACCGGGCCAGCCGAGCGGGCAGTACGGGACGAAGGCGATGCCCCGCCGCTCGCATTCCCTGAGGACGTCCATGGAGCGCTGGTCGGCCAGGTTGAAGAGGTTCTGCACACAGACGATCTCCGTCTGCGCGACGGCTCTCAGCAGCTGTCGTAGGGAGACATGACTGAGGCCGACGCCCTCGATGAGCCCCTCTTCGCGGGCCTGGACCAGCGTCGCCACCTGGGCGTCGAACCGGCCGTCCGGTGTCTCGGACGGGTCCACCATCCGCAGGTTGACCGCCGCGAGGCGGCTCACGCCGAGTGCGGTCAGGTTCTCCTCGATGCCCTGCCGGAGCAGGGACGGCCGGTCACTGCTGCGGGCGCCGACCTTGCTCACGATCGCCAGTCCGTCCGGGTAGGGATGCAACGCCTCCCGGACGAGTTCGTTCACCGTGCCCGCTCCGTAGAACTGCGCGGTGTCGATGTGGTCCACCCCGGCGTCGACCACCGCGCGCAGCACCCGCAGCGCCTCGTCGCGGTCGCGCGGTGGCCCGAAGACCCCGTCGCCGGAGAGCTGCATCGCGCCGTAGCCGACCCGGTGCACCCGTCTCGGTCCCAGGGGAAAGGTCCCGCCCAGCTGCTCTCTCACACCGTCTCCTGTCGGCTCACCCATGTGCCTCGCCCTTCGCGCGGGTGGCCAGGATCGCCGCCGTGGGGGTGACCGGTCGTCGCCGGGATGCGGTGATTCGCATCGACTACGCTGGCCGCGTGACCAGAGGACATGGCGTCATGCCCGACCTGCCGGCCACCGCGGGCACCGCCCGCGTCCCGGGCCGGGGCCGCCCGGGTCTCATCGACCGCCGCGACCTGATCGCCGCCCTGGACCGCGCGTCCGAGCAGCGGGTGACGATGATCTCCGCGCCCGCCGGCAGCGGAAAGACCTCACTGCTGCGCGCGTGGGCCGACCGGCCGGGACGGGACCGCCGTATCGCGTTCCTGTCGGTACGGCCGGGTCAGCAGGACGCGCAGCTGTTCTGGTCCGCCCTGCTGGAGGCCGTCCGTGGCGCGACGGGCGCCACCGAGCCACTGCCCACGGCGCCCGGTTTCGACGGGGGCGCGATGGTGGACAAGGTGCTGTCCGAGATCGCCGCGTCCGGCAGCACCCTCTATCTCGTCATCGACGACCTGCACGAGCTCGGCTCCGCGGAGGCCGCCGGACAGCTCGCGGCCCTGCTGACGGCGCTCCCCCGAGGCGTCCACGCGATCGTCGCGACCCGGCACGACCCGCCGCTGCATCTCCACCGGCTGCGCCTGACCGGGGAGTTGGCCGAGATCCGCGCCGCGCAGCTGCGGTTCAGCGAGGCCGAGACCCGTGATCTCCTCGCCGCGTCCGGAGTCTCGCTGCCCGACGACGTGGCCGGTCTGCTGCACCGGCGGGCCGAGGGCTGGGCGGCCGGGCTGCGGCTCGCGGTGCTCTCGCTGGCCGGGCACCCGGACCCCGAGCGGTTCGTCGCCGAGTTCTCCGGCAGCCACCGTACGGTCGCCGAATACCTGATGGCGGAGATGCTGGAGCGCCAACCGCCCCATGTACAGCGGTTGTTGCTGCGCACCTCCCTGCCCGACCGGATCAACGGCGAGCTGGCCGATCTGCTCACCGGCGCGACCGGCTCGGAGCGCGTCCTGCTGGAGCTGGAGGACGCCAACGCGTTCGTGGTGTCGCTCGACCCCGAGCGCACCTGGTTCCGCTACCACCACATGTTCGCCGACCTGCTCCGGCTGGAACTGCGCCGCACCGTCCCGGAGGCCATCCCGGAACTGCACCGGCTGGCCGCGCGCTGGTTCGCCGAACACTCCCGGGCCGTGGATGCCGTACGACATCTGCAGGCCGCCGGGGACTGGTCCGAGGCGGCGCGGCTGCTCACCGACCACACGGTCAGCCTGACGCTCGACGGGCAGGCCGGGAGTGTGGTGGCGCTGCTGCGCGCGTTCCCGGCGTGCATCGGCGAGGACTCCCCGGAACTGGCCCTGGTGTACGCCAACGCCGATCTGCACCAGCACCGGCTGGAGGAGGCGCGGGCGCATCTCGAGATCGCCGGGGCGTACGCCGAGACGACTCCGCCGGACCGGCGGTCGCGGCTGCGGACGGCGATCGCGTCCCTGGATCTGCTGCTGGCCCGGCTGCGCGGGCACTTCGACGCCGTGTTCGAGCAGACCGACGCGCTGCCCTCGCCCGCCGAGGGCCGCTCCAACACCGAGATCGCGCTCGCCAGTGACCTGCGGGCCCTCGCGCTGCTGAACCTGGGAGTCACCGAGGCCTGGTCGCTGCGGCTCGACGACAGCGAGCGTCACCTCCTGGAGGGCGCCGCGCTCGCCCGGGACATCGGCCGCCCCTATCTCGAGGTGGCCTGCCGCGCCCATCTGGGCTTCGCCTCCGGCAGCCGTTCCCTCGCGCTGGTCCGGCAGCGCTCCGAGGAAGCCGTGGCGCTGGCCGCCCGCTGCGGGTGGGACGCCGCGGCGGTGATCGCGCCCGCCCAGGCCACCCTGGCCGGGACGCTGATCTGCACGGGCGAGTTCGACCGGGGCGAGCAGTGGCTCGACCGCGCCCGGCACGTCACCCGGTCCGAGGGCGAACCCGGCGTACGTCTACTGGTCCATCTGACCTCCGCGATGCTGTCCGCCGCGCGCGGTCAACTCCCGGAAACGCTGGCCGAGTTGACCGCCGCCGAGCAGGTGCAGGCGCACATGGTGAGCCGGCACGGGCTGTCGTCCCGGGTGACCGCCTGGACGATCGCCACCCGAGCCCGCCTCGGGACGGTCGACCGCGCACGCGCGGACCTCGACGCCCTCGACGACCGGCAGTCCGCCGCCGCCGAGATCCGCAACGCCGACGCGGTGCTCCACCTCGCCGAGCGGGACCCGGCCGGTGCCCGCCGCGCACTGCGCCCGGTCCTGGACGGCACCGCTCCCGTCGCCTCCTTCCTCACCCCGATCGAGGCCCGGCTCCTGGACGCGCTCGCCTGCCGCGACCTCGGCGACGGGCAGGCGGCGGGAGCGGCCGTGGAGGAGGCCCTGAACCTCGCCGAGCCGGACCGGACGATCCTGCCCTTCGTGACGACCGGCGCCTGGGAACTGCTGGACGCCCTGCCGCGCACCACCTCGCACGCCGCGCTGGTCTCCGACATCCTCGACACCGTCCGCGGCGACACCCCGGACCGGTCGGCGCCCCCGGGTCCGGCCGAGGACCTCAGCCCGAGCGAACTGCGCGTCCTGCGCTATCTGCCGACGAACCTCACCCGCCCCGAGATCGCCGCCGAACTGTCGGTCTCGCTCAACACCGTCAACACCCACATCCGGCGGATCTACGCCAAGCTCGGCGCCGGGGACCGGTCCTCGGCGGTGCACCGCGGCCGTGAACTGAGGCTGCTGTCGAACGGCCGCGGCTGAGCGCCCGCACGATCACCGGATTCCGGCGACGCGGGTTCACCCGACCCTGAGGACCATGGGGGCATGGGTGATGACCCCGTCATGTACGAGATCCGGGTCGGCTGCCATCTCGGCCCCACCCTGCTGACGGCGTTCCCCGCGTTCGAGCCGGAGCAGCAGGGTACCGAGACGGTGCTCACCGGGCTGCTGCCGGACACCGCGGCGCTCTTCGGCGTCCTCGCCCAGGTCGAGGCCCTGGGACTCGACCTCCTGGAAGTGCGCAAGGTACGGCCCGCACCGGCCGAGCGGAGTGCGCCGGCCGATCCACCCCCGTCGAACGGAGACGCTCCGTGAGCACCGAGCAGCAACAGACCATCGACGCGTTCCTCCGCCAGTCGCCCTTCCCCCTCGACGCCGATGTCGAGGAGCTGCGGCGGCTGCTGCACGCGGCGACGTCGGCGCAGCCGCTGCCTCCCGAGGTGAAGGCGGTACCGACCACGCTGGGCGGTGTCCCCGTCGTCGAAGTCACGGTCGACGGCGTCGAACCCCGCCATGTCGTCCTGTACTTCCACGGCGGTGTCTACCTCCTGGGGGACGCCCTCAGCTCGGCCGGTCTGGCCGCGCAGGTCGGCGGGCGGACCGCCGCCAAGGCCTACTCCGTCGAGTACCGGCTCGCCCCCGAACACCCGTATCCGGCGGCGGTGGACGACGCGTTGGCGGTCTACGAAGCCCTGCTGGCCGATGGTGTCGATCCCTCGGACATCGTCTTCTCGGGCGAGTCGGCGGGCGGTGGACTCGCTGTCGCCACCCTGGTCAACGCCCGCGACCACGGACTGCCCCTGCCGGCCGCGGCCTTCGTCATGTCTCCGTACGTCGACCTCACCCTCTCCGGGGCGTCCATCGACACCAAGGAGGCGGCCGACCCGCTGTTCTCCCGGGAACTCCTCGAACCCCTCGTCGCCGGCTACACGGCGGGACAGGACCCCGCGCTCGGCCTGATCAGCCCGATCTTCGCCGACCTCTCCGGCCTACCGCCCCTCCTCGTCCAGGTCGGCAGCCACGAGGTCCTCCTCGACGACGCCGTACGCCTCGCCGCGCGGGCCGCCGCCGCGGACGTGGAGGTCACCCTCGACGTCACCCCCGGGGTACCGCACGTCTTCCAGGCCTACGGTCCGATCCTCGACGAGGCCGGCGCCGCGCTGGACCGGGCCGGACAGTTCCTGACCGCACAGCTCGGAGCCTGAAGTCCGCGTCACCCCCGTCCAGTTCAGCCCGTCCACGCCACCGGCCGACCGCGGCCGTCCACCGCCGTCCCCGCTCCCGCCGGCGCCCCGAAGCGGGCCAGGGTGTGCCAGACCATCTTCAGGTCCTGGAGTTCATGGCGTCCGGTGCGGGCCGCGTCGCCGATGATCCGGGGGTCGAGCACGCCCTTCTCTGCGATACGGGCGCCGAGTTCGGCGTACTCCTGCCCTCGGTAGTCCGCGTGCCGCCTCAACTCGCCCACGGTGAGCCGGTATCCGGGGTGCCATTCGACCGGGCAGGGCAGGCGGCGGGCGGCGGTCTCGACGGGGGTTCCTCGGTAACTGGCGTCCAGGACAAGGGCCTCGGCGTCCCGGGCGAGATCGACTCCGCCGTGCACCTGTGCCTCGATGTAGTCGTTGAGGGCGTCCTGCTCGTCGGCCTCGGCGAGCGCGATCAGCGACATGCCGGCGGCGACGCCGAAGTCGGTCGGTTCGGCGGCGCTGTCGGGGTAGCAGAAGGTGGCCCGGGCGAGGGCCGCGCCGTTCAGCCGGAGGTGCGAGGAGCCGAACCTCGGTGCTGCGCCGACCAGTTGGCGCCGGAAGTTCAGCGCGCCGTACACCGGTCGCTCGGCGGCGGGCGCCCCGTCGTAGGCCCCGGCGAAGATCCGGCTCTCCCAGCGCCAGCGGTCGCCGCCGGGGTGGGCGGTGAGGCCGCCGTTGCTGGTGCCGGTCACGAACTGCGAGTGGTACGTGCCGTCCTGGGCCAGCGCGTCGAGGATCGGTCGTCCTGCCGCCATGCGGTCGGGGTGGAAGTTGAGGGTGATACGCAGTCGCGGGTCGACGGCCGGGCCCGACGACCTGGCCGCGACATGGCGCAGCGCCCGCGTCTGGCGTGCCCCGACATCCCCGAAATCCATTGGCTCCCCCACCGCTCACCTCACTACCCTGGACCAAAACCTAGACCCTCTAGGTTTCGGACACCGCCCCAGGAGACTCCCCCATGAGATCACTCACCGAGCACGACATCCGCAACTCATTTGTCAACTGCTCGAAGGGCGAGGCGAAGCGGCTGGCGGTCCCCCGCGATCTCGACAGCCGCCCCTGGGACGACCTGGACTTCCTGGGCTGGCGGGATCCGGGGGCGCCGGACCGCAGTTATCTGGTTGCCGAGCAGGCGGACGGGCCGGTCGGGGTCACCCTTCGGTTCCCGTCCGCGCAGCGCGGCTTTCTGCACCGGAGCATGTGTTCGCTGTGCGTGACGACCCACCCGGGCGGCGGGGTCTCCCTGATGACCGCGCGCAAGGCGGGCCCGGCCGGCCGTGAGGGCAACTCGGTCGGCCTGTACATGTGCACCGACCTCGCCTGTTCCCTCTATGTGCGCGGCAGGAAGATCCCCGAGTCGGGCATCCGCATCGAGGAGAGCCTGACCGTGGAGCAGCAGATCGAGCGGACGGTGGGCAATCTGACCGCGTTCCTCGACAAGCTGTACGTCTGACGTCAGTCCCCGAGTTGCACGTCCGGCGTCACTCCCCCGGTACCGCGATGACGATCTTGCCCCGGTTGTCGCGGCGCTCCAGCCGCTCGTGGGCGGCACGCGCCTCCGCCAGGGGTATGACGGTCTCGATCGGCACGCGGTAGGTGCCGGCGGCGACCCGCTCGGCCAGTTCACGCAGGTCGGGGCGGGGGTCGTAGCCGCCGTGGACCTGGAGGTTGGTGAGCTGGAAGCCGAGGATCGACGCGTTCTTCGGGTAGAAGTCGCGGGTGTCGACGGTGCCGGCCTCCAGGGCGACATTGGCGAGGGCGACGACCCGGCCGCCGTGTCCGATCTCGCGCAGGCTGCGGCCGAAGGCCCGGCCGCCGACGGTGTCGAGGACGACGTCCGCGCCGCGCCCGTCGGTCAGTCGCAGCACCTCGTCGACCTCGGCGTCCTCCGGGTGTGCCGAGGTGTCGATGGTCGCATGGGCGCCGAACTCCCCTGCCCAGGCGGCCTTTTCGGGTGATCCGGCGAGTGCGACGACCCGGGCTCCGGTCTCGGCCGCGATCTGTACGGCCGCGCTGCCGACCCCGCTCGCGGCGGCCTTCACGACCACCGTGTCCTCCTTGGTGACCCGGGCGAGATGGCGCAGGCAGTACCAGGCCGACAGCCAGGCGACGGGCAGCGCGGCGGCGTGCGTGAGCTCGATCCCGTCGGGCAGGGCGGTCACCTGGGTCTCGGGCACGGCCGCCAACTCGGCATAGAAACCAGGTGAGTTCACACCGTCGAGGGCCACGACCCGCTGGCCGACCGAGAATCCGGTGACGCCCTCCCCCACCGCGGCGACGGTACCGGCGCCTTCCACGCCCGGGATCAGCGGCGGGCGCCCGGCCCGGTGGTAGTTGCCGGACCTGATCAGGGCGTCCGCGCGATTCACGCCCGCCGCGGCGACCCGCACCAGTACCTGCCCCGGACCCGCGACCGGGTCGGGCACCTCGACCGGCACCAGCACCTCGGGCCCGCCGAACTCGTCGATCCGTACCGCACGCATACCGCCACCCACTCCCTGTCGCGGCCACCGAACCCGGCCGACACCACTTGAACTGGTGTCACCATGCGACACCGGACGAACTGGTGTCAAGGCATGCCTGCGTTCCTCGCGCACACCGCATGAACCGGTGTGCGCGAGGTACGCTCGCTGTCATGACCACCCCGCCCGTCTTCCCGTTCATCGGCGGACGCCCGTGCCTGAACTTCGTGGCGACGCTCGGCAAACGGCACGCCACTCCCGTCGAACGGCTCCCCGATCCGGCCGCCCTGGCCGCCTGGATCACGGAGGCGGAACTGTCGACGGACACCGAACCGGTGCGGGTCACGGCCCGGGAGCTGACCGACGCGCGCACCCTCCGCGAGGCGCTCTACCGGGTCCTACGGGACGCGATGGCCGGGCGGAAACCGGCGGCAGCCGATGTCGAGCGGGTCAACGAGGCCGCCGCGCGCCCGGATCTCGCACCCCAACTGGGCGAGCGGCGCTGGAAGTCGGCGCATCCGGCGCGCGCGGCGCTGGCGACCGTCGCCCGGGACGGCGTCCTGCTGGTCGGCGGTCCGCTGCTGGAGCGGGTCAAGGAGTGCGAGAACCCGGAGTGTTCGCTGCTGTTCCTGGACGACTCCCAGGCCCGCCGCCGCCGTTGGTGCTCGATGGACCGCTGCGGCAACCTCGCGAAGATCGCGGGCTATCGGTCGCGCAGTCGGGCGGCCGTGGCCAAGTGAATCCGGGTCAGGACGCGGCAGGCGTCCAGTGCGGGTCGCGGCCGAGGAAGGCGAGCAGTGACTCGGCCCGGTCGTAGTCGGCCATCACCTCGCGGGCGGGTGCGAACACCCGGTAGGCATCCCGGAGTTGGTCGACGAGCCGGTCCGCGGCCGGCCAGATTCCTTCCGCCAGGTCCGGCGTCAGTGGCCGGTTCTGGCCGGTGGCCACCGCGATGTCCCAGGCGTGCACGGCCGCGTCCATGGCGGCCGTCGCCGCGGCGAACGGGAGGGGCATCGGGCCGAGCGGGGTCGGCACCTGGTCGGCGTCGGCGGGCAGTTGGGCATAACCCTCGGCCACCGCGCGGAGCACCTTGTCGAGTTCGGCGACCGGGTCTCCGTCCAGTGCGTCGGCGGGGTGGAAGGGGTCGGAGCCGGGCCGGTCGCCGGTGAGGGCGAGGCCGTAGGCCTGCTGGTCGATGCGCGCGTGGTTGAGGACCTGGCGTACCGTCCACTCGGTGCACGGCGTGGGTGCCGACCAGGCGCTCCCGGGCACGGCGGCGATCACCTCGCGCAGGTAGTCGTGCGAGCGGGTCAGTACCTCGATGCCCTGGGTGTTCGTCATGACTGTCGGCCTCCCCTTCGTCCCGTCCGGTGAGGACAATCTAGGAGGCCATGCGGACAGATACGGTCCGCAATGGGTACGTTCAGCGCATCCGCGAGGAGGGAATAGGCCAAGGATGCGAGATGTCCGGGAGTGGACCGCGCCACTGGTGCGGTTCGTGGGGCGGCACCGGGACCCGGTGCTCGTCCAGACGCTGCGGTCGGCGACCGCCGCGACGATCGCCTATGTCGTCGCCCTGCGTCTGAGCCCGGAGCCCGCGCCGCTGACCGCTCCCCTGACCGCGCTCCTCGTCGTCCAGGTCACGCTCTACGCCACCCTCACCAACGGCATCCGCCGGGTCAACGCCGTGGTCGCGGGCGTGCTCGTCGCCATCGCGTTCAGTCTGCTCGTCGGGCTGACCTGGTGGAGCCTGGCGCTGCTGATCGTGGCCTCGCTGGTCGTCGGGCGGCTGGTCAAAGTTGATGAGTACGTGCCCGAGGTGGCGATCAGCGCGATGCTGGTCCTCGGGGTCACCACGGTCGGGAACACGGCCTGGGCGCGGGTGGTGGAGACCCTGATCGGCGCGGTCGTGGGGTTCGCCTGCAATCTGCTGCTGGCTCCCCCGGTGTGGGTGGACGAGGCCGGCGAGTCCATCGAGGGCCTGGCCCGCCGGCTGCGGCGGCTGATGCGGCGCATGGGCGAGGAGGCGGCGGGCCGCACCCCCGTCGACCACGCCACCGCGCGGCTGCACGAGGCCCGCCGGCTCGACCACGACATCGTCGAGGTCGACGCGGCCCTCCGGCAGGCCGAGGACAGCCTGCGGCTCAATCCGCGCGTACGGGAGGGGCTGCTGCACCGGGTCGTGCTGCGGACCGGTCTGGACACCCTGGAGATCTGCACGGTCGTGCTCCGCGTCCTCGCGCGCACCTTCACCGACCTGGCGAAACAGCGCGACCCCGAGCCGCTGTTCGCACCGCCGACGGGCGCCGCCGTAGAACAGCTGCTGTCCGAGATCGGGGACGCCGTGGTCAGTTTCGCGGTGCTGGTGACCACCGATGTGAGTGTGAGCGCCGAGTCGGCGGAGTCGCGACTCACCGCCGAGCTGCACACGGCCGCCGCGACCCGCGACAAGCTGGCGCAACTGCTCCTGGAGGAGGTCCAGCGCGACGCGGCCCAGTGGCAGCTGCTGGGCGCCATGCTGACCGAGGTCAACCGCATGCTGGACGAACTGGACACCGAACACCGCTCGCGCCGGCTGCTGGAGGAACTCGACCGGTGCGCCGGTGAGCAGCGCACACGCCTGCCGTGGCTGATCTGGCTGCGGGAACGGGTCGGCGTGCCGGAGCGGCTGCGCAGGAACCGGGGCACGGGCGCCGAACGTTCTAGGTGACGGAGTCACCTGGGGGCGGACCGCCTCCGGCAGCACGGCGACGGGGGCGGACGCATGACCGACAGCACCGTACGGATCGACGGGAACACCTTGCGGCTGCCCGGTGGGGTGGCGGTGCGGTTCATCCGCACCCTGCGCCTGCCCGAGACGGGGACGCATCCGCTGCCGCCGGGGCTCGGCGAGTTCCCGGTCCGGCGGGTCGCGGACTTCCCGGACACGGTGCCTGCGGAGTGGCGCGCGCGGGGCGGCGTGATGCTGCCGGTGTATCTGCGTGAGGCGATGTGGCTGAGCTTCGCGGGCACGGCCGAGCCCGCCGCCCTCCAGGTCGGGGTGGGCAAGGTGTGCGCGGTCTCCGGGAAGCCGTGGAGCGACCGGCTCTCCCGCGACCCGCAGAACTACGTCGTCCTTCCACGCCAGCCCTGGCTCGACGGCATCAACTCCGGCAAGGGCACGGTCCGTCAGTTCGTGGCGGTCCCGCTCGGCCTGGGCGCGACCGTCGAGGGACAGGTGACGGGCGAGGAGGTGTGGGGCGGCGTCCAGCTCCAGTCCTTCCCGCTCACCGAGCGGGAGTTGACCAAGTGGCGCGAGGACGAGCGGCGCCGGTCCGAGCGGGCGCGCGCGATCACCATGCCGGTCGGGGGTTACGGCGCGCCTCCCATGCCGATGGCCGCATCGGCCGCCCCCATGCGCAGCGCTCCGGGCGCCTCACCTCGGATGGGTCTCGGTGTCGGCGGTTCGATGCGCCAGGAGGTCTACGAGGACGACCGCCCGCTGACGGCCTGGGCGAAGGAGCCCGCCGGGCGGGTCTTCGTGCACCTCGTGACACCTCCGGAGTGGCGCCGTATCACCGGCGAGGAGCCGCCGCCGTCGCCGGTGGACCGGGCCGCGTACACCCGGGCGGGGCTCCCCTGGTTCGACTACTACGACCAGGACGCCGAGGACCTCGCCCCCACCGACACCCTGGAGGCAGTGAAACCGGTGGGCGACTGGCTCGGCGACGACCACGAACCCTGGCAGCAGCCCACGCCCGGCCAGGTGCAGCCCCTCAAGGACGCCAAGGGCAAGCCGGTGGAGGACGGCGACTGGTAGACCACACACCCATTGCACCCTCCGCAACGCGCGTTGCCGGTCTTGCGCTCGACGGGCCGTCCACGCCAAGGTTGCTGTGACGACCGAGGTGAGCGACGACCTGAGGGTGTGGGCATGAGCAGTGGTGCGGACGCGGCACAGGGCGGTTGGAGTCGACGCCGTTTCCTGGGTGCCCTGGGCGGAACCGCGGCCGTGGTCGCGGTTCCCGCACCGGCCTCGGCCCCGGCCGGCCCCGAGTCCACTCCCGTGGCGACCCCGGCACCGGCCCCCAGCGCCCGCCGCACCGGCAAGGCCGCCGGCCCCCGCCCCCTCTACCTCGGCACCTACACCTCGGTCGACGGCGGCGGCACGGGCATCGGCCTGGCCACCTACGACCCGGCGACCGGGCAGATCACGGGCGCCGGAACGCTCACCGGAGTCGCCGACCCGTCGTACCTCGCCGTGCACCCCGACGGCCGCACGCTGTACGCGGTCGACGAGCAGACGTCCGGCGCGGTGACCGCCGTACGCCTGGCGGACCGCAAGGTGCTCGGCTCGCGGAGCACCGGGGGCGCGGGCCCGTGTCATCTGTCGGTGCATCCCACCGGGCGCTGGCTGCTCAGCGCCAACTACACGTCCGGCAGTGTGGCCGTGCACCCCATCGGTACGTCGGGCGCGCTCGGCGAACGCACCGCTCTGGTCAAGCACTCCAGTCCGCAGCCGGGCCCGGGGCAGGACGGCCCGCACGCCCACCAGTTCGTCACCAGCCCCGACGGCGGCCATGTCCTCGCCGTCGACCTGGGCACCGACACGGTCTACACCTACCGCCTGGACACCACGAAGGGCACGCTCACCGAGGTCTCGCAGGCGCACACGCGCGCGGGTGCGGGCCCGCGCCACCTCACGTTCCACCCCGGCGGCCGGTACGCCTACCTGGCCAACGAGGTCGACGACACCGTCGCGGTCTGCACCTACGACCCGGCCACGGGCGCCCTGTCGATCGGTGACCCGCAGTCCAGCGGGAGCACGGGCGACACGACCAACTACCCGGCGCAGATCCTGGTGACGCCGAACGGTTCGTACGCCTATCTCGCCAACCGGGGCGACAACACCCTGGCGCGGTACGCCGTCGAGGCGGACGGCGCCCGGCTCCGGCTGCTCGACACCGTGCCGGTGAGCGGTGACTTCCCCCGGCAGATCGCCTTCTCGCCGGACGGGACACTGCTGTTCACGGCGAACCAGAGGTCGAGCACGGTGAGTGTGTTCCTCGTGGACGGCGCGACCGGTCAACTGCGGCTCGCGGGCGCGCCGTTCGCGTCACCGGTCGCCGTCTGTGCGCTGCCGCTGTAGGGGACGCGGGCAGGACGCGGCGCTGGCCCGGGTGAGCAGCACATGCATCCGTTCGGTGAGGTCGGCGACCGTGTCGGCGGGCGCGTGAAACGGCAGTCGTACGTCGCCGTGGGCGCGGGCGCGCTCGATGCGCAGGGTCAGTCCGTGCCGGTCGACGGCGAGGGGCTGGACGCGGACCGCGCCGTGCAGGCTGTCGGGCTCGACGAGTCGGGTGAGCCGCTCGACCGCGTCGGAGTGGCAGTCGGCGAGGTGGGTCAGCAGCTGGGCCTCGGCGAGGGCCAGTGGGTCGGGTTCGGCGGCGGCGAACTCGTCGAGGTCGATGACCACCGCGCCGGTCGCCGGACGCAGCACCACACGCGTGGGGCTGAACACCAGTTGCCCGTCCTCGGGGACGAACCAGCCGGCGAGCCACACCCGGGCCCGGATACGGTTGCGCACGGGGACGGGCGCGACATCCGCGAACTCGAGGACCGCGGACGGCTCGCCGCGCGGTGCGCAGATCGCGGCGGCCAACAGGGCACTGTCCTCGGGCACTTGAAGGAGTACCCGGCCGTCGTCGTCCACGCTGTGCGCGCCGACGAACTCCTCGCGACCGCCCTCCGCGGTCACCGCGCAGGACCATGCGGCGGCGAGCACCGAGCGGGCCCGCTCGGCCGCGGCAGGCACGGCCGTCCACGTCTGGCTGTCACCCATCCCTGAACCTCCTTAGGTAAGCCTTGCCTAACCTATCGAAGATCGGGGCGCGCGCCAACCACGCCACGTAAAGCCACGTAAATTCCAGGACAGCTCTTCAGGGCGAGAGAACGCCCAACAGGGCCCGCGCGCACAGATCGCGCACCTGCTCGCGGCTCAACTCCGGTCCCCGCAGCCACTCCAGACAGACGGCGGTCGTGAAGGCCAGCCACCCGCGCACCGCGAGTTTCGTGTCGGGCCGCTCCTCCACGGCAGGACCGAACTCGGGATCGGCGGCGAGCGCGGCCAGGATCTGCCGCTCCTGCGCCGCCAACGCCCGCTGGTAGACCCGCCGTACGGTCTGGTCCCCGGCCGCGTCGGCGCGGTGGAAGGCGCGGTAGCCGTGCGCGTGGGCGTGCACGTACTCGAGGTAGGTGTCGAGAGCGGCGGCGAGCTGTTCGCGGGCCGGTACGCCCGGTACGGCCGCCGTCATCCGGAGCATCCGCTCGCTCTCGCGCTCGACGACGGCCGCGAAGAAGTCCCGCTTGGTCGGAAAGTAGTGGTAGAGCAGCCCTCGGGAGACCCCGGCGATCTCGGCGACCTGCTCGATCCACACCTCGTCGTAGGGGCTCTCCGAGAACAACCGCGCGCCCACCGTGAGGAGTTGCTCCCGACGCTCACCGGTGCTGAGCCGGCGGCGTGTGCGCTCTCCCTGATTGGCGGCCATTCCCGCACTTTACTTGACGTCGGTTCAACAGCGGGATCACACTGGAACACGCTATTGAACCCACGTACAACAGGCTGAACCCGCGAGTGGATCAAGGGAGATCGCGTCATGGCGGAGACGACGACGGTGACGCCGACCGCACTGCCGAAGGGATTCCGGGGCGCCGAGCAGGGCTGGCCGCAGCTCGACCGCATCCCGCATCCCCCGCGCCGGCTCCCGTTCCTCGGTGACGTCATCGGCGCCGACCGGCGCACCCCGCTCCAGGATTCGCTGCGCTACGCCCGCCAGTTGGGCCCGATCTTCCGCCGGAAGGCCTTCGGCAAGGAGTTCGTGTTCGTGTGGGGCGCCGACCTGGTGGCCGACATGGCGGACGAGTCGCGGTTCGCCAAGCACGTCGGCCTCGGCATCGCCAATCTGCGGCCGGTCGCCGGGGACGGGCTGTTCACGGCGTACAACCACGAGCCCAACTGGCAGCTGGCGCACGACGTCCTGGCCCCCGGCTTCAGCCGCGAGGCGATGGCGGGCTACCACCCGATGATGCTGGCCGTGGCGGAACGCCTGACGGACCACTGGGACCGCGAGCTGGCCGCCGGACGGTCGGTGGACGTGCCCGGCGACATGACCAAGCTGACCCTGGAGACGATCGCGCGCACCGGCTTCGGCCATGACTTCGGCTCCTTCGAGCGCGACCGCCCGCACCCCTTCGTCACATCGATGGTGGGCACCCTCAGCTACGCGCAGCGCCTCAACTCCGTGCCCGCGCCGCTGGCCCCGCTGCTCCTGCGCACCGCGACCCGGCGCAACGAGGCCGACATCGCCTACCTCAACCGCACGGTCGACGACATGGTGCGCACCCGCCGCACGACGAGCGGCGGTGACGGCGACCTGCTCGACCGGATGCTGGAGACGACCCACCCGGAGACCGGCGAGCGGCTCTCCGCCGAGAACGTCCGCCGCCAGGTCATCACCTTCCTGGTCGCCGGCCATGAGACGACCTCGGGTTCCCTGTCCTTCGCGCTGCACTACCTCGCCCGCCACCCCGAGGTCGCGGCCCGCGCCCGCGCCGAGATCGACCAGGTCTGGGGCGACGTCGAGGTGCCGGGCTACGAGCAGGTCGCCAAGCTGCGCTACGTCCGCCGGGTGCTCGACGAGTCGCTGCGGCTGTGGCCGACGGCGCCCGCCTACGCCCGCGAGGCCACCCGCGACACCGAGCTCGCCGGGGACCACCCGGTGCGGCGGGGCGCCTGGGCGCTGATCCTGACGCCGATGCTGCACCGCGACCCCGAGGTGTGGGGCGCGGACGCCGAGGAGTTCGACCCGGACCGCTTCGACGCCAAGGCCGTCCGCTCCCGCGCCCCGCACACCTTCAAGCCGTTCGGGACCGGGGCGCGGGCATGCATCGGCCGCCAGTTCGCGCTGCACGAGGCGACGCTCGTCCTGGGCCTGCTGCTGCGCCGCTACGAACTGCGCCCCGACCCCACCTACCAACTGCGCGTGGCCGAGCGCCTGACGCTGATGCCCGAGGGCCTACGGCTCCACCTGGACCGGCGTACGCCGTCCGCGCCGGTGACCACACCGGTCGCCGTCCCGGACGACGGCACCTCAGAGGCCCGCTGCCCAGTGCACCGGGCGGACGACTGACCCCGGCAGCCGGGTGCCCGCGCTCCCCCGGGCCGCGCGGAGGGTCTACGGCTCCACCTGGACCCACACACGCCGTCCGGGCCGATGACAGCTCCAGTCGCGGTCCCGGACGACCCCACCTCAGAGCCCCGCTGCCCAGTGCACCGGGCGGACGACTGACCCCGGCAGCCGGGTGCCCGCGCTCCCCCGGGCCGCGTTGACCTGGGGCTGGGTGAGGAAGAACGCGCCGGTCAGATCGGCGTCCGTGAGATCGGCGTCCCGCAGGTCGGCACCGATCAGATCCGCGCCGCGCAGGTCGGCACCGGTGAGATCGGCGGCGATGAGGTAGGCACCGCGCAGGTTGGCCCGGCTGAGATCGGCGCCCTTGAGCCTGGCGCCCATGAGATCGGCACCGCGCCGGTCCTTCTTCTTGCCCTTCGCCCCGGCCCGCATCAGCTCACTGGTCCGCAGCAGCAGCACGTTGACCTCCTGCCGGTGGGCGGCCACATCGAGCGCGCCGAGCTCTTCTGGCGTGCCGCACGTGAGCGCGTCGGTCACGCGCAGCGCCTCGCGCAGCGCGGGGTGGACCGGCGCCGCGGCCGGCAGGGTGAGCGCCTCGGTGAGGTACCAGAGCAGTTCCTGCAGCTGCCGTACGACGGGGAAAACGTCGAACATCCGACGGGACTCCGCCTGCGGGACCGTACGCCAGTCCCGGCCGGCGAAGGTGAGCTGCGAGACCTTCTGCCCGGCGCCGAAGCAGTCGTAGACCGTGCAGCCGGTGAAGCCGGACTGCCGGAGCTTCGCGTGGATGCCGCACCGGTGATCACCCTGAAGGTTCGGGCACGGTGTCCCCGCGGCCTTGTCGATCGCGAAGTCCGTCGCCGCGGCGAAGGGCAGCGCGACACAGCACAGCCCGAAACACCGCTCGCAGTCACCGCGCAGCTCGGCCCGGTCCACTATGTGATCTTCCATGCCGTTCAGCGTACTGACCCGTTCACATCGAGGCGGGCCAGCCGGTCCGGGTCGGACAGGATGTACATCTCGGTGATCCGGCCGTCGGCGATCGTGACGCCCATGACGGAGACGAGCTGTCCTTCGGGGGCGTTGACGACACCCACCGAGCCGTTGACCAGGGCGAGTTGGGCGAGGCGGGCGAACGGGGCGAACATCAGGGCCTGTTCGGCGATCGCGCGCGCTCCGCGCAGCGCCTTGGAGGCCGCCGCGCCCCGCACCAGGGCACCGGAGTCGGCGCGCAGCGCCACGTCCGGGTGCAGGAGTGCGACGAGGGCGTCGAAGTCGCCCTCGCGCGCTGCGGCGAGGAACGCCTCGACGACCTCGCGCTGCCGGCCCAGGTCCGGGGCGGTCGACGGGCTCGCGCCCTGGACCCGGCGGCGGGCCCTGCTGGCCAGTTGGCGGGTCGCGGCGGAGCTGCGTTCCACGATCGGGGCGATGTCGTCGAAGGGCACCGCGAACAGGTCGTGCAGGACGAACGCGAGCCGTTCGGCGGGCTCCAGGGTCTCCAGGACGACGAGAAGGGCGAGGCCTACCGAGTCGGCCTGGAGCACCTCCTCCTCGGGGTCCAGGTCCGTCAGCGGTCTGAGCAGCGGGTCCGGGACGAAGGTCTCGTCGATGGGGTCCTCGCGGCGCGCGGTGCGGGCGCGCAGCAGATCGAGGCAGACCCGGCCGACGACCGTGGTGAGCCAGCCACCGAGGTTCCTGATCTCGTCCGCGTCGGTGCGGCTCAGCTTCAGCCAGGTCTCCTGGACGGCGTCCTCCGCCTCAGGCAGCGAGCCGAGCATGCGGTAGGCCACCGCGCGCAGCCGGCCCCGGTGTTCCTCGAAGCGGTCCGCCAGGAGTTCCGTGTCGTTCATACCGTCCACCCAACACGTCCACCCCCGCCACGGGCATGCCATTTTTCTGCGCCCCATGTCCGTTTGCGGGGCGAGTGGGGCAGGACGACGATGGGGAATCATGGACCCGGTCGGCATCGCGTCCCGCAGACTGCCGCGTGTCGCGGCCCTGGTCCTGGCCGTCCTCGCGACGGCGGTCCTCACCCTCGCGGCCACGGCCCGCTCCACCGTGGTCTCACCCGGCTTCTACCGGTCCGCACTGGACGAGGAGAAGGCCTACGACCGGCTCTACAGCCAGGTGCTGGTCGATCCGCGGACGGCGACGGTCACCCGGGGGCTGCTGGCCCGGCTGCCCGTGCCGGAGGCGCAGGTCACCTCCAACCTCAAGCTGGTGCTGCCGCCGGAGACGGTCCGCGATCTCACCCAGCAGCAGATCAATGCCGTGGTGGGCTATCTGGGAGGCGAACGCGACTCGCTGGTCCTCAAGGTCGATCTGCGGCCGGTGCTGGCCAACCTCAACGACCTCGCGCAGATCTACTTCGGCGATCTCGTCGCCTCGGTCCAGAACCGGACCGAGCCCGACTTCGAGCGCTTCTCGGCCGACCTGTCCACCGCGCTGGGAGCCGTGACCGCGGGGCACATCCCGAACGGGCTGCCCGCCCTCCCGCTGACCGAGGCACAGGCGGAACAGGCGGCCCGGACGCTGGTGAGCGGACTGCCCGCCGCCGACCGGGACGCCCTGCGTCCGGCGGTCGAGGCCGCGCTGCGGGACGGCGATGTCGCGACCGCGCTCGCCACCGTGGCCCCCGCCGCCGTGTCGGAGCACACGCGTACGGCCGCTGCCCAACTGCGGGCGAGCGTGGGTGGCGGCACCTGGAACTTCACGGACACCCTCGACCTGGCCCCGCTCCACCGCGCCCGCACCTACACGGCGGTCGGCCTCGGCCTCACGGAGGCCCTCGCCTCCGCACTCCTGGTCGCCGCGCTCGCGGTGCTGTGGATCGGCGGCGGTTCGACGCCCCCAGGCCGCCGGCTCCTCCCCGTGGGCTGGTCGCTCGCGGCCGGTGGAGTGCTGGCCGGGCTGGTCGCCGTTGTCTTCCGGCTGGTCAGCGGCGGGCAGGTGATCGATCCGCCGGGTTCCTGGCCGCCGAGCCTGGCCCGGCTGGTCGACGACGTCCAGCGCACCGCCCTGGACCGGCTCACGGCCACCGCCCTGACGACCGCCCTGGTCCCCGTCCTGGCCGGTGCCCTCCTGACCGGCGTGGGCTGGGCCCTCCAGGTCCGGCCCCACGTCCCCGCCCTCCCCCGCCTCCGCTGGCTGGCCCTCGCCACGGGCGGCGCCGCCGTCGCCGGCGTCCTGCTGATCCCGTACGCCGTCACGCCCACCGCGTCCCGCACCTGCGAGGGCAGCGCCGACCTGTGCGACCGGTCCTACGACGAGGTCGCCTACCTCACCTCGCACAACGCGATGTCGACCACCGTCGACCGGTTCATCGGCCCGCTCCAAGACCCGGGAATCACCGCCCAGTTGGACGACGGGGTGCGCGCCCTGCAGATCGACACCTACAAGTGGGAGCACCCGGACGAGATCGCCGCGCGGCTCGCCGAGTCCGACTTCACCCCGGAACAGCGGAAGTTCGTCGCCGCTGCCGTCAACAAGGTCAACCCGCCGCGCGAGGGCCTGTGGCTGTGCCACTCGGTGTGCCGGGCCGGCGCCATCGCCCTGGTACCCGCGCTGCGCGAGATCGGCGACTGGATGCGCGCCCATCCGACCGAGGTGATCACCCTGATCGTGCAGGACGCGATCAGCAGCGAGGACACCCAACAGGCCTTCGCACAGGCCGGGTTGAGCGATCTCGTCCACACCCCCGACCCCGATCCCGCGAAGCCGTGGCCGACCCTGGGCGACCTGATCGACAGCGGGCGCCGACTCGTCGTCTTCGCCGAGCAGGCCGACGGTCCGGCGCCCTGGTACCGCAACTTCTACGACTACGGCATGGAGACGCCGTTCGCGTTCCGCACGCCGGACGCGATGAGTTGCGTACCGCATCGCGGTGGCAGCGACAAACGCCTGTTCCTGCTCAACCACTTCATCACCATCGACGGCGGCAGCCGGCTGGACGCGGGCGAGGTCAACGCCCGCCCATTCGTGCTCGACCGCGTCCACCGCTGTGAGCGGGAACGCGGTCGGCCGGTGAACTTCGTCGCCGTGGACTACGCGACCATCGGGGACGCGGGCGGAGCGGTGGCGGAGCTCAACTCCGAGCGCTGAGCCGCCTGTTGTCAAAGGGCGTGCTCAATAGCGTTGCGCCTTCGCCAACTTGGGGGTCAGCACCGGCTCCGGCGGCTTGGTGCTGATGGCGACCGGCTGGGCCTTCGCGCCGGGGGCGAGGTTCTCGGCGCCGACGTAGCGCGTCTCCACCACCTTCCCCGAGGAGTCGAGGAAGTCGACCTGGACGGCGTAGTTCGCCTTCTTGTCGGTCTTGTTGGTGATGGTGACAAGGACGGCGAGGAGCCCGCCGGTCTGGGCGCGCGGTTTGCCGGTCATGGCGACCTCTGACATGGCGTTGCCCTGGCCAGAGACGTTCTTGAGTTCGTTCTGGGCGTCCTTGGCCGCGCGGGCCACCTCGGCCGACACGGAGGCCTCGAAGGAGGACGCAGCGGCCGAGGCGGAGGACGCCGCCGCGGAGGCCCGGGCCTGGGCCGACGCGACCGCCGAGGAGGCGGCCGACTTCAGGGCCGACGGTGTCATGCCGGAGAAGGAGGCCTTGTCCGGGGTCGGGGTTCCCGAGCTGCTGCTGGAGCTGTTGTTGTCGTCGCCGCAGGAGACCAGCGCGACCGTGCTCGCCGCGACGACGGCGAGGACCAGGGCGGCCGGGCGGGCCCGGCGGAGTGACTTGGTATTCATCGAAATGAACCTTATGTCGGAAATTACCGAGTCACATCTCCTCGCCGGGCCCGCCTCCGCCGGCGGACTCAGACCTCGTCGCGCGTGAGGGCCAGCAGCCGGTCCAGGACCCGTGTACCGCCGGCCCGTACGCCGTCGTGCTCGAACTCGTCGGTCACCCAGGTGCGCAGACCTCGGATGGAGCGGGCGGTCTGGAGCGAGTGAGTCGCGTCGACGTACATGTCGTCGTGGTAGACGGCCGCGGCGACCGGGACCTCGTTGGCGGCGAGGCGCGCCGGGTCGTAGAGCGGCCGCCAGTCGGTGCGGGCGGCGAGGAGTTCGGCGGTCTCGCGGAGCGGGCGCAGCGCGGGGTCGCAGTCGAACATCCACGGGTGGATCGTCTCGCCGGTGAAGAGGAGGGGGCCGTCGCCCGCGAGGGTCTTGGCGGCGTCGAACTGCGGGAACTCGGTGCGCACGCGCTCGGCCGACCAGGCGGTGGGGCGGGCGTCCTGGGCGTAGCACGCCTCGTGGACGAGGGCGTAGAGGGGGTGTCCGGCGTACGACAGGGAGTTCTGGACCTCTTCCTGGAACGCGTCGGAGAGCTCGAAGCCCTGCGGGGTGCGGACGAAGGCGTTCTCGAGGAGGAAGTGCAGGCGGTGGCTGCCCTCGCTGCCGCCGAGCATGATGCCGAGGGACTGGAAGGCCTCGGCGGTGAGCCGGTAGCCGTTCGGGAGGACCGGCTCGTGGCGCAGCAGGTACTCGGCGATGCGGCGGGCGCGCTCCACGTCCTGCGGGTAGCGGTCGTAGTGGGCGGCGACCTTGCGCTCGATGCGCGGGTAGGCCGCCCGGTAGACGTCGTCGGCGTGCGCGTCGAGGGAGGGCAGGCCGCCGGTGAGGAGGGCCGTGCGCAGGCCTTCGGGGGCGGTGGAGAGGTAGTTCACCGTGCAGAAGCCGCCGAAGCTCTGGCCGAGGACGGTCCAGGGGGCGCCGCCGGTGAGGGCCGGGCGGATGGTCTCGCAGTCCCGGACGATCGAGTCGGCGCGGAAGTGCGTGAGGTGCTCGGCCTGCTCGGCGGGGCCGCCGCGCAGCGGGAGCGTCTGGCGGTTGAGCGGGGTGGAGTGGCCGGTGCCGCGCTGGTCGAGGAGGAGCACGCGGTACTCGTCGAGCGCGCGGCTGAGCCAGGCCTGCCTGCCGACGAAACGATTCGCCCCGAATCCGGGTCCGCCCTGCAGATAGAGCAGCCACGGCAGGTCCTCCCGGTCCGCCTTGTCGCTCGCGACGACCTCACGGGCGTAGAGCTCGATGGTCTCGCCCGTGGGGTCGTCGTGGTCGAGGGGCACGGTGAAGCGTCGGTCGGTGAGGACGACGCCGGGCTGGCGGTAGCTGACGGACAACGCGACTCCTGGTACGGACGAATGACGGGCCGCGTCACAGTCCAGCACATGTGCGTCCGATATCCGACCCCCTGGATCATGAAATCCTACTGACCGGCCGATCAGCGGGCGGCGAGGCTGGAGCGGCGCACCACCAGTTCCGGCTGGAGCACGACCCGCCGGTGCTCGTGCGGGCGGGCCGCTGTCTCCGCCTCGGTCTCCTCCAGGAGCAGCTCGGCGGCCAGGGCGCCCATGGTCACGGCGGGCTGCCGCACCGAGGTGAGCGGTACGGCGGCTGCGGCGGCGAACTCGATGTCGTCGTAACCGACGATCGCGAGGTCGTCCGGGACGCCGACCCCGGCCGCGAACATGGCCTGGAGCACGCCGAGGGCGAGCAGATCGTTGGCGCAGAAGACGGCGGTGGGCCGGTCGGCGAGGCCCAGCAGCCGGGCCCCGGCGTCCCGCCCGGCGGCCACGTCGAGCCGGTCGGTGGGCAGCTCGCGCAGCGTGCCGGGGTCGAGACCGGCCTCCGCGAGCGCGTTCTTGGCACCCGTACGGCGGTCCCGCACCTGGTTGAAGCCGGGTGGGCCGCTGACGTACGCGATGGAGCGGTGCCCGGCGTCGATCAGGTGCCGCACGGCGAGCGCGCCGCCGGCGACGTCGTCGACGGAGACCGAGCACTCGGTGGTGCCCTCGGCCACGCGGTCGACGAGCACGAAGGGGATGCCGTGCCGGCGGAACGACTCGATGTTGCGTCCGGTCGCGTCGGCCGGGGTCAACAGCACGCCCCGCACGCGCTGTTCGGCGAAGAGCGACAGGTACTCGGCCTCCTCGCCGGGGCTCTGCGCGCTGTTGCACACCATCACGCCGAGCCCGGACTCGCGCGCGGCGCGCTCGGCGCCGCGGGCCACGTCCACGAAGAACGGGTTGCCCATGTCGAGGACGAGCAGCCCCATGATCCGGCTCCGGCCCGCGCGCAGCTGACGCGCCGACTCGCTTCGCACATAGCCGAGCCGGTCGATCGCGGACAGCACCCGGGCCCGGGTCTCCGTGGCGACGGTGTCCGGGCGGTTGATGACGTTCGAGACCGTGCCGACGGAGACTCCGGCGGCTCGGGCGACGTCCTTGATACCCACCGGCTGGGCCATCAGGCGGAGACCTCCAGGGTGACGTGGGACGGCGGGAAGGCCTTCACATTACCGTCATGACCTTTGCCGACTCCGGCGGCCGCCCCGCTCACGCGGGCAGGGCGAAGTCGACGACGTGGAGTGCCGAGGGGGTCGTACCGCTCGACTTCTCCTGGTACATGAACGACAGCACATTGTCGGCCTTCACCCGCAGCTCGTCGATGACCACCTCGCCGAACGCGTTCAGGTCGCTCGCGTCGTACAGCAGCGCCCAGTCGGAGTACCCGGAGGCCTTCGAGGCGCCGGCGATACGGCCGTAGGGCAGGACCGCGTAGGCGTTGTCGTACTTGTCCAGGACCAGCTTGGTGCGCTGGCTGGAGTTCAGCGCGATCGGGATCTCGGTCTTCTGCCAGGTCCCGGCGGAGTTCTTGCGGACGTGGAAGGCGCGGCCGTTCGCGGTGCGGTCGGTGACGTAGTTGGTGGTGCACTGGCCGAAGCGCCCCGGGACGTAGCTGATGATCGCGTGCGGGAGCCCGGTGGAGTCGGTGGTCTGGCTCTCCTGGTTCATCAGGGAGTGGTCGGGGTTCAGCGAGTCGACGACGAGTCCGGCGTCCGTGACGGCGACGGTGTCCGAACTACCTGTCGTCCCTACGACAGTTCCGGCGTCGTTGCGCCAACTGCGGCCCCGGTCGGTCGAGTAGACGTAGCCGGTGTCGTGGTTGGTGATGCCGCCGCTGTTGCACATCACGGCGGCGGACTGCTCGCGCCAGGTGAAGAAGGAGTGCAGCCGGCCGTTGACGTCGTAGTCGATGCCGTGGAGGTACATGTTGCGGGCGGTGCTGGAGCCGTGCGTGCTGGTGTAGGTGCCGGTCGAGGCGCTCCACTCCCCCAGCGCGGTCCAGGCCGAACCGTCGTATTCCGCAAGGGCGTTGCGGCCGTTGCCGGAGATCCCGACGCGGTAGCTGAGCTGCAGCTTGCCCTCGGGGGTGGCGATGAACTGGGGGTAGGTGAACTGCGAGGTGAGTGCCACACCGTCCAGCGAGGTCCCTACGGCGCCCAGGACGGCCGAAGTCCAGGCGGTGGACGCCGGGTTGTCGAGGAGACCGGCGACCGACTTGACGTAGAAGAAGCCGTCGCTGTGGGAGTCCATGTTGAGGTGAAGGCGGCCGTCGACCTTGGAGACGCCCATGGAGATGACGTTGTGGGAGTCGTCGCTCTTGAGCTGATGGGAGAGGGTGATGGTCGACCAGGTGCTGGCGCCGAGGGCCCGGCGGGCGACGACGGCGTACTTGGTGGATGTGTACCAGGCCGCGTACTGGTAGCCCTTGTAGGTCAACAGGCCGTTCTTCTGGAACGAGTTGTTGTTGACCAGGCCGTCGTAGGAGACGAAGTAGACGGCCTGGGCGTCGAGTTGGGTGGTGCTCTTCTTGGTGACGGACGGGCCGGGGTCGGCCGCCCGTGCGATGCCCGGCGTTGCCACGGCCGCAAGTATGGCGGTGGTGAGCACGGTGCGTCTTCTCATGAGCGGCTCCTGTGGGGGATCACGCGAGGTGGAAGACCTCGGTGAGGGGTTTCATCGCTTCGTCGGGACGGGCGCCGTCCAGGGACTCGAAGAACGGCGCCATCTCCGCCTGCCAGCGGGAGTTGATGTCGGTGGCTTCCATGCCGGCCTGGGCGGCGGCGAAGTCCTCGGTCTCCAAGTAGCCGACCAGCAGGCCGTCTTCGCGCAGGAAGAGCGAGTAGTTGCGCCAGCCGGTGGCCGAGAGTGCGTCGAGCATCTCGGGCCACACGGCGGCGTGCCGCTCGCGGTACTCGTCGAGGCGGTCCGCCCGGACCTTGAGCAGGAAACACACGCGCTGCATCAACACCCCTTGTTCGAAAGGGACTTCGGGGACTAGAAGTTGAACTGGTCGATGTTCTTCAGGTTGAACACGGTCGGCTTGCCGAGGCTGATCACGCCGTCCTTGCCGATGGTGTACGAGGTCCCGCCGGCCTTGAAGGTCTCGCCCTCCTTGCCGGTGATCTGCCCCGACACCAGCGCCACTGCCGTCTGCGCGGCGAGGGCGCCGAGCTTCGCCGGGTCCCACAGCTCGAAGCCGTCGACGGTGCCGTTCTTGACGTACTTGCGCATGTCGTTGGGGGTGCCGAGGCCGGTCAGCTTGACCTTGCCCTTGTACTTGGAGCTGGACAGGTACTGGGCGGCGGCCTTGATGCCGACGGTGGTCGGGGAGATGATCCCCTTCAGGTTCGGGTACTGCTGGAGGAGGCCCTGGGTCTGCTGGAAGGACTGCTGGGCGTCGTCGTTGCCGTAGGCGACCTTGACCAGCTTGATGTTCTTGTACTTGGGGTCCTTCAGCTCGTCCTTCATGAAGCCGATCCAGGTGTTCTGGTTCGTCGCGGTCTGCGCGGCCGACAGGATCGCGATCTCGCCCTTGTAGCCGATCTGCTGGGCGAGCAGCTGGACCTGGGTGCGGCCGAGGTCCTCGGCGCTGGCCTGCGAGACGAAGGCGTTGCGGCAGTCGGGGTTGGTGTCGGAGTCGTAGGTGACGACCTTGATCTTGTTGCTCATCGCCTGCTTGAGCGCGGTGCAGAGGGCGCCCGGGTCCTGCGCGGAGACGGCGATCGCGTTCACCTGCTGCTGGGTGAGCGTGTTGACGTAACTCACCTGTCCCGCCGTGTCGGTGGCGCTGCTCGGGCCGACCTCCTTGTACTTCTCGCCCAGTTCGGTGAGGGCCTTCTCGCCGCCCTTGTCGGACGTGGTGAAGTACGGGTTGTTGACCTGCTTGGGCAGGAACCCGACGGTGAGCCCCTTCTTGAGGGCCGCATTCGGGTCCGCCTTGCCCCCGGTGACGGCCGACCCGGTGTTCTCGTCCTTCACATCCTTCTTGGTGGTACCGCCGCAGGCGGTGGCGACGAGGGTGAGAGAAGTGACGGCGACGACGGCCGCACAGGCACGACGGAGGGATGCTTTGCGCATGGCAGGGGTTCCTTTGTCAGGAGGGTGAGTGAAGCGCCCCGATAGGGGCGCGGGACTGTATTGATTTGCGGCTACCGCCGCGCGAGCGCGACCAGCCACAGACCGGCCGCAGACGCCAACGACCTATCCAGTGGAACGGGCCGCGGCCCTCGCGATGGCAATCTGGCGTGCGACCCGAGGGCCGAGCACCGAAACGACAAGCAACACACCAGTGACGACGATCTGCGACTGCGCGGAAACATTGAGAAGGCTCATCACGTTCTGCAACGCCCCGAGCAGAAAGACACCCGCGATCGCCCCGCCCAACGTCCCCTTCCCGCCGTCGAAGTCGATCCCACCGAGCAACACCGCGGCCACTACGGACAGTTCGAGCCCGGTCGCGTTGTCGTAGCGAGCACTGGCGTAGTGCAGCGCCCAGAAGATCCCGGTGAGCGAGGCCATCAGCCCGGTCACCGTGAACAGGATCAACTTCTGCCGCTTGACCCGGATCCCGGCAAACCGCGCCGCCTCCTCGTTCGCCCCGATCGCGAACAACGACCTCCCGAACGGCGTGGCATGCAGAGCTACGACGGCGATGGCGAGCAGCACCAGGAAGGGCAGGAAGGCCCGCGGAAGGAACGTGTTGCCGAGCCGTCCCGCCGCGAAGTCCAGGTACTGCGTGGGGAAGTCGGTCACCGCGTCGGACCCGAGCACGATCTGCGCGATACCCCGGTACGCGGCCAGCGTGCCGATCGTGACGGCGAGGGACGGCAGTCCGAGCCGGGTGACGAGCAGCCCGTTGACGAGACCGCAGACCAGGCCCAGCAGCAGGCAGATCGGGATGATCGTCTCGATCGCCATGCCGTCGTTCCACAGCTTGCCCATCACCGCGCCGGACAGACCGGCCGTTGAGGCGACCGACAGATCGATCTCGCCGGCGACGACCAACAGGGTCATCGGGAGCGCGATCAGGGCGATGGGAAGGGTGTTGCCGATCAGGAACGACAGGTTCAGCGCGTTGCCGAAGCCGTCGACGGAGGTGAAGGAGAACAGCAGCAGGACGACGAGGAGGGCGCCGACGACCGTGTCCCAGCGGATCGCGCGCGTCAACGACTCAGGCATGGCGGGCGTTCCTCTTCTTCAGTGCGGTGGCCACACGCAGGGCGACGATCCGGTCGACGGCGATGGCGAGGATGAGCAGGATGCCGTTGATGGCGAGCACCCAGACGGAGCTGACGCCGAGGGCGGGCAGCACACTGTTGATGGAGGTCAGCAGGAGCGCGCCGAGGGCCGCGCCGTAGACGCTGCCGGAGCCGCCGGTGAAGACCACACCACCGACAACCACCGCGCTGACGACGGTGAGTTCGTAGCCGGTGCCGGTGCCGGAGTCGACGTTGCCGAAGCGGGCCAGGTACATCGCGCCGGCGAGCCCGGCGAGCCCGCCGCAGAAGGTGTAGGCGGCGAGGATCCGCTTGCGCACGGGGATGCCGGCGAGCCTCGCGGCCTCGGGGTTGGAGCCGAGGGCGTACAACTCCCGTCCGCTGCCGAAGTGTTTGAGGTAGTAGGCGGTGACGATCAGCACGCCGAGCGCGATCAGCGCCAGCCAGGGCACCGCCGACAGGCCGCCGGAGCCGAAGTCGACGAATCCGCCCGGGAGATCGGCTGCCGTGATCTGCCGCGAGCCGACCCAGATGGAGTCGACGCCCCGGATGATGTAGAGCGTGCCGAGCGTGACGACGAGGGCGGGTACCTGTCCGAGACTCACCAACAGCCCGTTGACCAGGCCCAGTCCGACACCGAGGAGCACTGCCAGCAGGATCGCGATGACAGCGTTGCCGCCGCTGTGGAGGTAGTCGCCGGTGGCGAAGGCGGTGATGCCGAGGGTCGAGCCGACCGACAGGTCGACGTTGCGGGTGATGACCACCAGCGACTGGCCGGTGGCGACCAGGACCAGGATGGTCGCGTTGAGCAGCAGGTCCTTGATGCCCTGCTCGGACAGGAACTCGCTGTTGCCCGCCTGGGTGATGCCGATCATCACCAAAAAGACGACCAGGATGGCGAGTTCACGCATCTTGAAGACCCGGTCGACCAGCCGGGTGCCGCTCGACTCGGGGGCCTCGGCGGCGGGCGCGGGGTTGGGCGCGGTGACCGTCATACGGCGGCCCTCCCGAAGGACTCGATCGTCATGAAGGCCGGGCTCATGCGGCGGCCCTCCCGGTGGCTGCGGCCATCACGGATTCCTCGGTGGCTTCGGAACGGGGGATCTCTGCGGTGAGCCGGCCCTCGTGCATCACCAGCACGCGGTCGGCCATGCCGAGGATCTCGGGCAGATCGGAGGAGATCATCAGGACGGCGACCCCGTCGGCTGCCAACTCGCTGAGCAGCCGGTGCACTTCGGCCTTGGTGCCGACATCGATGCCACGGGTCGGCTCGTCGACGATCAGCACCTTGGGGCCGGTGGCGAGCCACTTGGCGAGGACGACCTTCTGCTGGTTGCCGCCGGAGAGCGTGTTGACGGTGTCGGCGATCCGCGCGTACTTGACGTGCAGCTTCACCGCCCAGTCGAGGGAACGGCTGCGCTCGGCGCCCCGGTCGACGAGACCGGCCTTGACGGTCGTACGCAGGCCGGTCAGACCGATGTTGCGTTCGATCGACATGTCCATCACCAGGCCCTGGGCGCGCCGGTCCTCGGGGACCAGGGCGAGGCCCGCGGCCATCGCGGTGGAGGGGGCGCCGTTCGTCAGCGCCTTCCCGCCGACCTCGACACCGCCGGCGTCCCACCGGTCGATACCGAAGACGGCTCGCGCCACTTCGGTACGGCCGGCGCCGACGAGCCCGGCGAGACCGACGATCTCCCCGCGCCGTACGTCGAAGGAGACGTCGGTGAAGACGCCCTCGCGGGTCAACCTCTTGACACGCAGGGCGACTTCACCGGGTTCGACATCCTGCTTGGGGTACAGCTCGTCGAGATCGCGGCCCACCATGCGGCGTACGAGATCGTCCTCGGCCATTCCCTCGACCGGCTCGCTGGAGATCCAGGCGCCGTCGCGGAGGGTGGTGACCTGCTGGCAGATCTGGAAGATCTCCTCCAGGCGGTGCGAGATGAACAGGACGGCCGCACCCTGTTCGCGCAGAGTACGGACGACGCCGAAGAGGCGGGCCACCTCGCTGCCGGTGAGGGCGGCCGTCGGCTCGTCCATGATCAGGACCCGGGCGTCGAAGGAGAGCGCCTTGGCGATCTCCACGATCTGCTGGTCCGCGATGGACAGGCCGCGCGCCGGGCGGTCGGGGTCCAGCTCCACGCCCAGCCGCTTCATCAGTTCGGCGGTCGCCGCGTGCGTGGCCTTGTGGTCGATCCGGCCCAGCGCGCGGCGGGGCTGGCGGCCCATGAAGATGTTCTCGGCGATCGAGAGGTCGGGAAAGAGAGTCGGTTCCTGGTAGATCACGGCGATCCCTGCGTCGCGGGCGTCACCGGGGCCGTGGAAGAGGACGGGTTCGCCGTCGAGCAGCACCTGGCCGGCGTCGGGCCGGTGCACACCGGCGAGGGTCTTGATGAGAGTGGACTTGCCCGCGCCGTTCTCTCCGGCGAGTGCGTGCACCTCACCGGGGAACAGTTCGAGGGACACGTCCCGCAGGGCGCGTACCGCGCCGAAGGACTTGGAGATGCCCTTGAGCGCGAGCACCGGGGCCGGACCCGCGTCTGACGGGTGGGTCATGAGGGGCTCCTCGACGACGTCGGCGGTGAGCCGCCACGACGTCGTGAAAGGTTTCAACTTGGTTGCCGGGACGTTAGGCGTGCCAGCCTTGTCACGTCAATGGGTCCGCATCGAAAAACTTTCGATAGCCAAAGGTCACATTGAAGTCACGGAGCACAGGCTTCGCCGTAGGGCTTGACACCCCTTCGGGAGGCTCATAACTTCGCTCTCTGAATCGTTTCATACATACATCGTTTCGTCGCATGTCACAGGAGCCCACAAGTGACCGATCTCGCCGCGGTGAAGGCCGCGCTCAGGACCCAGGCAGTCGAGACGCCGTCGTGGGCGTACGGGAACTCGGGGACCCGGTTCAAGGTGTTCGCCCAGGAGGGTGTCCCGCGGACCCCGCAGGAGAAACTGGAGGACGCGGCCAAGGTCCACGAGTTCACGGGCGTGGCGCCGACGGTGGCCCTGCACATCCCCTGGGACCGGGTCGACGACTTCGGGGCGCTGGCCAAGTTCGCCGACGACCACGGGCTGAAGCTCGGCGCGATCAACTCCAACACCTTCCAGGACGACGACTACCGGCTCGGCAGCGTCTGCCATCCGGACGCGGCGGTGCGGCGCAAGGCGCTCGACCATCTGCTGGAGTGCGTCGACATCATGGACGCGACGGGCTCCGCCGACCTGAAGCTCTGGTTCGCGGACGGGACGAACTATCCCGGGCAGGACGATCTGAGCGCGCGCCAGGATCGGTTGGCGGAGGCGCTCGCGGCGGTGTACGCGCGGCTCGGGGACGGGCAGCGGATGCTGCTGGAGTACAAGTTCTTCGAGCCGGCGTTCTATGCGACCGATGTTCCCGACTGGGGGACCGCTTACGCGCACTGTCTGAAGCTCGGGCCCAAGGCACAGGTCGTGGTCGACACCGGGCATCACGCTCCCGGCACCAATATCGAGTTCATCGTCGCGACGCTGCTCCGGGAGGGGAAGCTCGGGGCCTTCGACTTCAACTCGCGGTTCTATGCGGACGACGATCTGATGGTGGGGGCGGCGGATCCCTTCCAGTTGTTCCGGATCATGTACGAGGTGATCCGGGGCGGGGGGTTCACCGCCGATGTGGCCTTCATGCTCGATCAGTGCCACAACATCGAGGCGAAGATTCCGGCGATCATTCGGTCGGTGATGAATGTGCAGGAAGCGACGGCGAAGGCGTTGCTGGTGGATCCCGTCGCGTTGGCTGCTGCGCAGCGGGCCGGGGATGTGCTGGAGGCCAATGCCGTGGTGATGGACGCGTACAACACGGATGTACGGCCTCTGCTGGCGGAGCTGCGGGAGGAGCAGGGGCTTGCCCCTGACCCCATTGCGGCGTATCGCGCCAGTGGGTGGCAGGAGCGGATTGTTGCTGAGCGGGTTGGGGGGCAGCAGGCGGGGTGGGGTGCGTAAGCGTCTGCCCGGATCTGTTGTCTGCGGGGTGCGGGCCGTATGTGGCTGGTCGCGCTCACGCGGCGGTAGCC
>NZ_BARG01000028.1 GCF_000376565.1 Streptomyces hokutonensis | reverse complement strand
GTTATCAGGGGCGCGGGACCGTGTCGATTTGCCGCTCCGCCGCACGGGCGCGCCCACAGCAGCCGATCGCCCACTTCACAACAGGGCGTGCGCTATCAGGGGCGCGGGGAACTGCGCGACCGGCCACGACGCACCCGCAGCCGCGAACCGGCAGAAGCCCCTCCCCAGTAGGCGCAGCCTTTCAGCCGAGCCTCCCCGGATCATCCGCCGCAGCCGCAGGCAACGCGGCACGCGGCCGCTGCCACCCCCGAGACCCCCGCGCCAGCAACCACGCCGTCATGTCCTCCGGCGGCATCGCCGCAGCGACCAGCCACCCCTGTACGGCGTCGCAGCCCAGGTCCCGCAACCGCTCCCACGTCTCGTCGTCCTCGACACCCTCCGCGACGACGAGAAGCCCGAGCGAGTGCGCGAGATCCACCGTGCACCGCACGATCTCCGCGTCCTCCGTGTCCACCGCGAGCCGCGCCACGAACGACCGGTCGATCTTCAACTCGCTGACGGGGAGCCGTCGTAGATGCACAAGGGACGAGTACCCCGTGCCGAAGTCGTCGAGGGACATCTTGACGCCGTGGCCGGTCAGGCCGTTGAGCGTGTCGGCGGCGCGCTGGGGGTCCTCCAGGAGGACGTGCTCGGTTATCTCCAGCTGGAGCGAGCCCGCCGGGACACCGTGCCGGGCGAGGCGCGCGGCGACCGAGCCCGCGAATCCGGGGGTGTGCACATCGCGCGGGGAGACGTTGACCGCGACCGGTACGAAGAGGCCCTGAGCCCGCCACCTGGCGACCTGGGCGAGGGCCGTGTCGAGCACGTACTCGGTGAGATGGGGCATCAGACCGGACGACTCGGCGATCGCTATGAACTCGTCCGGCGGCACCTTCCCGCGCTCGGGATGCACCCACCGCACCAGCGCCTCGAGGCCGGCGACCTGGCCGTCGAAGCGGACCTTGGGCTGGTAGTGGACCTGCACCTCGTGCGCGTCGAGGGCACGGCGCAGATCACCGAGGAGGCCGAGCCGGTCGGGGGTGTTGGAGTCCCGCTTGGACTCGTAGACCTCCACGCCCGTACGGTCCCGCTTCGCCTGGTACATCGCGACGTCCGCCCGGCGCAGCAGTCCCTCGGCGTCGAGGGCGTGGTCGGGGAAGACGGCGACGCCCGCGCTGGCCTCCAGGACGAGGGTGAGCCCGTCGAGGTCGAGCGGGGAGCTGAGCGCGGCGACGAGGTTGCGGGCGACCCGGGTCGCGGACGTCGTGGAGTCGGCGACGGGCAGCAGTACGGCGAACTCGTCGCCGCCGAGCCGCGCGGCCTCCGCCCCGCGCGGCAGCGCCACCCGCAGCCGGTCGGCTATCTGCAACAGCAGCCGGTCACCGGCCAGATGACCGAGAGTGTCGTTGACCGATCGGAACCGGTCGAGGTCGATCAGCATGAGCGCGGCCTTGGCGCCGATGCGTTCGGCGTCGTCCAGGGCGGTCCAGATGCGCTCCAGGAGCCACTGCCGGTTGGGCAGCCCGGTCAGCGGGTCGCGCAGTTGCTCCTCGGCCCTGGCGCGGGCCATCCACAGCGTGGAGTCGAGGGCTATGAGCGGGATCGAGAAGAGGGGCAGCAGGACCGGCTGGGCGACCGCGACCACACAGATCAGCGGGGCGATGCCGAGCAGGGCGACCGCGACAAGGCCCTGTCTGAGCAGGGCGGTGCGGGCGACGGTGGGCAGTCCGCCGTGGCGCGGGGCGTGCAGGTACCAGAGCAGGGTGCGGGTCACGGCGAGATAGGCGAGGGCGACCAGGATCACTTCGGGGGCGGTGTAGACCGTCCAGGTGTCCGGGTTCCACGGCTTCTCGACGGACGGCACCCGGCCGAACGCGCCGAGGACGAGCGCTCCGGCGGCTATGCCGAGGATGTCGACCGCGCCGTGCAGCACGCCCTGGCGCCAGCGGTTGCGGCGGGCTATGCCGACCAGGACGACGACGGTGAGGCTGACCATGCCCGCGGCGACCCAGCCGTAGAGCAGCAGGACGCCGAGGGTGAGGGCGGCGCCCGAGCCGGTGCCGCCCCACCAGCGGGCGCGGCCGAGGGCGACCAGGTGGCCGACGATGATGCC
Organism: Streptomyces hokutonensis; assembly: GCF_000376565.1. GTDB lineage: Bacteria > Actinomycetota > Actinomycetes > Streptomycetales > Streptomycetaceae > Streptomyces > Streptomyces hokutonensis. The sequence goes on along the minus strand of NZ_BARG01000028.1, from coordinate 46,782 downwards.
GGTGAGGACGGCCAGCGACCAGCCGACGGTGCCGGACGGGAAGAGCGCATGGTCGCCGGTGAACGCGCGGAAGAAGCCGGCACCCAGGACGAAGCCGGCCGCGGCCACCACCGCCGTGGGCAGCGCGGGCCAGTTGAGGTGCCGTCCGCTTTCGCCGCCCGGCAGTGCGGAGGCGTGGTTGGCGGAGAGCGGTGCGTCGTGGCGCGCGTCCGGTGTGGAGTACTGTCCGGTGGCGCGCGGCTGGGTGCTGCCCGGACGCTCCACGGGGCGCGCTCCCCAACGACTCTCCCGCCAGGCGCCGGTGAGCCGGCGCAGGAGTGAGTCCGGGGGCGCGCTCTCGGTCGGTTCCATTCCCGTCCCTCTCACAGCCGGCGGTGCCCACGCCACGCGGTCCGATGCCCGACTTCCATCAACGGAACCGCGTTTGGAAAACCCTTCCCCTTGCTCACCAAGAGCAGGGGGTTGCCCCAACCGCAGCTGGGCACGGCAGGTGCACACCTCAACAGTAGGCCGCAGAAGGCTTCCACGGGCAGCGGTCGTAGACGGTTGCCCGAATGCGACCCGGCCACCCGTATGCATCTGGTATGCGCCGATCGGGTGGCCTTCAACCGCTGCTCCTCGCTACTCCTCGGCCGGAAGCGCGACTTCGGCGGCCGCCTCGGGGCCCTGTTCCAGCAGAACGGTGAAGCCGTCCTCGTTCAGAACCGGCACCTTGACCTGCATCGCCTTGTCGTACTTGGAACCAGGATTGTCACCTACGACGACGAAAGACGTCTTCTTCGAAACAGAACCGGTCACTTTCGCTCCCCGGCTCTGCAGGGCGTCCTTCGCCCCGTCCCGCGTGAAGTGTTCGAGTGTGCCGGTCACGACGACGGTCAGTCCTTCGAGCGGACGCGGGCCCTCGTCCTCGCCGGACCCCTCGTCCTCCATCCGGACCCCGGCCGCCCGCCACTTGCGCAGGATCTCCTGGTGCCAGTCCTCGGCGAACCACTCCTTGAGGGAGGCGGCGATGATCGGCCCGACGCCGTCCGTGTTCGCCAGCTCCACCTCGTCGGCCTGCTCGATACGCTCGATCGAGCGGAACTCGCGGGCCAGCGCCTCGGCGGCGACCGGGCCGACATGACGGATCGACAGGCCGGTGAGGATGCGGGCGAGCGGGCTCTCCTTGGCCGCCGCGATGGTCTCCAGCATCGCGAGCGCGTTCTTCTTCGGCTCGCCCTGCTGGTTGGCGAAGACCGTCGCGATCTTCTCCTCGCCGGTCTTCGGGTCGCGCTTGGGCAGCCCGCTGTCCTGGTCGAGGACGTACGCCTTGATGGGCAGCAACTGCTCGATGGTGAGGCCGAACAGGTCGCCCTCGTCCTTCAGCGGCGGCTCCGCCGGCTCCAGCGGCTTGGTGAGGGCGGCGGCCGACACATAGCCGAAGTGGTCGATGTCCAGCGCCTTGCGGCCCGCGAGGTAGAAGAGCCGCTCCCTCAACTGGGCAGGGCAGGTGCGGGCGTTCGGGCAGCGGAGGTCGATGTCGCCCTCCTTCATGGGCCGCAGCGGCGTACCGCACTCGGGGCACTCGGCGGGCATCACGAACTCCCGCTCGCTGCCGTCGCGCAGATCGGCGACCGGGCCGAGGATCTCCGGGATCACGTCACCGGCCTTGCGCAGCACCACCGTGTCGCCGATGAGGACGCCCTTGGCCTTGACGACCTCCTGGTTGTGCAGCGTCGCGAACTCGACCTCCGAGCCGGCCACCGTGACCGGCTCGACCTGGGCGTACGGCGTCACCCGGCCCGTACGGCCCACGCCCACGCGGATGTTGACCAGCTTGGTGTTGACCTCCTCGGGCGCGTACTTCCACGCGATCGCCCAGCGCGGGGCGCGGGAGGTGGAGCCGAGGCGTCCCTGGAGGGGGATCTCGTCGAGCTTGACGACCACGCCGTCGATCTCGTGTGCGACGGAGTGCCGGTTCTCGCCGTAGTACCGGATGAACTCCCGTACGCCGTCGAGGTCGTCGACCACCCTGTTGTGCGAGGAGGTGGGCAGGCCCCAGGTCTTGAGGAGGTCGTACGCCTCGGAGAGGCGGGTGAGGGGGTCGAAGCCCTCCAGGGCGCCGATGCCGTGCACGACCATGTGCAGCGGGCGGCCTGCGGTGACGCGCGGGTCCTTCTGGCGGAGTGAACCCGCCGCCGCGTTACGGGGGTTGGCGAAGGGCTTGTCGCCGGCCTCGACCAGGCGGGCGTTGAGCTCCTCGAACTTCTCCATCGGGAAGTAGACCTCGCCGCGGATCTCCACGAGGTCGGGCACGCGCTCGCCGGTCAGCCGGTCCGGGATCTCGGCGATCGTCCGGACGTTGGGCGTGATGTCCTCGCCCGTACGGCCGTCGCCGCGGGTCGCCGCGCGCGTGAGGCGGCCCTGCTCATACGTCAGGTTGACGGCGAGGCCGTCGACCTTCAGCTCGCACAGGAAGTGGTAGTCGGAGGCGCCGACGTCCTTGTGGACGCGCTCGGCCCAGGCCGCCAGCTCCAGGTCCTCGAAGGCGTTGTCCAGGGAGAGCATGCGGGAGCGGTGGACGACGGAGGTGAACTCCGTCTCGTACGCCCCCGCGACCTTCTGCGTCGGGGAGTCCGGCGTGCGCAGCTCCGGGTACTCCTCCTCCAACGCCTCGAGAGAGCGCAGGAGTTTGTCGAACTCCGCGTCGCTGACGACCGGGGCGTCGTTCACGTAGTAACGGAAGCGGTGCTCCTCGATCTGCTCAGCGAGCTGCGCGTGCTTCTCCCGTGCCGCTGCGGGCACCGCCGTCTCCGCTTCCTTGTCGCCGGCCACCGTGTCGTCCTTCCGTCACTCAGGGTTGTCCGCGAGGGATCTCGCCGCCCGGACGCAGTGGGCGAGAGCATGGCGCGCGTACTCGGGGGAAGCCCCCGCGAGTCCGCACGCCGGGGTGATGGTGACCGCCTCCGCGAGCAGTCCCGGTCGCAGCCCCAGCCTGCGCCACAGCGTCCTGACACCCATGACGCTACCGGCAGGGTCTGACAATGCGGTGTCCGTGCCCGGCACGACACCGGCGAAGAGCCGGGTGCCGGCCTCGACCGCCTCGCCGATCACGTCGTCGTCACGCTCGGTGAGGAGCGAGAAGTCGAAGGAGACCCCGGCGGCACCCGCCCGACGCAGCAGGGCGAACGGCACGTCCGGCGCGCAGGAGTGCACGACGACCGGGCCGTTCGCGTGCACTCCGACGACCTCGCGGAGGGTACTCTCGACGAGTTGGCGGTCTACGGCGCGGTAGGTGCGGTAGCCGCTGGCGGATCTGACGTGTCCGCGCAGTACGCCGATCAGGGACGGCTCGTCGAGCTGCAGCACGATCTGGGCGCCGGGGACGCGGCGTTGGACCTCGGCGAGGTGGTTGCGCAGGCCCTCGGCGAGCGAGCCGGCGAGGTCGCGGCAGGCGCCGGGGTCGGAGAGCACGGCCTCGCCGTTCCTCAACTCCAGGCCGGCGGCAAGCGTCCAGGGCCCCACGGCCTGCACCTTGAGTGGTCCCTCGTAGCCCTGCGTGAACTCCTCGAACGCGTCGAGGTCCTCCCCCAGCCACGCCCACGCCCGCTTGGTGTCCCGCCCCGGCCGGTCCCCGATCCGCCAACCGCTGGGCTCCACGCGCGCGTACACCTCGACGAGCAGCCCGATGGTCCGCCCGATCATGTCCGCACCGGGCCCCCGAGCGGGCAGCTCGGGCAGAAACGGAAAGTCCTCGAAGGCCCCGGTCGCGGTCTTGGCGGCCTCCCGGGCATCGCCTCCGGGCAGGGAACCGACACCGGTGGCCGGACCGAAGCTGAACTGGCTGTTGTTGCTCACCCCGGCAGCCTACGGAACCCTGGGGCAGGGATGACGCCCCCGGGCTTCAGCGCATCCGGATGCCGTGCCGCTCCAGGAACGCGACCAGCCGCTCCGGATCCGCCACCTCCAGGTTGTTCCGGAATCGGCCGCGCTCCCAGGAGACGTCCGTCTCGCCGTGCACGCTGCCACTCCCGATGAACTCGCACTCCGCGTCGAGAAGCGCAATGGTCACGCTGCCGTGGCAGCGGCAGATGTCGTTCGCGAACTCGCCGGTCGTGGTGAGAGCCCGCAGTTCCGCGACGTCCTCGGGGTCGAAGACCTCGCCACAGATCCTTCGCTCGGCGAGCGGCCCGCCGTTGTCGCCGCCTACGAGGACCAACGCGGCCTCCGTCCGACCCCAGACCTCGTCGAGCCAGTCCCGGACCTCCGCGCCGTTCGCCCCGCGCGATCGCTCCGGCCCCGTCACCTTCCGGGTCACCTTCCCGGCCGCACCGTCAGGTCGTTGACCTCCGCGTCCGCCGGCAGGTCGATCGCCATGAGGATCGTCGTGGCGACGGACTCGGGGTCGATCCACTGGGAGGGGTCGTAGGGCTTGCCCTCCTGCTGGTGGACCTTGGCCTGCATGGGGCCGGCGGTGCGGCCGGGGTAGACGGAGGTGACGCGGACGCCGTTGGGGTGTTCCTCGTGGCGGAGGGAGTCCGCCAGGGCCTTCAGCCCGTGCTTGGAGGCGGCGTACGCGGACCAGTCGGCGCTCGCCCGCAGGCCCGCGCCGGAGTTGACGAAGAGCACGTGGCCGCGGGCCGCGCGGAGTTGGGGCAGGAAGTGACGGGTCAGTTCGGCGGGCGCGACCAGGTTGACGTTGAGCTGGTGGTGCCAGGTCTTCGGGGTCAGCTCGCCCACCGGGCCGAGGTCGACCACCCCCGCGATGTGCAGGAGCGTGTCCACCCGGTCGGGCAGGCTCTGGTGGGAGAACGCCCAGCTGAGCCGGTCGGGGTCCGCGAGGTCGCCGACCAGGGTGCGCGCCCCGGGGTACTCCGCCGCCAGTTCCATCGCGCGGCCCGCGTCGCGCGCGTGGAGCACGAGGTCGTCCCCGCGCGCGTGCAGCCGGCGGGCGACGGCCGCGCCGATGCCGGAACCGGCCCCGGTGATCACATGTGTAGCCATGCCCGCCATGTTCGCATCAGTGGATGCCGAGAGACTCCTCCAGGTAGGCCAGCGCCCCCACCGGCTCCTCCGCGAAGAACACCAGGTCGGTGAGCGGGACGGGCAGGAACCCTTCGTCCTCCATGCGCCGGAACTGGGTCTTCAGGCCGTCGTAGAAGCCCGCCGTGTTCAGGAGCACCACCGGCTTGTCGGTGTGGCCGTGCTTCTTCAGCTCCAGGATCTCGGTGGCCTCGTCCAGCGTCCCGGTGCCGCCCACCATGATCACCACGGCGTCGGCCTTCTCCAGGAGCAGCTTCTTTCGTTCGGCGAGGTCGGCCGCGATCACCATCTCGTCGGCGCCCGCGCGGGTCTTCGCCGCCAGGAAGGTCACCGAGACGCCCACCAGCCGTCCGCCTGCGGCCTGTACGCCGTCCGCGACCACCTTCATCAGGCCGACGTCCGAACCGCCCCACACGAGCGTGTGGCCGCCCTTGCCGAGCAGTTCGGCGAACTCCCGCGCGGGGCGCGTGTAGCGCTCGTCCAGGTCGGCGGCGGAGAGAAAGACACAGATCTTCATATCCGTCACCGTACGCGGGAAGAACCCAGGGCCCGCGAGTGCTTTTCCGGTATGGCTGACGGACACACGATCACGATCGAGCAGGGCGACCGGCGCGTACGCGTCGTCCACGGCGACCAGGTGCTGGCGGAGAGCGACCGCCCCCTCGTCCTGAAGGAGACCGGCTGTCCCGTGCGCTACTACCTCCCCCCGGAGGACGTGCGCCTGGACCTCCTGACCCCCTCCGAGACCCACACCCACTGCCCCTTCAAGGGCGACGCCTCCTACTGGTCGCTCCCGGACGCGACCGACCTGGTGTGGGCGTACCCCGACCCCAAGCCCGACGTGGCGCAGATCAAGGACCACCTCTGCTTCTACGAAGTAGAAGTGTTGTGACCGATTAGTCCGCAGCCCTGCGGCAGTCTCCAGGGCATGGACAAGAAGACTGTTTCGCGCGACGGCACCGCCATCGCGTACGAACGCATCGGTGCGGGCCCGCCCGTCGTCCTGGTCGGTGGCGCGATGACGACGGGCGACGGCCTGCTGCCGCTCGCCGCGCAGCTCGCGCACCGGTTCGGGGCGGTCCCGTACGACCGCCGGGGCCGGGGCTCCAGCGGCGACACGGCGCCGTTCGCGGTGGCCCGGGAGGTCGAGGACCTCGCGGCGCTGATCGACGCCGTGGGCGGCAGCGCGGCCCTCTACGGCCACTCGTCGGGCGGTGCGCTCGTCCTGCACGCGGTGGCGAGCGGCCTGCCCGTCACCCAGGTCGCCCTCTACGAGCCGCCGTTCGCCCTCGACGCGTCCGGCGCCAAGGAGCGCGCCGAGTACACCGGGCGCCTCACGGAACTGCTCGCCGAGGGCCGCCACGGCGACGCCGTCGAGCTGTTCATGGCGCTCACCGGCGCACCCCCGGAGATGATCGAGGGCGCCCGCCGCTCCCCCATGTGGCCCGGCATGGAGGCCATCGCCCCGACCCTCGCCTACGACGACGCGGCGATGGGCGACGGTCTGGTCCCGGCGGACCGGCTGGCGTCCCTGTCCGTCCCGCTGCTCACGATCGCGGGCGGCGCGAGCGCCGAGTGGATGCGGGAGGCCGCGCGGGCGGTCGCGGACGCGGCGCCGGAGGGGACGTACCGCACCCTGGACGGTCAGACCCACATGGTGGACCCGACCGCCCTGGCGCCGCTGCTCACGGAGTTCTTCACGCGCTGACCCACGGGACGACCACTCCCCGAAGGGTCACGCCATCGCCGTCGCCGCCCGCACAGTCGTCGCGATCGTCGCCGACCCCACCACGCGCGTGTCGTCGTACAGCACGATCGCCTGCCCGGGGGCGACACCCCGGACCGGCTCGCTGAACGTCACCTCCAGGGTGCCGTCGACGAGTTCGGCGGTGACCTCGGTCTCGCCGCCGTGGGCGCGGAGCTGGGCGGTGTAGGTGCCGGGGCCGGTCGGGGCCGTGCCGCACCAGCGGGGGCGGACGGCGGTCAGGGCGCTGACGTCCAGGGAGGCGGCCGGGCCGACCGTCACCGTGTTGTTCACCGGGGAGATGTCCAGGACGTAGCGCGGCTTGCCGTCGGCGGCCGGGGTGCCGATGCGCAGGCCCTTGCGCTGGCCGATGGTGAAGCCGTACGCGCCTTCGTGGGAGCCGACGACCGTGCCGGACTCGTCGACGATGTCGCCCTCGGCCTTGCCCAGGCGGCCCGCGAGGAAGCCCTGGGTGTCGCCGTCGGCGATGAAGCAGATGTCGTGCGAGTCGGGCTTCTTGGCGACGGCGAGGCCGCGGCGCTCGGCCTCCGCGCGGATCTCGTCCTTCGTCGTCACCGTGTCGCCGAGCGGGAAGAGGGCGTGCGCCAGCTGCCGCTCGTCCAGGACGCCGAGGACGTAGGACTGGTCCTTGGCCATGTCGGAGGCGCGGTGCAGTGCGCGGGTGCCGTCCTCGTTGACGATCACCTGGGCGTAGTGGCCGGTGCAGACGGCGTCGAAGCCGAGGGCGAGGGCCTTGTCGAGGAGCGCGGCGAACTTGATCTTCTCGTTGCAGCGCAGGCAGGGGTTCGGGGTGCGGCCGGCCTCGTACTCGGCGACGAAGTCCTCGACGACGTCCTCGCGGAAGCGGTCGGCGAGGTCCCAGACGTAGAACGGGATGCCGATGACGTCGGCGGCGCGGCGGGCGTCCCGTGAGTCCTCGATGGTGCAACAGCCACGCGCGCCCGTGCGGAACGATTGCGGGTTCGCGGAGAGCGCGAGGTGGACGCCGGTCACGTCGTGGCCGGCTTCGGCGGCGCGGGCGGCGGCGACGGCGGAGTCCACGCCGCCGGACATGGCGGCGAGTACGCGAAGGGGGCGGGGGCGCTGCGAGGTCTCAGTCATAACCCTTCCAGGGTACGGGTCGCCGGGAACCGGGACCCGCGAGTATCCGTTGAAGATCGCATGGGGGAGACACAGGGCGGGCACACGGAGACCGCGCGAGGGGTCACGGGCCGGCGGGCGCTGCTGATCGGCGGCGCCGCGGCCGCCGTGGGGACGGCCGCGCTGGCGCGGGACGAGCTGGCGCGGCTGTGGTGGCGGCTGCCCGGGGTGGAGAAGCCGCGGGTGGCGGGCGCGGTGGACTTCCGGGGCGCGCAGTGGGTGTCGGCGTCGTCGGCGAACTACCGGCGGGCGGACCGGCCGGACGACTACGGGATAGACATGGTGGTCATCCATGTCACCCAGGGCAGTTTCCCCAGCGCGGTGAAGGTCTTCCAGGACCCCGCGCACGGGGCGGCGGCGCACTACATCGTGCGCAAGGACGGACACATCACGCAGATGATCCGCGAGCTCGACGTGGCCTTCCACGCGGGCAACCGGGAGTACAACGAACGCAGTGTCGGCATCGAGCACGAGGGCTTCGTGGAGGAGGCCTCGTCGTTCACCGACGCGATGTACGCGGCCTCCGCGCGGCTGACGGCCGGGATATGCCGGCGGTACGGAATCCCGGTCGACCGGAAGCACGTCATCGGGCACGTGGAGGTGCCGGGGACCGATCACACGGACCCCGGGCGGTACTGGGACTGGGACCGGTACATGGCGCTCGTAAGGCGGGCACACCGGACAGGGGTGTGACTCGGGTCACACTCGGCTTTGGCTATGAGTCGTTTCAGTCACGGCGGTGTCCGATGCGTCCCCTGCTCGGGATGTGACCTGGGGTACGCCAACTCGCCTTGCGTCGCAGGGGAGTTGTGAAGGGATCGCGCACGCTTACCTTTCACAGATTGCCGTGCTCACTGCTAACTACTGCTCAGTTTTTACACAGGCCTTAGGTCAAATCTCTGGCGCCATGACACACACCAGTGAGCCCGCGTCCCAAGCAAACAGCGACAGCAAGGGCAACCACCGCAAATCCACGGCCGAGAAGCGCGAGCACAGCAAGGGCGGTGCCGCCCGGGGCAAGGGTGTGCACCGGCGCAAGTTCCTCGGCGGAATGGCCGGGGCCGGCATCGCGGCGGTGGCCGCCGCCGGAGGTGCCTTCTCCCTGCTGAACGACGCGGCGAAGAACAAGGCGTCCGCGGCGGACACCACCCTCACCATCCCGGACCTGCTGGAGGGCACCACCTCCGACGGCACCACCACCTTCACGCTGGAGGCCAAGACCGGCACCCACGAGGTGATCTCGGGCGTCACCAGCAGCACGATGGGCTACAACCAGGACTTCCTGGGCCCGACCATGAAGTGGACCAACGGCGACGTGGTCCTCCTCAACATCACCAACGACATCGGTGAGGACACGACGGTCCACTTCCACGGCGCCCACGTCCCCGCGAAGATGGACGGCGGCCCGCAGGTCGCCTTCGCCGACGGCGAGACCTGGTCCCCCACGTTCACCGTCAAGGACCCGGCCACCACGCTCTGGTACCACCCGCACGCCCTCGGCACCACCGCCAAGCAGGCCGTGCACGGCCTCGCCGGGATGATCATCGTCGAGGACTCCACGGACGCGTCCGCCGCGCTGCCCAGCGACTACGGCGTCGACGACATCCCGCTCATCTTCCAGTCCCTGGCCGTCGACACCGACGGAGACATCAAGTACGACGCGGCCGGCTACCGGCTGAGCACGACCACCTTCCCCCTCCTGGTCAACGGCACCAACGTGGACTCCACCACGCTCGGTTTCACCGCCACCAAGACCCGGACCCGCTTCCGCGCGCTGAACGCCTCGCCGTCCGACATCATCGTGATCCAGCGCAGCGACGGCGGCACCCTCACCCAGATCAGCACGGACCAGGGCTATCTGACCGAGGCCACCGAGGTGACCACGATCCGTCTGGTGGCCGGCGCCCGCGCCGAATTCACCATGGACCTCACCGCGGACGCCACCCTCCAGGCCGTGATCACCACCGGCTGGATCCGCGGCGGCAGCGGCACGTACGACTTCCTCGCGATCACGGCCAGCGGCTCCGACACCCCGGACGACCTGCCCAGCACCCTCAACACCATCGACCGCTACGACACGAGCGACTTCACCGCCCGGACGATCACCCTGGGCCAGAACGGCGCCACCATGCTGATCAACGGGTCGGCGGGCACGACCATGGCCGCGATGGCGATGATCAGTACGACGGTCGGCTCGAAGGAGATCTGGACGATCCAGAACTCGACCCAGCTGGAGCACTCGTTCCACCTGCACGACGTGCCGTATCAGCTGATCTCCGTCAACGGCGAGGATCCCACCGGGGTCCAGCTCGGCTGGTACGACACCTACGAGGTGGTCGGTGGCGGTTCGATCAAGATCGCCATGGAGTTCACCGACTTCTCCGACGACACCTACATGTACATGCTCCACTGCCATCTGCTGCAGCACGAGGACGAGGGCATGATGGCCTCCCTCATGGTGACGGGCGACGACACGAGCACCACCACGACCGACACCGACGACTCCACGGCCACGGCCAGTGCGAGCGCCTCCGCGAGTGCCAGCGCCTCGGCGACCGCGACGGACGACTCGACCGCCACGGCGACCGCGAGCGCGAGCGCGACGGACGACTAGAGCCTGTCCGGCGTGTGCCTCCCCCGTGGACGCCGGGCACCTGTTGCCGGGGAGAGTCGGCGGACTCTCCCCGGTTCTTCGCGTGTGCGGGTCAGGTCAGCCCGGCGGCGCGGGCGCGTTCCACCGCCGGGGCGATCGCCTTCGCCACGGCCTCGACGTCGGCCTCCGTGGAGGTGTGGCCGAGGGAGAAGCGCAGGGTGCCGCGGGCCAGGTCCGGGTCGGTGCCGGTGGCGAGCAGGACATGGCTGGGCTGGGCGACGCCCGCCGTGCAGGCCGAGCCGGTGGAGCACTCGATGCCCTGGGCGTCCAGCAGCAGGAGCAGGGAGTCGCCCTCGCAGCCGGGGAACGTGAAGTGGGCGTTGGCGGGGAGCCGGTTCACCGGGTCCCCGCCGAGGATCGCGTCCGGGACCGCCGTACGGACGGCCGTGACGAGGTTGTCGCGGAGGGCGCCGATCTCGTGGGCGAACCACTCGCGCTGCTCCGCGGCGAGGCGGCCGGCGACGGCGAAGGAGGCGATGGCGGGGACGTCGAGGGTGCCGGAGCGGACATGGCGCTCCTGACCGCCGCCGTGCAGGACGGGTACGGGGGTGTACTCCCGGCCGAGAAGCAGGGCGCCGATGCCGTACGGCCCGCCGATCTTGTGGCCGGAGACCGTCATCGCGGCGAGCCCGGAGGCGGCGAAGTCGACCGGGACCTGGCCGAAGGCCTGCACCGCGTCGGCGTGCAGCGGTACGCCGAACTCCTGGGCCACATCGGCGAGTTCGCGGACCGGCAGGACCGTACCGATCTCGTTGTTGGCCCACATCACGGTGGCCAGGGCGACGTCGTCGGGGTTGCGGGCGATCGCCTCGCGCAGCACCTCGGGGTGGACACGGCCGTAGGAGTCGACCGGGAGGTACTCGACGGTGGCGCCCTCGTGCTCGCCGAGCCAGTGGACGGCGTCCAGGACGGCGTGGTGCTCGACGGGGCTGGCCAGTACCCGGGTGCGGGCCGGGTCGGCGTCGCGGCGGGACCAGTACAGGCCCTTCACCGCGAGGTTGTCGGCCTCGGTGCCGCCGGAGGTGAACACCACCTCGCTGGGGCGGGCGCCGAGCGCTTCGGCGAGGGTCTCCCGGGACTCTTCGACCGTACGGCGGGCCTTGCGGCCGGAGGCGTGGAGGGAGGAGGCGTTGCCCGTGATGCTCAGGTGGGCCGTCATCGCCTCGACTGCCTCGGGAAGCATCGGGGTGGTCGCGGCGTGGTCGAGGTATGCCATGGTGCCGCCGATTCTACGGTCCCCGGCGGCGACCCCGGAGGGGTGGGCGGGCCTAGAAGTTCCAGGAGACGGTGCTGTCGAGCTGCATGAAGGCGACGAGGACCAGCAGATCGGCGATGCCGAGCCCGAGGCCGAGGAGGGCCCGGCCGCGGCGGGCGGTGCCGCGCCAGAGGGCCGCGCCGGCCAGGGCGATGGCGATCGGGCCGAGGAAGACGTTGAGGACGAGCAGGCCGACGAGGCCGAGGATGAAGGACGCGACGGCCATGCCGTCGGCGTCACGGCGGCCGGTGGCCTTGAAGTCGGTGCTGCTGCTGGTTGCCGGTGCGGTGAGTTGCATGGTGGTTCGGCTCCCGAGGATCGGGTGGGCGGATGGACGGGCGGTCAGTTGGCGGACGTACGGCCGCGGCGGCCGTGCCGCTCGCGGAGCGCGAAGATGCCCAGCCATACGGCGATGACGGTGGCGGCGACGGCGGTGAAGGCGAACGACGCGTGGGCCACGGTGCCCATCACGACGCCGAACAGCAGGAGTGCTGCGACGAGGACCAGCATGGGATGACTCCCCCTCCGAGACGACTTGAGCAGACTCTCGTTACATTTCGGTGAACGGTTGTAGTAACACTTGTTCACTGACTTTGAGTCTAGCGTCTCCGACGGCTTTTCAATTCCGGAGAACAGTTGTTAACTGGATGACATGAGTCACACCCTCGGCATCCGGCAGGTACAGAAGCAGAAGACCCGACAGGCGTTGCTGGACGCCGCGTTGGGGCTGCTGGAGGAGCAGAGCCTGAGCAGCCTGGGCCTGCGCGAGGTCACCCGCGCGGTCGGCGTCGCCCCGACCGCCTTCTACCGGCACTTCCGCTCCACGGCCGACCTCGGGGTGGCGCTCGTCGAGGAGGCGCTCGGCAGCCTGCACCCGATGATCCGTCAGACGGTGGCGACGGCGGAGGACAGCGACCAACGCATCGTGCGCGCCGTCCGGTTGATCGCCGACCACGTGGACGCCCACCCGGCCCACGTCCGCTTCCTGGCCCGCGAGCGGCACGGCGGGGTGCAGCCGGTACGGGAGGCCATCCGGGACCAACTCGCCCGGTTCGCCGAGGAGGTGAAGGCCGAACTCGCCAAGGACCCGGAGTCCGGCGGCTGGAACGACTCCGACCTGCTGATGCTGGCCCACCTCTACGTCGACCAGATGCTCATCACGGCCTCGCTCTTCCTGGAGGCGCGGGAGACCTCCGACGTCGAGCACGAGCGCGAGCGGGTGACCCGACTCGCCACCCGCCAGATGCGGTTGATCAGCGTGGGCCGCCGGCACTGGCTCGGCTGAGGCGGTACCGGCCGCGGGCATACGGCAGGGGCGGCGCTCCCGGTGTACGGGTGCGCCGCCCCTGCCGTGCGGAGAGCGGTCAGCCCTGCTGCGGGGCCCCGCTCATCTGGCCACCGCCCGGACCTCCGCCGCACCCGCCGCCAGGGCCGCCGCCCTGGCCGCCTCCGCCGCCGGGACCACCGCTCGGCATGCCGGAGGCGTTGCCGGTCGGCATGCCCGTCGGCCGACCCGAGGCCGCGGCGCCCGTGGGCGCACCGGAGGGGGCGCCGGACGGGGCACCGCTGGGCCGCGCCGTGGCGTTGCCGGTCGGTGCGGAACAGGACTGTGTGGAGCCGGAGTTGGCGCTGCCGGAGGACGACGAGGAGTCGCTCGACCCGCAGGCCGCGAGGGCCAGGGGCGAGAGCGCCAGCAGGGCCACTGCGGGGAGGAGACGCGCACGCTTCATGAGAAACAGCTCCAAAAACGATGAGGATGCCTTGTGGCGGGAACTCAATCAACGCCCCTTAGGGCTTCCTTGTCGGCGCCCTGTCCTCACCCTGTGCGCCAGGTAAAGAGCAGCTCAAGTGAACGCCCTGACCTGCGACTTCACTATCGGGCCTCGCCTACTCGCTGGTACAGCTCCGTGACAGAAGCGGCCGCCGCGATCACTTCCGCCCGCGCCTCGGGCGGCGATACGACCTCCAACGCGTCGGCGAACTGGAGCAGTTGACGCGCCTCGCGGACGACGCCGTAGGTCAGCCGGACCGTCACCCACTCGTTCTCCCCCTCGTCGTCGGGGAGTTCGGCCAGTGAGGAGGCGTTGAGGCGCAGGAACATGTCGAGGCGGGAGCGGCGGACCCGGACGGTGACGTCGAGTCCGCCGGGGCGTTCCTCCACCTGACGGCGCAACTCCTCCCAGGCGTCGGCGAGTTCGACGCCCGGGCGGCGCCGCACCGGGTCGGGCAGGAGGGTGGCCGAGTGCACGCGGTCGGCGCGGAAGAGGCGGGGGCGGGCGCGGCGGTCGGCGACGAGATACCAGACGCCGGCCTTGGAGACGAGGCCGTACGGATCGACGGTGTAGGTGCTGGGCTCCTTCGCGCCGCTGTGCCGGTAGCGCAGCCGCAGCCGCCGGTCGGTGAAGACCGCGTCCTGCAACACGTCGAGATCCACGGCGGGTTGGGGCCCGCCCTTCCAGCGGGTGGCGTCGACGAGGATGCGCCGGGAGGTCACCTCGGCGGCCGGGCGGTACGGCGCCGGCAGCGCGGCCATCACCTTGCGCAGCGCGGAACCGAGGGCGGCGTCGAGGCCGAGCGCCGCGTGGGCGCCCTGCGCGGCCAGGATGAACAGGGCGCGCGACTCGTCGGCGGTCAGTCCCGTGACGTCCGTACGGAACCCGGCGAGCAGCTCGATCCCGCCGTGCCGCCCGCGCTCGGCGTACACCGGCACCCCGGAGGCGGACAGCGCCTCGACGTCCCGGTAGATGGTCCGCACCGACACCTCCAGCCGGTCGGCGAGTTCGTGCGCGGGGACGCGGCCACGGGTCTGCAGGAGCAGCAGGATGGAGAGGAGTCGGTCGGCCTTCACTCCCCCAGGATCCGCCGCCCTGAAAGCCGGCGCAAATGTTGACGGAATCTGTCAGGTTATGGGTCCAGCATCAGGGCCATGAACACAAACGCCACGGACCCCCGCCCCCTCTACACCCGCGCCACCGAGCAGGCCGCCGCGCTGATCAGGACGGTACGGCCGGAGCAGCTGGCCGGTCCCACCCCGTGCACGGAGTTCGACGTACGGATCCTGCTGAGCCATATCGTCGGCGGCACCCTGCGCATCGCGACGATCGGCGAGGGCGGCGACGGACTCGCCGTACACCCCTTCGTGGACGGAGTCGCCGACGAGGGCTGGCCGGCCGCGTACGACGAGGCCCGCGTCCGGGTCCTCAAGGCCTGGGCGGACGACGCCCGGCTGGACGCGCCGGTGCGTGTCCCGTGGGGCGAGGCACCGGGCCGTGCGGCCCTCTCCGGCTACCTCATGGAGAACGTCACCCACACCTGGGACCTCTCCGAGTCCCTCGGCCACCCCCTCGAACTCGACCCGGAACTCGCCGAGTTCGCCCTCGCCATCGCCCACCGCGTCCTGCCGGACGAGCAGCGCGACGCGGACACCCCCTTCGACACGGCCCGGCCGACCCCCGAAAAGGCGGACGCCTACGGCCAGTTGGCGGCCTGGCTGGGAAGGAAGCCGCTCGGCTGAGTCGGGCGGCGGCCGTGCCACACGGTCAGCGGCCGGACAACGGCAGGGTCTCGTCCACACCTGTGACCCCGCCGGGCTCCCTTCCCGCCGGCCCAGCCGTCATCCGAAGGAGGCGCCCTCCGCCCGCAGTTGACGGCCACTCCCGGGACCCGAGCCGGTGGGCCGGGCCCGGCGCAGGTCGGGCAATCCGCTGTGGCGCACCGGCGGACACCAACCGCCTCTCCACAGCCGCCCTCCGTCGGCAGTTGGCGACCGACCCCGGGACCCGAGCCGATCGGCCGAGCCCGGCGCAAGTCGGACGATCCGCTGTGACGTGCCGACGGCGCCTGTCACCTCGGCACACCCGTCATCCGAAGGAAGCGCCTTCCGCCCCCAGTTGGCGGCCGACCCCGAGACCCGAGCCGGACGGCCGGACACGGCGCAGATCGGGCAATCTGCTGCGGCGCGCCGGTGCACACCAGCCGCCTCGCCACAGCCCTCCGCCGAAGGCAGCACCCTCCGCCGACAGTTGGCGGCCGGTCCCGGGGCCCAAGCCGGTCGGCCGGACCCGGTGCAGGTCGAGCGATCTGCTGCGGGGCACCGGCAGACACCAGCCGCCTCGCCACACCCGCCCCCGAAAAGGGCCGCGCGCCAAACCGCGGTCGGCGGCCCGGGCAGGCGGGTGGGTCCGGCCGTTGCTCCCGTCACACGCCGTCGTCACCGGCCTGCCGTCGGCGCCGTGCGCATGCCAGCCGGCCCGGAACCGATCCGGTTCGCGCCTGTTGCCCCGAAGGGGCCCGACCAGGATCGGAGTCGGCCGCCCCGCCGGACCGGCACACGCTCAGTTCAGCCTCGCCCGTGCCAACTGCCGTGACTGGGCGACCAGTCGGTCCGTGCTGTCCCAGACCTCCGCGTCCTCCTCCAGGAAGCCGCCGGCCAGGTTGCGGGTGGTGATCGAGATCCGCAGCGGGCCCGGTGCCGGGCGGGAGCGGACGTGGACGGTGAGTTCGACCGTGGGGACCCAGCCCTTGAGGCCGATCTCGAAGGCGGTCGGGGGGAGCGCGTCCACTGCCAGGAGGAGGGAGAGCGGGTCCGCGTCGCGGCCGTCGGCGAGGCCGAACCAGGAGCGCATCTCGCCCTTGCCGGAGGGGGAGCCGAGGGCCCAGCCGAGGGTGGAGGGGTCGAGCTTGAGCATCAGGCGGTCGGCGATGGCCGAGCTGCCGGAGACCGGGGCGGGCCCGTCTTCCGGGCCGAAGCACTGGTCCATGGGCGGGAACGCGGGGGGCTTCGCCGTAGTGCGGACGTCGTCCGGGAGGGCGTCCAGGTCGCCGTAGGAGGCGAGGACGCGGATGCGTTCCACCTCGCGCCCCTGGTCGTCGTACTGGAAGAGGGAGGCCTGGCCGGTGGAGAGGGTGCGGCCGGTGCGGACCACGTCCGTGCGGACGACGGCGGGGCCCGGCTGGGACGCCGTGAGGTAGTGCGCGGAGATCGTGAACGGGTCGGGGTGCGGGAGCGCGTCCGCCAGGGCTCGGCCCAGGACGGACAGGAGGTAGCCGCCGTTGACCGCGTTGATGATCGTCCAGCCGGCCGAGAGGTCGATGTCGTAGACGCCCGGGGCGCGACGGGTGACCGCCGTGTCGCGGTCGAACTCACTGTCACCGATCACGGCCCGCGTGGCCGCCGGTGCGGAAGCTGCTTCTGGCATACGTGAACCGTACAATAGGTAATTACTAAGCGGTAGCTTTGGTGTTGCGGGCATATGAAAACACCGACTGGTCGGGTGAGGTTCCGGCAATTTCTTGGTAAGTGTCCGTACTCGTCCGTGACCCAGGGCCCGTGATCCCCCTCTTTGGGGACATGAGCCTCACCGGGACTCCGTTCCTCTACACCGCCGTCGTGCTGACGATCGTCGCCCTCATACTGCCGCTCGTGCTGTGGTCGCGGATGCGCGGCCCCAAGGCCGTACGCGTGGCGGCGCGGGCCCTGATGCTGCTGTTCGCGCAGGCCACGGCCGTCACCCTGGTCTTCGTCATGGTCAACAACGAGAACAACCTCTACGACAACTGGGCCGACCTCCTCGGCACCGGCAACCACGTCCAGCAGGCCGCTAACCTCGGCAAGAACGGCACCGGCAACATCTCGCTGAACCGGCTGCCCAAGGTCAAGCAGGACTTCTCCCCCGCCGAGGGCCCGGGCATGCGCGCGGACGGCGGCGTGGAGGTCACCCAGCTCAAGGGCCAGGTCTCGGGCGTCAATGCCGAGGTGTACGTGTGGCTGCCGCCGCAGTACAAGGAGGCCGCCTACCGGAACCACAAGTTCCCGGTCGTCGAGCTGCTGCCGGGCTATCCCGGTTCGGCGAAGGCCTGGTTCGGGTCGCTGCACGCCACCGAGCAGCTGGCGCCGCTGATGAAGAGCGGGCGGGTCGCGCCGTTCATCCTGGTCGCGCCGCGCACCAATCTGCTGGCCGGCGTCGACACCGGCTGCGCCAACATCACCGGCACGGTCAACGCCGACACCTGGCTGAGCGTCGACGTACCGAAGATGGTCATGGACAACTTCCGCGCGCAGCCCGCCCCTTCGGGCTGGGCGGTGGCCGGCTACTCGGCCGGGGCGCACTGCGCGGTCAAGCTGGCGGTGGCCCACCCGGACCGCTACCGCGCGGCCGTCGGCATGTCCGGTTACAACGACCCGATCGCGGAACGCAATTCACTCGCCGCGGCGAGCCAGACCCTGCGCGCCGAGAACAACCCGTACCTGCTGCTGAAGGCCAAGCGGACGCCGCCCGCGATCGCGCTGTACATCTCCGGCGAGTCCGGCGACGGCTATGAGGCGGGCACCGCCCTGGCGTCGGTCGCGAAGGCGCCGACGACCGTGCACGTGGTGTTCCTGCCGCGCAGCGACGGCGGTCACACGATGGCGCTGTGGCGGCCGCAGGTGAAGGCGGTCTTCCGCTGGCTGACCCTGGAGATGGGCAAGAACCACCCGCACGCGAAGACCAGCGGCGCTACTCCTCACGGACGGTCGAACGCCGGTTCCACGCACGCGGAGCTCGCCAGTGGAACCGCATCGCGAGCAGGCGCAACACGAAAGCGGTGACGACCGCGAGCCCGCTGGTGAACGGGCCCAGCACGTCGTAGCGGATGCACAGGGCGACCATGGTGGCGCCGACGATCGCGGGTACCGCGTACAGATCGCGGTCCCAGCGCAGCAGGGACGGAGTCTCGTTGGCCAGCACGTCCCGCAGCACACCGCCTCCGACGGCGGACCCGAGACCGAGGGCCACCGAGGCGGTCAGACCGAGCCCGTAGTCGTACGCCTTCACCGTGCCGGTGACGCAGAACAGGCCGAGGCCGGCCGCGTCGAAGACGTTGACCCCGGTCTGGATCCGCTCCACCTGCGGGTGCAGGAAGAACACGAGCAGGGCGGCGAGGAAGGGAGTGACGAAGTACCCCAGATCCGTGAAGGCGGCCGGGGGCACCGCCCCGATGACGAGGTCCCGGAACACCCCTCCGCCCAGCGCGGTGACCTCGGCGAGCACGGCGATGCCGAACACGTCGAAGTTCTTGCGGACGGCCAGCAGCGCGCCGGAGATGGCGAACACGAAGATGCCGACGAGGTCGAGCGTGTGCTGGACGGAGGGGCTGAACAGTTGCTGAAGCACACCGCATTGTCACCCGTGGGTCGTCAGAGGGTGGGCTTGCCCGGTGTGTAGAGCCAGGTCTGGAACAGGTCGTCGAGCTGCTGGCCGCTGATCTTCTCGGCCAGCTCGATGAAGTCCGCGGTGCTCGCGTTGCCGTAGCGGTGCAGCTTCGTCCAGGTGGGCAGGAGCTTGAAGAACGCGGTGTCGCCGATGCGTTCGCGGAGCATCTGGAGGGTCATCGCGCCGCGCTGGTAGACGGCGGAGGCGAACATCGTGTCGCGCTGCGGGTCGGCGACCACGGTCTGCCAGAAGGCGGCGTCGGCCGGGCGGGCGTTGTAGCCGGCCAGGAACGAGTCGTGCGCGGTGCGGGTGCCCTGGTGCTCGGCCCACAGCCACTGGGCGTAGGTCGCGAAGCCCTCGTTGAGCCAGATGTCCTTCCAGTGCGCGACCGACACGGAGTCGCCGAACCACTGGTGGGCCAGCTCGTGCACGATCGTCGTCTCGCTGCGCACGGCCGAGTAGGCGGGCTTGGTCTGCACTTCCAGCGAGAACCCCGCCTCCGGCATGTCGTCGACGATCGCGCCGGTCTCCTCGAAGGGGTACGGCCCGAAGACCTGCGACCAGTAGTCGGTGGCGGCGGCCGTCACGGCGTACACGTCGACGCTGTTGCTGTTGGCGAGGACCGGGTCGATGGCGACGTAGATCGGGGTGCCGCCGGGGGTCGTCCCCGTCCTCACGTCGAACTTCCCGATGGTGGCGGTGGCGAGATAGGTCGCCATCGGCCTGCTCTCGCGCCAGTGGGTGTACGTCGAGTCGCCCTTGTCGTACGTCGAGACGAGGCGGCCGTTGGAGACTCCGGTGAGGCCCTTGGGCGCCTTGATGCGGATGTCGTAGGTGGCCTTGTCGGACGGGTGGTCGCTGGAGGGGAACCAGGTGGAGGCGGCGTTGGGTTCGCAGGCGACGAAGACCCCGTCGGCGGTCTTCATCCAGCCGTAGTCGGAGCCGAACACGATGGGGCCGTTG
Organism: Streptomyces hokutonensis; assembly: GCF_000376565.1. Lineage (GTDB taxonomy): Bacteria > Actinomycetota > Actinomycetes > Streptomycetales > Streptomycetaceae > Streptomyces > Streptomyces hokutonensis. Next base: position 26,791 of record NZ_BARG01000028.1, on the reverse strand, counting down.
AGGGGTTCGGGCACACCGCCGTAGGTGACGGCGACCGTGAAGTCCTTGCCCTTGCGGAGGAAGTCCCGTGGCGTGATGCGCAGTTCGTCGCCGGTGCGGGTGAACTGGGCCCGTCTGCCGTTCACTTCGACCTTGGTGACCTCCAGCTTCTGCAGGTCCAGGTCGAAGGAGGAGAGGTTCTGGGTGGCGCGGGCGGTGAGGGTCGTACGGCCGTCGAGGCGGTCGGTGTCGGGGTTGTAGGCCACGTCGAGGGCGTAGTGCCGGGCGTCGAAGCCGCCGTTGCCGAGTTCCGGGAAGTAGCTGTCACCGATGCCGTCGGCGCCGGGGGTGGGGGCGGAGGAGGCGGCTATGACAAGAAAAGAGGCCGCCGCGGTGGCGAGGGCCCCTAAACGTGCCGACCGGGAGAGTGCCATGAGTCGTCCCTTCGGGTGCGTTTCCGATCAGTCGGACACGCTCGACCCTGCCCCCGCCCCGTACGTCATGTACATGACTTTACCAACTTGTCATGCGTCACAGGGTAGTTGACCGTGACACCCGAAGGCCCCGGCGACCTGGACCGGTCACCGGGGCCTTCGGACGGTCTGATTCCGTGCTACTTCTCTTCGCCGGTCTCCGGCTCCGCGGCATCCACCACGGGCTCCGCGGCCTCCTCGGAGAGCGTGGCCGCCACCGCCGCCGACGTCTCCGCCGACTCCTGCAGGGCCGTCTCGCCGAGGAGCTTCTCGGCCTCCTTCGCGACCGACAGCAGGACCGTGTCCTGCGGGGCCTGGTCCGCGAAGTTCTCCGGGTGGTGGCAGGCGACCTGCTGGCCGGGCTGCAGCTGAAGGAGCGGCGGCTCGGTCGTCGTGCAGATCTGCGTCGCCTTCCAGCACCGGGTGTGGAAACGGCAGCCGCTCGGCGGCGAGATCGGCGAGGGAACGTCGCCCTGGAGCAGGATGCGGTCGCTCTTCGCGTTCTTCCGCCGCGGGTCCGGGATCGGCACCGCCGACATCAGCGCCTTGGTGTACGGGTGCATCGGCGCCTTGTACAGCAGCTCGCGGTCGGCCAGCTCGACGATCTTGCCGAGGTACATGACCGCGATCCGGTCCGAGACATGCCGGACCACCGAGAGGTCGTGCGCGATGATCACATACGTCAGGCCGAGCTCCTGCTGGAGGTCGTCCAGCAGGTTCACCACCTGCGCCTGGATCGACACGTCGAGCGCGGAGACCGGCTCGTCCGCCACGACCAGCCGCGGGTTCAGGGCGAGCGCGCGGGCGATGCCGATGCGCTGGCGCTGACCGCCGGAGAACTCGTGCGGATAGCGGTTGTAGTGCTCGGGGTTGAGCCCGACCACCTCGAGCAGCCGCTGCACTTCCTTCTTGATGCCGCCCTCGGGCTCGACGCCCTGGAGCTTGAAGGGAGCGCCGACGATCGTGCCGATGGTGTGGCGCGGGTTCAGCGACGAGTACGGGTCCTGGAAGATCATCTGCACATTGCGGCGCAGCGGACGCATGCCGCTCACACCGAGGTGCGTGATGTCCTTGCCCTCGAACTCGATCTTTCCGCCGGTCGGCTCCAGCAGCCGGGTGATCAGCCGGCCCATCGTCGACTTGCCGCAGCCCGACTCGCCGACGACGCCCAGCGTCTCGCCGGACCTGACCTCGAAGTCGAGGCCGTCGACCGCGTGCACGGCGCCGACCTGCCGCTGCAGCAGGCCCTTCTTGATCGGGAAGTGCTTCTGCAGCCCGGTCACCTTCAGCAGGACCTCGCCGGGGGCGGGGTTCTTGGTGAGGGTCCCGCCCTGCAACTGCGGCTCGTCGGCCTGCGCGGGAATCGTCACCGCTTTCTCGTCGTCACTCACAGCTTCGGCGCAATCTCTTCGGTCCAGATACGCTCCCGCTGTTCCTTGCCCAGGTGGCAGGCGGCCCAGTGCCGGGTGCCGACCTCGGCCAGCTCGGGGCGGACGGTGCGGGTGACGTTGTCCTTCGGGAGGTCCGCGTACGGGCAGCGCGGGTTGAAGGCGCAGCCGGACGGGATGTTGATCAGCGAGGGCGGGGAGCCCTTGACCGGGATCAGCCGGTCCTGCTGCTCACGGTCGAGCCGCGGCATCGAACCGAGCAGACCCCAGGTGTAGGGGTGCCGGGGCTGGTAGAACACGTCCTCGGCCGGTCCCCGCTCGACACACCGGCCGCCGTACATCACCAGGATGTCGTCGGCCAGTTCGGCGACGACGCCCAGGTCGTGGGTGATGACGATGACCGCGGAGCCGAACTCCTTCTGCAGGTCCCGGATGAGGTCGAGGATCTGTGCCTGGACGGTCACGTCCAGGGCGGTCGTCGGCTCGTCCGCGATCAGCAGTTCGGGGTTGTTGACCAGCGACATCGCGATCATCGCGCGCTGGCGCATACCGCCGGAGAACTCGTGCGGGTAGCTGTCCACCCGCTTGTCCGGCTGCGGGATGCCCACCCGGTCGAGCATCTCGACCGCGCGGCGCCTGGCGGTCTTCTTGTCGACGTCGTGGTGGATCCGGTACGCCTCCACGATCTGCGCGCCGATCGTGTAGTACGGGTGCAGCGCGGAGAGCGGGTCCTGGAAGATCATCGACATCTGCCGGCCGCGCAGCTTGCGCACATGGTCGGGGTCGGCGGACAGCAGCTCGGTACCGTCCAGCCAGATCTCGCCGGAGATCTGCGCCTTGCGCTTGCCGTACTGGCCGGCGGTGTGCAGGCCCATGATGCCGAGCGAGGTCACCGACTTGCCGGAGCCGGACTCGCCCACGATGCCGAGGGTCTTGCCCTTCTCCAGCGAGAAGCTGAGCCCGTCGACGGACTTGACCAGGCCGTCGTCGGTGGGGAAGTGCACCTTGAGGTCGCGCACTTCCAGGAAGGCCGTGGGCGCGGGAGAGGCGTCCGTGGGTTCGCCCACGGCGGCCCCGCTCTTGCTGAGTTCCGTCATGAGAGCCTCACTCGGGGGTCGATCACGGCGTACAGGATGTCCACCACGAGGTTGGCAAGCAGCACCGCGAGAGAAGTGATCAGGGTGACGCCCAGAATAATGGGCAGGTCCTGGTTCTTGATGGCGGTGAGCACCGCCTGGCCGAGGCCGGGCAGGCTGAACGTCGTCTCGGTCAGGATCGCGCCACCGATGAGGGCACCGAGGTCCATGCCGAGCATGGTGAGGATCGGCGTCATCGTGGAGCGCATGGCGTGCTTGCCGATGACGACCTGTTCCTTGAGGCCCTTCGCGCGTGCCGTGCGGATGTAGTCCTCACCGAGGATCTCCAGCATGGTGGCGCGGGTGATACGGGCGTACATCGCGGCGTAGAGGAAGGCGAGGGTGATCCAGGGCAGGATCATGCCGCCCAGCCAGCCGGAGAAGCTCTGGTCCAGCGGCACGTACTGGCCGTTGATCCAGTTCAGCCCGTAACTGAAGATCGCCAGGGAGAGCAGACCCGTGAAGTAGATGGGCAGGGACACGCCACCGAGCGCGATCACCATGGCCGACCGGTCCCAGATCGTGCCCCGCTTGAGCGCGGAGAGCACACCCGCCGCGACACCGAAGACCAGCCACAGCACAGCGGCACCGAGCGCGAGTCCCAGGGTCACCGGGAAGCGGTCGGTGAGCACCGGCCATACGGACTGCTCGCTACGGAAGGAGTAGCCGAAGCACGGCGCGGCACAGTGGGTGACGTCGCCGCCGGCCGAGTAGGTGCGGCCGACGAAAATGCCCTTGAAGAAGTGCCAGACCTGGATGAAGATCGGGTCGCTCAGACCCAGCTTCTCCCGCACCGCCGCTACGGCATGAGGGTCGGCCTGCTTGCCCACGAAACTCGTGGCGATGTCCACGCCCGCCCACTTGGGGACGAGGAAGAAGATGCTGAAGACCACCAGGATGATGACGACCAGCATCACTGCGGCGGCGAACAGCCGCCTGATGAGGTAAGCGAGCACAGCTAACGGCCCGCTGCGGGACCGGGGCCACCGGAGGTCGTCCGGTGGCCCACGGCCCCGCCGCGCCGGCCTTCACCTGCCTTTCGTGCCGTACGGCGGGTGTGCCGGGATTACTTCGTGGACTTCAGACCGATGTTGACGAAGTCGTAGTAGCCGCTGTACGCGTTCGTCGTGTAGACGTTGGCGATACGCGAGGAGCGCCAGTTCAGGAGTCGCTCGAAGGTGAAGGGCAGGTAGTACGCGCCCTCCATCACCTTGTGGTTGATCTCCGTGGCGATCTGCGTCTTCTTCGACTCGTCCAGCGCAGTGTTGTACTGGTTGAACAGCCCGTCGATCGTCTTGTCCTTGATCAGGGCGAAGTTGTTGTTACCGCTCTGCAGGATGTACTTGCTGTCCCACAGCGGGGCGCCGTAGCCCTGGACGGTCGGGAAGTCCGCACCCCAGCCCATGATGATGATGCCGAGCTTCTTCTTCGCGACGTTCGAGGGGGAGCCGATGATGCCGGAGCTCTGCGAACCGTCGTACTGGTAGATGTCGGCCTGGATGCCGACCTTCTTCAGTGCCGCCTGCAGGGACGTGGCCGTGGCCACCTCCTGCGTCTTGTTGTTGCGGACGGCGATGGTGGTCTTGAAGCCGTTCGGCTGACCACAGGCCTTCAGGGCCTTCTTGGCCAGGTCGTCGTTGCCGGTCTTGTTGGCACCGGAGATCCCGTACGGGTCGTACTTCTGGCCCTCGCCACCGGCGATGGCGGGCGGGAGCATGTTGGTGCCGATGTCACCACCGGCGATCGGGCCACCGCGCGCGGTCTGCAGCGACACGTGGTCGGCCGCGTAGATGACCGCCTTGCGGCACTCGATGTTGTCGAACGGCTTGACGCTCTGCGGGAAGACCGCGTAGCGGATGAAGCCGGAGATCGGGTTGTCCAGGTTGGCCTTGTGCTCCTTCAGGGCGATGGTGCGGCCCTGCGGACCCAGACCCGTCTGGCCGGCGTCTATGTCGTAGTCGCCGTTGATCAGACGCTGGTCCATGTCGGACTGGTTCGAGGAGATGGTCAGCGAGATCTTGTCCGGGTACGCCTTGCGCACCGGGTCGGACGACGCCTTCCAGTTGGTGTTGCGCACCAGCACCAGCTTCTTGCCGGGGCTGTACGACTGGAACTTGTACGGGCCGGAGGAGAAGGGGTGCAGCGTGTACTTCGCCTTGGTGTCCTTGTCCTGGCGGACCGGGGACGCCGTGACCATGGCGAGGACCTGCTTGAAGTCCGAGTTCGCCACGGGCAGGTGGAAGACGATCGTCTTGGCGTCGGGCGTGGAGATCGCCTTCAGGCCGAGCTTGTCCTTCGAGGTGTCCTTGTAGGGACCCTTGTAGGTGTTGTTCGGGTCGAGCATCTGCTGGAGGTAGATCGGACCGCCGGACAGCACGTCCTGCGCCCAGACCCGCTCGATGCCGTACTTGATGTCCTGGGAGGTGATGGCCTTGCCGTCCTCCCAGGTGATTCCGTCACGCAGGTGGAAGGTGTAGGTCTTGCCGTCGGACGAGACCTGGCCCTCGTCGGTGGCGAGGTCGGGCGTGAGCTCGGCGCCCGCGGCACCCGGCTCGGTCTTGAAGGTGAGCAGCTGACGGCTGTAGTACCGCGAGAAGTCCCACATGAAGCCGTAGTAACCGCGCGTGGTGTCCCAGAAGTCGGCGTCCTGGGCGGAGACGAACTTGAGCTCGCCGCCCTTCTTGACCAGCGAGGCCTGGGCGACCTTGTTGTTCGCCGCGTCGAAGCCGGCGGCACCGGTCTTCGAACCGCCGTCGTCGCTGCTGTTGCCGCCGCCGCACGCTGCCAAGGCCAGCATGCCGGCGACCGCGGCAGCAGCGGCAAAGGCCTGCCTACGCCGCCCTGAGGTGCGTTGGGTAGTCACGATCTCGGATCCTCCGGATTTGATGAGAGACCCCGTGTAGATGGCACGGGACGCTTGGGTCAATGCGGTTCAGCGGGAAGCCTTCGGGTCCAGCGCGTCCCGCACGCCGTCGCCGAAGAGGTTGAAGGCCAGAACGGTGATGAAGATCGCCACGCCGGGAACCACCATGTACATGGGGTCCGAGTCGTAGTAGTCGATCGCGGTGGAGAGCATCTGTCCCCAGGAGGACGTGGGCGGCTTGACGCCGACGCCCAGGAAGCTGAGTGCCGCCTCGGTGAGGATGTTGGTGGGGATCATCATCGTCGTGTACACGATGATCGGCGCGACCAGGTTGGGCAGCAGTTCCTTGAACAGGATGTAGAAGCGTCCGGCGCCCAGCGAGCGGGCGGCCTCGACGTACTCGCGCTCACGCATCGACAGGGTCTGTCCGCGCACCACGCGTCCGATGTACGGCCAGCCGAAGAAGCCGATCACCAGGATCATCACGAACACCCGCACGCTGGAACCGCTCAGGCCCAGCATCTCGTTCGGCATCACGGAGACCAGCGCGATGATGAAGAGCAGCTGCGGGAAGGCCAGCAGACCGTCCATGACCCGGCTGATCACCGAGTCGACCCAGCCGCCGAAGAAGCCGGCCAGGATGCCGAGGACGGTGCCGAGCACGACGGCGACGATCGCGGACAGGAAGCCGACGAGGAGCGAGATCCGGGAGCCGTAGAGGATCCGCGCGAAGATGTCGCGGCCGTTGACGGGCTCGACACCCAGCAGGTGGTCGCCGCTGATGCCGCCCAGCGACCCCTTGGGGGTGCCGAACAGCGGGTCGATCAGGGTCTCGTGGAAGGTGTCCGGATCCTGTCCGATGAGGCTGGCGATCATCGGGGCGAAAACCGCGACCAGAATGAGGACGAGCACGACAATGCCGCCCGTGAGGGCGAGTTTGTCGCGCTTGAGGCGCTCCCAGGCGATCCGGCCCAGGGAACGCCCCTGCACGGCCTTGTCACCGGCGTTGGCGATCGCCGCTTCCTCGGCTGCGCTCGGGGCCGCTTCCGCGGTCGGCTCGTGCAATGGTGCCGTCATCTGGCAGGGACCCCTCTCAACCGGCGGTAGCCGGCCCACACTTGCCGCTGTGGCGGCCATGATCAGTCCGTCGTACATCGGGGCACACGGCCCCTGGTGCGGGAGTCTTCAACGCTTTGGTGATCTGCTGCCAGACTTGGCGGTGAATGGATGCGTAAACGTGATGCGGGCTGGAGGGTTCCGTTATACGGACAACGGGTAACGCCCCCCGGACGCGGGGCAGTTGGGACAGAACACCGATCCGGTGCCTTTTTAGGGCATCGGACCGCGATCTACGCGCGAAGAAATGTGTCGTCGGCGTAAATCCTGCGGAGAAGCGGGGAAGAGGACTCGCCGGGCAAGTATCCACCACGGACGGGTGAGCAGCCGTACCCGCCCGCCCGGGCGGGCGCTCGCCGGCGGCCGCAACGCCACGCCGGACGGCCGCACAGCGCCCCCGTCACCGACCGGACGACACCGATCCGGGCCCCGCCGTCGGCAGCCGCACGCGACCCGGGACGCCACGCCACCCACCCGCCGGGATCGACGACGCGACGGATCACCTCTCCGACCGACTGCGCGGCCCACCCACCGGACCAGTCCGGCTCGCAGACCCTGATCCACAGGGCCGGACGTCTACGACCGGTCGCCCCGATCCCCCAAAGGCGCCCCGCACGGCCGAGCGTCCGGCGGGCGCCGACTTCACCGCACTGGATCGAGGGACCGCTGGATGCCCACCCTCTTTCCGGCGATGACACCCTCCCCGCCCGCCACCTACGTCGACCTCGCCCCAACCACCCCTTGACCAAACCCCCAGGAGCACCGCCCCAGGGCGAGGCCGAAAGGCGTGATGTACACCACACCGCGAGGTCGTGATGTCCAGTTCACGACAAGAAGCCCACCTTTCTCCCGGCCCGCAGGGCGGACATTCGAGGCAATCCCCGAACCGTGCCATGTCGAGGGAAAGCGGAATTTGAGCGTCGCTTGAGGGTGGGCGCGGGGAGGAATTCGAATCCGCTTGCCACGTTTTATTTCGGCCCGATACCTTCCTCCCCATCGGCGGAGAGCAATCTGCTCGCCCAAGCCGAGAAACGGGGAATCACGAATGTCGCTTCGTATGAACAGAACCGCCCATTCGGCAATGGCGCTGGCTGCCGTCATGACGGGCGCGGTCGCCATGGCCCCTGCCGCCAGTGCGGCGACATCCGGCTCGAAGAGCCCGATGTCCTGTCCGGGCGGGGAAATCACCTACACGGTCAAGAAGGCGGGCAAGCCGTACTACTCGACCCTCGGCAACCGCGTCGGCGCGTACAACAGCAGTTCGTCCAAGGCCACGCTCAACTACACCCTGGCCTTCAGCACGGTGCGCCAGACCTCCCACACCTTCTCGGTGGGCGTGAGCCTCGAGTGGGAGATCAAGAAGATCATGAAGATCAAGGTCGACGGCAGCTACGCGTACAACGTGACCAAGTCGACCAAGAAGGACAACAGCGTCTCCTTCTCCCTGCCGGTGGCCGGCCATTACTACGGATACGTCCAGCCGAAGGTCCAGTACACGCCCTTCACCACCACCAAATGGCTGGAGAAGTCGAACTGCAGCGTGGTGAAGGTGAAGTCGAACACCGTGCACGCCATTACCGCATACCCGATTTTCGCCTCGTGCCAGAGCAGGAACGAGACCTGCACCCCGAAGCCGAAGTAAGAGATTCGTGACGGTATAAGCGCACGCCGGAAACAAACGATGGGGCCCGCTCTTTTCAAAGAGCGGGCCCCATCGTCTTTCAGTACCTCGGAGGCGGATAGCCGTATCCACCCGGCGTCGACACCTGCGCCGGCGCCGCGTGGGCCTCGCGGTCGTAGAACGGGCGGGCGTTCGCCCGCAGCCACAGGGCCACCGGGTCGTAGTCGTCGGACATCGCCACGGTCGACACCGGCAGGCCGTCCGGGACCGCGCCGATGGACTGCTGCATCATCGCGCGCACCGAGTCGACGGCGGGCGGGCTGGTGTCGTAGACATCCAGACCGATCGCGAGATACGGCGCCCCGAGCGCGGGCTGCACCCAGGCGCGGCGGAGGGTGCGGACCGCCGGGGTACGGTGGGCGTTCTGGGTGAGCAGGCCGTAGAACTGCGGGACCTCGATCGCCGGTTCCGTCAGGCGCAACGGCCCGGCGGGCTGGCGCTCCAGGCCGGTGGCGATGCGGCGCAGGTCGAGCCAGGGGATGCCGACGCCGCCGCCGGGGGCGTGCGGGTTGAGCCAGAGGCCGAAGTGGTCGGGGTAGAGGGTGCGGGCCACGTCCAGGCCGTCGACCACCTCGTACGAGCGGTTCCAGCCGCTCGCGGACAGCTCCTGGGCGGAGGTGACGCAGGGGGCGTAGCCGTAGCCCTCGACGTGCATGTTTCCGTACTGGGCGTCCGGGGAGCCGGACTGGCCGTGCCACAGGAGCATCCAGATCTGGCCGGAGTGGGGGGTCGCGAGGGCGCGCAGGAGCGCCTCGTAGGCGTCGTAGCGCCCGGGCGTCACCTGGCGCAGCATGTGCTCGACCTGGCCGGTCGCGGTGCCGCTGGCGCTCACGTGTACCGCCCCTTCTGGTGGTTGGCCTGCGTTCGGAAACAGCTTAAGCGCCCAATGGGTGGGGGCTCAGTGTCCGTTGGCGAGTGCGGGTGCGTCGTGGCTTGTCGCGCCCCGCGGCGGAGCCGCAGATCGACACAGCCCCGCGCCCCCGGGTCGGCTGCCCCTCGCGGAGTTTCTAGTGACCCTGTGTATAGAAGGGGCGCACTGTCTGCCGCATCCACTCCGCCACCGGGTCCTGCGTCACGTCCAGGAGGACCAGGTTGACCGGCCACTTGACCTCGGTCCTGGTGAGGGCGCGGGACAGGGCGTCCATGGGGGCCGCCCTCAGGTCGCCGTCCCAGTTGGTGAGTTCGACGCCCACGAACATGACCGGGTCGGCGGTCTCGATCGCGGCGAGGCAGCGGCGGGCCGTGCCGACCACGCCGATGGCGGCGAACTCGGCGGAGGCCGCGGCGAGGAAGTCGACCGGGTCGTCCTGCCAGTCGGGTTCGAAGAGGCGGACCCGGCCGCCGCTGGTGGGGCCGTCGAGGGCGGTACGGCCGATGCGGCACAGCTCGGCCACGGCGGCGGGCGGGAGGGGGATGCCGACCACGCCGTCCGGGTTCACCGCGATGCCCACCTGCGGGGGCAGCCCGCGGGCGAACTCCACCGCGGGCGCGATCGTGAACGACAGATGCGAGCCGACGACCTTGCGGAACTGTTCCTCGGAGCTGAAGACCGGGACGAAGGCCTGCCCCTCGATGTCGAGCGTGGGCAGATCCAGGGGTCCGCTGTGCGGGCCTCCGCCGCTGGGCAGCGGGACCCAGACGAAGCTGCGGGACAGCACCTCGATGATCCGGCCGCCGGCCGAGGGCAGGCCGAGGGAGACCGAGAGCACCTCCTCCAGCTCGTTGCCGGGCCATCCGCCGTGCGGATGCGGGTGGGGGTACGCCTGACCGGGGAAGTCCGCCGGGAAGTCCATCTACCTACCGCCTGCTGGTGAAACCGCCTGCTGTAAACGTGCTGTGACGGAAAAGGCTAGCGGCTCAGTCCGCGAAGTCGATCCGCCTCAGCACGTCCGCCGCGTCCCGGTCCAGCAGGACCGCCGAGCCCACGCCGTGCGGCAGGTCGCCGCGCTCCACGGCGCGCAACAGGCGGGCGGCGGCCCGGCGGTGGCGCAGGAACGCGTACCGCGAGACGCCCCGGCCGCGCTCGCGCTGGCCGTCGAGCGCGGTGTCCGGGCTGACGTCGAGGAACACCAGGTGCAGCGTGCCGCCGCGGCGGCCGGCGGCGCGGGCGAGCCAGCCGCGCACCCAGGTCTGGGTGCCGCAGTCGTGCACGACCGCTCCGGACGCGGAGCGCAGGGTGCGGTGCAGTCCGGTGTAGTGGGCGAGGCGGACCAGCGGGCGGTAGACGGCGTACGGAAGGAGTCCGGATATACGGGACGCCCGGGTCTCCCAGCGGTCCCTGGCGTCCTGGCTGTCGACGCGGACGCCGTCGCCGGTCACCGCGCGCCGCATCAGCGTGGATTTGCCGCTGCCGGGCAGGCCGGTGACCACGACCAGGTCGCGGGGGCCGAAGCGGAGTCCGTGCGGGCTGCGGCCCGCGCGCTCGCGGAGGTCGCGGACGACCGGTGCCGGGCGCGCCGGGCATGCCTCCCTGGCCGGGGCCGAGGGCTGTTCGGGCAGCGCTACGGCCGAGGTCGTGGCGTACACCGTGGTCCTTGTCACCGTGATCGTCCTCCCTGCGGGGTCAGGAAAGGTTCTCCCCAACTAGCGTAAAGAGAAGGTAATGCACGGTGTCTCGCGGTTCCGTTCGCTTCCGGCCACAGGCCTGTTACAAAGCCTGTGCGATGATGTGCGCGCCTAACTGCATACCGGCCGCTTGAATCCGCGCGGGAGAGTCCCCGGTCGTACGACCTCCGGGGCGCCGAAGGAGCAAGTCCCTCCCTTGAATCTCTCAGGCCCAGTTACCGCGCGGGCGAGGCACATCTGAAAAGCGGACCGCCCGTCCCGGTGGTCCCACCCAAGGTGCAACCCATGGCCCGTGCGTGTCCCGCGCGGTCATGGCGAACCTCTCAGGTTCCGATGACAGATGGGGAGGAACGACCTCGCCGTCATGCCTTGGGAGACCGACCGATGAGCAGTACCGCCGCCCCCCGTCGTACCGCGCTCGACGCGCTGCACCGCTCGCTCGGTGCGACGATGACCGACTTCGCCGGCTGGGACATGCCGCTGCGCTACGGCTCCGAGCGCGACGAGCACCTCGCCGTCCGCACGAAGGCCGGCCTCTTCGACCTCTCCCACATGGGCGAGATCACGGTCACGGGACCGGAGGCGGCCGCACTCCTCAACTACGCGCTCGTCGGCAACATCGCCTCCGTGGGCGTCGGCCGCGCCCGCTACACGATGATCTGCCGGGCCGACGGCGGCATCCTCGACGACCTGATCGTCTACCGCCTGGCCGACACCGAATACATGGTGGTGGCCAACGCGTCGAACGCCCAGATTGTCCTGGACTCGCTGGTCGAGCGCGCCGAGGGCTTCGACGCCGTCGTCCGCGACGACCGTGACGCGTACGCGCTGCTCGCCGTCCAGGGCCCCGAGTCCCCCGGCATCCTCGCCTCGCTCACGGACGCCGACCTCGACGGCCTGAAGTACTACGCCGGGCTGCCCGGCACGGTCGCGGGCGTCCCCGCGCTGATCGCCCGCACCGGCTACACCGGCGAGGACGGCTTCGAGCTGTTCGTCGCCCCCGGTGACGCGGAGAAGCTGTGGGAGGCGCTGACCGAGGCGGGCGCCCCGGCCGGGCTGATCCCGTGCGGCCTGTCCTGCCGGGACACCCTCCGCCTGGAGGCGGGCATGCCGCTCTACGGCCACGAGCTGTCGACCTCCCTCACCCCGTTCGACGCCGGGCTCGGCCGGGTCGTGAAGTTCGAGAAGGACGGCGACTTCGTCGGGCGTACGGCCCTTACGGCCGCCGCCGAACGCGCCGCCGCGCAGCCGCCGCGCGTCCTGGTCGGCCTCGTCGCCGAGGGCCGCCGGGTCCCCCGCGCCGGCTACTCCGTCGTCGCCGACGGCCAAGTGATCGGCGAGATCACCTCCGGCGCCCCCTCCCCCACGCTGGGCAGGCCCATCGCCATGGCCTACGTCGACGCAGCGCACTCCGCGCCGGGCACGGCCGGTGTCGGCGTGGACATCCGGGGCAGTCACGAGCCGTACGAGGTCGTGGCGCTGCCGTTCTACAAGCGCCGGAAGTGACAGTCGTCGTAGCGTCGAGTCCGTGACCGGGGGCGGATCGCCCCTGCTCTACGACGCCCTCCGCATTGCCCCCTTCACCAGCACTCCCCCGCGTACAGGAGAATTCACGCCATGAGCAACCACCCCGAGAATCTGCGGTACAGCAAGGAACACGAGTGGCTGACGGCCGCCGCCGACGGTGTCGCGACCGTCGGCATCACCGAGTTCGCGGCCAACGCGCTCGGCGACGTCGTCTACGCCCAGCTCCCCGAGGTCGGCACGACGGTGACCGCGGGCGAGTCCTGCGGCGAGCTGGAGTCGACCAAGTCGGTGTCGGACCTGTACGCGCCGGTCACCGGTGAGGTCGTGGAGATCAACACGGCCGTCATGGACGAGCCCGCGCTCGTCAACTCCGAGCCCTTCGACGGCGGTTGGCTCTTCAAGGTACGGATCACGGACGAGCCCGGCGACCTGCTCTCCGCCGACGAGTACACCGCCTTCACCGCCGGCTGAGGAGTCGTAGAACCATGTCCGTCCTGAACACGCCCCTGCACGAGCTCGACCCGGACATCGCCGCCGCGGTCGACGCCGAGCTGCGCCGTCAGCAGTCCACGCTGGAGATGATCGCCTCGGAGAACTTCGCTCCGGTCGCGGTCATGGAGGCACAGGGCTCCGTCCTCACCAACAAGTACGCCGAGGGGTACCCGGGCCGTCGCTACTACGGCGGCTGCGAGTACGTCGACGTGGCCGAGCAGATCGCGATCGACCGGGTCAAGGAGCTGTTCGGCGCCGAGTACGCCAACGTCCAGCCGCACTCGGGCGCCTCCGCCAACCAGGCCGCCCTGTTCGCGCTCGCCCAGCCCGGCGACACGATCCTCGGCCTCGACCTGGCGCACGGCGGCCACCTCACCCACGGGATGCGGCTGAACTTCTCCGGCAAGCAGTTCGACGTGGTCGCCTACCACGTGGACGCGCGGACCGGTCTGGTCGACATGGCCGAGCTGGAGAAGCTCGCCAAGGAGCACCGCCCGAAGGTCATCATCGCGGGCTGGTCGGCCTACCCGAGGCAGCTGGACTTCGCCGAGTTCCGCCGGATCGCGGACGAGGTCGAGGCGTATCTGTGGGTCGACATGGCGCACTTCGCCGGGCTGGTGGCGGCCGGCCTCCACCCGAACCCCGTCCCCTACGCGGACGTCGTCACGTCCACCACCCACAAGACGCTGGGCGGCCCGCGCGGCGGGATCATCCTCGCCAAGCAGTCCTTCGCGAAGAAGCTGAACTCGTCCGTCTTCCCCGGCTTCCAGGGCGGTCCGCTGGAGCATGTGATCGCCGCCAAGGCGGTCTCCTTCAAGGTCGCGGCGGGCGAGGACTTCAAGGAGCGCCAGCGGCGTACGGTGGAGGGCGCGCGGCTGCTCGCCGAGCGACTGGTCCGGGACGACGTGAAGGCCGTAGGGGTCGACGTCCTGTCGGGCGGCACGGACGTGCACCTCGTCCTGGTCGACCTGCGGAATTCCGAACTCGACGGCCAGCAGGCCGAGGACCGGCTCCACGAGGTCGGCATCACGGTCAACCGCAACGCCGTCCCGAACGACCCGCGGCCCCCGATGGTCACGTCGGGCCTGCGCATCGGCACGCCGGCGCTGGCGACCCGCGGCTTCAGTGCCGAGGACTTCGCCGAGGTCGCGGACGTCATCGCGGAGACGCTGAAGCCGTCGTACGACGTGGCGGGTCTGAAGGCCCGGGTCACGGCGCTGGCGGAGAAGTACCCGCTGTACCCCGGGCTGTAGTCAACCCCGGGGGTGCCGCCGCAGACTGGAAGGTGTGCGGCGGCACCCCACCCCCCTTGCACCACCCCGCACGTCCGCGTTCTGAGGAGTCACCGTGGCCATCTCGGTCTTCGACCTGTTCTCGATCGGCATCGGCCCGTCCAGCTCCCACACGGTCGGCCCGATGCGGGCGGCCCGCATGTTCGCGCGCCGGCTGCGCAACGAGGAGCTGCTGGACTCCGTCGCCGCCGTCCGCACCGAGCTGTACGGCTCCCTCGGCGCGACCGGGCACGGGCACGGCACCCCGAAGGCGGTGCTGCTCGGCCTGGAGGGCGAGTCGCCGCGCACGGTGGACGTGGAGGGGGCCGACGAACGGGTCGAGCAGATCAAGGCGGCCGGACGCATCCGCCTGCTCGGCGAGCACGAGATCCCGTTCGACTTCGACGCCGACCTGAAGCTGCACCGCCGCAAAACCCTGCCGTACCACGCGAACGGCATGACCCTGTGGGCGTACGACGCGGCGGGCGGCGAGCTGCTGTCCAAGACGTACTACTCGGTGGGCGGCGGTTTCGTCGTCGACGAGGAGGCGGTGGGCGCCGACCGGATCAAGCTGGACGACACGGTCCTCAAGTACCCCTTCCGCACCGGCGACGAGCTGCTGCGCCTCACCCAGGAGACCGGCCTGTCGATCTCCGCGCTGATGCTGGAGAACGAACGCGCCTGGCGCACGGAGGAGGAGATCCGGGCCGGGCTGCTGGAGATCTGGCGGGTGATGGGGGCGTGCGTGTCGCGGGGCATGTCGCGGGAGGGCATCCTGCCCGGCGGCCTGCGGGTCCGCCGCAGGGCCGCCATGTCGGCACGCCAACTCCGGGCGGAGGGCGACCCGTTGGCGCACGCGATGGAGTGGATCACGCTCTACGCGATGGCGGTGAACGAGGAGAACGCGGCGGGCGGGCGGGTGGTGACCGCCCCGACGAACGGCGCGGCCGGCATCATCCCGGCCGTCCTCCACTACTACATCAACTTCGTGCCGGGCGCGGACGAGGACGGCGTCGTCCGCTTCATGCTCGCGGCCGGCGCCATCGGCATGCTCTTCAAGGAGAACGCGTCCATCTCCGGCGCGGAGGTCGGCTGCCAGGGCGAGGTCGGCTCGGCGTGCTCCATGGCGGCGGGCGCGCTGGCCGAGGTCCTCGGCGGCTCCCCCGAGCAGGTCGAGAACGCGGCCGAGATCGGCATGGAACACAACCTCGGCCTCACCTGCGACCCCGTCGGCGGCCTCGTCCAGATCCCCTGCATCGAACGCAACGGCATGGCCGCGGTGAAGGCGGTCACCGCCGCGCGCATGGCGATGCGGGGGGACGGGTCCCACAAGGTGTCCCTCGACAAGGTCATCAAGACGATGAAGGAGACGGGGGCGGACATGAGCGTGAAGTACAAGGAGACGGCTCGGGGTGGGCTTGCGGTGAACATCATCGAGTGCTGAGGTGGGAGCCCCCGGGACGATCACCGGTCAGCAGACTCAGCGCTTCTCCCACCAGTCCCATGGCCTGCTCGACGTAGAAGCTCGGCGCCGCGCCGCCGGACCTCGTGGTCACCGGGCGGCGAGGGCGCAGAAGCCCAGGAGGTAGGAGGCCGCGAAGACGACCGGTACCCATTGCTCGACGTGGGTCAGGCGCAGGTACTTGCGCCAGTCTCGGCCCTCTCCGAGCGCGCCCCACTCGGCACGGGAGTACGCGAACGCCGGCAGTCGTTCCTCGAAGGCGCCGATCACCTCGTACTTGGCGGTGTTGAGCTGCCGGTACGAGCGCACCATGATGTACCACGCCGCGCACTGGGCGAGCAGAATGACCAGCCCGGCCAGCAGCAGGAGGACGGACATGTCGGCCACCGTCCGGTCCGAGACCGCGGCCACGACTGCCACGACCGCGCTGTTGAGCGACAAGAAGAAGGTGTTGGTCAGATTGCGTCGGGAGCTGACCCGGTCGGCCATCTCCACGCAGAGCTTGTACTGGTCGAGTACCGCCTGCTGATAGCGGTCGTTCGCTTCCGAGTAGTCGGACGGACCGACCCCCGTGTTCCACAACGCGTCCCCGATGTCGCTCATGCCACCAGCATGGCGAACAACCGGGGGCGGCGAGGCCGATTCGGCGCGGTGACGGACGGTAGTCGGACTCCTCGTCAGGAGTGAGTCACCGAGCTGCGGACGGCGCCTTCCGGCCACACCACGTCCACGTGGATGCCGGCCTTCCGGGCATCGAGAACCGCGTCGGCGGTACCTCCGCCCCTGCCGCCCGGGGGTTCCCCGTTCCATACGGCGACGAGCCGGTCCGCGCATTCCAGCAGTACGGCGTTGGCGGCGGCGTAGGCCTGCGGGCCGGCTGTCTCGTAGGGCAGCACGAGCACCTCGTCGGCGGCTTCGACGAGCCCGTCGAAGGTGGGCGCGTAGTCGGCGGCGACGTGGTTCCGGCGGTAATCCTTGGCGGGGATGACGGCGACCAGGGACCCGCCGGCGGCGAGAACGGCCTCGGCGAACAAGGAGTCGGAGCCCTTGGCCATGCAGGAGACACCGACGAGCACGTCGTCGGCGGCAGCGGCGTACTGCCGCAGCAGTTCGTCCAGGGCGGTGCGGATCAGGGGGACGCTTTCGTCCGTCAGATCCATGTGCCCGGTGACAGCGAGGGTTGTCACGGTCCTCTCCCCTTCACCACGGCTCCACAAGGACTGCACGTCACGGCGACCCGTGGGACCAATTCCAGCCATGTCGATCCCATCGCCCACAACTACTCGGGATCTACGGCAAGTTACCCCTCGGCGCCTCTAGACTCGGCGCACCATTACGGCCGCACAGGTCGTCCTGCGTCAAGAAGGACCGTGTCGAGCGCGAGCCCTCCCAGCCTCGCCCCCGGCGCGTAGCGTTCGTGAACGGGGGATGTTGGGATGCCCGGTGCCGACGAGGCCGGCGGGGCGCTGTTCTCGCTGCCCATGGTCGTACCCAGAACAACCGAGTACATGCGCCTCGGTGTGCCGCCCGAGGCCACGGCCGAGGAGATCCGGGCGGCCGCGAACCGCAACGACGCCCGGCTCAGAGCGCGCGGTGCGAGTGACGAGGAGATCGCCGCGGCCCACGCCGCCAATCTGGAGAGCACCGAGTCCCGCGCCGCACACGACGCCCGCCATCCACCGCTCCCACTGCTGCGTCTCGTACCGACCTGGGAGCCGATCCTCGACGCGGACGGCAAGGCCGCCGGTCTGACCGTGCTGCGCAGGGAGATCGAGGCATTCCTCGCCGCGGCCGGCGAGGACGTCCACCGCCCCACGGATACCACCCGTACGGATTTCACCGGCGACTTCACCCGCACCCATCTGCTCGACGGCTTCGCCGACGACTGAACCCCGGAGGTCCCCCATGGAAGACGAGTTGCACCGGGTCGTCGGCATCGACCTCGGTACCACCTACTCGGCCGTCGCCGCCTATCACCCCGACGACCTCGCCCCGCAGATCCTCGCCGACCCCGAACGCGAGGGGTCCGCCGCCGTCGCCACGCCCTCGGTCGTACGGCTCGACACGGTCACCGGTGCCCTCGTCGTCGGGCACGACGCCAAGGACGCCATCAGCCGAGGACCGGGCGCCGAGGGCACGTTGGTGGAGATCAAGCGCGAGATGGGAGCGGAGTTCAAGGAGCCGGAACGGCTCGCGTACTTCGGCGCCCAGGGCGTCTACCAGGTGAACGACCCCGTGCGGGCCAGGCTCGGTGACGAGTGGCTGCTCCCTCAGGAGATCAGCGCTCTGGTGCTGATGAAGATGAAGCGGATCGCCGAGCAGGCTCTGGGCGGGGAGATCCATGACGCGGTGGTCACCGTGCCCGCCTACTTCACGGAGCGCCAGAAGAAGGCCACCGAGGAGGCGGCGCTGCTGGCGGGTCTCTACCCCCGTCAGCTCATCCCCGAGCCCACCGCCGCCGCCATCGCCTACGGCGTCGACCGGGCCGAGACCGAGCGGCAGGTCTACCTGGTCTTCGACCTGGGCGGCGGCACCTTCGACGTGTCGATCATCGAGACCCGGGAGGACGAGATCGAGGTCATCGCGACCGCCGGGGACCAGCGGCTCGGCGGGGGCGACTTCGACGACGCCGTCGCCGAGTGGATCAAGGAGCGGCTCGGCGACACCCTGCCGAAGGAGATCGAGCCGCTGCGGATCAAGGCGGCGGCGGAGACGGCGAAGCGCGAGCTGTCGCTGCGCGCCGCGACGACCGTCGACCTCGGCCATGGGACCACCCCGCTGGAGCTGGACCGGGAAACCTTCGAGTCACTGATCCAGCCGCACCTCGACCGGTCCCTGGAGCAGGTCGACAGGGCGCTGGACGACGCGCGCAACGGCAAGGGCGTACTGCCCGAGCATGTCAACGCCGTGCTCCTCGTGGGCGGTTCGACCCGTGTCCCGCAGGTCAGGCGGATGCTGCTGAACCACTTCGACCAGGACGAGGGGTTCGTGCGCGGAGACGCCAACCCCGACACGCTGGTCGCCCGGGGCGCGGCGATCGTGGCCAACCGGTTCGAGGCCTCGCCCGCCTTCGACCTCTCGACCCGGCCAACCGCCGAGCGGTCCGCGGACGAGCAGGACTACGCCGTCACGCTGATCGCCGAGCACACCATGGGCGTCGGTGTGCAGGACGGCGAGTTCAGCGCGCTGATCCCGCGCGGCACCAAGATCCCGGCCCGCCATGTGCAGAAGTACTACAACCCTGATCAGGCACCCCGCATCGAGGCGGCCATCTATCAGGGCGAGGACAGGTTCATCTACAACAACACCCTGATCGGCACGATCCATCTGGACGACATCGAGCGCCGCCCACAGGGCTACCACGAGTTCGAGGTCGAGTTCACGCTGGACATGAACGGGCTGCTCGCGGTGCAGGTCACGCACACCAACACCGGGCGGGAGTACCAGGCGACCTTCGACCAGAGCACCACCATCGGCACGCTCGACGAGCTGGCGGAGAAACGGGCCGCGCTGGAGAAGCTGTTCGCGACGGTCGGCGGGCCCGCGCCGGGCGGCGAACCGCAGCCTCCGGTCGGTCCCGGGCCGGTGCCCACCGTGCCCGGGCCGGTGGCCGTGATTCCCGATCCGGTGGCCGTGATTCCCGGCCCGGTGGCGGTCACCG
Source organism: Streptomyces hokutonensis (assembly GCF_000376565.1). Lineage (GTDB taxonomy): Bacteria > Actinomycetota > Actinomycetes > Streptomycetales > Streptomycetaceae > Streptomyces > Streptomyces hokutonensis. The sequence goes on along the minus strand of NZ_BARG01000028.1, from coordinate 7,177 downwards.
GGGCCCCGGTCGGCGGGATCGACGCCGCCGCCGTACCGGCCGAGTACCGCCGTACGGTCAAGAAGGCCCTCCGCGTCGGCCAGGCGTCGCCCGCTCTCACCGCGGCCCTGGACGGGTTCTGGAACGCCGTGTGCTCCGGTGCCGACGAGGACACGCTGGACGAGCTCGCCGACGTCATCGAGGCCGAGCTTTGACCACGGCCACGGAGGCACCGGAAGCGGCCGTCGCGGCGGAGCTCGACGCCGAGTACGCCGGTGTCGGCTGGTGGGGCACGCTCTACCGCGCACCCCACCGCCGACGCTGGTACCGGCTGATCCCGGTCGAGGAGATCGACGGGGACCAGCGGGCCGAGCTGCTGGCCTGGCAGACCCGGCCGCGCCGCATCGGGCTGGTCCCGGTGATGCCCGGCGAGCGGGGGGAGCAACGGCAGCTCGCCGGCCGCTGGTTCCAGGTCGTCAGCTACGAGACCGACGCGCCCGGCAACCTCGCCGACGCCCTAGCGGGGCGCGAGACGGCCGCACAGCTCGCGTCCGTGGCCGAGGCGCTGCGGGCACTGCCGGCCTGGCGCGCCGCGATCGGCCCCGAACTGGTGGCCCTGCCCGCCGACATCGTGGTGACCGGGCACGGCCCGCTGCTGCTGCCGCTGCCCGCCTGGGGAGCGCCGTCCCTCGGGCAGCTCTTCGCGGAGCCGGAGCGGCTGGCCCATCTCACGCCGGAAGCGGCCCGCGGGCTGCCGGCCGGCGGCCGGGACCCCGGGCTGCACGCCCTGGCCGTCACCGCACTGCGCTGCTTCGAGTCACCGCCGGACGCGGACAAGGAGCGGCTGCTGCAACGGGCGGCCTGCGCCGGCGTGTTCGCCCCCCGCGCCCAGGACAGCCTGCTGCCGTCCTGGATGCGCCGGGTGGAACCGGTCCGGGAGGTGCGGGAACAGCTTCGCGCGCTGAGTGCGGGGCTCGGCGGCACGGACCCGGAACAGCTGGCCGACGCCCTCGACGAGGCGCGCCGCGCGATGGATCCGGTGACGGCGGTAGGTGCCCTCCGCGCGGCGGGCCGGCCGCGCCAGGCCGTCGGGCTCGCCCACACGGCACTGGTCGACTGCCCCGGATACCCGCTGCTGATCCTCGCCGCCGAGATCGCCCACGAGGATCTGGGGGACCCGCTGGAGGCGCTGTCGCTGCTGGAACGCGCGGTGCAGGCGGACCCGGAGCGCGTGGAGGCGTACACGGCACAGCTGTCGATCATCGGCGGCCTGTGGGAGGTCGTGCAGGGCCGGCTCGCCGGGGCCACGGATGGCTCCTTCGCCCACCGGCTCCTGACGACGGCCCACACGGCGTTCGACCGGCTGCCGCCCGATCTGCGCCGCAAACACGCGCACGAGATGGCCGTCTGTCTGATCGGTCAGGGCGAACTGGCCAAGGCCAACGCCTTTGTGCACCAGTGGCTGCACGACGGCGACACGCTGATGTGGTGGCGGTTCGACCTCATGCTCGACTACGCCGAGACCTTCCTGCTCCTCGGCCGGCTCGACGCGGCCGAACAGGTCGCCGAGCAGGTCCAGACGGGCCTCCGGCGCGTCCGGGAGAGCGGACACATGACACAGCGTCACATCCATGAATACGGCATGCGGTACGCGGAGCTCGTCCGGCGGCTGCACCGCGAACGCGGCAGGGAGACCGGGACGTGACCACGATTCTCCTGGCGGTCGTCATGCCGCTGCTGTTCCTGTCCGTCCTGGCCGGTGCCGCGTACTTCCTGGTCGTACTGCCGAGCCGCTGGCGGCTGCCGTACGAGCAGGCGCTGGTGCTGCTCGACAGCGACGACCGCGACGAGCTGGAGCGGGCCGACGGGCTGCTCGGGCAGGCCGTCGGGGCGGGGCCCCGGGGGCAGGGGCTGGACCGGATCCGCTTCGCGCAGGCCTATGTGCGGGCGATGCTGGGACGGTACGAACCGGCGCGCTACGGCGCCGCCGCGACCGCCCTCGACGAACTGATCGCCGGTGAGGGCCGTACGACGGACACCGCCTACCTGGAACTGTGGGTACAGGCACGGCTGGAGAGGCACGACCGGGTCACCGACCTGTACGCGGAACACGCCGAGCTTCTGAAGGGCCGGCCGGAGAGCCGCCGGATCGCCGCCATCTCCCACCTCCACCTGGCCGTCGGGCACTGGCAGCGGCACGAGACCGACGGAGCGCTGCACCACTTCGACCGCGTCCGGGAACTCGACGAACTCACCGACCGGATCCCGCCCGAAGTCAATGACCTCCAGCTCGTCAAGGGTGTCCAGTCGATGCTCGACGGGCGGATCGACGAGGCCCGTGACGCGTTCACCGGCGCGCGCAAGCGTGCCGAGGAGCGGGAACTGCCCGTCACCGAGGCCGAGTTGGGGATTCTCGCCTGCGACTGGGCGGATGGCGATCCGGGCGAGCTGAGCGAGCGGCTGGCCGGTCTCTCCCTCCAGGTGGCCCATCGCCCGGCCGACGCCCCCACGACAGGACCGCTGCGCACCGGCGTCGCGATGCTGAGGCTGCTCGCCCTGGTGCGGGAGTGGCTGGGCAGGCCCGCGCTGTCCGGGGCACCGTGGCCGTCCGACTTCGAGGAGCTGGAGCGGCGGGCGGCCGCGGTGCGCGAGGCGGATCCCGACCTCGGTGACCCCGCACTCGTCGAGGGCCTGGTCCGCTACTACTTCGCCCTGAGCCAGCCCGAACGCGAACAGGCGCTCGTCGTGCTGGACGAGGGCACGGGACTCGCGAAGGGCATCACGCTGCCCGAGGTGCTGGACCTGATGGAACGTGAGCGGGCGCTCGGCGGCGAGGGGGACGCCATCTCCCGGTATCTCGCCCTCGTGAGCGAGTTCCTCGACGATCCGGACCGTTCCCCGGGAGACCGGGCCCAATACCGGCGTCTGAAGGACAGGTTCGCGCCGTACGGCGACCCTGGCGGCCTCGACACGGAGGCCGTTCCCCGGCCGCGGGCCCCGCAGGACGACATCCAGCGCCGCAACGACGCGCTGCGCCGTCGTATCGAACTCATCACGTACCCGAGGCTCCGGGACCTCCCCGAGGACCACCCGGCCAGGGCCGTCGTGAACGAGCTGCTGAAGGAGCTGGAGGCCGCCTCCCAGGTGTACGCCGACGGCGCCGCGGTCCTGCACGGAGCGGAACGCAAGATCATCGTGGGTACCGGAGAGATCCTGCTGCCCGAGGAGGAGAGGACCGATGACCGGGATCATGCCTAGGCGGCGGGTCGTGCCCGGGCGGTGGACCGGCGCACGGGCGGGCGGCCTGCGGGCCGAACTCGCGCTCGCGCTCGGGCGGGGCCGTACGGCCGACCGCGGCGCGCTGCTCGACCGGCTGCCGCGAGTGGAGCACCAGCCCGAGCCGGCCGAGGAGCAGCTCTTCGAACAGGCCGGGCTGGCCCGGGTGTTGATGCTCCTGGTGAAGGTGGACCAGGAGTCCGAGTATCTGCTCGCCCGGCAACTGGCCGAACACGCGCTCGGCACGGTGCCCGACCCCGGCGAGGTGCCGGAGCCCGGGGACGCGTCCGGGCTCGGAGAGGAGTACTCGTGACCGGTACCGCGGACGACCGCCACTCGTTCCGGGAGATCAACCCCGTTCAGTCGCTGCGGACGCCGTCCTTCGAGTTCTCGGGGATCGGCCGCCGGGCGGGCCTCGTCGAACACGACCAGCAGCTGGAGGAGTTGACCCGCGGGCCGGGCGCCAAGCCCGTCACGGACCGCCTGCTCGAGCTGCCGCCCGCCACGCTCATGGACATGTCGTTGGTGCTCGACGACGAGGGCGAGGACCTCCTCGAGGACGCCCGGGCCAACGCCCACGAAGGCAAGTACGACATCGCCCTGGAGCTCCTGACCGAATACCTGCTGAACAAGCCGGAGCACCAGGAAGCCCGCTACCTGCGGGCGTTCTGCATGTACCGCCTGGACGGGCAGGACCAGGTCGCGGCGCTGCGGATCCTGCGTCCGCTGCGCGACGAGCCGATGCCGGACGACCTCCGCGGGCAGGTCGGCGAACTCCGCCGGGAACTGCGCAGGCGTCTCACCCCGGGCGAGATGGACTCCTACGCCCGGACGGCCGGCGCCGATCCCCGGGGCGCGCTCGAACGCGCGGAGGCGTTCCTCGAGCTGGCCCCGGAGGAAGGTTCGCTGTCCTGTCTCGTCGCCCTCGGCCAGGCCAAGGCCGGCGCGCTGGAACTGGCCCTGGACACGGCGACGCGGGGGGTCGCGGAAGCGGACGTCGACAAGGAGCAGGTCGCGGCACTGGAAAGCAGGTTGCTGCTCCAGCTGGCGCGTCCCGCCGCCGCGCCGGCCGTGGCAGCGTTCAGGGCGGGCGACCCGCGCCTGGCGCGTGCCGAGCTGGCCCGCATGGACGCCCGCCGGCGCCGCCACTCCGTCATCGCCGACTTCGACGCCTATCTCGCCCTGTGCGTCACCAGCCCGAGGCGCGCGGCACCGCCGGCGCCGAACCTGCCCCGCGACCGCGCCGACGCGGTCTACTCGCTGATCGCCGAGGCGGACGGACAGACGGCCGCGGCGCTGCTGCAGGCCGGTCTCGCCGAAGCCGCCGAGCAGGTACTGGCCCGTGTCCTGCCCCTGGTCTCCGGCTTCTCCTGGCTCAACTTCCTCTACGCCGTCTGCCTGCTGCACCTGGGCCGCGACCCGGACCGGGCGGTGGCCTGCGCCGAGATCGCCGGGCGGGACGCCACCATCACCCAGGCCGGCGAACTGCTGGAGGCCGTGCGGGGCTGGCAGGAGGCGGCGGTCGTCAACCCGGCGGTCGCCGAGTTCGTCGACGCCATGAAGGCCGCGAACAGCGGTGGGTCCCCACACCGGCTGGCCACCTTGCGCAACCGGCTGACCGGCCTGCAGGGCAGACTTCCCGCTGTGCGGGAGGCGGTCCGGTCCGAGCAGGGCAGGCAGATCGTCCGGGAGCTGGAAAAGGCGACGGTCCAGCGGCTCGCGGAAGTCGCGGACGCGATGGCCGTCGGCGATCTGTACAACCGGTACGACGCCATCATGTCCCCGGTGAAGGGCGGTATCTCCGACACGGCGACGGCGGACCGGCTGGCCCGTTCCCTGGACGACCTGGACGCGCGCATCAGCAACCAGCGCCGGGGCACCGGGAAGAACGGCGGGCGCGATCCGCTGGACGAGCTGGCGAAGCTGGTGACCGCGCGCCGCACGGAAGTCGCCCGGGTGAAGACGGCGTTGATGGTGTCGGACCTCGTCGAACGGTTCAACAACCTGGTCAAGCCGCCGCCCGACCCCCTGTCGGCACGGTTCCCCTTCCAGCCGCCGACTCCGGATCCGTACACCATGCGCACCAAACTGACCGGCATCCGCGACGAGGCCCAGCGGCTGCGGCGCGGCCACGGCGCCGCCATGGACCCGCAGCACCGGAAGCTGCTCGACGAGCTGATCGGCGCGATCTCGAAGGTGCTGGGATGACGACGGACATCGCGGGGACCGCGTCCGGGGCCGACCAGTGGGACGTGTTCATCAGCTACGCCCGCGAGGACTACATCCAGGCCAGGGATCTGCACGACGAGCTCAGCGGGTGTGTGACCGCCGACGGTGCGACGCCGAGGATCTACCTCGACGTGTCCCGCACCAGCGGCACCCCGCTGGGCGCGGACTGGCAGAGCTTCCTGGAGGAGGCGCTCCCCCGCAGCCGCCATGTCGTGGCGCTCTATTCGCCGACGTACTTCGACAAGGACGTCTGCCAGTGGGAGCTGCACGAGGCGTACAAGCTGAACCCTCCGGAGGGCGGCCGGCTCATCCCGCTGCTCATCAATCCGGGGGCCGTCGAGAAGGTGCCGTACATCGTGCACCGGATCAACTGGATCTCCACGGCACGGCCCCGCTGGATCGACGAGGTGTGCGAGGCCGTGGGGCTGCGCCATGCCGAGGCCCGCACCGTCCTCCACTTCGAGACACCGGTCAGCGAAGCGATCGCCGGTCACACGCTGCCGGCGCTGAAGGTGACCGGCACGGCACCGGACGGTGTGTCCCCGTGGCCGGCCGGGGCCACGGTCACCTTGACCGCACACCCGCCCACCGCCGAGCCGACCGGCACGCTGACCGCGTCGGTCACCGGGAGCACGGCGGTCTTCGGCGACCTCGCGTTCCGCACGCCCGCCCCGGAGGTACGGCTCGTCGCGACCGCTCCCGGCTGCGAACCGGCGACGACCCCGCCCTTCGAGGTGCGGGCACCCGAGGAGCAGCCGTCCTGGGACGAGCCCGACCGCCCCGTCCTCGCCGCGCGCGGACACCCGGTCTTCTTCCCCGACGGCCGCGCGCTCGCCGTACGCGACGGACGAACCCTGACCTTCCATACGGCGGAGCACGAGGTCGGCGGTACGGCGGAGCTCAGGGAGCGGCCCCGGCTGTGGGCACGCGGGGAGCGCTGTCTGGCCGTCGCCGACTGGTCGGGGCGGGTGGTGCTGGCGGCCCCGGACGGGCGGCACCGGATCGTCGACCTGCCCGCGCCGCACGGCGGACGGTTCAATGTGCCCGGTGCGCTGGCCTTCGCCGGGGACGTGCTGTACGTCGGGATGTGGAGCGGGGCGGTGTGGTCGCTGTCGCTCGACACCAAGGACCCGGAGCCGGTACTGGAACACCGGGCGGGCGTCCAGGTGTTGGCGACTGACGGCGGCGGACTGCTGGTGGGCGGCCTCGACGGGAGGCTCACCCGCTACACGGACGGCCGGGCGGGCGCCGAGCACCAGCTGGAGCCGGTGCTTCTCACTCTCACCCGCGTTCGGAACTTCGCCCTCGCCGTCGGTGAACACCGTGTCCACCGGCTGGACCTGACCGCGGGACGGCTGCTCCAGGTCACCCAGCCGGTGACGGCGGTCACGGGCGCCCTGCCGGGCGGCGGACTGACCGCGATCATCGACGCGGCGGGCCAAGGCGTCTGTTTCGACTCCGAGTTGGCGGTGCGGGTCGGATTCCGCACCGTGCCGGGCGCCCGGCCGGTGGGCTCGGGCGACGACGGGCGGCTGCTGGTCCTGGAGCATCCCGACGGATCCCACGCCCTGGTCCGCGGCGGACGCACCACGTACGTCACCGGGCATCCGATGGCGCTCTCCCCGGACGGCCGGCGGGCGGCGGTGTCGGACGGGGAGCGCCTGCTGATCCTGTCGCCGGAGGACCTGGAGGA